>JALWNK010000060.1 GCA_026995935.1 Deltaproteobacteria bacterium
TTTTTTTATGCCAGTGAATGGGGCCTTTGAAACCTAGGTCAAGCAGGCCCAAAAAAGAAAGATCAGGAGCCGTTCTTTTTCGTCTCCTCGGACCTTTCAAGGGCATTGCTGTTTAGTATTATCAGGAGTTTGCTATCCAGCTTGCACACCTGATCAACGTATTTAAGGTCTATGCCCTCAATCATGTCAGGCGGCGGCTCAACCTTTTCCGTAGGTATGGACATTACGTCCCCAATCCGTTCCACGAGGAGGCTAACGGGTTCCTCTCTGTTCCCCATTATTACGTTATTGTATTCCCTCTTTTCATCCTTGCAATCGCAAGACAGTCCAATTCTGGAGGCAAGATTAATGGCCGTAAGTATCTGGCCCCTGAGATTCACCACGCCAGAAACGTACTCCGGCGCCATTGGAACCGGGGTTACATCCAGGGCCTTGTTGATTTCTATCACGTCGTCTATGGGCAGGCCGAAAAAGTGCTTGTCGTAGTAAAAGGTGACAAACTGTGAGGTATCGGCCATGGACATCTCAACCACGTTTCCCTTTTTATTCACTGCTGGAAGCGTTTCGTTATTAAGGCTCATTGTCTATTCTCCTTTTATGCTGCTGTTTCCAGTGCCTTTTCCTTAAGAAGGCTGTTTGCAGCCCTTAAAACCTGGTCTCTGTCAAGCTTTGACTGGTAATCATCAATCCCGGCCTCAAGACCCTTCTGCCTGTTTTCCTCTCCTGAAAGGGAGGTGACTGCAATTATGGGAACATCCTTGTTGCCAGCCTCGCTTCGAATTTTTCTGGCAAGCTCAAAACCGTTCATCTTGGGCATCTCAATGTCGGTTATAACCAAGTCAAAGTGGTCTGATTGAAAGATTTCCCACGCCTTCTGGCCGTCCTCGGCCTGGACCACGTCGTATCCAGCACCAGTCAGGTAAGAGAGCAGCATGTTCCTGTAGAAGGTGGAATCCTCAGCAAGGAGTATTTTCGCAGGTGTGTCTGCATAGAGTTCTTCCTGTGTAAAGAAATCCGGGTCATGCATAGAGATTATCTGGTAGACATCCAGGAACAGGGTCGTCCTGTCCTTTATGATTGCAGAGCCCAGGATTCCTTCCTGCTTGAAGGTTCCCTCCTCCACATCTATGGCAAGATCCAAGCTGTCATCAATCTGGGATACCAGAAATGCAATGTCCTTGTGGTTCATGTGAAAGACAATGAGATGGTACTCGTCCTGCTCGGGAAGTGGAGAAATGGGCAGGTAATTTTCCAGCCTGATAACAGGCATGGAATGGCCCCTGTACTGGATAACCTCCTTGCCGCCAACAAATTCAAGGTCAGATGCCTTTATCTTGTCAAGCCTGTTGACCAGGGCAAGGGGCAGGGCAAAGTATTCGTTCTCTCCTATTGTGCAGAGAAGTAGAAACTGGTGGTCGTCTTCAACTGTCTTGGTGTTTACGACAGTACCATGTTTCATTGCGTCGTCTCCTGCCGCAGCAGACGATGTTATTCCAACCACGTCCAGGATGAGGGCCACGCGACCGTCTCCCATGAGTGTTGTTCCTGCAAAAACGGGGATGTGTTTCAGGTGAGATCCAAGGGGTTTTACTACGATTTCTTCAGAGTCGCTGATGGAATCCACAACAAGGCCGAAAAGGTGGCCGCCTGCATTGAGAACCACGATATTCATGCCATCTTCCTCTGAAGCCTCTTCCTGCTCATCCAGTCGCAGGACATTTCTCAGTCTTATCAGAGGCAGAATTTCACCACGCAAGCGGTAGAATTCCGAATTTCCAATCTTTTGTACATCCCTTTCCATGAGTTTTGGATTTAAGTGCACAAGCTCAACCAGGTTTACCTGGGGAATGGCGTATCTCTGGTCCTGGCTGGTTACGATGAGGGCAGGTATGATTGCCAGGGTGAGGGGAATCTTTATCTTTATGGTGGTTCCCACTCCGACTTCGCTTAGAAGTTCAACTGTTCCGCCAAGCTTCTCTATGTTTGTCTTGACTACATCCATTCCTACCCCACGGCCAGAGATGTTGGTAACCTTTTCCGCAGTGGAAAAGCCGGGTTGGAAAATCAGCATCAGGGCCTCCCTGTCACTGAGGGCCTCTGCCTGCTCCTCGGTGATGAGTCCCTTGTCAACGGCCTTTTGCCTGAGTTTATTGGGGTCGATGCCTGCGCCGTCATCCACTATCTCTATGATGACCTGACCGCCTTCGTGGTAGGCCTTCATGGTGAGGGTTCCCACAGGCGGCTTTTCCTTTTGGACCCTGATGTCAGGCGGTTCGATTCCGTGATCAATGGAGTTTCTGACCATGTGAGTCAGGGGATCCTTTATGCTCTCGATAATGGACCGGTCAAGCTCTGTTTCTGCTCCCTCTATCCTGAGCTGGACCTTTTTCTCTGCCGTCTTGGCGAGATCCCTGACAATCCTTGGGAACTTGTTGAAGACGTTACCTATTGGCTGCATCCTGGTCTTCATTATCTGTTCCTGGAGTTCCGTCACCACGAGGCTCATACGCTGATTCGCCGTAAGAAACTCAGGATCATTAAGCTGGTTGGCAAGCTGTGTGAGCCTGTTCCTGGAAAGGACCAGCTCGCCGGCAAGGGTCATGAGCTGGTCAAGGAGATGGACATCAATCCTTACATGGCTTTCCGTAAGATGCGCCGATGAAGGGGCAAGCTTTCTGGCAGGCTTCTTGGGCTTTGGTTTGGATGGTGACTGCTTCTTTGCCTCTGCCTTTTTCTCTTGCTCCTCCTTATTCTCCGTCTTGTCTTTGGACGGTTCTGTTCCAGACTCGTCCCTGTCTTCTGTCTTTGACTCTTTTTCTGAAGGTTGCTCCCCGGAATCCTCTTCCGGCTGTTTTTCAACCGATTCTTCTGCGGCCTTTTCTTCCGAATCCTGTGCCTGGCCTGTGGCCTCCTTGGCAATTTTTTCAGAAAAGTTTCTGAGATCAACTATAAAGTCCAGGTAATCCGTATCTACGGGTTCCTTTCCCGTGGCTTCAAGCTCTGCCAGTATGGCCTTGATGTAGTCAACGGACTGGAGAAGCATCGTGGTTATGTCCTCGTTGACCTTTATGACACCATCCCTCAGCTTTGAAAGGATATCCTCTGCAAAATGGGCTATGCCTTCCAGGGTGGTGAAGCCAAAGAAGCCAGAGGTCCCCTTTATGGTATGGATGGTCCGGAAAATGCTTTTAATGAGTTCTTCGTTTTCCGGATCTTGTTCCAGTTCCACAAACTGCTGATCAAGGAGTTCAAGGTTCTCCTTGGATTCTGCCAGAAAATCTTTCAAAATGTCGTCTTCCATTCCCATGTTCTATCTCCTAAGTGTAGTTCTTGTTATTTTCTCCAGTCTTGTCTGGGTCACTGTTTCTGCCAGCACGTGGTTCTTCCAAAGTTCTTCCTCTTCATGTTTGAAGGAAGACCCACCGGGGTCTCTGTTGCGCCCAAAAAGAGGTAACCTCCTGGGTTTATGACCTTCACTATCTTTTCCAGGATGGACTGCTTGGTCTTCTGGTCAAAGTAGATGAGCACGTATCTGCACATGACCACGTCAATGTTGTTGATTCCTATGAGGGGGCCCATGAGATTAAGCTTCTTAAAGCGTATGAGCTTCTTGAGCCTTTGATCCACCATCCAGAATGCCCCCTGCTGTTTGAAATACTTGATAAGCAACTGTATGGGCAGGCCTCGGTTCACCTCCACCTGTGTAAAGCGGCCGGCACGGCCCTTGTCAACGGCCTGCTGAGATATGTCAGAGGCGATGATTTCCCTGCGCCAAGTCTTGATCTGGGGAAAGTGTTCTTCAAGGATTATTGCGATGCTGTATGGCTCCTGCCCGGTTGAGCAGGCGGCGCTCCAGAACCTCAGGGTCTTTTTGCTTTTTCTGGCCTCAATGAGTTCCGGTATTATTTCTTTTTTAAGTACCTCAAAGGGGTGTTGATCCCTGAAGAAGTAGGTTTCATTGGTGGTCATTGCCTCAATGATCTGCTCCTTCAGCTTTTGGGAGGGCTTGAACTTTGCCTTACGGTAAAGTTCATTAATATCCTTAAGCCCTAGCACCCTTGCAAGCTCGTTCAGCCTGCTCTCAAGCAGATATTCCTTACCCTTTGAGAGGGCGATCCCGCTTGATTCCTTAACCAAGGTAGAAAAGAACCGGAACTGTTCCGGATTAATCATTGTCTACTAGTCCCCTTTTCAAAATCTATGTCCTGATAGTTCCAGTATTGTGGAAGTCATACTTCCCAGGGGCACGATCCTGTCAGCTATGCCTGACTCGGCCACAAATTTTGGCATGCCCCACACCACGCATGTCTCCTTGTCTTGGGCGAGGATAATCGCCCCTTTTTGCTTTAGAACTTGGGCACCTTTAAGGCCGTCCTGGCCCATTCCCGTCATTACGGCAGCCACCACCTTTCCCCCGTAAGTTTCAGCAAGTGACCTGAAAAGCACGTCCACTGCGGGCCGGCAGCTGTTTTCAGGGGGGTTTTGATTCAGGGTCACAACATGAGATTTGCCTTTTCTCTTCACCTCCATATGGAAATCCCCAGGCGCTATGTAAACGGTTCCGCCTTTCACCTTCATGTTATCCTGGGCCTCCACTACCTTCAGCTTGGATTTTTGATCCAGTCTGTTGGCAAGCTGTGCGGTAAAGACAGGCGGCATGTGCTGAACAAGAAAGATGGGGAGCCTGAAATTTGCTGGAAAACGAGGAATGACCTCGTTGAGTGAATTGGGTCCCCCTGTTGAAACACCAATGCCAACTGCCTCTATCCTGGAAGGCCGGAGGATCCTGCCTTTGGGAGGCAAGGTGCACGGCCTCTTAGGGCTCCCGTTTTTTACGCCGGGATCCCTTTTAACAGGTCCTTTGGCCTTTTTAAGGGCCATCCTTTGCGGCCTTCTGCCGTTGGAACTAGGCCCAAGGGCCTCTATTTTGGGTATGAGAAGGTTTTCAATGGTCTTAACGCTTTCAGAAAAGGCACCGGTACCCTTGGGCTTTGGCACAAAATCAACGGCCCCTCTGGACAGGGCCTCTAGTGTGGTCTTTGCTCCTTGACTCGTAAGGCTTGAAAACATTATGACCACTGTCTTCAGGTGCTGCCTCTTTATGACCTCAAGGGTGGCTAGACCGTCCATCTCCGGCATCTCTACGTCAAGAACGGTAACGTCTGGCCTTAACACCCTGATCTTTTGTACTGCCTCGCGTCCATTGGTGGCTGTGCCCACCACTCTGATCCTTGGATGCCTTTCAAGGGCCTCCTGCAGGATCTTCCTGAAGACCAGGGAATCGTCAACAACCAGAACCCGGATCATAGACCAAGCACCATTTTTACCTTTTCTTCCAACATTTCCGGTGTAAAGGGTTTCATTAGGTATTCATTGGCACCCGCCATTACCGCCTTTATCACGTTTTCCTGCTGGTTTTCCGTGGTCACCATCATTACCTTTGTGTCGTTCCACTCTGGCTTCTTTCTTATTTCCACAAGGCAGTCATAACCCTCCATCTCTGGCATGTACCAATCAAGCAGCACCAGGTCGAAGGGCCCCTCTTTTTTTATCTTGTCCAGGGCGTCCACCCCGTTGACTGCCTCCCTTATTTCCCCAAAGGCGTTCATTTGCTTGAGACCCGCCTTTACAATGTTTCGCATGGATTTGGAGTCATCGACCACGAGTGCCTTCATAGAATGACCTCTGTAATGTTTTTGTGTGATATGTCTATTCAATGTTTTTATCGAAAATTCTGTCCAAATCATTAAGTAATTTTGACAGCTAACCAAAATATGTCTCCAGATTCTCATGGACTCTGCTAGGGCTGACGGACGCAACAGAGGCGAAAACTTGGAAAACATCCTTGAGAGCTTAGGGAAAATGGGCTAAGACATGGCAGCATAAGAAAATTAGGAACAAAAAGGTGCAGACCTATGGACTATAAAGATACGCTCAACCTTCCGAAGACAAAGTTTCCCATGAAGGCCAATCTCAGCCAGAAAGAGCCACAGATGCTGAAAAAGTGGAAAGAGATGGCCCTATATCAAAAGCTTCTTGAAAAGGGAAAGGGCAGGGCCAGGTTCATCCTTCATGACGGCCCTCCCTATGCCAATGGCCACCTACACCTGGGACACACGGTTAACAAGGTACTTAAGGACATAATAGTCAAGTACCAGATGATGACGGGTCATGTTGCCCCCTTTGTACCCGGCTGGGACTGTCATGGCCTGCCAATTGAGCACAACGTGGAAAAGAAGCTTGGCTCCAAAAGACACAAGATGGACAAGCTTGATATAAGAAGGCAGTGCAGGGAGTACGCTGAGCGCTTCGTTGACATACAAAGGGCAGAATTTGAGCGTCTTGGTGTGCTCGGGGACTGGGAAAATCCCTACCTCACCATGAACTACGACTACGAGGCAACAATAGCCAGGGAGTTTTGCAATATCTATCTAAACGGTTACGTGGTTAAGAGCACAAAGCCCGTTTACTGGTGCCCAACCTGTGTTACCGCTCTTGCAGAGGCGGAGGTGGAGTATGCCCCCCATGCCTCTCCGTCCATTACTGTCAGGTTCCCTTGCGGTGATGACATGAGGTCATGGCTAAGGAAGAGGGTTTCCGGCCTTGGTGATTATGAAAGGTGCTATGTTCTCATCTGGACCACAACCCCATGGACCCTTCCAGCAAACCGTGCCGTGGCAGTACATCCAGACCTGAACTATCTGGCAGTGAAGATTCCTGCACAGAAGGTTAAAAAGACCCTTTCCCAAGAAGGAGAGGTAAAGGATGAGATATGGATAGTGGCTGAGGGCAGGCTTCAGGCCATTTTGTTGTCTCTTGGGTTTGAGCAGGCAGACGTTAAGATACTTGGCGAGTTTAAAGGGGATGAGCTTGAGGGCCTAAGCGTGCGTCACCCCTTCATAGAAAGGCAGGGGCCGGTCATAACCGCAGATTATGTGACCCTTGAAAGCGGTACCGGAGTTGTGCACATAGCCCCAGGGCATGGAAGCGAAGACTATGAAAGCAGCAGAAAGTATAACCTTGAGGTCTATTCACCTGTGGATGACAGGGGCATTTTTACAAGCGAGGTAGAGGGATTTTCAGGCCAGAACATATTCAAGGCAAATCCACAGATAATTGAGCTTTTGAAAGAAAGGGGCATGCTCATCCATACCGAGGAGCTCACCCACAGCTATCCCCACTGCTGGAGGTGCAAGAGGCCGGTCATCTTCAGGGCCACGGCCCAGTGGTTCATCTCCATGGACAGAAATGACTTAAGGGAGCGCGCGTTAAAAAACATCGATAAGGTCAAGTGGATACCTTCATGGGGCAGGGACAGGATCTACGGCATGGTTGAGGCCCGTCCAGACTGGTGTATTTCCAGGCAGAGGGCATGGGGTGTTCCAATAACCGTCCTTATCTGCAGAAACTGTGGGGAGCCCGCCCTTACAGGGGAGATGGCGGAAAAAATAGTCTCCTTTTTTGAAAAGGAGGGGGCAGACTCCTGGTTTGCAAGGCCTGTTTCCGATTTTATTCCACAGGGGTTTGTCTGTTCCTCCTGTGGCGGAAGCGATTTTTCCAAGGAGGAGGACATACTGGATGTCTGGTTTGATTCAGGTGTAAGCCATGCTGCCGTTCTTGAAAGGAGAGAAGAGCTTTCCTGGCCGGCAGACATGTACCTTGAAGGAAGCGATCAGCACAGGGGATGGTTTCAAAGCTCTCTTTTGACATCAGTTGCCACAAGGGACAAGGCGCCCTACAGGTCTGTTCTCACCCATGGTTTCGTGGTGGATGGCAAGGGCAAGAAGATGTCAAAGTCCGTTGGAAACGTTATACCTCCTGAAAAGCTCATAAAGCGCTTTGGCGCAGAGATATTAAGGCTGTGGGTGAGCGCGGAGGATTACAGGGATGACATTAAGATATCAAATGAGATACTCCAGAGGCTCACAGAGGCCTATCGTAAGATAAGAAACACCATTAGGTACCTTTTGAGCAATCTTAGTGACTTTGACCCGGAAAGAAACTCACTTCCCCTTAGTAAGCTCGAGGCCCTTGACAGGTGGGCACTGGAAAGGGTCGCAAAGGTCCTCTCCAAGGTCAAAAGGGGGTACGAGGATCATAAGTTCCACATTGTGTTCCATCAGATACACAGGCTTTGCACTGTGGATTTGAGCGCCCTTTATCTGGACATCATCAAGGACAGGCTTTACTGTGAGTTAAGAGATGGGGAAAAAAGGCGTTCTGCCCAGACCGCCCTTTTTCACATAGCAAAGCACCTTATAACCAGTATGGCTCCTGTACTGTCCTTTACTGCAGATGAGGCGTGGGTGCATCTTACAGGAAATGATGGGGACTCCGTGTTTTTCCAGCAGATGTCTGATCCTCCGGCAGGTCTTTTATCCAAAGAGGAAGAGGCTTTCTGGGAGCAGGTGTTTGATTTGAGGGGAGAGATTACAAAGGCCCTTGAGCTTGCAAGAAGGCAGAAACGAATAGGTCTTGCACTGGACGCCAGGGTCCTTGTGAGATTGCCGGAAGATTTAGGCCTTGAGCCTGGAAAAGGGCTTGAAGAGTGTCTTAAGATGGTGACCATAGTCTCACAGCTTGAGATTGTGGAGGATTTTGATCAGGAGCAGGCCTCCAATCAGGCAGATATATGGGAGAGCGAAGAGATTAAGGGGCTTTCCTGTCTCGTGCTTCCTGCCAAGGGGGAAAAGTGTGCAAGATGCTGGACCTGGAGCGAATATGTTGGAAAGGACAGGGACTTTCCAGATGTGTGTGAAAGGTGTGCAGGCGTACTCAGACAGATGGCGTTGCTCCACAAACAAGATGAATAAATGATTTATATTGAGGGAAGGTGTTAAGTGGATAACACCAGTTTCAGTGACAGGTTGAGGAAACTCACCTATCCTCTTCTTTTGCCTGTGGCAAGATCCCTTGGCAGGCTTGGGCTTACCCCTAACATGCTTTCTCTTATTGGAATGGCTGCATATGTGGTGGCAGCCCTTGTCCTTGCATCTGGTCACCCTTACGCGTGTGCCGCCTTGCTGGTTGTTTTTGGCCCTCTGGATGTTCTTGACGGCACCCTTGCCAGGGATACCGGGCAGGACAGTGATTACGGTGCTTTTCTGGATGCCACCCTTGACAGGTACGAGGAGTTTTTCATATATGCCGGCCTTCTCTATTACATGCTTTCGAACCTCAAAGAAGGGCCTTTTTCCGCCCTTCTTGTCATTTCCGCTCTTTCAGGCTCCTTTTTTGTAAGCTACACCAGGGCAAAAGCAGAGGCCCTAGGCTTTGAATGCAGTGTTGGAATACTTACCAGGTTTGAGCGAATAGTCCTTTTCATACTTGCAATAGTCACAGGCTGGCTTGACGCCTTTCTTGCAGTTATAGCCATATTGTCCTTTGTAACCACCTTTCAACGAATGGCCGTAGTTGCCAGGCAGGCAAGAAAAGATGGAGGAGAATAGGGGCCGCCTGTTGGTGGTTGCCACGCCCCTGGGAAACCTTGAAGACATAACCCTAAGGGCCATAAGGGTGCTAAGGGAGGTGGACCTTGTTGCCTCGGAAGACACCAGAAGGACCAGGAAACTCCTCAGCAGCCTGGGAATAGGCGTAAGACTTCTAAGCTGTAACGAGCACAACGAAAGGGAGAGGGTTGGGGATATCCTTGAAGTGCTAGAAAAAGGCAGGGATGCAGCCCTTGTAACAGATGCCGGCACCCCGGGTGTGTCTGACCCTGGTGCAAGGCTTGTAAGAGAAGTGAGGGAAAGGGGCTTTACGGTCCTGCCCGTGCCTGGCCCAAGTGCGGTCTCGTCCGCCTTGAGTGTTAGCGGTATGAGGGCTGACGCCTACCATTTTGCAGGTTTTCTTCCAAATGCTCGAGGGGACCGGAGAAAGGCCCTTGAGACTCTGGCAGGCCTTTTGGTGCCTGTGGTCTTCTTTGAGGCGCCCCACAGGATAATGGATGCACTAAGGGATATGATAGATGTCCTTGGGGACAGAAACGGTTTTCTGGCCAGGGAGATGACAAAGGTCCATGAAACCTACCTTTTTGGAAGGCTTTCCCATATACTTGATGAGCTAAGAAGGTCCAAACGGGTCAGAGGCGAGATCACGATAATAGTGGAAGGAAGTGCAAGAAAGGCGGGTCAGGAAAGGGCCGTAACAAAAGAAATGAAAGATCTCTTAAGTGTCCTTCTTTCAGGAAAAAGGATGGGTGTAAAGGAAGCATCTACCATATTATCGAGGCTAACCGGTATGAAAAGAGGAAGGATATACCAGGCGGCCCTTGAGATAAATAATGAGATCAATAATGAAACGAACAGTGAGATGAACAGTGAGATCAACAAGGGCGAAGAGGGCGTATGACAAAAAGCCGTGTAGTTGTAATAATACCTGCAAGATTTGGCTCAACCAGGCTTCCTGGAAAGCCCCTTGCAGACATTTGCGGGCTTCCAATGATTGTAAGGGTGGCCCAGCGCGCAACTCTTATAAAGGGTGCAGATACCGTGGCAGTGGCTACGGATGACGCAAGGATTTTAGAGGCAGTGGAGGCAGGCGGTTTTACCGCTGTCATGACCTCTTCTTCACATCCGTCTGGTACAGACCGGATAGCAGAGGCGGCCCAAATCCTTGGCCTTTCCCCTGAAGACATTGTAATCAACGTCCAGGGAGATCAGCCTCTCCTTGACATACAGGCCGTGCAGAAGATGCTCCACCTTTTTGTCTCTGACAGCCGTTTTGTAATGGCCACCGCAGCCTGCCCCATGGACAGGGAAGAGGCCAGGGACCCGAACCGGGTAAAGGTGGTGGTTGATGAAAATGGCTGTGCCATATACTTTTCCAGGGCCCTCATACCCTTTGACAGGGACGGTATTTTAAAGGGCGAAAGAGATCCATATCTAAGGCACCTTGGCCTATACTGCTACCGGGTAAAGTTCCTGAAACGGTTTGTTTCATGGCAAGAAGGAAGGCTTGAGTCCATTGAGAGGCTTGAGCAGTTGCGGGTCCTTGAAAAGGGCCTAAAGATTGGTGTGGCCGTGGTGGATAGCGCCCCTTCTGAGGTGGATACCAAAGAAGACCTTGAAAGGGTAAGGCTGCTTTTTAAGAATGGGCCTTTCTAGGCCTTTTGAAGCTCTACCTTTTGCCCAAGAAATCTTTCCACGATATCTTTTGTATGTTCTGTAAGATCTGAAAGGTAAAACCTGCTCTCTTCTTTTATTTTCTCAGGGGGAGGGCCGTACTTTTCATAGACATATTTGGCAACCTTTTCCGCCACCTCCCTTGAAGGGTCAACAATCCTTATTCTTTTTCCTGCCTTTTCCCTAATGACAGGCTCTAAAAGGGGATAGTGGGTGCATCCAAGGACAAGGGTGTCTATCTGCTTGTCCTTTAAGGGGCGAAGGTACTTTTTTACTATCATTCTTGTTTCTCTTGCCTTAAGCCAGCCTTCCTCAACAAGGGGCACAAGGAGGGGACAGGGTTGCTGAAAGACTTTTGTACCTGGTCGTGTTTCAGGTATGAGTCGTGGATACACGTTGCTTGAGACCGTGGCCCTTGTACCCATTATTCCTATTTTTCCTTTTTTTGAAAGTTTGCATGCCCTTTCTACTGAAGGGGTCACTACTTCAAATACGGGAATCTCCAGGCTGCTCCTAAGGGTATCCGTTGCGCAGCTTGCCGCACTGTGGCAAGCGATAACTATTATATTTGCCCCTTTTGCCATTAAGAAATGGGCGTCCTCTTTGGCATATCTTCGGAGAATTTCAGGACTTTTTGGTCCATAGGGGGTCCTGGCAGTATCCCCAAAGTAGACAATGGGCACGTTAGGAAGGATTGACAAAAGCTGCCTTACTACGGTAAAACCACCAACACCAGAGTCGAAAACCCCAATTTTTACACTATGAGAATCTATCTTGCCTTTCCTCCTTGCAGTCGCAAGTTGAAGATTTGCTTTCTTGTAGTATTAAACAAAAAAAAAGGCAACAGGAGGCACAATTGGAAAACCAGTGCACGACAGTAAGTTTAGTTGACGAGCTTGAAAATATTGATGAAATCATAACCGAGATTCCAAACTTGGGAAAACCAACTGTCCCATCTCCACTTCAGAAAAGATCCTATCCCTGTTTTGTCCGGGATGAGGACAGGGTCCTTCTCCTTGCCTCGTCCCAGCGGGTTGCCGCCTCTTGCAAAAAGGGCTCACTTCCTGCCTTTGAGCTGGCAGGCCCAAGGGAAAACATCTATTTCGATCCATCAAAGACTAAGTGTGCCATAGTCACCTGCGGGGGCCTGTGTCCAGGCATAAACGATGTAATACGCTCCATAGTGATGGCCCTTTTCCATGGTTACGGAGTAAGGACCATCCTTGGAATCAAGTTTGGACTCAGGGGATTCATACCGTCCTACGGTCTGGATGTCATGGAGTTAACCCCTGAGAGTGTTGCCAGGATACACGAGTATGGCGGGACCATCCTGGGCTCGTCAAGGGGCCCTCAGCCGGCAGAGGAGATCGTTAACGCCCTTGAGCGCATGAACGTATCAGTCCTTTTTACCATTGGCGGGGACGGCACCTTCCGTGCCAGCAGGAAGATAGTGGAAGAGATAAAGAAAAGAGGGCTTAAGATATCGGTTATTGCCGTGCCAAAGACCATAGACAACGACATCTTCCTGGTGGAAAAGACCTTTGGTTTTGATACTGCCGTGGAGATGGCCTGCGAGGCCATTAAGAGCGCCCATACAGAGGCAATTGGAGCACCAAACGGCATTGGCCTTGTAAAGCTCATGGGAAGGTATTCCGGATTTATTGCTGCAGCGGCCACCATTGCCTTGAGGGAGGTGAATTACTGCCTGATTCCTGAAAGTGACTTTGACCTTGAGGGGGAAAAGGGCCTTTTAAGGGAGCTTGAGAAGAGGCTTGACCAGAGGGGACATGCGGTTATTGTTGCGGCAGAAGGGGCCGGGCAGAAGTTTTTTGCAGACCAGCCAAAGGAGACCGACGCCTCTGGAAATGTAAAACTTGGCGATATTGGCAAGTTTCTCAAGGAAAAGATTCAGGAATACTTTGTCTCAATTGGCAAGGAGCTTACCATAAAGTACATCGATCCAAGTTACATAATAAGGAGCGTTCCTGCCAATGTGGATGACAGCCTCTACTGCGGAAATCTCGGTCAGAATGCCGTTCATGCGGCAATGGCAGGAAAGACAGACATGATGGTAAGCCTCTGGAATGACAGGTATGTCCACATACCGCTTGAAAGCGCCACCATGCACAGAAAGCAGGTCAATCTAAAGAGCATGTTCTGGATGAGTGTGCTGGAGTCCACGGGCCAGCCGTCGTTAAAGAATGAATAATATCTAAAAAACGTTTAAGGGGGAATAATGAAATTTTCACGCATCAAAAGGGTCGTTGTCTTCCTGGTAGCAGTATCAGTTATGCTCATGGCAGTTTCAGCATGTTCCTCTCCAGAGGAGAAAAAGGCGGAACATTACCAGAGGGGGCTCGAATACGTTAAGAAAAACGACCTCAAAGCTGCAATTATCGAGTTTAAGAACGTTACACAGATTGATCCAAAATATGGTCCTGCCCACTACCAGCTTGCCCTGGCGTACACAAAGCTTGGAGACTTTCGCAATGCCCTTTCAGAACTGAGACAGACAGTGGACGTTGACCCTACCAACAGGGATGCCAGGGTAAGGCTCATCCAGTTTCTTCTTCTGGCAAAGCAGTACGATGAGGCAGGAAAGCATATCAAATACCTGCTTGAGAAAAATCCGTCAGACAAGGAGGCCCTTTTACTAAAATCTGCCCTTCTTCTGAATCAGAAAAAGTATGATGACGCCATAAAGGTGCTAGAGCAGGCAAGAAAGATAGACCCAAAGGACAGCAGGGTCTACATGAGCCTTGCCAATGCGTACAGCCTCAAAAAAGACTTCAAGAAGTCGGAAAATGCCCTCAGAAAGGCCCTTTCCCTAACAAAAAACCCCAGGCAGAAGGAGCGGATAACCCTGATACTTGTGGGCATACTTGAGGCGCAAAAGAGGGTCAAGGAGGCCGAGGATCTTTTCAAGAAGGTTGAAAAGGAAAGCAAGGGGGACCCCAACATATCCCTTGCCCTTGTGAAATTCTACCTGAGACACGGGAAAAAGGATGAAGGCGTAAAGAAGCTTGATGAAATATTAAAGAAGAACCCCAAATATGTTCCTGCCTACCTCTTGAAGGCAGACCTTCTCATTCTTCAAAACAGGGCAAAGGAGGCGGCCACCTACCTTGAAAAGGCCCACAAGCTTACTCCAAAGGACCTGGACATAACCGCAAAACTTGCCCTCATGAACCTTAATATGAACAAGACAGAGGCTGCAAAGTCGCTTGCAGACCAGGTTTTAAAGAAAAACCCCAAACACCCTGTGGCCTTGCTGGTAAGGGGTCGTCTTGCACTTATGAACAGGGATTTTAAGACGGCAGTTGAGGACTTAAGTGAAGTTTTAAAGGCCAATCCCAGGGAGCCCCAGACGCTCTATTTCAGGGCGGTTGCCAATCTGGGCCTTGGTAAGATAAAGGAAGCAGAAGACGATCTAGTAAACTGCACCGTTTCTGCGCCAAATTTCCTTAAGGCAAGGCTCCTTCTTGCTGATGTGTATCTTAAGGAAAAGAAGCTTGACGACTCCCTGTTCCAGACAAACTACGTGTTAAAGAGGGTAGGGGATGAGCCGGTTGCCTTGAGCCTTCATGCCTCTGCACTCCTTCAAAAGGCCAAGTACAAGGAGGCAAAGGCGGATATTGAAAAGGTGCTCAAGAAAAATCCAAAGGATATCTCGTCAAGATACATGCTTGCAAGGGCCTACTTTGGGTTGGGGCAAAAGGACAAGGGCCTTAAGATACTAAATGAGATTGTTCAGGAAAGGCCCGGCTATCTGCCTGCAGTTTATTCCCTTGTGACCTACTACGTTTCCAACAAGCAGCCGGAAAAGGCCGTCTCCTTGCTCAATGAACTCCAGAAGAAGGCACCAAAAAGCGCGGCTCTGGCCGCCATGAAGGGAAGGCTCCTCATGTCCCTGGGGAAATATGAGGAGGCAGAAAAGGCATACAAGCAGGCCATCTCAATAAATCCGAACCTGGCCGAGGCATATCTCTCCCTTGGAAAGATATATGTCAAGCTTGGAAAGGCAGAAGAGGCGCTGAAGGAATATCAGAAGCTTCTTGAGAAAAAGCCCAAGTTCCTGACTGCATACATGGCCATTGCAGCAATAGAGCAGAGGCTAGGCCATACGCAAAAGGCCATTGATGCCTACAAGAAGGCCCTTGAAATCAACCCCAAGTTTGCCCCCGCCGCCAATAACCTGGCGTGGCTTCTTGCCGAGAAGGGAGATCTTGAACAGGCTGCCATCTACGCCCAGAGGGCAAAGGCGGCAGCACCTGGTCAGCCCTTCATTCTGGATACCTATGCATGGATACAGGCCAAGAAGGGCAACTTTGACCTTGCCGTTGCAGATCTTTCAGAGGCCCTTAAAAAGGTGCCTGATCATCCAACCATCAACTATCACATGGCCTATGCGCTGAAAGGCCTTGGGAAAAAGAAGGAGGCCACGGAGTATCTTAAAAAGGCCCTGGAATCAGGGCAGAAGTTTCCTGAAAAAGAAGAGGCTGAAAGGCTGCTCAAAGAACTTTAGTGATTGACTACAGATCAAAGACCCTGGCCGAGCTGGAAGGGCTCATGGAGTCATGGGGAGAGGCTGCCTTCAGGGCAAGGCAGCTTTTCAAGTGGCTATGGAGGCCAGGGTTTTCAGGTATTACTGAAATAACAGAGCTTCCAAAGGCCCTCAGGGCGCGTCTTGCCTTAGAGGGCCTTGTTTATGGTCTTAAGACTGAAAGGGTGACGGCCTCCCGTCTGGATGAAACTGTAAAGTGGGCCTTCAGGCTCTCGGACGGGGCAGTTGTGGAGACTGTTCTCATTCCTGGCACCAATCACAACACCTTGTGCATATCGAGCCAGGTGGGGTGTGCCATGGGTTGCCGTTTTTGCCGCACTGGCACCATGGGCTTTCAGCGAAACCTACTTCCCTCGGAGATTTGTGGCCAGGTCCTAGCGGTGTTAGAGCAGACAGAGCCTGATAGGTGGCCGAGAAACATCGTTTTTATGGGAATGGGTGAGCCCTTGGCAAATCTTCAAAATGTAGTAACTGCCATACGAATCCTCACTAACGAGCTTGGCCTTAACTTTTCAAAAAGGCGTATAACCGTGTCCACCTGCGGTTTAGCCCCCCAGATAATAAGGCTTGGGAGAGAGGTGGAAGTTGGCCTTGCCATATCTCTTCATGCAACAACGGATGAGCTTAGAAGCAGGATAATGCCCGTAAACAGGCGATATCCGCTTAAGGAGCTGATGGACGCATGCAGGAGATTTCCGCTGCCCAAGAGGCGAAGAATCACCTTTGAATACATTGTTCTTGGTGGGCTTAACCATTCGAGGCAGGATGCAAAAAGACTTGCAAGGCTTCTTCAGGGCATACCCAGCAAGATAAACCTTATCGCCTATAATCCTGTGCATGGCCTGCCATTTAAGGCCCCAAGCAGCGAGGATGTTCTCAGATTTCAAAAATGTCTTATGGATAAGGGGTTTACTGCCATAATCAGAAAGAGCAGGGGAAGGGATATAGAGGCCGCCTGCGGACAGCTTTGGAGCAAGATTTTAAAGAAGGGGTCTGAAAGGGTTACTGGCCTTGATTGATCTTGTTTCTAAGCACTCCTGAGGGCTTAAATGTTACCACCCTTCTTGGGGCCAGGATAAGATCTTCACCAGTATGGGGGTTTCTTCCCCTTCTTGCCTTTTTGTCTTTTATGGTAAACTTACCAAAGCCGCTTATGAGGACGCTTTCTCCATCCTCAAGAGTCTCCTTTATTATTTCTATCACCGTTTCCACGGCCCGAACGGCCTCAGCCTTGGAAAGGACTTCAGATTCGTACAGTTTGTTTATGAGATCCGCCTTGGTCAGAGTCATCTGTTTTCTCTCGTTCAAGATTTCAGGAAATTTTTAACAAAAAATGTAACCCTTTTTAACTAAAAGAAAAATCCCTGAGAGTCAAGAATGAAATTATATCAGTTTTTTGAGAATTTTGAAGCAGGAGGCAGCTTTCCCTATTCAGTGCCTTAAAGACGGGTACCTGTGCCCAGATATTGCCCAGGCACCCTGTTGATTTACTTCCAGAAGGATCAACGCTTTCTCGGAATGTTACTGAGGTCTTCCTTTATGACAAACAGTATCTTGAATTCCCTCTTAAGATTCTCCACAAGCCTGTTAAGTTCCTCATCAGGCATATCCTTTAGCCTGACATAGACCTCCCTCTTGCCTTCAGGCATGTTCTCGTGGGAAGTCAACACGCTTACCACACGCCCTGCCTGTTCCCTGATCTGGTTCAGAAGCCTGTTTAAAGACCCAGGGCTGTCTTCCATCTCAAAGGCAATCTGTATGGGGCTTTGGTAGGCCCCGGTTATACTTATCATCACCTTGAATACGTCTGTCTGGGTAATGACTCCAATTACATGGTAGTCGTCATCCACCACGGGAATACCGCTAATACGGTTTTCCAGCATAATGACCGCCGCCTTTTCCACCGAATCGTTTTCCTTGAGGGTGATGGGGTCAGGGGTCATTATGTCCTTTACCTTGATTTCAGACAAAAGATAGTAGAGCTCGTGAACGTCAAGGGAAGTTGCCTTGGATGGAGCCGCTTCCTTGATGTCCCTGTCACTGATAATGCCTATGAGCCTGCCGTCCCTGACCACAGGGATACGCCTGATCCCGTGTTCCTTCATCATTTGGGTGGCCTTCATGATAGATGTGTTCTCATCTATGACGATGGGGTCCTTTGCCATCCATTCCTTTACTAGCATGGATTGCCTCCTGCCTTTTTTTTATTTATAACCTGGTTGAAATGGCCCTTGCCAGATGGCGAAAACTGGATTCTAAACCTGAAAATCCAGAAATCCATGGTACAAGTTTGTTTTCTGTAATAGGCCAGCGGGGCTATGTCAAGGTTAAGTCATTAAATGGGGGAAAATCACGGCAGGCTGAAGGGATGAGCCCTAAAAATCTGACAATAATAGGTCCGGGATCCCTGGGAATCCTCTTTGCAACAAGGATATGGCAGGTATTTCCCAGCGTATCCCTGCTCCACCACGATGGTTTTAAGGCCCAGCGAATGGCAACAGGCGGCGTAGCGGTTTTAGAAGAGGGGGGGACTGTTCTGAGGGCCTTTCCAAAGGTAAGTGCAAATGCCCGAGAAATTGGGAGGCAGGACGTGGTAATGGTGCTTGTAAAGGCCTTTCAGACAGAACAGATACTTCCGGAACTGGAGTTGCTTTGCGCCCCGGACACCCTGGTTGTTACACTTCAAAATGGGATTGGAGCGGGAGACATACTGGCCAGGGTTGTACCTGCAGAAAATCTGGTGCTGGGGGTCACCATGCATGGTGCCAACAGGAAGGACGAAACAACCGTGGTGCATGCAGGAGAGGGAGATACTATTCTTGGAATGTTCCAGCGAAATACACCCCCGAATAAAAGATTGAAGGGCCTTGCAAGTCTTCTTGAAAAAGGAGGTTTTGCCATATCCCTGGTGGAGGATATATATCCGGTCCTTTGGAAAAAGCTCATGGTCAACGTGGGGATAAATCCGATTACCGTTTTGAGCGGCCTTAGAAATGGCCAGATACTTGAACATCCTGAGCTTGCGGCTATTCAGGAAATGGCTGTTCTGGAGGCCTTTAATGTGATGAAGGCACATGGGATAGACATAGGTATGAACTTTAAAGAAGTTTTGGGCCTTGTCCGTAAAGTATGCAGGGATACTTCAAAAAATATTTCTTCCATGCTCCAGGACAGGATAAACACGAGAAAGACCGAAATAGAATTTATTAACGGGGCCGTTGCCCGACTGGCCCGTGAGGCGGGAATGGATGCGCCTGTAAATGAGAGCCTGTACCATTGGGTTCGATTTTTCACAAGGAGGGGCTGGGATTTTGGGATATGTTGATAGGCTGGTGGGTTTCTTTTTGTTGCAGGTGAAATCAGGCCTTTTCAACAATTTTTCCACCAAAAATCTATTGACGCTGACCCACTTAGTGGCTATATGAATAGCGTCAAGCTTAAGTATCTAAACGGCTTACCCAACCGAAAAGGCAGCATTTACCTCCACATTAAAAAATCAGGTGGTGGATTATTCAGACAAAGACCCTGATGCCTAATAAATCATTTTGGCCTTCAGGGCGATTTAAGTAACGTAACCCTAAGGTAAGGATGTAATTTAATTTCCAAAAATCATATCAATTCCCTGAGGACTAAAAACTAAGTTATAGAGGAACCAGAGGTATTTTATGGCTAGGCGTATCAAGGCGAACAACAAGGACCAGTCTGCAGAAAAAAAATCGACCAGGGGTCAGGCTGAAAACTCTAAAAATAACGCAAGGCAGGAGACTGAAAATCCAAAGAATGTTAACAGGGGCGATGTGCCACCCACCCTGCACCTTGATGAGCTCAAGAAAAAGAGCGTAAGTGAGTTATTTAAGATTGCCAATGACCTTGGAATAGATGTTACTCACAGCAGAAAAAAACAGGACATCATCTTCAACATCCTCAAGGCCCAGGCGGCAAAGAACGGCACTGTCTATGGAAACGGTGTGCTTGAAATCCTGCAGGATGGCTTTGGCTTCTTGAGGAGTCCGGACTACAATTACCTGCCTGGTCCTGACGATATCTATGTTTCGCCTTCACAGATAAGGAGATTCAACCTTACCACAGGGGATACCATATCGGGCCAGATAAGGCCTCCAAAGGAAGGAGAGCGTTATTTTGCCCTTTTAAAGGTGGAAACCCTCAACTCTGATCCGCCTGAAAAGGCCTTTGAAAGGGTGCACTTTGACAACCTTACCCCTCTTTATCCCCAGGAGCAGTTGAGGCTTGAGACAACTCCAGACAACCTTGGCGGAAGAATCATGGATCTCATGACCCCCATCGGCAAGGGGCAGAGGGGGCTCATTGTGGCGCCTCCGCGTACAGGTAAGACAATGCTGCTTCAGAGCATAGCAAACTCCATATCCTACAACCACCCGGAGGTCTTTCTCATCGTTCTCCTCATTGATGAAAGGCCCGAAGAGGTGACCGACATGCAGCGTTCCGTGGATGCGGAAGTCATAAGCTCAACCTTTGACGAACCTGCCCAGAGGCATGTCCAGGTCTCCGAGATGGTGATAGAGAAGGCAAAGCGCCTGGTTGAGCACAAAAAGGATGTAGTGATCCTTCTTGACAGTATCACGCGTCTTGCAAGGGCCTACAATACGGTTGTCCCTCCAAGCGGCAAGATACTTTCAGGCGGTGTGGATTCAAATGCCCTTCACAGGCCCAAGAGGTTCTTCGGGGCTGCAAGGAATATAGAGGAGGGTGGAAGCCTTACCATAATCGCCACGGCCCTCATTGATACAGGAAGCAGAATGGACGAGGTGATCTTTGAAGAGTTCAAGGGCACTGGCAACATGGAGATCCACCTTGACAGGAAGCTTACGGAAAAGAGGATATTTCCATCAGTGGATATCAACAAGTCGGGCACCAGGAAGGAAGAGCTTCTTCTTCCCCCTGACGTTCTCAACAGGGTATGGATACTTAGAAAGCTCCTTTCTCCTCTTAATCCTATTGACAGCATGGAGTTTCTCCTGGACAAGATGAGGGATACAGAGAGCAACGAAGAGTTTCTTGCCTCCATGAACAAGTAGGCCGGTAAAGTGAAAAATAACTACTTGACTTGAACAACCGGTTTCTTATAAAAGTAAGCCGTTTAAAATTCTTTTATTTTCACAGGAGTAATGTCATGAAAAAGGATATACATCCGGAATACCATCTTGCAAATGTCAGATGTGCCTGCGGAAACGAGTTCCAGGTGGGGTCCACCCTCAAGGAGATAAAGGTGGAAATATGTTCCCAGTGCCACCCCTTCTACACAGGAAAGCAGAAATTGGTGGACACTGCAGGACGAGTGGAGAAGTTCATGAGAAAGTATGGCAAGAAGATGGAGTCCAAGGAGCAGTAACCTGGAGGGAATTTTTCTTTCTGCCATACCATGTTTGAGAGATTAGACGACATAAAGGAGCGTTACAGGGAGCTTGAGACCAGGCTCAGTGACCCTGAAACAATCAGGGATCAAGAAACCTTCAGGAGGCTGGCCAAGGAGCATTCGGATCTTGGCGAGATAGTGAGGACCTACGACAGGTACCTGAGCGTCCAGGATGAGATCAAAGAAAACAGGCAGATGCTTAACGATTCTGACCCTGAGATAAGACAGCTTGCCAAGGAAGAGCTGGACGGCCTTGAGAAGGAGGCAAAGGCCCTGGAGGAAAGGCTCAAGATCCTGCTCCTTCCAAAGGATCCCAACGACGAAAAGAATATCCTTCTGGAGATCAGGGCAGGTACTGGAGGAGACGAGGCAGCACTTTTCGCAGCGGATCTTTTCCGCATGTACAGCCGTTATGCAGAGAAGAAGGGCTGGAAGGTGGAGATACTCTCTGCCCATGAGACCGGAATAGGGGGTTTCAAGGAGATAATAGCCCTTATTTCCGGTGACAAGGTCTACAGCAGGCTCAAGTACGAAAGCGGGACCCACAGGGTCCAGAGGGTACCTGAGACTGAGACACAGGGCCGGATACACACCTCTGCCGTTACAGTGGCGGTTCTTCCAGAGGCAGATGAGGTGGACGTACAGATTAATCCCCAGGATCTCAGAATAGACGTTTACCGGGCCTCAGGTGCAGGTGGTCAGCATGTGAACAAAACAGAGTCGGCAGTAAGGATAACCCACATTCCCACAGGGCTTGTGGTGCAGTGCCAGGACGAAAGAAGCCAGCATAAGAACAAGGCAAAGGCCATGAAGGTGCTGGCAGCACGACTATACGAGCTCAAACAAAGAGAGCAGCAAAGGCAGCTTTCCGAGGAACGCCGCTCCATGGTGGGAACCGGCGACAGGAGCGAGCGTATAAGAACGTACAATTTCCCCCAGGGCAGGCTTACTGACCACCGGATCGGGCTTACCCTTTACAGACTTGAAGATATCATGCAGGGGGAGCTGGATGAGGTTATAGAGGCCCTGGGCACCCATTATCAGGCAAAGGCCCTTGCCCAAAACACAAAGGCCCCACAGGAAGAAAAAAGGTCAGTTGCGTAGCTCTGTCTCAACTGTTGGGGAGCTTCTAAGGGAAAAGACCGCACACCTTGCCTCGCACAAAAAAGAGTCTCCGTTTCTCTGCTCTGTTATTCTCCTTTCAAAGGTCCTTGGAAAACCAAAGGAATTCCTCATAAGCCATCCCGAATACCAGGTTTCAGACAGGGCCATCAAGACATTTTCTCAGTTGGTCCAGCGTATTCTGCAGGGAGAACCCCTTGCCTACGTTACTGGAGAGAAGGAATTCTGGAAGTACAAATTTTACTGCAACCCTTCTGCCCTTATCCCCAGGCCCGAGACAGAGCTTCTGGTGGAAAAGGCCCTTGAGATATTCCAGGGCAGGAGTCCACGGGTGATTCTGGACCTTGGAACTGGCACTGGTGCCGTTGGCATAACCCTGGCAAGAGTCTGGAAGGAGGCCCTGGTTTTCCTTACGGATATCAGTCTGGACGCCCTTTTTCTAGCAAAGAAAAATGTGAAAAAGATCATCGGTGCCTCTGATAGGGTCTTTCTCCTTTGCGGAGACTGGTTCATGCCCTTCAGAAAGGACTTCAAGGCGGATATCATAACCGTTAACCCGCCTTACGTATCCAGGGCGGATGAAGTCCTTCTTCAAGAAGAGGTAAAGAGGTTTGAGCCAGAAACTGCCCTCTTTTCAAGGGATGAAACAGGGCTTTCCGAGATAAAGGCCCTGTTTTCCCAGGCAGCCTTTCATCTTGAGGAAAACGGGGTCATCCTTTGCGAGGTTGGCATAGGGCAGGCGCCAAGTGTCTGTAACTATGTAAAGGATATTGGCCTTTATAGTAAAGTGGAGACGTTTTGTGATCTTTCTGGGGTCGAGCGGGTGGTATGCGCATGGCCTTGATGCGAAAAGGTCTCAGACCATACGTTCTTTAAAGGGGTGTATCCGTGCATTAATTACCCCATAGGGTGAGAAAATAATTCCCCACAGGGCCATTTTTTCCACTGACAATAAGGGTAGATGTAATAAAAGTCTTTAAAATCAATGGATTAGTTTTCTGTGGCTATCCGGCCTCCTTTTTGCTTTTCCTCCATAAAGCCAATACAAGCTGGAGGCATTTAATGTTAAGACATCTTATTACAGCCATGGTGGTATGTTCGTTTCTGGGCACGGGTTTTCTGTGGGGCGTAAACATTACACAGATTTTCAACCTTCAGTCCCTGGTGATAGTGTTCGGAGGGCTTTTCCTGGCTATTTGGTTCAGTTTCCCAACTGAAAGGATGGTTGCCACCTGGAAGAGCCTAAAAAGTGCATTCAGGAATGAAGGAGAAGAGGCAGAGGATGAAAGGCGTATTCTTGCCCAGGCCCTGGGCCTTGCCAGGATCTACCGCCTAAAAGGGCCGATTGCCCTTCAAAGGGCCGCAACCCAGGTGGATGATGATTATCTCCGCTACGGAGCAATACTTGTTGCAGAGGGCTACAACGAGATTTCCCTAATGGGAGCCCTTCAGAGGGAAAACCTCAAGAGGAACGACCTGGCCCTGTCACAGGTGCAGCTGCTTAAGACCCTTGCAAGGCTTGCTCCTGCTCTTGGAATGGCGGGAACAGTCATAAGTCTCATGCAGGTCATGCAGCACCTTGGGACCGAGGGCACCCTTGGTGCCTCCCTTGGACTTGCCTTAAGCTCCACTCTGTATGGTATTTTACTCGCTAATCTCTTGTTTCTTCCTGCAAGCATAAAACTTCAGCAGTACTTTTCGAGGAGAGCGGATGCAAGAAGGATGGTCATGGACGTTCTTCTGGGTATTCAAAAGGCTGAACACCCTTTAAGGATTGCAGAGAGGCTGAATTCCTATGAGCTTTACTGCGAGCTCAAGGAAAAGGGCAAATCAGGAGTACAGGTGGTTAGGCTTGAAAAACGGGCTGCCTGATAGATGAAGGGAGCAATGTGTTGAATACCACCAACAGATTAAAGATATATCCATTAACTGGAGGCAGGCCATTTGCGGAGGCACTGGAGGATGATTCCCTCTGGGTTCTTAGCCTAAGTGATCTTATGTCACTTCTTCTCATCTTTTTTCTGGTCTGGACCACCATCAAGATTACGCGACTTGAAAAAGAGGTGACCTCGTCACCCAGGCAGCCGGTAAGGACCCAAATGCACCTTAAGGATATGTCAAGGATAAAGGGTATGCTTTTTGATTTTTCACCCCTTGAGGTCAAAAAGGGTGCCATCATGATAGTGCTTGATCAGGAGGTCACATTTTCAAAGGGGTCAGATGGCATTTCTCCTGACGGAATGAAAATGATTTCTAGGATAGCCAGGGTACTTAAGGACTCAACCCATTACAGGCTGAAGGTGCTCGGCCACAGCGACTCCCTAACTGAAAAGGAAGGGGGCAGGTTTGCCTCAAACATGGCACTTTCCCTTTCAAGAGCGGCGGCAGTGGCTGGCGAGTTCATTTCTCAGGGCCTGGACCCGGAAAAGATATGGGTGCAAGGGCTTGGAGATCTCTATCCAAAAAAGATACAAGGAAGCGCCCCTGATGGAGTAAACAGGAGAGTAGAGTTGATTATTGAACCAAGCCTCTAGTTTTTCATCTTTCTAAGCATAAGGCCGCAAGGTTTTACGGTGTTGGGGCTACATGGCCATGTTCCTGGTGCTTTCCCTACCAAGGCAAGACGCCACAAAACTTCTAATCCCTCTTTTTTATTGAAAAAATTTTTTCATTAAGAAATTGTTTGGAAAGCGACTGCACATTTTATTCCAAAGTATTGGTTATATATATTTGTGAACTTTTCTCTAATTACTTAAAATCAAACAATAAATTTTATAGACTAAGCCCTTGACATAATCATGAAATGAGTGAATAATCCTTCAGTTTTTGATGCAGCCTGAGGGCTGTAAAAATCCATGAAGGGAGAGTGAGACAATGAGCGACAGCGAAAAAACCATCCAGAGTCTTCTCACGGAAAAACGTGTATTTCGTCCCTCGAGAAAGGCCCAGATGACCGCCCATGTCAAGAGCATGAAGGAGTACAGGGAGCATTATAAGAGGGCACAGGAAGATCCTGCATCCTTTTGGGGGAAGAGGGCAGAGGAACTCATTTCCTGGGACAGAAAGTGGAGGACAGTGGTTAGGGCAGATTTTCACAAACCCAAGATTGAATGGTTTATCGGAGGGAAGCTCAATGCATCCTACAATTGCCTTGACCGCCATCTCACCGATGGGAGGCGCAACAAGGCGGCCATAATCTGGCAGGGCGAGCCGGACGAGGACGTAAAGGTTTACACCTACCAGATGCTTCATACAGAGGTGTGCCGTTTTGCCAACGTGCTTAAAAAACACGGTGTTAAGAAGGGAGACAGGGTATCCATTTATCTCCCCATGATCCCTGAGCTTCCCATCGCTATGCTTGCATGTGCCAGAATAGGGGCCATGCACAGTGTGGTATTTGCCGGATTTAGCGCCCTCAGCCTTCAGAACCGAATTCAGGACTGTGAGGCAAAGATACTTATTACCGCAGATGCGGTGTTGAGGGCCGGGAAGACCATTCCTCTTAAGCCCAATGCCGATGAGGCCTTAACGTCCTGCCCCAGCGTGGAAAAGTGTATCGTGGTAAAGCGCGCTGGAAACGATGTTGACATGAAGAAGGGCCGTGATTCGTGGTGGCACGAGGAGATGGCAGCCGATGACATAGACGACAAGTGCGACCCTGTATCCATGGGTGCTGAGGATATTCTATTTATCCTCTATACAAGTGGCAGCACAGGAAAGCCAAAGGGTGTCATACATACAACTGGCGGGTATCTCACCTACGCTGCACATACCACCCAGTGGGTCTTTGACATGAAGGACGAGGACGTTTACTGGTGTACCGCAGACATAGGATGGATTACGGGCCATTCCTACATCGTATACGGGCCCTTGGCCCTTGGAGCAACCTCCCTCATGTTCGAAGGTGTGCCCACATATCCTGCGCCCGACCGTTTCTGGCAGATCGTTGAGAAGTTCAAGGTCAATACCTTCTATACGGCCCCAACTGTTATCCGCGCCCTTATGAGGGAGGGTACTGAATGGACGGAGAAGCACGATCTTTCCAGCCTCAAACTCCTTGGCACCGTGGGCGAGCCCATAAACCCTGAGGCGTGGATGTGGTATCATCAGCACATAGGCAAAGGGAAGCTCCCTATAGTAGATACCTGGTGGCAGACAGAGACAGGCGGAATACTCATCTCACCTCTGCCATTTGCAACGCCTCTTAAGCCTGGTTCAGCGACCCTGCCCCTTCCGGGAATTGATGCCGACATACTCAGGGAGGATGGAAGCCGTGCCTCCGTCAACGAGGGTGGCCACCTGGTAATAAGAAGGGCGTGGCCTGGAATGCTAAGGGGCGTGTTTGGAGACCCTGAAAGGTTCAAAAAGACCTACTTTGAAAGGTTCCCAGGCGTCTATGATGCTGGAGACGGAGCAAGAAGGGACGAGGATGGCTATTTCTGGATCATGGGCCGCCTTGATGACGTAATAAATGTTTCTGGCCACCGCATGGGTACGGCTGAGATAGAGTCCGCCCTTGTGGCCCATCCGGCAGTTGCCGAGGCGGCAGTTGTTGGCATGCCACATCCTGTTAAGGGACAGGCGATATACGCATATGTAACCCTTAAGGCAGGGCAGAAGGAGAGCGACAAGCTGGTCAAGGAGCTTCGCACCTGGGTGAGAAAGGAGATTGGCCCAATAGCCACTCCAGAGGTAATACAGTTTGCCCCTGGTCTGCCAAAGACCCGCAGCGGAAAGATCATGAGAAGGATTCTCAGGAAGATCGCAGCAGGAGACTACAAGGATTTCGGCGACACCTCTACCCTGGCAGATCCATCGGTGGTTGACGACCTTATTAAGGCCAGAAAGGCCATGATGAAGGACTAATGGACGGTTTACTCATAGAATAAAACCGGAGCAGACAGGCCCCCATAGTTTTTATGCGGGGCCTTTATTTTTTTTATTGACACCAAGAGGCAGGTTCCCATGACAAATCAGGACAAGAAAGATGTTCACTCCGTAACCCCGGAGGTAATAATCGATTTTTTAAAAGGCACCATCCCCTTTAACGAACTTGACGAAAAGTCCCTTTTGAAGGTGGCCAAGAACTGTACCATAGACTTTTTCCCCAAGGGCACCATGATATTCAAGCAGGACGAGACCGAGGTGGACTACCTCTATATTATTCAAAAGGGCGGTGTGAAGATATACCTTAAGGATGAGGAGGGGCTGGTTACCCTCAAGGACTTTCGGGGAGAAGGCTCTTATATCGGGGCTCTTCCCATTATTCAGGGAACCAAGGCCAATCTCAATGTGGAAACAGTGGAAGATACCTTCTGTTTCCTGTTAAAGAAAGAGGTTTTCCTTGAGCTCATAGAAGACAATCCCAAGTTTGCCCAGTACTATCTGAAAAGTTTTTCTGAAAAGTTTCTCCGGACTGCATATCAAGAGTTGAGGCAGCACAGGGTGGCCCCACGGACAGAGGGTACCCTTTACATGTTCAGCGTACATGTGGGGGACCTTGTAAAATCAGGGCCAAAGACCATTCCTGCAACCGAGTCCATACAGCTGGCAGCCAAGAAAATGGCTGAATATCACATAGGCTCCCTCCTGGTTACAGACGAAAAGGGAGACGTCATAGGTATAGTTACGGACAAGGACCTTAGGACAAAGGTGGTGGCTCAGGGCCGAGCCGTTTCAGAGCCTGTGGCCAACATAATGGCAAGCCCAGTGGAAACCATAAGCAGCCACAAGGTCTGTTTTGACGCGCTTCTTGCCATGATGAGCAGACAGATTCATCACCTTGCCGTGGAAAAACAGGGTAAGATTATTGGAGTCATAACGTCCCATGACATAATGGTGCTCCAGGGAAGCTCACCCCTTTATCTTTTTAGGGAAATAGTGAGCCAGAGGACCATTGAGGGGCTCTACCCGCTGTCAAGAAAGGTGCCCCTCATTGTGCGCACGCTCATAGAAGAGGGGGCAAAGCCAAACAATATAACCAGGATGATTACCATTCTTAACGACCATATCCTTGATAAGCTCTTGAGCCTCATGGTGGAAAAATATGGGCCACCGCCCGTTCCCTTCTGCTGGCTCCTTATGGGAAGCGAGGGGCGAAAGGAACAGACCTTCCGCACCGACCAGGACAATGCCATTCTTTACCAGGATGCCGGCGACCCGGCAAAGGAGAAGGAGGCAAAGGACTATTTTGCAGCCTTTGGCAAGGAGGCCATAGAGCACCTGGTAAAGTGTGGGTATCCCCGCTGCCCAGGTGATATCATGGCCTCAAATCCAAAGTGGTGCCAGCCTTACTCGGTCTGGGAATCCTATTTTGAGGACTGGATACTGCGGCCAGAGCCAAAGCAGGTGATGCATGCCTCTATCTTTTTTGATTTCAGGCCAGGTTTTGGCAAGTTGGATCTTGGGGTAAGGTTAAGGGACCACCTTACAGATCTTGCAAAGAGGCAGGAGATTTTCCTGCTGCACCTTGCCAAGAACTGCCTGGAAAGCAGGCCTCCTCTGACCTTTTTCAGGAATTTCATCGTGGAAAAAGACGGCGAGCACAAGAACAGGCTGGATATCAAGAAAAGGGGTCTTGTCCCCTTTGTTGACTTTGCCCGTCTCATGTCCTTGAAATTTGGGATAAAAGAAACCAATACCATTGAGCGGTTAAGGCTCCTTTACGAGGGTGAGCACATTTCAAAGGAGCTTTATACCGAGACGGTTGAGGCCTATGAATTCCAGATGCAGATACGTTTTGTGCACCAGCTCAAGATGATGGAAGATGGGCTTCAACCCGACAACTATATTAATCCTTCTGATTTGACAGATCTTGAAAAACAGACCCTTAAGGAGGCCTTTGCCGTGATATCCAGGCTCCAGGCCATTATTAAAGACTTGTTTCCGCTGATTTAGGTCAAGGGAAGGTAATTCATGGGTCTTCTTGACCTGATTCCCTGGTTCAGAAAGCAGAAACACCCTGTCCTTGAGGACAACTACCTCTATTTTCAGGACTTTGACCAGGACAGACCCTTAAAGGAATACGAGTTCGTGGTCTTTGATTCCGAGCTCACAGGGCTCAATCCCAGGAAGGACGAGATAGTTTCCCTGGGCGCAGTCAGGATAAGGAATCTCAAGATAATTCCCCAGGAAAACTTCTACTGTTTTGTTAAACCCCAGCGCCATCTCCCAAAGGATAGCACCCTTATACATAGAATCACTCCGGAGCAGATAAAAAATGCTCCTTCTATTGAGGAGGTTCTCCAGGACTTCGTCAAGTTTTGTAATGGCGCTCTCATCGTGGGGCATTACGTTGACCTGGATATGGCTTTCATAAACAAGGTAACTAGGCGCTATCTTGGAGGTCCCCTTGCAAATCCCTGCATTGATACCCTGAGGCTTGCCCAGCTTTACAAGGAGGAGGAGTGGGGCAACTACTACGACAGGTTCAACTACAATGTATCCTACAACCTCTCTGATCTTGCAGCAGAGTATGGTCTTCCAGAGTTTCAGGAACACGATGCCCTAGGCGACGCCTTCCAAACCGCCTACCTGTTTCTGTTCCTGGTGAGAAAACTAAAAAAGGGTGGTATAACCACCCTGAAAGAGCTTTATCTGGCAGGAAGGAGCTGGCGCTGGCTTTTCTAGCCCTCCGCACTCCTGGGGTTTACTAGTGCAAGCTTTATGGGTGTGTCAAGACCGATGAGTATCTTTTTGTCCCTGTTGTAGATGTCTGGCAAAAACGTAATGGTGTTGTCATGGTTTCTGACAACGGTCCAGTAGAGAATGAGTATGGGCATGCGTCTTTCAAGGTGGATTATCCTGTTTTTACCAGATGCAATGGCCTCCTTTATCTTTTCCATGGTCCATTTTTTTGAACCCTCAAAGAGTATTCTGGCAAGCTCAAGGGGCTTTTCAACCCTTATGCAACCGTGGCTGAAGGCCCGCATGTTTTTGGAAAAGAGTGCCTTGGCAGGAGTGTCGTGCAGGAAGACAAAGTGTTTATTGGGAAAAATGAACTTGATCCTGCCAAGGGCGTTTTGGGGCCCTGGTTTTTGCCTGATGATGTAGGGAAATCGGGCTGGATTTATGTGCTTCCAGTTGATGGACCTTGGGTCTATCCAGTGGCCCTTGGCATCCACTATCTCCATATTGTTTTTTGATAGATATGACGGATTTCTCTTTATTTTGGGCAATACCTCTTTTTTAAGTATGCCTGGCGGCACCACCCAATATGGATTGACCACAACGTATTCCATGGTGGCCCTAAATATCGGGGTTTTCCAGTAAGGCTTCCCCACCATTACCTTGCAGGACCACTTTTTTTTACCATTTTCAAAATAAAAAAGTCTGAAACCGGCAATATTCACCAGGAGAAAACGTTTAGGCAGATCATGTAGCACCCACCTTGCCCTTTCAAGATTTACTCTTATCTTGTCTGCCTTGAAGGCTGGGGTGAGATTCAGCATCTTGTTGGTGTTTTTTCCGACTACGCCGTCGGGTTCAAGTCCGTGATGCAGTTGAAAGTCCCTTACAGCATCTTCAAGCTTATCGTCAAAAAGTTCGGGATCTTGTGTGGAATGTCCGTGTTGGAGAAAGCCTTCGGAAGCAAGTCTTGCCCTTAAAAGGGCCACGTCATTTCCCCTCATGCCAGGTCTGAGGGTCCTTGTGAGGTGAAGGTGTGGCCATGGATTCTTGGCAAACTGCCGGTATTTTTTAAGCCAGGTGCGAAGAACCGTGTAGTAGGGCTGATGCGGCCAGAGCCTGTCAAGCTCTCTGGTTATGTTGCCAGAGGATATGACCCTTTCAAGGTAAAGGGCCGGGTCCTTATCAAGTATCTTCCTCTTGAAATTCCAGTCGGGATCAAGGCTTTCAGGCGAAACCTTTCCATAATAGAGATGAAAGCTCAATCTCAGAAGGGCATCTGTCAATAGGACGTCCATGTCTGCCCTGTCGGATGCAGTTCCCTGTTCGTTTTGGATCTTTTTCATCAATCCAGTTATGGCCGAAAGGTGGTAATCTTCAGGATTGAGCCCGTGGTCAAAGGAACCCTTTATGGCAGCTAGCATCTCATGGATGGTCTTATGACTTGTCCAGGCAGGGGTGTAATTCCTGCCCATGTAAAATTTGGGGATGGTGATCTGGGATGCCACGCAGGTTGAACATACCGGCATCTTTTTGAACTGTTCAAGATATTGGCAGCGTTTGAGGATGTATTCAGAAACGCTTCCTCCCGATGATTGTGCAAGGCTTGAATGGCCACTTGGAAATACAAGGCACAAAGCCAGGGCAAATAAATGCAGTAATAAATTAAATGCCCTTTTAAATTCCTGCTTTTTCAAAGTACTGGAGGGCTCCTTTTGCGTTTATTATACGGGATTTTTGTAGGTAACACCTGTCTCTTCCAAAGATGAACAGGCAGCTTCCATCCTTAATTGTCCTTATTATGGGTGCGGCCAGATTTTTGGGCAGGGCCGGGCAGCCAAGGCTTCTTCCAGCCCTTCCATACCTCTTAATGAACTGCTTAGAGACGTAGTCTGCCCCATGAATGACTATCCTTCTTTTTACCGCATTGTCGTTTATCCCTGGCTCCACACCCTTAATGAGAAGGGAGTAGCCGTGTTTTCCCTTGTAGGTGCGGCCCGTAATAAAAAATCCAAGACAGCTCTTGTAGGAACCAGGACGGTTTGAAAAGCCACAGGCATATCTGTCCCCAGAATTTCTTCCGTGGGCCACAAGGGTCTTGTACAGAAGGCGGCCCTTTTTTATGTCCATTACAAAAAAGCGCTCTCTGTCTGAAGGCAGGCTGTAGTCGATTAATACCACCCGGTCATCTTTCTTTATATTGCCATTTCTTTTGAGATTGAGGTAGCCAATGAGACACGTTTTAAAGGTCTCAAGGCTGGTATACTCTGAAAGCCCCATTTTTTTGTAGAGACTTCTGGCGTACCTGTCAAACTTCTTGGCAGTAAAGTTTTCCCTTTCAACGTAACAAGCTGCTGCTTGTTTTTTGTTCAGGGATGAAGAAGAAACACAGGGAAAGAGGCAGAATGCCACGGAAAGCACAAAACAAAGGCTTTTCCTTGGTTTTGTCACAAATATCCCTCCCTTTAAGGAATTAAAAGGTTGTTAAAGCAGGCAAGAACACCATTGTGATAAATGTAGTGAAAACTGATGCCCTTTTAACATGCAAATCTATGCATGTTAAGTGCCTAATGAGGTTTTGCAGACAAAATATTTTTTCTCCAGGCGAGGCTGCTTGGCTCTGCCATTTCCTTAGGCCAGTTAACCAAGAAAATACGAACCTAATTATTTCTTGTTAATCCAGTGCTTCTCAAAGACAGAAACTGAATGGTTACTTATTAAATGCGAAATTGACCAAACTTTAAGTATTCTGTTTGAAACAAAACAGAAGTCTATACTAACTTGATTGTGAAATGAATTACAAACAAGAATGAGAATTTATTTACTTGACTAAAAAAGGAAATTATAGATAATTGAAAAGGTGAAATTTGTTATTTGAGATAGTTTTTCAAAAGGGTTTTCTAAATTCAAAAGGGAGGCGTTTATGGAAAAGACAGTATGGAGCATGTGTGGAATGTGTTCCGTCAGATGTCCCATCAAGGTGGAAGTAGAAGATGGGAAGGTCCGATGGATTGAGGGGAATCCACACATCCTGAAGGGGAGTCTTTGTGCCAAGGGGTCAGCAGGAGTAGCACTACATAAGGATCCTGAAAGGCCTCAGCAGCCGCTCATAAGAAGTGGTGGAAGGGGTGCCGGGAAGTGGGAGCCGGTAAGCTGGTATACAGCCCTTGATTATGTGGCAGAAAAGATAGAGAAGATCAAGGAAAAGTACGGCGCCAAGTCCATTGTCATGAGTTGCAGGGGAGGGCCATGGCAGGATCTCATCAAGGCGTTCTGTTATGCCATTGGTTCACCAAACTTCACCAACCATGACAGCGCCTGCGGCAGAAACGTTCACCATGCCAGCAAGTCGGTTTACGGTCTTGGTAGAAAGGGCTTTATATACGACATAGCCAATGCTGAACATCTTATATGTTTTGGAAGGAACCTGCTCGCCTCCCTGAGGGTTGCCGAGGCGAATCAGGTCATGGACATGTTGGACAATGGCGGTAGTCTCACCTACGTGGATGTCCGCCAGACCCTTACTGGTATCAAGGCAACCAGGTTTTTCCAGGTCCGGCCTGGAACAGACTACGCCCTTGCCCTTGGAATGATAAACGAGGTCATAAAGCAGGAGGCCTACGACAAGGACTTCGTGGAGAAGTATACCGTGGGCTTTGATCAGATGGCAGAGTTCGTTGAGCCCTACACTGCGGACTGGGCTGCCAAGGAGTGCGGAATAAAGGTCAAGAAACTCAAGGACTTTGTAAACGAGATAGGAGGCCAGCGGCCAAGGGTCATCTTTCATCCTGGCTGGATGCTTTCAAGGTATAATGATTCCTTCTATGCAAGCAGGTGCCTGCATATTCTGAACGTCCTCATGGGCAACATAGAGACAGAGGGCGGTCAGTTGTTCCCAAAGACACCTGCGGACTGTGGCGTAAAGGGCCTGCGGACCTTCAGCTCAAATGTACCCAAACCTGAAGAAAAACGGGCAGACGGAGTTGGCTGGAAATATAAGCACTTTGACAAGGGCCCGGGTCTCTTCCATCTTTACTACGAGGCCATGGCTACTGGTGAGCCTTACCCAATTAAGGGGCTCATCTGCTACAGACACGATCCATTTACCTGTTTCCCAGACGTGGCGGCACAGAAGGAGGCCCTGGATAACTGCGAACTTCTTGTTTCCATTGATACCCACTACAGCGAATTTGGCTGGTACAGTGACGTAATACTTCCAGAATCCATGTACCTTGAGAGGGAGACACCTATAGCCACCCAGAAGGGGCTTAAACCAAGGTTCATATACAGGGATAGGGCAGTGGATCCCAGGTTTAATACCAAACCATCCTGGGAGATACTCAAGATGCTGGCAGATAGATTGGGATTTGGCGATCTATTCCCCTTCCACACTGCAGAAGACATGTGGAATTGGCAGCTTGAGCCAACCGGCTACACCATAGAGGACTTTCAGGAAAAGGGTTTCGTTTCCCTTACCGATACACCGATAATGTATGACAGGGAAGATCTCGAGGGCAGGTTCAAGACCGCCTCTGGAAAGATAGAATTCATTAATGAGACCCTGGAGGGCCTCGGAATTCCCTCATTCAAGCCCTATGAATCCCCAAAGAAGCCTCCCAAGGGGCGTTTCAGGCTGGTCTTTGGAAGAAGCCCAGTGCATGCCCACAGTCACACCATCAACAATCCCATGCTTCACGAGCTGTTTCCAGAAAACACTCTCTGGATCAATAAGCGCATAGCAACCAGGCTGGGTATAAACGACGGGGACTGGGTAGACGTAATTGGTGACAGCCAGATGGGGACAATACGCGCACATGTCACAGAGTTCATCCATCCCGAGGCGGTTTACACGGTTCATGGTTTTGGAAGGCAGGTTCCGCTCCAAAGCCGTGCCTACCACGCAGGAATGAGTGATCAGAAACTCCAGGAGGGGTTGCTGTTGCATATGGATGAGGCTGGAGGCGGCCTGTGCCTTTGCGAAAAGTTTGTAACTGTGCGCCGTAGCTCCAGGAATCCAAGAAGGAGGGTAGAACTGTGAACAAATATATGCTCTATCTCAATGCAAAACGGTGTATAGGCTGTCATGGATGCGAGATTCACTGCAAGGCCAACAAGGACCTGCCAGTAGGACCCATTCTGTGCGAGATATCTCATGAGCCTCTAAAGTCGGTCAAGGGTGTTCCCAAGACAGAGTTCCTCTTTCGTTCGTGCTACCATTGTGAGGATCCATACTGTGTACCCATCTGTCCTACAGGGGCAATGAAAAAGAGGGAGGATGGCATCGTTTACATAGACCAGGAGCTCTGCATAGGGTGTATGGCCTGCGCAGGTGCCTGCCCCTGGACCATCCCACAGATAAATCCCGCCACTGGCAAGGCGGTTAAGTGTGACTACTGCATGGACAGGGTGGATCAGGGATTGAAGCCAGCCTGTGTTACAAAGTGTACTACAAGGGCCCTTAAGTTTGTTGCCCTTCAGGAAATATAACCTCTGAAGACAAAAAGGGGGCCTTTACGTGGCCCCCTTTTGCATCCTTATAAATTCCTCCCTTTTTAAAAGGTCTTCCAGTATCTTTTCTCCCCGTTTTACAGACCTCAGATACCATAGGGCCTCAAGTCTTTCCATCTCATCCCCCTTAAGGCCCCATGTGCTCTTTGGAAGTTTCTCAAGTTTTCTCCTGAGCTCAAAGAGAAAAAGTGCGGCAGTAACCGATACGTTCAGGCTTTCTGTAAATCCCCTAATGGGAATAAATACCACTCCGTCACAGCCTTTTCGAAGCTCAGGGTCGAGCCCGTCAAGCTCCTTCCCAAGGGCTATGGCCACAGGCCCATCTTCAAGCACAATTTCATCCAGGGCAAATTTGAGCTTTTGCCTTGTCTCAAGGGCCCTTTCAGGAGGATCTGCAGCAAGTACTTTGTAGCCCTTATTTTTAAGTGTATCAATGCATTCCGTAACTGACGAGTGATTAATGATGCTGATCCACTGCTGGGCCCCCATGGCTACGCCGTGGGTGGGTTTAAAGCGGTTTTCCATCTCTATCACGTGAAGATCCTGGATGCCAAAGGCCTCGCAACTCCTTACAACAGCGCTCATGTTGTGCTGGTGGTAGAGGTCATCAAGGACAAGGGTGATGTACCTTGTTCGTCTTGAAAGGACCTCGATTATCTTGCTGCGCCTCTTCTGCGTAAGAAGTGGGCCAAGCAGCCTTTTTATCTCTTTAGGCCCTGGCCTTTTCAGCAAGTTCTTCAGCTCCACTGAC
>JALWNK010000061.1 GCA_026995935.1 Deltaproteobacteria bacterium
CAGAGATGTCCTTCAGCTTCACACCATCACCAAACCCGCCCTTTTGAGAAGTCTATTCTTCCTTGCCTGTATTCATCCAGCCCAGATACTGTCGTACAACAAGATGCTGGGACAGCTGCAGGATGCGGGTAATACCACGACTCTGGCCCATTACCTGAAACTCCTGGAGTCAGCCTATCTGCTATCAGGTTTGGAGGCCTTCAGATGGGGCAGGAAGACAAGGCGGGGAAGCAGTCCAAAGCTTATTTTGTGGAACAACGCGCTGGTAAATGCGGTTGCAGGCCAGACCTTCGACAAGGCAAGAGATGATCCCGCCTGGTGGGGCAGGATAGTAGAAAATGCGGTGGGAGCGCATATACTTAATGGCCTTTCTGATATTTCATGGCAGGTATTTTACTGGAGGTACAAGGGACGTGAGGTGGATTTTGTGGTAAAAACACCACGAGATACCTGGGCCATTGAGGTCAAGTCAGGTGCCTCGGCATTTTCTGATACCACAGGCCTGGACGCATTTAAAAGGAATTACCCTGAAGCCAGACCGTTTATAGTAGGTCAGGCCGGTATGGGGCTGGAGGATTTTTTTTCTACCGAGCCATCCGATCTTTTTGGTTGACAGACCCGGACGGCCCCCAAAAATACTGCGTGAATAGCGAAAGACGGGTTAATATCCGCCTGATCCTATCCCAAAGTGGAAGGCTGCCCTTCACTATCTTGGTTGCTTTGGAAGCTGGGCACCATGCCAGACAGCAACTATCCATACGGTATCGCCTTTGATCTTATAGAAAAAACGGTATGGAGGTATGATTACCCCCTGAAGGGGAGTTCTGGAAATTCAGGTATGACTCTTCCGGGACCTGACACCTAGGGTACCAGTGGCCGGATAACTTCGGAATGGATGGCCGGATTGGTCGGTATAAGGAGTATAAATGCCTACTCCAAAAGAGCAGAGACAAGCCCTTCTATCTTGATGGATTTTTTATTCAGGTCCATGACTACGCCTTTTCCGTGAAGAATCAGATCGTCGCAGGTAAACTCCACCTCCCTGTTTGAATATATCCTCCTTGACTTTTCATCATATTCCATCTCCTGGGCCATTAGGGTACAGTTCCCATCCTGGGCCGTTATTACCACGTGCCCCCAGACCCTGAATCGACCTTTTTTAATGTCTGCCTCGCCCTTTTCCGCCTTTAGATGTGCCCAGGGAGTGCCCTTTTTGAAAACCGTAAGGCCTACACCCTCGCCCCTTAGAATCCCCGTTGATTCTGCCTTTACAGCAGACTTTACCTTGAGGCTCCATACAGGCACTCCGTGGACGTTTTTGACATAGTTTATTTCCCAAAGGGTGAGCTCTGGGATATCCAAGGCGGACTTATCCGCTACCTTCTTACTAAGCCATTCTTCATAAATAAAATAGACAGAGGCAAAGACCGCTGCTATCAGAAAAATTACCACTATTTTCCGCATCATGGGCAGCCTTTTTCTGTGTTATGTAATCCATGACGATAAAACCTATAGGGTCCCGCATCTATTGTGCATAATTTTATCATGGGTATAATTCGTCTCCTTTGTCTTTAAAAGAAGTTATAAAGAAGCAGGAGAAAAGGAAATGAAAAAAATTGATTGCAGGGGTATGGCGTGTCCCCAGCCCGTAATGGCCACCAAGGACATCATAGAGGAGCACCCAAGGGAAATGGTGGAGGTCCTCGTTGATAACAAGGCATCCAGGGAAAACGTAAGCCGTTTCCTAAAAAGCCAGGGCTGGACCGTTTCAGTAAAGGAGGCGGGCTCTGGAAATTTTTCCATAACAGGGGCACCGCCAACCTGCGAGATAGTTCATGAAGAAAAGTCCCATGATGGCTCCCAGGCCCAGAAGATACTCGTCTTTATCCCCACGGATGTCTTTGGAAACGGCAGCGAGGAGCTTGGGCGCGGACTTATGAAAAATTTTATATCCACCCTCAAGGAGATGGGAACAGAACTCTGGAGAGTCGTTCTGGTAAACGCAGGTGTAAAGCTATCCAGCAAGGATTCCAACGTCCTTGAGGACCTCAAAGCCCTTGAAAAGGCAGGGGTGGACATACTGGTCTGTGGGACCTGCCTGGAATACTTTAACCTGATTGATTCCAAGGCCGTTGGGCATACCACCAACATGCTGGATATCGTTACCTCCATGCAGGTCGCCACAAAAGTCATAAGGATTTGACGGGCTGGATGAGTTTGACCTTCAAGATGCCATTTTTTTTTTGGAAAGGGCCTCTAGGCGTGAAGACGTTCCATTTGCGGAAACCCGGACTTTTTTAAATATTGCGGCTTTGTTATTTTTACTTTAAAAAACATTATTTAATGGCGCTTTTTCTTAAAAAGGATTATTTTTCAAAAAATGGATAACTTTATTGCAGACCTGCCCTTTGTAAAACTTCCGGTTGAGAAACAAAAGATACTCATTGTGGACGATGATCCGTCCATTCTTGAGCTTCTCAACCAGCTTTTTCAAAGAAAGGGCTATGAATGCAGGACTGCAGAAAACGGGAAAAAGGCCCTTGAGCTCCTTGAGACATCTCCATTCACAATAGTTATCACAGACCTCATAATGCCCAAGATCGACGGCCTTGAGCTTTTGAAGATGGTAAAGGAATCGTGGCCAGATACAGACGTAATCGTCATGACCGGCTACACCAAAAACTTCACCTACACAGACGTCATAAGGGCCGGGGCCAGCGACTTTGTGCACAAGCCCTTCACCCTCGACGAGATAGAGGCGAAGCTTCAAAGACTCATAAAGGAACGCCAGCTAAGACATACACTAAAAAGGCTTTCTGTCAGAGATGGCTTAACAGACCTGTACAACAGGCGTTTTTTTGATCACAAGCTCAAGGAGGAAGTGGTAAGGGCAAGGAGGCAAAAGTATCCCCTCTATCTCCTTCTTCTTGACATTGACAAGTTCAAGGAGGTCAACGACCAGGAGGGCCACCAGGAGGGAGACAAGGTCCTGGTATCCCTGGCAGATACGCTAAAGCACTCAACAAGGGACCATGTTGACATGCTTTTCAGGTTTGGCGGGGACGAGTTTGCAGTTATTATTCCCTACGCCGAGGAAGATCAGGCTGTTGCCATTGCAGAAAGGATAAGAAGTAACTTTTCAAAAAACGTCCCTCTTGCCGTCACCTTGAGCATGGGGCTTGCGAAACTGGACCAGGCACAGGAAGATCCGGAAAAGGCCATAAAAAAACTGTTTTCAGAGGCGGACAAGGCCCTTTATTCCGCCAAAAAGGCTGGAGGAAACAAGCTGGTTGTGAGCAAGGGGAGCTAATTAGCTTTTTTTAACTTTCCTTCATTTTCTTGACTGGCCTTGACCCGGCTTGATAGATCCTGTTTTTTACTACTCGAGGCCTTTATATAGTCTGAGATTATCTGTTTGTGATCAAAACAAAGGGGGTCGGTAATGGCATCTGGGCTTATAACCACAACCTCCTTTGCGTCATCCCCAGCCTGTGGTTTTCCCTTGGCAGAAGCCACAAAGACCGTGCTTATGGTGTGAAGCCTGCTGTCCCTCTTCGGGTCAGAATAGACCCCAAGCAGGTATTTGAGTTTCACGTTAAGGCCCGTCTCCTCCCTTGCCTCTCGAACTGCCGCATCCTCCACCCGTTCTCCATAGTCCACGAAACCCCCGGGTATGGCAAGGCCCAGGGGCGGATTCCTTCTCTTTATAAGAACTATTTCCCCTTTATGACCAAGCTCAATGATGACATCCACTGTGGGAACAGGATTCTTGTAGACACGTATTCTTGTGCCGCACTTTGGACAGGTTATGTACTTGTATGTTGACATGAAAAAACCCTTAATATTTCCACCATTTGATTGTGAATAGGGCCGTTTGAGGCAATGATCTCAGGCAGGAAGGGATTGTACTCTCCACCCTTAAAGTCTGTTACCCTTCCTCCAGCCTCCTCGACAAGCAGTATGCCAGCTGCAGTATCCCAGGGCTTAAGCTTTTTTTCCCAAAAACCTTCAAACCTGCCGCACGCAACATATGCAAGGTCGATTGCCGCTGCCCCTGCCCGCCGTATGCCCTGGGCCTTTACTATCATTGCCTTTAGTGCCGCAATGACCTCGTCCGGTTTCTCATGAACATCATAGGGAAAGCCTGTGGCAATAAGGGCCCTTGAAAGGCTTTTTTCACCTGAAACGTGTAAAGGTTGGAGGTTAAGAAAGCTGCCCTTTCCCCTTATGGCCCAGAAAAACTCTTCCAGGATGGGTATGTATATGCAGCCAATTATTGTCTGATAGCGGCCCTCTTTTACCCGTGCATAGGCAACGGAAGGGGCAAAAAAGGGGAAACCGTGGGCAAAGTTGGTTGTTCCATCAAGGGGGTCAACGATCCAGAAAAGACCTTCCCTTAGACTTAAATTGGTGGCGCTCTCCTCTGCCATGACCTCGGCGTCTCCAAGGCCGGAAAGGGCACTCTTCAGTATCTCTTCAGATCTGTAATCCGCCTCTGTAACCAGGTCTATTTCTCCCTTGTACTTAACCTGATGCTCGTTTCCGTAAAGGGATTTTATGGCCTGGCCCGCTTCAAATACGGCCCCAAATGCGGCCTCCAGCGGCCCAGAAAGCTTTGGCCCTGAAATCTTTCGTGCTTTATCAATTATTTTTTCTCTCATTTCTTTGTCTATCCTCTGTCTATCCTTGTCTCTTTTTTATGGGAGGGTTGAAATAGCCAAATTTCAGCTTGGGAAATCTCTTCTTCAAAATCCGCACCATCTCTTTTATGCCAAGGGCCTTTTCATGGCCCTTAAAGTCAATGGATCTGAAATACCAGTCAGGGTCTATATTGTGGTTCCTTAGCTGCACAAGGTCCAGGCCAAATCTTTCAATAAGCCCTGAAAGCCTTTCAACATTTGCCGGCGCATCCGTAAGACCAGGCATGATGAAAAGGTTCAGGGAAACGTGAATACCTGCCTCCTTTGCCCTTTTCCAGGAATCCAACACCTCTTTGTAACTGTAGCCCTTTGGCCGGTAGTAACTGGTGTACTCGGCCTCATCCACACTGTTCATGCTTATCCTGATGCTGTCAAGACCACTTTCTGCAAGCTTTTCAACGGCTCTGGGTATGCTTGCATTGGTGTTGAGATTCACTGTTGCCCCCGTAAACTTCCTTCTTATCTGGGTAACGGCGGAAACAAGAAGGTCGCTTTGCATAAGGGGCTCTCCTTCGCAACCCTGGCCAAAACTAACCACTCCATTTTCCACGCTTCTTAGGTGAATAAGGGCGGTTTCGCTAATTTCTTTTGCCGACGGGGAAAAGGTTATTCTCTCCTGGGTTGCCGGGGGGCCCTCTTTTGGCTGATAGGAAAGACAGCCAAGACAGCGGGCATTGCACACAGGTGAGGAGGGAAGAGGGGCCTCGTGCCTTCCGAGAAAGAAGTTCTTTGCAGCCGGACATCCATAGGTGAGGCTGCACTTTCCAAGGTGCTGTATGAGCCTGTTCTTCTTGTATTTCTTAAGCCTCTTTAAGGTCTTTTTGACCACCTCAGACCTGTTAAAGCCCCTTATATCCTGTCTCTTGTCCCTGTCACTTCTGAAGGCAGGAACCCAGAACCTTCCCTTCCACCAGCCTACTGCCGTATATGCAAAAAGGGGCAGCGGCTCCCCAGTCTGTCTTTTATAGGCACAAAGGGCCGTCTGTGTGTAAGCAGGTGCCATGAAGGCGGCAACGGCCATGGCTCTTCCTCCATCTCCCTCTGTGTCAAAGAGAACGAAATCGTCCTGGACAGGATCCCAGGCAACTGGAATGGAATCGGGGATTACAAAGAGCTCGCTTCCTTCAGGAAGGGGAATAAGGTCGTTAGTGTCGGGTACAAAAAATTCAAAACCCGATCTTCCCGCCATTTTAAGCCCTGGATAGTCAAATATCTCCCCCTTGGGGGTAGCATATACAAGGCTTGGATAGTCCATGTTTTTGTTGTTTGTCATCTCTTTTTGTCTTAATTATATACCCTTGATCATCAAAAGGCGTTGGCATTTAAAATAAAAATGGGCAGACCAAGATACATATTCATTAACCTGCTTGCAATCCTGGGCCTTTTCTTGACCTCTGTGCAGATACTTCTGCACCTAAAGGGTCAAGAGCTTTGCTTCAACCAGGGCTGTAAGGTGGTTGAAAATATCCTTGACCTTAATCCACTGGTGGTAAACGGTCTGGGTGCCCTTTTTTTCCTGGGCATTATCCTTTTCCTTTGGCTATTCAGGAAAAAGAGGAATACCAAATACCTGGTTGATCTCCTGCTTCTCTGCGGCTTTTGTGCAGAGGGAATCCTCTTGAGCATCCAACTCTTCATTGCCCACACCTTTTGCTCCTACTGCCTGTTGATAGCTTTGCTAATATTGATAATAACAGTGGCATATAACTACAGAACTGCCATATTCGGTATGGCATTTATTAGTGTTGAGCTTGCCCTTTTTTCATTCATAAACGTGCCCTTTCTCATGCCTGAAAAGATCAACCTGAACCAGGGCACCTATGCAGTAAAGACCTGTTCAAATGCCGGGTCTGTTGCGTTTCTTATCTTTTCAGAAGACTGTCCCCATTGCAAAAAGGTGCTTAAAAACCTTCAAGGATGCGTAAAATGCGAAATCCACTTTAATCCTGTCTCCAGGATAAAAAGGGAGATACTTCCAGGTCTTATTCCCATAGAAGGTTACAGGCCAGAAATAAACGTGCTGGCGCTCAGGATTTTTGACATCAATTCTGTGCCAGTGCTTATCCAGCGAACTGAAGACGGTTATAAGATTATAAAGGGCGATAAAAAAATCCTGGAGTTCATAAAAGAACAGTGCTTTTGTCCAGGCTCAGGGGTTCCTGGCTTTCCTTCGGCAAACACCATTCCCCTTTTACAGGAAGAAGAGGGGTTATGTTCATTAAATGAACAGTGCAAATGATCGTTAAAAAAACCAAAAACAATATAAGAAAGGTCATAAGCGAATGGAAAAAAAGGGGCCTTTCAGTTGGTTTTGTGCCCACCATGGGTTTTTTCCACCAGGGGCACCTGAGCCTTATGAAGGAGTCCCTTAAGCGCACCGACAAGACGGTTGTTTCCATATTTGTAAATCCCACCCAGTTTGGCCCAAATGAAGACTTCAACACTTATCCAAGGGATATTGAAAGGGACTTGGCCCTTGCAGAAAGTACGGGCGTACATGCCGTCTTCGTGCCTGACGTTCAGGAGATGTACCCCTCACCCTCAAAGACATGGGTGGAGGTTGAGGGGCTTACAAAACACCTTTGCGGAAGGTCAAGGCCAGGCCACTTCAGGGGAGTCGCCACGGTTGTTACAAAGCTTTTTAACATCATTCAGCCAGATGTAGCCGTATTTGGGGAAAAGGATTTCCAGCAGCTACAGGTCATAAGACAGATGGTAAGGGACCTCGACTTTCCAATTAAAATCGTTGGTGCCCCCATTTTCAGGGAAAAAGACGGCCTTGCCATGAGCTCAAGAAACACATATCTTTCTGATGATGAACGAAAGAGCAGTCTCTGTCTTTTTAACGCACTAAAAAGGGCAAGGGAGCTCATCAGCAAAAATGAGGTAAAGGATGCAGCGGAACTTGTAAGTGCACTTGAGGACTTTATTGGTAAATACCCTTTTACACGAATTGACTACATCTTTGTTGGTGATCCTGAGACACTTGAGCCTGCAACCCACATAAAAAGGCCCCTTCTGGTAGCCCTTGCCGTATATGTGGGAAAGACGAGACTCATAGACAACATGGTTATACATTAAGTAAGGACCTGGATTTTTTTTACTATGCAAAGACACATGCTTAAGTCCAAGATACACCGGGCTGTTGTAACCCAGACCGAGCTTGAGTACGAGGGAAGTCTTACCCTTGACAGCAAGCTCATGGAGGCAGCGGACATACTGCCAAACGAGAAGGTCATGGTTTACAACATAAGTAATGGCGAACGCTTTGACACCTACGTGATAAAGGGCAAAGGGGGCACTGGAACCGTCTGCGTAAACGGGGCTGCTGCCAGAAAGGCCTGCAAGGGGGATCTGATAATAATCGTCACCTATGCCCTTTACTCCGAAGATGAACTTAAAACACACAGGGCAAGGCTCATTCTTCTGGAGGAAAACAACCAGATTAAGGCCGTTAAGGAGTCTAGCATAGACGATCTTCATGGGTGATTCCATAAGTATCCATGTAACCAGCCTTGGATGCCCCAAGAACCTTACTGACACAGAAACTGTCCTTGCCTTAATAAAAAACGCTTTTGAAAAGACCCTTTTTTCAAAAGATCCTGAGGATGCAGACCTCATACTTGTAAACACCTGTGCCTTTATTGAAGATGCGGTTTCAGAGTCAGTTGAAACCATTCTTGAGCTTTCCAAGGGAAAAAGGACAGACCAGAGGATTGTTGTCTTTGGCTGCCTTCCGCTCAGATACGGAAGACAGCTTGAGGGCCTTCTTCCAGAGGTGGACTCCTTTGTTTTCCACGTGGAACCTTCTTCCATTGCCTCAAAGATACTGAGACTTTTAAACAAGAAGGAAGGGCCTGAAGCTTCCCAAAATGAAAGGGTCATTACAGGCAGACCCTGGCAGGTCTTTGTAAAGGTTTCAGACGGATGCTCCAACAGATGCACCTACTGCATGATTCCCAAAATAAGGGGAAATCTACGGTGCAGAAGCCCAGAGGATATCGTTTCAGAAATTAATGGTGCTGTGGAAATTGGCGCAAGGGAAATAACCCTGGTTGCCCAGGACCTGACCGGATATAAGCGCGGCAACACCAATCTTGTAGGACTTGTTGAAAAGATACTTGCTGAAACGGAAGTTCCGTGGCTAAGGCTCATGTATCTTTATCCTGATGGCATTACCAATGAGCTTCTCAGGCTCATTTCCTCAGAAGAGCGCATTTGCAAATACCTGGACATTCCCATCCAGCATGCAAGCCCAAGGATACTAAAGAGGATGGGTCGCAGTGCTTCCTCCTTAGTACTTGATAAGACGATGGAAAGAATAAAAAGATTTCTTCCTGATGCATCCTTGAGAACAACCGTGATGGTGGGCTTTCCAGGGGAGGAGGAAGAAGACTTTAAAATTCTTCTGGAATTCATAAGGAGGTGGAGGTTTCACCACCTTGGATGTTTCATTTACTCAGACGAGGAAGAGGCCCCCTCCCATGCCTTCATGGATAAGGTAAACCAAGAGACCTCCAAAAGACGGAAACAACAGATAATGGAACTCCAGAAGGGGATATCCCGTTCAATAAACAGGGGTTTTGTAGGTAAAGAGGTTGATGTTCTTGTGGATGGATACTGCCAGGAATCAGACCTGCTTCTTTGTGGCAGAACCAGGTTTCAGGCCCCTGGTGTGGACGGAATAACCTATATCAACAAAGGAATATCTGAAGAAGGGGCCCTTTCAAGGGTGAGGATCACCCAGGCCCATGACTACGACCTTGTTGGCGAAATAGTTGATTAAACCTGATAAACAGGCAAAACACCCTTTTTCTCTTCTCTTTCAGACAGCCCCTTCCTGTACAAGGCGAGCGAAGTGTTCAAAGCTCCTGTCCCATGTCTTTTCTGCCTCATCAGGGAAACAACATCCGGGAAGCTGTCTCATCTTGAGATGATATTTCAGGCACTCGCAGCATATTCCCTTTCTTGGGCATGGTTCATAGGTACAGTTACATCTTTGGAGGTTCTTTTCTTTTTGGCACTTCATAATGGATTCCCATAATTTTAAAAATTAAATAAAACCAAAGACTAAATTTATTTACTATTTCAGGATGTTACCAAGTTTTAACCTTCTAAGAACCCGCTAAATATCCAGCTCCTGGACCTCGAGGGCATGGGTCTGGATGAAGTTCCTCCTTGGTTCTATCTTTTCGCCCATCAGGGTGGTAAAGAGGTTCTCTGCCTCATCTGCATCCTTTATGGATACCTTGAGCATTGTCCTTTTTTCAGGGTTCATGGTGGTTTCCCAGAGCTGATCCGGATTCATCTCCCCAAGCCCCTTATATCTTTGGATGTTTAGACCCTTTCGCCCCTCCTGCCTGAAAAATTCTATGAGTTCATAAAAATCCTCGCAGGTCTGGATGAGATCGTCTTCCTTGTATATTTCTATTTCCCTGCAAAAAATGTGACTTATTTTGGAAAAACACTTAAGAACCCTTTTAAATTCAGGCATTCTCAAAAACTCAGGTGATATTTCCACATTCAGATAGGCCAGACCCTTGGCAGCCACCTTGAATTTGTAGCCAGATATTTCCGATTCAGAAGGGTTTACCGGCCCAATAAGAAAACCCTTCTCCTTTAGAAATCCGGACAGTGCCCTGGCATTTTCCTCATTTGACAGGAATTCCTTGTCATCTATTCCAAATTCCAGGATTGCATAGCAAAGTTCCTTCCAGCAACCCTTGGTATGGAGTTCATCCACTGCCTTGTTGAATTCTGATATCTGGTTCAGAAGCTTTTTGAGCCTCTCCCCGGAAAAGGTGGTATCCCAGCCCTTGGGTCTTAGTTTTATGGCCTTTGTGGCCCTGTCAAAGAGGAAGAGGTCCATTTCCTTTTCATCCTTGAGATAAAGCTCCTTTTTCTTTCCAAGGGCCACCCTGAAAAGTGGCGGCTGGGCAATATAAAGGTGGCCGTTTTCAATAAGTTGGAGCATCTGCCTGTAAAAAAATGTGAGCAGAAGTGTGCGAATGTGCGCTCCGTCCACATCGGCATCTGTCATTATTATGATCTTGTGGTATCTGAGTCTGGATGGGTCAAAGTCCTCTATTCCTATTCCTGTGCCAAGGGCTGCAATGAGGTTCTTTATCTCCTCGCTGGCAAGCATCTTATCGTACCTGGCCTTTTCAACGTTCATTATCTTTCCCCTGAGGGGAAGAATTGCCTGAAAGGCCCTGTCCCTGCCCTGTTTTGCACTCCCTCCTGCGGAATCCCCCTCGACTATGAATATTTCCCTCCTTGCAGGATCCTTTTCCTGGCACTCGGCAAGCTTTCCAGCCATCATTATTTCCTGTGACTGGCCCTTTTTCCTGGTAAGTTCCTTTGCCCTCTTTGCTGCTTCCCTGGCCCTTGCCGCATCCACTGCCTTGGAAAGTATCTTCTTGGCAACAGAAGGATTTTCCTCAAGGTAGGTGGAGAGTTGTTCCTGCACTATAGAGGCCACTACGAACTGGACCTCGCTGTTACCAAGCTTTGTCTTGGTCTGGCCCTCGAACTGCGGGTTTGGCACCCTGGTGGATATGACACAGGTAAGCCCCTCCCTTACATCATCCCCTGAAAGCCTCTCCTTTAGTTTCTTGGGTATGATATCTTCGCTGGCATACCTGTTTATGCACTTTGTGAGGGCCTGGCGAAAGCCCGTTACGTGGGTCCCTCCCTCCTTTGTGCGTATGTTGTTTACGTAACTCAGAATCCTTTCTGCGTATCCCGTATTGTACTGAAAGGCTACCTCAACCTGGACTTCGTTCTTTTCACCAGAGATATAAATGGGATCCTTGTGGATTACGTCCTTGTTCTTGTTGAGATACCTGACAAACTCTATTATTCCGCCCCTGAAGTGGAATACGTCCTCCCTTCCCGTGTTTTCATCCGAGATTTTTATGGTGATGTTTGGATTAAGAAAGGCAAGTTCGCGCATTCTGGAAACAAGTATCTCATAATCGAACTGGCACGTCTCCTTGAAAATTTCAGGATCGGGTTTGAACCTTATTTTCGTACCTGTATTTTTTGTTTCTCCTATGACCTCAAGTGGCCCTGTTGGTTCACCTCTCCTGTAGGACTGACGGTATATTTTCCCGTTTCTGTAAACCTCTACCTCAAGATATTCGGAAAGGGCATTTACCACGGAGATTCCAACACCGTGGAGTCCGCCTGAGACCTTGTAGGTCTGATGGTCAAACTTTCCACCTGCATGCAGGCGTGTCATAACAAGTTCCAGGGCGGAAATCCCTTCTGTTGGATGGATATCAACGGGTATGCCCCTGCCGTTATCCAGAACCGTTACACTTCCGTCTTCATGGAGTGTCACTTCTATCCTCGAACAAAAGCCTGCCAGGGCCTCATCTATACTGTTATCAACCACCTCATAAACAAGGTGATGAAGGCCCTCAACACTGGTATTTCCAATATACATGGCAGGTCTTTTCCTGACGGCGGAAAGCCCTGAAAGTACCTTTATCTGTTCTGCGCTATACTTGGTCTCACTCATGCGATAGAAGTTTCTCCTTGAATGGATTCTTATTCGTCTTCCAGGCTCATGGGCATTATAAGGGCCACAAACCCCTTGTCATCCTCTCCCTCTACAACAATTGGCGAATCTTCATCGTTGAAGGATAATTCCACAGTCTCAGAATTCATTACCTGAAGGACCTCAATAAGGTACCTTGCGTTAAAGGCCATTTCAAATGGTTCGCCAGAATAGCCAATTTCTACCTTTTCTTCTGCCTGACCTATCTTTTTATCAAGGGATTCCATCTTCATCATGTTCGGTGAGACAGACACCTTTATGCCCTTGAATGTTGGGTCCTGGATGACAATGGATATCCTTTTCAACGTGGACAGAACATTCTTTCTGTTGAATAAAATGGAGCGGTTTCTCTCCTCGGGAATTATTGCCCGGTAATCCGGAAAGGTTCCTTCTATGAGCCTGATTACCAGTTGGTCGGTTTCTGTTTTTACGTACAAGAATTTTTCATCTGCAGTAAAAGAAAGCTCTTCATTAAGGTCTGCCAGTTTTTTAAGTTCATTTGCTCCCTTTCTCAAAATGATGACTGACAATGGTTCGAGACCTTCAGGGCCTTCTTCTTCAAGGGTTGCCTCTGCAAGATTCAGCCTGTGTCCGTCTGAGCTCACCATTCGAATGGTCATATTGGCCTGTTCTTCTGGTCTTTCTATCTGCATGAGTATTCCTGAAAGGGCGTATTTGCTGTCATCATAGGATACGGAAAATATGGTCCTTTCCACCAGGTCCTTTATGGTCTTTCCAGGTATTGAAATGGGCTCCTTTTGTGGAAACTGTCTGAATTTTGGAAACTCATCGGGCGCAAGCCCTGCAATGGTATATTCTGCCTTATCCCCCACCGGAATTTTAAGCCAGTAGTTTTCTAGTTCCTCCAAGACTATTTTGGATTCGTATATCTCTTTGACAATTTCATAGAGCTTTCTGGCATTTATGGTAAGACTGCCTTCTTCCTCAACATGGGCGGGAATTATTGTCCTGAAGGATATTTCAAGGTCGGTGGCCTCTATCACGAGTTTACCATCCTTCGTATAGAGCAGGACATTATTGATTATGGTCATAATGGTTTTCTTGTCCACAATGGGGAGAGCCTTTGAAAGTGCCGAAATAAGTTTTTCCTTTTCCGCAGTAAGCTTTAACATTATTCTTCCTCTATTTAAAAGAAATAAGATTAAAAATAAGGGCGTATGAAATATTGAAAAACGATTTATGACCATGAAAATATAACAAAAATTTTCATATTTAAACCTTTAAAACATAGAATTTTTTCACAACTTTGAACAAGAGGATCAGGAAAAACAGTTTTAAAAAAGTTTTTAACCTTTGTTTCAAAGGGGCCGATAAGAAATGGTTAACGATTTTGGGAGCCTTAAGGGGCTTTTAATAGATAAGATCAAGAAGAATGGGCCAATTTCCTTTAAGGATTTCATGGCCTTATGCCTTTATGAAGAAAATCTTGGTTATTATTCACAGGATGAAATAAGGATAGGAAAGCACGGGGACTTCGTTACTGCCCCGCATACCAGCAAGCTCTTTGGTTATCTTTTGGCAGTACAGATCCAGCAGTTTTTTGAAATACTTGAAAACCAGGGCCAGGAACTGTCAATTGCAGAGTTTGGAGCAGGAACAGGGGTTCTTGCAGGAGACATACTCGAATATTTTAAGCGCTTTTCAAACGGGCAATTTGAAAGGCTGCGCTACGTCATGGTTGAGCCCCTTTCAAAAAGAAGGGAAGTTCTTAAAAAAAGCCTTTCAGGGTTCAAGGACAATATCAAAATAGTTGATTGTCTTTCTGAAACTGGAAGATTCAGGGGGGTTGTCATTGCCAATGAGCTCTTTGACGCCTTTCCTGTGCATCTTATTGAAAAAAAGGAAGATGAATTTTTCGAGATATTTGTTGATGTCAGTAGTGATGAAGAAAGACTGGTTGAAAAGGCCTTTAAGATATCAGATGAGGCCCTGAAAGACTACGTTACCATATATCTTTCCCACCTCCCTAATGGGTACCGTACCGAGGTGAATCTGGAGATGAAAAAATGGATTGATAATCTTTCCTCCAGCATGGAAAAGGGCTTTTGCCTCATCATTGACTACGGTTATTCAAGGGAGGATTACTATGCAGATTTCCGAAACAGGGGAACCCTGCTTGGTTATAGCAGGCAAAGAGTAACCGAGGATTTCTTTGAATATCCAGGGCTCATTGACATGACTGCCCATGTAAATTTTTCAGATGCAAGGCTTTGGTTTGAACAGGCCGGTTTTGTGGCCGAAGGATTTTGCCCCCAGTGGGCCTTTCTTGGAGGTCTTGACATGGAGCAGACCATGGAAAAGGCTTTTGGAAGGCTTGAGCCCTTTTCGCCAGTTCTTGCAAGTGTAAAATCTCTTATATTTCCACAAGGAATGGGAGAAACCCACAAGGTGTTCGTGGCCTCAAAGGGAGTTGATAAGGGAGTTGACCTCAAGGGATTTAAGATGAAAAATGACATTGTAAGGTTGACTTAGCAAATGGATCTATCAAAAAAGAGACTCGTAATATTTGACTGTGACGGAGTGCTTTTCAACTCCTTGGAGGCAAACCGTGCCTTTTACAACGAGATTGCAACAAGGGCCGGAAGGGCTCCTCTAAGCCGTGATGAGATGGCTTACTGCCACATGCACACCGCCTTTGACTCCATAAATTTTCTCTTCAGGGAATATCCTGAACTTATTCAAAGGGCTTACAAGGTTTACGACGATCTCGATTATTCGGATTTTCTTCCCTTCATGGAAACGGAGCCAGGAATGAGCGAAACCGTCACACGTCTGAGAAACAGCCGGCTGACTGCCATTTCAACTAACAGGAGCACTACAATGCCAAGACTGATTGAGCTTTACAGCCTTGACAGCCTGTTCGACGAGATTGTCTGCGCCCTTGACGTAAAGAGGCCAAAGCCAGATCCAGAGGGAATAAGGCTCATATTTGAAAGGCTTGAATGCACGCCTGATGATGCAGTTTACGTAGGGGACTCAAAGGTGGACGAGGATACGGCAAAAGCTGTCTCTATCCCCCTTATTGCTTACAAAAACAGGGAGCTTGACACCCCGTTTCACGCAGACACCTTTTTTGATATTGAAAGGCTACTTTCAGAAAGGGCTCATGACCAATGAAAGAGATTTCAAACTTCTATCCATATCTGCTCCCTGTCCTTTCATATGTACTTGGTTCAATCCCCTTTGGACTCTGCTTTGCCAAGATGAAGTCCGTTGATCCAAGAAAACATGGAAGCGGAAACATAGGGGCGACCAACATAGCAAGGGTCCTTGGAAAGGGCTGGGGAATAACCACCCTGCTTTTTGATGCGCTAAAGGGCTTTGTTCCGGTTTTTTTGGCAATGAAGCTGAACGAGCCCTCTTTTATCGTTGCACTTACCGGCCTTGGAGCCGTGGCAGGACACTGCTACTCCATGTTCCTTGGTCTTAAAGGGGGAAAGGGCGTAGCTACAGCCCTTGGTGTATTTCTTGCCATATGCCCAAAGGCGGTGGCCGTTGCTGCAATCATTTTTGCAGCAGCCCTTTTTTATACAAAATACGTATCTGTGGGCTCTCTTGCCTCAGTGGCCTCGGTACCCCTTCTCATATTTTTTTTTAAGTCAGATTCCTTCATAGAGGCCATGGCCTGGACAGTGTGTTTCATCATATGGATAAGGCACAAGGACAACATAGCAAGGCTTATCAAGGGTGAGGAAAAATCCATCAGTTTTGGATCCCAAGGGCCTTGATCTTCCTGTAGAGGTGTCTTCTTTCAATACCTATGGACTCTGCTGTCCTCTTTATGTTTCCACCAAACTGGGATAGCTTTCTTTCAAGGTAGGTCTTTTCAAATATGGATCTTGCGGTCTTGAAGTCTGGGCAGGAAAAGCATTCCGCCTCCTCTCCAGCCGCCTCCCCGGTCATGGCAGCAGGTTCAGAGGAGAGGAACTGCTTTGGAAGGTCCTTTTTGCGTATGACATTGTCCTTTGAAAGGATGACAAGGCGCTCTATGAGGTTTCTGAGTTCCCTGATGTTTCCCGGCCAGTCGTAGTTGAAAAGGGCCTCGACTGCATCATCTTCCATGGTGATGGAGCCCTTTGAGAACTCCTTCAAGAATTCATTGACCAGCAGGGGAATATCCTCCTTTCTCTCCCTTAACGGTGGAACCTCTATGGGTATCACGTTGAGCCTGAAGTAGAGATCCTCCCTGAAAGTTCCCTTTTTTATCTCCTCCTCCAGATTCTTGTTTGTGGCGGCAATTATTCTTACATCTACCGAAATGGTCTTAGACCCTCCCACCCTCTGGAATTTCTGCTCCTGGATTATCCTTAGGATCTTTGCCTGGGTCTTAAGTGCCATGTCACCTATTTCATCAAGGAAAAGGGTTCCACCGTTTGCCAGGTCAAACTTTCCCCTTTTCATGGAAACTGCCCCGGTAAAGGCCCCTTTTTCATGGCCAAAAAGCTCGCTTTCTATGAGCTCATCGGGAATTGCAGCGCAGTTGACCTCCACCATGGGCCTTTTGCTTCTCTTGCTGAGCCTGTGAATGGTTTGTGCAACAATCTCCTTTCCAGTTCCGTTTTCACCCTGAATGAGTATCCAGGCATCCGTTGGAGCCACTATGCGTATCTGCTCCTTAAGCTGAACTATCTTCTTGCTCTTTCCGGTGATTTCTGTGGTTTTTCCGCTCTTTTCCTTAAGGAGCCTGTTTTCCTCCTGAAGGTCACGGAATTTCAGGGCGTTTTCAATGGAAATGAGAAGGGGCTCAATGGAGAGGGGTTTTTCTATGAAATCATGGGCACCAAGCTTTGTGGCCTTAACGGCCGTCTCTATGGTTCCGTGTCCCGACATGATGATAACAGGCAGAAATGACCAGGATTCCTTTATCTTCTTAAGCACCTCGATACCGTCAATGTCCGGCATCCATATGTCAAGGAGCACAAGGTCAACAGGTTCTCCGGATTCGAGAATCTCAAGGCACCTTTCGCCCCCAGGCGCCGTCTTTACCGAGTAACCCTCGTCGGAGAGGATGTCTCCTACCGAATCAAGGATCGATTCCTCGTCGTCAACTATGAGGATGGTGTTTTTGGCCATTTTATAAGGAAGACTTAAGTTTAGTCTATTTGTCCGTACGGAACCTTATATAGAATATCACCCCGCTTGGTTTATTCAACTCTATTTCAATTGAGCCGTCATGGGCGTCAATTATTGATTTTACAATGGCAAGGCCAAGACCTGTTCCACCCTTTTTTCTTGAAAAGTAGGGATCAAACACCTTTGGAAGGTCCCTTTTAGATATGCCCTTTCCGTTGTCTGTTATCTTTACCACGGCCTCTTCTCTTTCACTGTCCCAGAAACAGTCAATGTCTATCTCGCTGGCCTTTCCTGCAGAAATGGAATTATCGATTATATTCATAAGGACCCTCTTTATCTGTTCACGGTCCATGAGGAGCCTTGGAAAATCATCAGAGATGTGGGCAGAAATCTTTACAAGTGGTGCGTATATCTCCCTAATTTCCTCAATCAGAGGCCTTATGTGGCCTTTTTTGAGTTCAGGTGCAGGCATCCTTGCAAATCTTGAAAATTCATCAACAAGCTTTTTTAGCTCATCAGTCTGGTTGATTATGGTGTCTGTGCATCTTTTAAAGGCCTCCAGGTCCTTGCTGCTAAAGCGGTTGCTGAATTTTCTTTTTAGCCTCTGGGCAGACAGCTGGATGGGGGTAAGGGGGTTTTTTATCTCATGTGCTATTCTTCTTGCAACCTCCCGCCAAGCGGCAAGTCTTTGTATCTTTTCAAGCTCCGTAAGGTCATCGAAGACTATAAGTATTCCTAGGAGCCGGTTCTTGTTGTCCTTTAAGAGGGAGAAACTGATGATCAGGGACTTTGAGACCCCTCCAACGTTTATGCGAAAGGATTTCTTTATGCTGCCCCTGCCTGAAAGGCTGAGTTCCTGTGGAATCTTTTCAAGTTCTGAAAAGTCGTCGCCTTTTATGAGCTCTTTGTAGTCCTTTCCTATTAGTTGCGAAGGGTCCCTTTCAAGTATCTGGCAGGCAGACCTGTTTATTGTTGTTATCTTCCCCCTTGGATCAAGGCTGATGACGCCGGCGGTTACATTTTCAATGAGCATTTCAATGTAGGCCTTTCTGTGTTCCAGCTCTGAATAGCTCTTTAAAAGGCGCCTGGATGCCTCTTCTGCCTTTCGCCTTGCCTCCTTTAGATCCCTTGTCATGGTGTTAAAGGCCCTTACCAGCCCGCTAAGCTCGTCCCTTCCCTTTGTGTCAAGCCTGAAGTTTAGATCCCCCTGTGCTATCCTGTGTGTTGCATCTGCCAGCATGAGCACGGGCTCGGTAATACTCTTTGCAAGCTTTAGGGCAAACCATATGGAAACAAAGATTATGAGAAGTGTTATGAGAAAAAGCGTAGAAAGAAGGCTGGTCTTAAGAGGTGTCTGAAAGACCTTAAGCTGTTTGTATTCCTCAAAACCCTTTTTGACCTCATCGAGCTGGCTAACTATGTCCTGTCCAAGGACCCTTCCGATCTCAATGTATCCAATTAGGTTTCCATCAGGGCCAGAAAGGGGCTGTACCACCCTGAGAAGTGTTCCAGAGGCGATATCAAGGGATGTGACCAAAGGCCCTTTCTTATCACTTAGACCCTTGAGCCTTTGCCGGTCTATTTCAGGAACCTCCTCGGTTATAGGAAGCCAGCTTTTACCCCATATCCTGTTGCCATAGGGATCAAGCACACTTATGTAATTTATTGGCAGCTTTCTTATGCAGGAGATGGCCGGATCTCCCACAGCACTTATATCGAATATGTCACCTATGCATCCTTCTTCAATCAGTCCTGTTGGCCCCTTGTTGCATCTAAGTGCTATCTGCCTAGCTATCACCTCTTCAATACTGCTCAGTTGTTTTATCTGGTCCCTGTAGTAGCTCCTTCCAATGGATATGGCCTGCTCAAGGCTCCTTTCGATCTTTATATCAAACCAGTAGGCAAGACTTGTCTGAAGGAACTGGAAGGAGATGAAAAAGAGGAGGATGGTAGGAAGAAGCGATACAATAACAAAGGCAACCGTAAGCTTTGTTTTAAGCTTTGCACCAAGAATGTGGCTCTTTTCTTCAAAAAGCAGCTTTACCAGGTTTCTTATTACAAGAAAGCTCAGAACCAGGATAAGCAGAAGATTTATATTTATGACCGCAAAGATGAGGACGTTACTGTACTTTGGAAGGGGCCGAATAAAGGCAACAAGCTTGTACTCTATTACAGAAAAGATAACCAGCAGAACGACTATTACAGCTGCCAGTAATCTTTCTCTGTTTTTTTTCTGTTCAAAAAGTGAACTCAAACTCATAGGTCTTTGATGAAAATCCAAAGGAAGAGAAGAGTTTTACCAGTCTGGAAAAGGGCATGGATGACTTAACCTTTTCCGCCTTTGCCCTTATCTCTATGGTGTATTTTTTGCCCTTCTCCAGACGGGCCATGGATACCAGCCTTATCCTTTCCACTGAAAAGAGAAACCTTTTGGCGCTTTTGAGGCTATCTACGGAGATGAGCCTGGTAGCAGGATAGTCAAAGTAGAGGAAATACTTGTTTTTCAGGTTGTCAAAACTAATGGTTCGTCTGATTTCTATTGACTTTAGTTCATCATCCCACAAAAATCCCTTTTTCTTAAGGGTAATTTGAAAAATGTACCTTACTGGGACACCGCTTTTGATAAGCTCTTCCATCCTTACAGGCATTCCATTAGAGAGCCTGAAGGATAGAAAAAGGCTGTCGTGGTTCAGGGTAAGAGAGACGCCGGATATTTCAGGTTCTGGCTGATTTGCGGCAAGGCCAATGAAGGGAAAAGAAAAAAAAATTGCAGGCATAACAGAAGACAGGCCATCTTCCCAAAAGGCTTTTTGTGCGGGTTAAGTCCACAGGTTTTTTTATGGCCCGTATTCGTCAAGATTTTGACCCACCTATTTTTTTCTTTCAAGGACGTAGAGGGCAAGCACCTTCATGTTGCTCTTAATAAGGGAGTCTGGAAATATATCAAGGCTTTCACAGGCAAGATCCACAAGGCCCCTGGCCTTTTTTATGGTGTAATGGATGCCGCCTGTCTCCATGAGGAGCTCCCGGACCCAGTTGAAGTCAGACATGGAGGCATATCCCTGGCAAAGAAGGTTCATGAGCCTGTCCCTGTTCTTTCTCGAGGCCCTTTCCAAGGCAACCACTATTGGAAGGGTGAGCTTTCCCTCGGCCAGGTCCGTTCCTATGACCTTTCCAAACTCGCTTGAATCTGCAGTATAATCCAGGACGTCATCAACCATTTGAAATGCCTGGCCTATGCATAGCCCATAGTTGCTGAGGGCCTCAATCTCATCCAGGCTTCCCTTGGCCATTATGGCACCTATGCGGCAGGATGTGGATATGAGAGCCGCGGTTTTTCTGTAAATAATGTCAAAATAGGTCTTTTCATCAAAGCTTGGAACCTTGGCATGCAGGAGCTGAATTATCTCACCCTCAGACATAAGGGCCACTGTCTTTGAGATGGCCCTGGCTATTCTGATGTCCTCAAATCTCGTTGCCAGCTCTATGGCTCGGGCATAGAGAAAGTCACCCACAAGAACGGCAGCGCTGTTCCCCCAGATTTTGTAGGCCGGGGTTTTTCCCCTTCTCATCTCGCCTGCATCCACTACGTCATCGTGAAGGAGGCTTGCTGCATGAAGGTATTCAGGCACTGCGGAAAGATCGTATATGTCTTCGGAATTGTAGTCACAAAGTTTTGCCGCACAAACCGTGAGCAGGGGTCTCAGCCTCTTTCCACCGGCAAAGATGATGTGACTGCTTACCTGGTTGACAAAAGATATGTGAGATGCAAAGTGTTTTTTTAAAGTGGTTTCTATTTTTACAAAATCTGGTTGAAAAAAGTCCATTACCTGGTCAAAGGACCTTTTTGAACCAGATATTTTGTTGAGTTTCGCAGCCAATCCTGTACTCCGCCATAACAGATTGTCTAGGAATTAACACAAAAAGTAGAGTAAATACAACAACGGATTAAAAAATTAAAAAAATAATGTCCCCTTTTTACCTTGCAGGACCTGGGGGCCATTTTAACAAAAGCATGATTTTCACAGCTGATTCCTTTAATATCATATGATAGCCAATAAAAAAATGTTTTTTCACAAAATGGTACCTTTTTAGCAACCAAGATGTCTGGCTCTGGAAAGAAAATGACACCCATGCTTGAGCAGTATCTGGATATCAAAAAGCAGTATCCAGGCTGCATACTCTTTTTCAGGATGGGAGATTTTTACGAGATGTTTTTTGAGGATGCGGTCACTGCCTCAAAAATCCTGCAGATTACCCTCACATCCAGGGACAAGAACAAGAAAGACCCGATTCCCATGTGCGGAATTCCATTTCATGCAGCAGAAGGCTACATAACAAAACTTGTAGGCGCAGGAAAGAGGGTGGCCATCTGCGAACAGGTTGAAGACCCAAAAAAGGCCAAAGGTATAGTAAAAAGGAGTGTCATCAGGGTAATAACCCCTGGGCTTCTGACAATAGACGGCGGCCTATCATCAAAGGAAAATAACTTTATATGTGCCATTGGTATAGACCCCAGGAAGGAATGGGTTTCAATTGCAAGCCTTGACATTACAACTGGTGAATTCAAGGTTACGGAAACGGCAAGTCATGATTCGGCCCTGGCGGAGCTTTTCAGGGTACAGCCAAGGGAGCTTTTACTGCCCGAATCCCTAAGGGGGACGAATACCATATCGAGGATAAAGCAGGCCCTTCCAGACGTCTATGTAAGCTGGCAGCCTGATTCAGTTTTTAGATTAAAAAGGGCAGAACAGGCCCTGAAAGATCATTTCGGGGTCTTCACCCTGGAGGGCTTTGGCCTAAAAAGGGGAAGCGTGGCAGTATGTGCAGCAGGAGCGCTTCTTGTCTACTGCAGTGAGACACACCACGGAGGCATAAGACACGTTAAGACCCTCCAGCCCTACGCCCTGGACGAATACCTGAGGTTAGACGAGTCCACAGTCCGTAATCTTGAGCTTGTTGCCAACAGTCTGGATGGAAAGGCAAGGGGCTCTCTGCTTGGAGTCATAGACAAGACATCGACTCCAATGGGGGGAAGGCTTTTAAAGAAGTGGCTTCTTTACCCACTGGTTGATATTTCAGCCATAGAGATGCGCCTTGACGCCGTTGAGACCCTTTGTACCCTTACGGAAGAACGGGCAGGACTCAAGGCGCTTTTGAGAAAAATCTACGATATGGAACGGCTTGTTGGCAAGGTAGTCATGGAGACGGCAGGCCCCCGGGACCTTATTGCCTTGAGGGACTCCCTGGGGCTTCTTCCAGAGATCAGGGAGGTTCTGTCCTCAATAATGGCTGCCAGGGGAAATCCAGGGGAAGGCCTTATTTCCCGACTCTACAGCCGTATTGATCCCCTGGAGGATGTATTCCAGCTTATAGCAAGGGCCATTCGTGATGAGGCCCCTGCATCACTTCGAGACGGCAATGTCATAAGGCAGGGGTTCCACGAGGAACTCGACGAGCTTATAGACATCCAGAAGAGGGGCAGGGCCTTTATTGCAGAGATTGAGGCAAGGGAACGGGAAAGAACCGGCATATCAAAACTGAAGATAGGCTATAACAGGGTCTTTGGCTACTATATCGAGGTTTCAAAGTCCCAGGTCTCCAGGGTCCCAGAAACATACATCAGGAAGCAGACCCTTGCCTCGGCAGAGCGCTATATAACGCCAGAGCTCAAGGAGATGGAGGAAAAGATACTGACGGCCCAGGAAAAAAGGCTGGAGCTTGAGGCAGAAATCTTTCGCAAGATTCGGGAAGATGTGGCAACACATGCCAACAGGATACAGGAAAGCGCCTCTGCCCTTGCCCAAATGGATTGTCTTTGCAGCCTGGCAGAGTCTGCAGACAGCTACGATTACAGCAGGCCCGAAATGACCCAGGATCAAGAGATAGACATCGTTCAGGGCCGCCATCCTGTTGTTGAGCAGAATCTGGATGGAGAGGTCTTTGTGCCAAATGACATAAGGCTTAACCACAAAGACAGCCTGATCGTCCTTATTACAGGGCCGAACATGGCGGGAAAGTCAACTGTTTTGAGGCAGACGGCCCTTATTTGTCTCATGGCCCAGATGGGCAGCTTTGTCCCGGCAAAAAAGGCACGTCTTCCAGTGCTTGACCAGATATTTACCAGGGTCGGGGCAACGGATTATCTGTCCAGGGGGCAGAGCACCTTTATGGTGGAGATGAAGGAGACAGCCAATATTTTGAACAACGCAACGTCAAAAAGTCTGGTAATCCTTGATGAGATAGGAAGGGGAACCAGCACCTACGATGGTCTTTCCATTGCCTGGGCCGTTGCAGAACACCTTCTTTTCAAAGACAAGAGGGGGGTCAAAACCCTTTTTGCAACCCACTACCATGAGCTTACGGCCCTTGCCAGGCAGCACAGGAAGGTCAGAAATCTCCATGTGGAGGTCAAGGAGCACGAAGATCGGATATACTTCCTCCATACCCTAAAGGAGGGTGCCACCAGCAAAAGCTATGGCATCCAGGTTGCAGCCCTGGCAGGCGTGCCCTTGGAGGTTATAGAAAACGCTGCACGGATATTGAACCAGATAGAGAACAAGAACAGGGGCAAGTCCGTGCCTGTTGCCTCTGTGGACTCTTCAGACTATAAGATAGTGGTTCAAAAGCCTCTTCCAATGAAGGGCTGTGAGGATGGAGCCATCGAAAAAAGATTGAAAGATATAGACATAAACAGGATTACGCCCCTTGAAGCACTAAATATCCTGGATGAACTGTGTCGAATCGTCAGGGCAAAGAATTGACAACACCCCCTTTTAAACCGGTAATTCTGTCTGCTTCGCTGATTCTCTTTTCTGCCATCTTGTTTAGTGTCGTTTCCCCTGTCCTTTTCCCAGAAAGCCACAGCGCCTTGGCCTCCTCAAGGTCAGCCGTCCTGGAATACAAGGAGGCCAAAAATGCGTATCAAAGGCTTGCGGCAAGTGCCAGGCTGAGAAAGTACAGAAAGAACTGGATACGGGTCATTAACAGGTTCAGGAAGGTGTACCTGGCCCACCCGGACGATCCTGACATTGCCCCAAAGGCGCTGTTTATGATGGCGCGTTGCTATACCGGCCTCTATGGTTACTCAAGACGCATGTCCGATATCCAGGAGGCGGCAGAAAGATACCAGGTGCTTGTTGAGCGTTTTCCCTCAAGCAGGCTTGCAGATGATGCCCTGTATGAAATCGGCCAGATATACAAGATGACGGGCAGGCCCAGCAGTGCCATTGCCGCCTGGAAGAGGTTGCTTAAGGACTATCCCAACGGGAGCCATACCCGCCTTGCCAGGCAGAGACTTGCAAGGATGGGGGTAAGGATTGAAAAGAAATCAACTCCTGTTGTTGCCCCTGCCAGAAAGAAAGAGGCTTCAAGGTCCAGGGAGTCTGGGAAAAAGGCGGATACAAGGGGCAGAAACAAGATTGCCATAATAAAGGACATAAGATACTGGTCAGACAAGGACTACACCAGGGTTGTCATACACGCTTCTGCACCAGTTACCATAAAACAGGGAGAGCTTCCAGCCGACAAAAAAAGGGGCCTTCCCAAAAGGTTCTACCTTGATCTTTCCCCGGCCTACAAAAAGATAGGACTTCCAGAGTACATTAAGATAGATAACGGGCTTTTGCGCTCTGTAAGGGCAGCCCAGTTCAAGCCCAAAACCGTGAGGGTGGTCTTTGATCTTAGAAAAACAGAAAAGACAAAGGTCTTTTACCTGGACGACCCCTTCCGCATAGTTACCGATGCCTTTGGCGCACATTATGCAAAGAAAAAATGTTCCATCAAACCCCTTGCAAAGGCCGGAACGTCTTCAAAAACGCGATCCACCAGCACCCGCAAGGGCAAACTTTCCCTGGCCCAGCAGCTCGGTCTCTGCGTTCGAACCATCGTGGTTGATGCAGGCCACGGGGGTAAGGATCCTGGAGCAAGAGGGCCCCGTGGCACAAGGGAAAAGGATGTTGTCCTCCAGATTGCAAAGAGACTTGCCCGTATACTCAAGAAGGAGCTTGGGTGCAGGGTGATTATGACAAGGCGCTCTGACAGATACCTTCCCCTCACACAAAGGACCGCCATAGCCAACGCCAACAAGGCAGATCTCTTCATATCCATCCATGCAAATGCAGCTCCCACTAGAAGGCTTCACGGCGTGGAGACCTACTTTCTAAACTTCGCTCTGGATGAAGATGCCATGCGGGTAGCGGCAAGGGAAAATGCCACATCCAGAAAAAGAATAGGGGAGCTCAAGAGCATTCTCAACGACATTCTCAAAAACAGCAAGGTAAGCGAGTCTTCCAGGCTTGCCAGAAAGGTCCAGTACAGCCTGGTAAGGACCCTTAAGCGCCGCTACAAGAACATAAGAAACCTGGGAGTCAAGCAGGCCCCCTTCTTTGTGCTTATAGGCGCTAGGATGCCGAGCATACTTGTGGAGACCTCCTTTATAAGCAATCCCCAGGAGGAGAGAAGGCTCCGTTCCCCCGCCTACCAGGATGCCCTGGCACGGGGAATAGCAAGGGGTGTCATCCAGTACATACAGGAGACCCAGCTTGCCTATAAGAGATAATTAGCTGTTTTCGCCTGATTTATTCAATGCGTCGGCTATTGCACTCAAAAGCTGGGATATTTTGAAGGGCTTTCTAAAATAGAAAAAGCCACGCCGTTTTATCTCCTCTTCACTTACCCGGTTATCTACGTAGCCACTCATGAGCAGGATGGCAAGTTCAGGGTTAGTGTTCCTGAGTTCGGTGGCGAGATCCACTCCTGAACCGTCTGGCAAGACCACATCAGACAGCAACAGATGGAAGTCCTCTTTTTCCTTAAGGGCATCTTTTGCCTCCTGTATGGTCTTGCAGCAGGTTACAAGGTAGCCGTTTTCAAGAAGCACCTCCTTTATGACCTTTCTTACAGCCTCTTCGTCCTCCACAAGCAGGATATTCTGGCCCCTGCCCCTGGCAGATGAAGCACCTTTGGTTCGTTCCTGTCCCTTTACCGAGGCCCTTGGGGCGGCAGGGAAGTAGACATCAAAGGTGGTACCCTTGCCTTCCTGGCTGTTCACGTCAATGAACCCACCGTGCTGCTTTACGATTCCGTACACCACGGAAAGCCCAAGGCCTGTGCCCTTTCCTATCTCTTTGGTGGTAAAAAACGGGTCAAAAATCTTCTCTAACACATCCCTTTTAATTCCATGGCCAGTATCACTAATGGAGAGTTTTACAAATTTTTTTTCCAGTCCGGGCTTGTCAAGGACTATGTTGGAGGTGGTGATGGTGAGTTTTCCTCCCTCTGGCATGGCGTCTTTGGCATTCACCACCAGATTCATGATTATCTGATCCACGACTCCAGGGTCTGCAACCACAGGCCAGAGATTCTCCTCTGTTTTGACATTAAGGCGAATTTTTTCCCCCAGGGTGCTTTCCACCATACCGAGAAGATTGTTTATGGCCTTATTGAGGTCTATCACGTCCCTTTCAAGGACCTTTCTCCGTGAAAACATGAGCAGTTGCTTGACAAGGTCTGTTGCCCTGCTGACCCCGTATTGAATCTTTTCCAGGTATTTCTTCGTCTTTTCAGGCTCGTAATTGAAAAGGGGTATGAGGTCCAGGTTTATCTGTAAGGCTGCCAGGATATTGTTGAAATCGTGGGCTATGCCACCGGCCAACATGCCTACTGATTCCATTTTTTGGGCGTGCAGAAGCAGGGATTCGAGCTCCTTCTCCCTGGTCACGTCCTTCCTTATGGCAACAATGCCCTCCATCTCCCCGGTGTCTTTTTTTATGGGGAAAATTATACACTCTTCCACCAGGTTTTTTCCGTCCTTGGTCCTGGAAATAAGCCTCCCACTCCAGGGTTCTCCCTGCAAGAGGGCCTTCCATATCTCCTTGAAGGCAAAGGCGTTACTTTCGTCTTCCTTTGCAAAGTCCGCCTTGGTTCCGATTACCTCCTGTGCCTTATATCCGGTAAGCCTTGTGTAAAAGGGATTCACATACCTGATAGTGCCTAATGGGTCGGTAATTAGGATGGATTCAACAGCCTGTTCCACAACGGCGGCAAGGGTTTTGAGCCCTTCTTCTGCCTTTTTTCGCCAGCAAATCTCGTTTTGGAGCAATACGGAATAAAAACGGTTCTTTATAAACTTGTGCAGGAGAAGCAGATATATGGTCCCGGACAAAAATAGCGCAAAGGCAAGTTCAAATCGATTAAGCAGTATCTCCTGGACAGAAAATATCCTGGCAACCGATATATCGTGTTGATAAAGGGGAAGAGATACAATCCTGAAAAAATTTCCATTAAAACAGACTCCAGAGTCCTGGGACGATTTCTGGTCGTAAATGCAAAAGATTTTTGAAGAACTTCCCTGCTCTCCTGGCGAAGATGAAAGGTGTTCCAAAAATCCACCGTCAACTTCTCTTTTGCCATAAATGAGCTCATTATGGTTGTTAAGGAAGAAAAGCCCGTTTCGCTTAAAACCATCCCCCACAATGTCCTTCAACGTGGTCTCCAGTAACAGGACTTCAGAAACCGAATAGTCCCCTGAAAAAATTGGCCTTGATACCAGAAGTACCGGCTCCTGGTCAAAGAGACTTTTTTGAATGGTTGCTGCCGCTGAACCGGAAAGGGCAGAGGAGACCACTTTCAGATAGGAAACATCTCTGCCTCTTAAGTTGGTGCAGGAGCTTAAGGCCACCACCCCGTTTCTTTTCAATATGGAAATGGTGTGGGCAGCCAGCATCTTTTTCCAGAGGAAAAGCCGGGTTCCATCCAGCTTTTTCACAGGGGAGCCTTTTTCAATATCAAGGGCAAGGAGTTTGGAGTCGGAAAACAGCCTCTTTTCCGTGTCTGCCACCATCTGTTTGTAGGTCCTGACCGTTTCATAGGCCCTTGAAAAAATGGACCGTGTCTGAGTCGCCTCTATGTGGACCACAAGAAATATGGCAAGGCCAAAGAGCATGGAGAAGGCCGCCAGGCCCTCAAGGTAGGCCCTGGTTACCTTTTTGGAATTAAACACCAGGCTTACAAACAGAAAGCTTGCAAGGGCCAGAAGCAGGGCCTGGATTCCCAGCAGCAACAGGCAAGGTCTTATGGCAAGACCTGTCTCCAGGATGATTGCAATGGACAGTATGTATATGGCCCTTCTAAAATCTTTTCCAAGGCTCTTTACCAGGAGATAGAGGACCGAGCATGTAATAATGCCAAAGACAAAGATGATGGTTGCCAAGGGTCTGGTGTCTGTCCATACTGCCGCCAGGGGATAGGAGTAGAGGAGAAACTTTAATATTCCAACAGCGGCCACCAGAAAGGCCGACGAGATGCCGAAGTTTTTTGCCTCTTGATGGCTGTCTCTGAGGGAGGCAAGGATGAGAGCACAAAAGATAAATAGACCGGATATAATAGCATTTGCGGCAATTACGTAAAAATTCAGCATCTAGATCAGTTCATCCACCAGGCACAAGACATCTGGTGTAAGACTTACGCCCAGTTCCTTGGCCCTTTTCTTGTTTACAATGACCTGGAACCTCTCGGCCTCTTCAACAGGGAGCCTTTGTATGTCAACCCCGTCAAGCAGCATGTTGGCCATCTGGCCTGCCTGATACCCCATGTGAAACATGTCCACGTTGGCACCGCCAAAAAATCCCGCCTTTGTGAAGGACTTGTTAACGGCAATGTCTAACTTATGAATCCTGCTGGTTATTTCCGGTACTATGGCATCCAGGGATAAGCGTCTTCCCCTTGACTTGTCAAAGACTGAGAGAACCAAGGGGAAGTAGGCGCAGATTTTCTTGTCCTCGTTAATGAGTCTGGCCTTTTGATCCAAATCAGCCATGTCTGATACTGCAAAGTATCTGATATTTTTCCCTGCCCCAGCAGCCATCAGGCGGCTGGTTATCTGGCGGCGGCCCTTTTCACCCATGAAGTCCGTGGAATAGAGAATACCCAGGGAACACGGCCATTTACCAATGATCTTCAAAAAATCAACCTGCTGGTTCAGGAAAAGGTGCTCCAGTACCCCGGTGATATTGCTTGTGGGTTTCCTGTCCTTCATGAAGGGTGAAAGTTTGTTGTAGGTTGAAATATCTCCGTTTATTCCAGAGAAGACTACAAAGGTGTCCTTCATATGATTCAAGGTAAGTCCAACCCTCAAAAGGGCGGCATCGTCCACTGTGATGACCATCCTTGGACGTTCCTTTTTTATCCTGCCAAGGGCAATGGCTGCCCTTTTTTGCACCTCAGTTTCTGACAACTTCTTTGCATGAAGATAGAATTTCTTTATGTGGAGATACTTATGGGGGCCCTCGTTTATGGCTTGAAGGATGCCTTCAAGCTGGGGTTTTCCGCAAAGGTCTTGTTCCGAGTAACTTAGTACAATGAAAATGGATTCCTCATGAAGCGGCGTTGACAGGAAGGAAAAGCAGGCCTGAGAAGAAGCCATAAAAAGCACTAACGAGATCAGGGCGGCTTTAAAAATAGGTAGCCTCATCTATCAAATCACCCCTTGGAGACCTGTGAAAAACAACTCCTTGGTTCAATGGCAGCGTAATGGTTACAAAGATATGCGCATGCAGTCTTCAAAAACCGCGCTTTTTTTGCTCCCTGGCCCTGATCCTTCAAGAAGCTTGTTTTTCATAGGCCTCTTTTAAGTGAAAATTAGGCAGAAATTACGACCCCTTATCTACCCCTCTATATGATGAGGATAGCAGGGATTTGTATTTTTTCAACAATGAGTATGATAACTTATGGAAAAATTCAGTATGGTTTGCTGGCAGGATAGAGGGAAGGGTTTAGGGGCGGTTAAACCGCCCCCATGGTCAAATTATTTTTTCTTATGACATGTTGAACAGGACTTACCCTTTGGAACCTTCTTTTCCACATGGCATGGCCAGCAGAACTTCTTGTGGAAGTCGTTGCTCATGCCCTTTGTCTTTTCGATCTTGACGTTAAGGGGGCCACCTTTGTCAGATGCATGACAGTCTGTACACTTGAGTTTTTCCTGGTGCATCTTGTGGGGGAAAATCACTGCAGGCTTTTTGCCTGTTACAGAGAATTTTTCCTTGAGGTTGATGGTTTCAGGGGCATTTGAGGCCATGGCCGCTGCCGATACCCCTGCCATTATTCCTGCTGCCATTAGACAAACGAGCTTCTTTTTCATACATATTCCTCCTTTCTTTTTTTGCAGCACGAAAACCATTGGAAAACGATCGCAAATTACATGCCTTTAGTTTATTTCTAACATGTAATGCCTTGATCAAACAGTGTTGACTCCAGGGCTCCTTGGTATATCTTTTGATTTTAACCCTTAAAAACACGGCCTTGTAGATGCTGAAAGAGCTCATTATAGAAAATTTTGTTTTGATTGATCGCGCCGAGGTGTTCTTTGCGCCAGAATTCACAGTTGTGACAGGAGATACAGGTGCAGGGAAAAGCCTATTGATAAAGGCGCTATCCATGTTAATGGGTGCACGGGGTGATAGCAGGGTTGTGGGAAAAAGCGGAAGAATGGCCACCATTCAGGCGGTTTTTGACGCGGGGGATAGTGTCAGGGAAATTCTTGATGAGCAGGGTATAGAGTGCGAAGGGGAGCTCGTTTTAAGACGGGTCATCTCCCGTGATGGAAAAAACAGGGTCTTTATAAATGGGGTCATCACCACGCTTTCTGATCTAAGGCATATTTCCTCGGAGCTTTTAAGCCTTGCCGGCCAGCATGAGTTTCAAAGGCTTTTAAGCGTGGACATTCACCGCAGATGGCTTGATGAGTTTGCTGGGATAGAGACGGAAAATTTCTCCTTGCTACTCAAGGAATTCAGGAGGCTGAAAGAGGAGCTTAACGCCCTTTTTGAAAAACAGGCCAGACTCAAGGCCCGCAGGGAAGAGTTCCTTGATGATGCAAGGATAATAGACGAGATAGATCCTGAGCCTGAAGAAGAAGACAGGCTCATGGAGGAAAGAAGACTTCTAAGGCAGACAGAGAAGGTGAGGGGCCTTGCCCAGGAGCTTTTTCAGAGGCTTTACGGGGAAAGGGGAAACGTCCTTGAGGGGCTATCTTCTTGCAGCAGGCTTATTGAGAGGCTTTCCTCCATTGATCCTGGCCTTCAAAGGCTTTGTTCGCAGATGGATTCAATAATTGTTGAGGCAGACGATGTTGCCTCATCCATAAGAGACTACCTCTACAATCTTCCCATGGACGATAGCCGGTTGCGTCAGGTGGAAGAGCGTCTCTTTGAGTTAAAAAGGCTAAGGAAGCGTTTTGGTCCATCCCTTGAAGACGTCCTTGAGTACCGCGGCCGGATTAAAGAGGAGCTTGCCGGCATGGACAGCCTTGAGGAGAAGATAGAGGAGAAAAAGGGGCTCCTCAAGGAAAAGGGGCGGGCCCTCCTTAAAGAGGCAAAAGGGATAAGCAAAAGGCGAAGGGAGGCAGCCCGCCTTTTCCAGGAGGCGGTTCAACACCAGCTTAGGGACCTCAATCTTAAAAGGGCCAGGTTCCAGGTGGAGGTAACCAGCCCTTCAGAGCCATCAGTGGAGGATATAGGTGCAACGGGCTTGGACAAGGTGAGCTTTCTTTTTTGTGCCAATCCTGGCCAGGAACTTAAGCCCCTTACAGAGGTGGCCTCAGGAGGCGAGCTTTCAAGGATTCTCCTGGCAATCAAGGTGGTGATGGGCAAGGGCCGGGGAAGTGAAACCCTGATATTTGACGAGATTGACTCTGGCCTTGGGGGAGAGGTTGCCGAGAAGGTGGGGCGCAAGCTAAGGGCCATATCAGATACCTGTCAGGTGATTGCAATAAGCCACTTTCCACAGATAGCGGCCCTGGCCCACAGCCACGTGGTCGTTAAAAAGGAGCAGGGCCAGTCAGATACCGTAACCCGGGTCTTTCAGGTTGAGGGCAAGGAGAGGGTTGAAGAGATAGCGAGGATGTTGGGTGGAGAAAGCGGAAAGGCAAGAGAATATGCAAAGGAGCTGCTTGGTCCTGTTTTCAGGGGGGCTTGATAGCATACTTGCCTGCAAGGTCCTCCAGGAGCAGGGAATCGACGTTATAGGAATAAAGTTCATCACGCCCTTTTTTTCCTACCAACTAAGGGATGAACAAGAGGCCCAAAGATACAGGGAGCAGGTCTTACAAAAATACGGGATAAGGCTCGAGATAGCGGATATCACAGAGGAATACCTTAAGATGGTTACCAGGCCTTCCCACGGCTACGGCCGTTACCTCAACCCGTGTATCGACTGCAAGATTCTAATGGTGAAAAAGGCCATCTCCCTCATGGAAAGTTACGGTGCCTCCTTTATTGCAACTGGAGAGGTGCTTGGACAAAGGCCCATGTCCCAAAGAAGAGACACCCTGAGGATAATAGAACGGGACAGCGGGGCTGAGGGTCTGCTTTTAAGGCCTCTTAGTGCACAGTCTTTAAAGGAGACCATTCCTGAGACTCAAGGGGTTGTGGATCGCTTGCGCCTTCCGGCAATCACAGGCCGCTCCAGAAAGGAGCAGATTCGTCTTGCCGAAAGGTTCGGCATAAAGGACTATCCTGCACCTGCAGGGGGTTGCGTCCTGGCCGATCCCATCCTTTCAAAACGGTTCAGGAGGGTATTTGAGAGGTGGCCAGATTTTACTGCAAAGGAGTGTGTCCTTGCCCAGACAGGCCGCCATTTTCTCCTTCCAGGTGGCTCATGGCTGGTGGTTGGAAGAAACAAGGCGGAAAACGCCGTCCTTGAGGGGCTTTTGGAAAAAGGGGACGTTGTTCTTAAGGCAAGGGAGTGCGCAGGCCCCCTTTGCATCCTTAGAAGAATGGGAGCCAGAGAGGATGTAAAACTTTCTGCTGCCATCTGTGCCAGGTACGCCAAAAAGAAGGAACTGCCAATAACCATTGGGGTGGCCCGGGTCATGGGACAGGAGGAAACCGTAGAGGTAATGGAAATCCCTGCGGATGAGGAGATACAGGGGATGATGTTTTAGTGCACCTTCAGGCAAAAAGTTTCCAAAGGGCACCATATTACAGGACTTTCTTGACATTAAAGCCTTCAAAAGGCATCCTACAGTCCTGTTTCAAGGTCCAATACTTTAGAGAGGAGAGACATCTAGGAAAATGCTTGAGATAATCAGAAAGAACGCCGCTTCCTGGCTCATGAAATTCATTCTCGGGGCCATTGTGGTGGTATTCATCTTTTGGGGTGTTGGCACCTTCAGGTCCCAGAGGCTTGATGTGATGGCAAAGGTAAACGGGGAGAAGATCCTGGTAGAGGACTTCCAGAAGGCGTACAATCTCACGGTGGAGCGCCTAAGGCGAATGTACGGCGGAACCCTTCCAGATGCCCTCTTTAAGCAGATGAACGTCAAAGAGCAGGTGCTCAACCAGCTCATAGACCAGGCCCTTATAAGGCAGGAGGCAAAGAGGCTGGGGATTTCTGTCACAGACAAGGAGATACAACAGGTCATTCTTAACATTCCCGCCTTTAAACAAAACGGCATGTTTGACGTAAGGCTTTACCAGATGGCCCTTAGAAACGCGGGGCTCAAACCTGCAGACTTTGAACAGCAGCTCCGCCAGGAGATGATAACCAGAAAACTCCAGACTGTAATGGCTGCCGGGCTTCACTGCCCAGACTTCGAGGCCCTTTCCTACTTTAAATACAAGAATGCGGAAATAGACGTGGATTTTGTCAAGGTGAACAGTTCAGACTGCATCTCTTCTGTAAACGCCACGGAAAAAGAGCTTAAGAGCTGGTTCGAATCCCACAAGGAGCAGTTTCGTACCGATCCGCAGATAAGGCTCAAGTATCTGCTCTTTTCAAAGAAGAAGTTTGAGGCCTCTGCAAACGTCACTGACCAGGAAATAAGGAACTACTACCAGGAACACAAGGAAGAGTTCCGCGTTCCTGAGAAGAGGCGGGCAAGGCACATCCTCCTCAAGGTCCCCCAGGACGCCAACGAGACAGTGGTTGAGGCGAAAAAGAAGGAGCTTCTGGACATAAAGAAGCAGATAGAAAAGGGTAAGTCCTTTTCTGCACTTGCAAAGAAGTATTCCGAGGACAAGGCCTCAGGGAAAAAGGGCGGCGACCTCGGCTTTTTCAGCAGGGGCATGATGGTAAAGCCCTTTGAGGAAAAGGTCTTTTCCATGAAAAAGGGCGAGGTAAGCGGGCCAGTGAGGACGAGATTCGGCTGGCACCTCATAAAGCTTGAGGATATCCGTCCTGAGCGGACAAAACCCCTTAAAGAAGTACGCTCACTTATAGCAAAGAGGCTTAAGGAGAAGAAGGTAAAGAAGATGGTCTGGGATGCGGCCAACAAGGCCTACGATACCATCATAGAGATGGGAGGCCTTGAAGGCTATGCCAAGACGGCAGGCATGAAACTCAAGGAGACAGGCCTTTTTTCAAGGAAGAGGCCAGCCCCTGTCCTTGGGTACAACCCAAGCGTGCTGGACATGGTCTTTTCCCTTGACAAGGGGGAGTTAAGCTCCCTTCTTGAGGTGCCCGAGGGAGTGATGATAGCAGAGCTTGTTGAGAAAAGGCCTCCATACATTCCAAAGTTTGAAAAGGTCAAATCCCAGGTGGACAGGGCCTTTACCCAGGAGAAGGCAAGGGAGCTTTGTCTTAAGAGGGCAAAGGATATACTCGGGTTTTCAAAAAAAGAGGGCCTGAATGCTGCGGCAAAAAAGTATGGTTTAAAGGTGGAGGATACGGGCCTTTTCAAAAGAACCGATCCGTCAGCCGGAGGTAAGCTTCCGGGCCCGGTGGTAAAGGGCGCTCTCAGCCTTTCAGAGAAAAAACCCTTTCCAGATGACGTTTATGAAAGCGGAGGCACCTTTTACGTCATTCACCTAAAGGCCTTTAAGGAAAGCGCAGACCCTGAAAGGTTCAAGGAAGAGAAAAAGTCCATAAAGGCAGAGATAAGAAAAAGGAAGATGGAGACGGCATTTTCTGGCTGGCTTAAGCATGAAAGGGAGAAGGCGAAGATAGAGATAGTAAGAAAGCCTTAAGAGTTTGATGAAGACCTGCGACCTTCATACCCACACCACTGCCTCTGACGGCTCTGACACGCCAAAGGAGCTCATTTTAAAGGCAGTGGAAGTAGGCCTTTCAGCCATTGCCGTAACCGATCATGACACCACCAAAGGCCTGCCAGAGGCAGAGGAGACCGCAAAAGAGACGTCCATCGAGTTCATTCCAGGCGTTGAGCTAAGCGTAAACTTTACAAAGGGCAACATGCACATGCTCGGCTACCTCATGGACGTTTCAAATGGGCGCTTCAGGGAGGTGCTAGAGCGGGTCCAGGCGGCAAGGGCAGAGCGCAACCCCAAGATCCTTGCCCTCCTTGAAGGCCTCGGCATGCCTGTTTCCATGAAAGAGCTTGAGGAGCTGTCCCAGGGAGGGCAGATAGGAAGACCCCACATCGCCAGGGCCATGGTGAAAAAGGGTTATGTAAAGTCGGTGAGCGAGGCCTTTGAAAAATTCCTTAAAAGGGGGGCAAAGGCCTATGCCCCAAAGTCCATCCTTTCACCCGACGAGGCCATAGAGGTGATAAGGGGCGCAGGCGGCGTCCCCGTTCTTGCCCATCCCTTTTCTCTTCTCACAAGGGATGAGGCAGAGCTCTTTTCCATTGTCTCCGGCCTTGCGGACTCAGGGCTCATGGGAATGGAGTGCTACTACAGCGAGCATGATGAGG
>JALWNK010000062.1 GCA_026995935.1 Deltaproteobacteria bacterium
TTACAGAGATAACGAATTCTGTGGTGAATACATCTGGAAACGAGGCCATTCGCCTTGACACCCGGTTTGCAGACATAGACGGGGTAAATGTAACAGGGCAGTTTTTCATCCAGTTTTCCGGAACGGACCAGGCGGGAAATGGTATCTCTGGAACCTATGACAGCACAAATGACGTGGACGGAGACGGAATTACTGGCACCATCAGGGATTTTGCCGCCTTTATAGAAAACAGCTTTTCAAACATGGTGCAGGTGACTACCACTGATGACGGAAGGATAAAGATAGAGGACCTCGATCCTGGAGAGCATCCCATCTCCTTTCAGATAGATGGAATCACCGGAGGAATAACAGGGCTTAGCCTGGGAAGATTCGATAACAACTATCCCCTAAGCTACACCGAGCGTCTGAACCAGATAGCCCAGCAGCTCATAAAGGAGGTAAACAGACAGCATGCCCAGGGGGCCGGACTCATACCCTTAAAGGAAGTGACGGCCAGCAATTTGGTGTTAAATACCAGTGAGCCTCTTGAGTCCAAGGCCTCAGGGCTTGAATTTTCAGAAGACGTGCAGGATGGTTCCTTTGAAATATGGCTCTACGATGCAAATGGAAATGTGATAGACCACGATCCTGCTGCTACCCCTGTCATAAATGAACCTATAACCATAAGCATAGACAACACCACGACCCTGGATGACATTGCCAATCAGATAGATAACATTGCAGGCCTTAATGCCAGGATATTAAATGGTGCCCTGGTAATTGGCGTTGATGAAAATGCAGGTGTGTCTGGTTTCGCCTTTGGGGATGATTCGTCAAATGCCCTGATGGCCCTTGGGCTAAACAGCTTTTTTACGGGAAAGGGCGCCAATGACATCGCAGTAAACAGTGACCTGGTCAATGACCCAAGGCTTGTTGCAGCGGCAAAGGTAGAGGAGCCTGGAGCCATTTCTATAACATCTCGTCAGGTAACAGAGCCAAAGAGGCCCTTTGATATCTCAATAGGCCAGGGGAGCTTTTCCATTCAGTTCAACGGGCCTTCTGGAACGGTCACCAGGACCGTTGATGTCTACCGGAACGCGACTACAGTGGACTCCATCCAGGATATTCTTGAACGGATAGAGGGCCTTGACGAGGTGGACAGGGCATGGGTGGAAGAGGGCCTTGTCCACATAAAAACGGCAACCGGATACGATATGACGGCCCTTTCGGACAACAATACCCATTTTTTTGATTTTACAGGGCTGACTCTTTCGGGCTCCCAGACTCAGATTGACGGCACGCTGCGCGTGGACAGGACCTTTGACCCGGTGACAACCTACGATACCAACGTGACAAACGGTACCCTTGACCTCGTACTCTATGACCAGGATGGAAATCCCTCCAACCTTTCCATTACTGTAAACGCCGGAGACACCCTGGAAGACGTTAGGGACCGCATCAACGCCCAGAATGACTTAAGAGCAGTCATAGAAAACGGCAGGCTTCAGGTCTTTGCCGCAGGAAACGCATATCGGTTTGCCATCTCAGATGATTCCTCCGGTCTTTCCGCCTACCTTGATCTTTCAACTCCAAGGGGTGGAAGGCTCTCGCCGGCAAACAATGAGAATGCCCTTAGTATGAAAGGCCTTAGCCTTGAGCGAATTGGCGCACTTGATGATGCAACCATTGGGGACGCCTACCACAGCCTTGTGGGACAGGTGGGAATAGATACAAGGACGGTCACCCTTGATCACGACTTCATGCGGGGTGCAGTTAGGGACCTGCAGGCAAGGCGTGAGGATATCTCTGGCGTTTCCATAGACGAAGAGCTTTCGGATCTCTTGAAGTTCCAGCATGCATACACTGCTGCCGCAAAGCTCATAAAGGTCGCAGACGAGCTTTTTGTCTCGCTTCTTCAGACCAAGTAATTGAATTGACAAATTATCTAAATTAACAAGGGAGCAAGGTCATGAGGGTCACAATGACTACCATGTACGACAGGATAAAGACGGATCTGGCCAGACTCACTGAAAGGCTGGATAAGACAAATGCAAGCATATCTTCCGGAAAGATATACCAGACGCCTTCTGATGCGCCAGTGAGGCTTACCCATGCCCTCGGCCTCCGGGACAACCTTGCTGATGTGGATCAGTTCAAGAGGAACATCTCATATGCCCAGGGCTGGGTAAAGGCCACGGAAAACGTCTTTACAGGTGTGGAAGAGAGGCTTCAAAGGGCAAAGGAGCTTGCGGTTCAGGGGGCAAACGACACCTTGAATGAGGACGATCGCAGGGCCATAGCCCAGGAGGTGAGACACATACTGGAAGAGGCGGTGAGCCTTGGAAACACAAAGCTTGGGAACAGGTACATACTGGCAGGTTCCAGAACAACCGGTTATGCACAGGGTGAGAGGCCCTTTGAGTTGGACAGGGATGGAAACGTGAGCTACCAGGGCAACCGGGAGGATGTAATGGTGAACGTTGCCCCTGGTATCAGGCAAAAGATCAACCTTGATGGCAAAACCAGCCTGCAGGAAAGTGGTGCCTTTGAGGCCCTCAGGGATCTGTACGACAGCCTCATGGCAAACAGCCATCCAGATATAGAAAATGCACTAAAGAAGATTGACGATAGCATTGTCTACGTGAGCAACCAGACGGCCAGGATAGGGGCCATGGCAAATTCCCTTGATGTCAAGTCTGATCTCATGGACTCTCAGAAGATAATAAACACGGAGATACTTTCCGGCGTGGAAGATACGGACATGATAGAGGCAATCAACAATCTGAATGCCACCCAGACCGCCTATCAGGCAGCCCTTGGCGCAGCATCCAAGGTCATGAAGGTGTCTCTTGCAGACTATGTCTAAAAGGACCTGAAAAAGGTCCACTGTGTTTTTAAGCCAGGGAGGGCAGTGAAAGTTGCTGATTTTTACAAGAAAAGAGGGGCAGAAAATAAGGATAGGGGACGACATAGAGATAACCATACTGGATGTCAAAAAGGGGAGCGTGAAGATCGGCATAAGGGCGCCCAGGGGCCTGGCCATACACCGCGAAGAAGTTTACCAGAAGATATTGCAGGAAAATCTCTCTGCGGCAAGAAGCGTACTCAACGGCCAGGGCACTTTAGACGATACGGTTATTAGGCTTAAGGCTCATGAAGCCCCAAGAAAAAAGGAGTAGCGGGAAACTGTATGAAGGTAGAGACCACTAGATTTGGAACCATAGAAATTGATGAAGGAAAGGTCCTCAATTTTGTAAAGGGGATACTGGGATTTCCAAAGGATCTTCGTTATGCACTTTTGCCCCACAAAGAGAACTCCCCGTTTTTCTGGCTTCAAAGCCTTGACAGCCCAGATCTTGCCTTTGTTGTCATAAATCCATCTCTCATAGTTTCGGACTACTCCTTTGAGCTGCCTGAAGAGGCGGAAAGGGAGCTTCGGCTTGAAGAAGGGGACAAGGCAGAGGCACTTGTCATAGTCACCTTCAGGAACCGCCAAAACGGAGACGCCCGTTCCATGTCTGCCAATCTTTTAGGGCCGGTGGTTATAAATGTGGACAAGAGGCTTGCCAGGCAGGTGGTTCTCGACCCCAACAAGTATCCGGTTCGTTACGAATTCAACTAGCCATACAGTAAAAAGGCGCGTTTTTATCTTGTCAGGCCCATCTTTTTGGTGGTAGAAGTGGGCTATGAAGTGTCCTTTTTGCAATCATCCCAACTCCAAGGTCGTGGATTCAAGGCCTGCCAGAAACGGCAGGGCAATAAGGCGGAGAAGAGAGTGTCTCAACTGCATGGAGCGCTTCACCACCTATGAACAGATAGAAGAGTTTCAACCCATGGTGGTGAAGAAGGACGGAAGGCGCGAACCCTTTGAGCGAAGAAAGATCATAGAAGGGATACTGAAGGCCTGCGAGAAAAGGCCCATAAGCATCACGGAAATAGAACAGTTCGTGGATGACCTGGAGCGGGAGATACAGGAAAAGGGTGTTCCGGAGATCCAGACCAGGGCCATTGGGGAAAAGGTCATGGAACAGCTCAGACAGTGGGACGACGTGGCCTATGTAAGGTTTGCTTCCGTTTATAAACAGTTCAAGGACCTGAAGGAATTCATGGATCAGTTGAAGGAACTGCTCGCAAAGGGAGAAGCCGGTGAGTAGCAGCCTTGTAAGGCCTTGTAAGGTTAGAAAGGTTATTCACCCGCCAGAAAGTTCTTTGGAGCCTGTATAGGCGTATCCCGTGATTTTGTTATATGGGCAACCTCCCTCCTCCAGCTCGACTCTTTTGCATGGCCGCCTTTGCCACCTGTTCAACAAATCTTCTTGCAAAAGCCCAGTTGTTTTACTAAAAGATCAATCTCGAGAATCCATTGAGTTGGATTAATCTACTCCGTAAAGTTCAGAAGATAGGGTAAAATAATCAGTAAGGAGTTTTCCCAATGCCTAAGGCCTTAAAGTGGAAGTTTGCTCTTCTCGCATTTCTACTCGTAAGCTCTGTTGTCCTTGTAATTCCATCCTTTTATCCAAATACCCCCCAGTGGTTCAAGAAATACGTCTATCAGGAGGGTCTTAAGCTTGGCCTAGACCTCCAGGGTGGTATGCATCTTATACTTAAGGTGGATGTGGACCAGGCCGTTCGAAACGCCGCCCAGCTTGCGGCCCAGGACCTGAAAGATGCCCTTAAAAGACAGGGAATAACAGTAGTAAGAAGGAAAAGCGAAAATCCAGACGAGATACTTATTGCTGTTCCAAACAAGAGCGCCCTTGAGAAGATCAAGGAGGTCATTGAGAAGGATTTTCCCAACCTGGTGATAAAAAAGATAGACGAGGAGTCGAGATTTCCAACCATTGCCCTGGCCCTTTCCCAAAAGGAAGAGCAGTTCATCAGGGAGCATGCAGTTGAACAGTCCCTTGAAATAATAAGAAACAGGATTGACCAGTTTGGTGTTACAGAGCCTGTAATTGTCCGGCAGGGTGAAAACGAAATCGTTGTCCAGCTGCCAGGGGTCAAGGACCCAAAGCGGGCCATAAAGCTCATTGGACAGACCGCACAGCTGGAGTTCAAGCTGGTGGATGATGATGCCAATGTCGATCTGGGAAGCCTCATAAGAAAGGCCATTAACGATGGCAGGCTTCCAAGCCATTACACTGCAGAACAGCTAAATGCCGTGCTAAAAGGGCAGATTCCCAGGGGTGACAAGATATACATAATGAAGCAGGTGGATTCCAGGACGGGCATGGTGAGAAACGTCCCCATACTCCTGAAGGACAAGACACTGATGACAGGAGATGCAGTAAAGACCGCTCATGTCCGCATTGGAGGCACCTACAACGAGCCCTATGTTGCCCTTGAGCTCACAGACAGGGGGGCGCGCATCTTTGAAAAGATTACCGGTGAAAACGTGGGCAAGCGCCTTGCCATTGTCCTTGACGGAGTGGTGCGCTCAGCGCCTGTAATCCGCGAAAAGATTGGTGGAGGCCATGCCCAGATTTCAGGTTCCTTTACCCATGAGGAGGCGGCAGATCTGGCCATTGTGCTCAGGGCCGGTGCCCTTCCAGCACCTGTAAAGATCATACAGAATGTTACAGTGGGCCCCTCTCTTGGACGCGACTCCATACAAAAGGGCCTGGTATCCGGCGTGGCAGGGGCCATTTTCGTAATGTTCTTCATGGTGATCTACTACAGGCTTTCAGGCTTTATAGCAGATGTAGCCGTTATTCTTAACCTGGTGTTTCTCATGGCCGTTCTTGCCCTTTTCCAGGCCACCCTGACACTGCCTGGTATTGCAGGTATTATCCTTACCATTGGTATGGGAGTGGATTCTAACGTCCTCATTTTCGAGCGAATGCGGGAGGAAAAGGCCCTTGGAAAGCCCCTAAAGGCCTTTATTGACGGGGGCTATGACAAGGCATTCTGGACCATTGTTGATGCCCACGTCACAACCCTTATCACGGCCCTTGCCCTTTTCCTCTTTGGTACAGGGCCCATAAAGGGTTTTGCTGTTACGCTTTCCGCAGGTATTATCATCAATCTCTTTACTGCAATCTACGCAACAAGGTGGGTGTACCAATGGCTTCTCTACAAAAATGCCATCAAGGACCTGTCCTTTCTCCAGATTATTGGAAAGACCAACATCGACTTCATAGGCAAGAGAAACATCTCCCTTGCCGTCTCTGCAGTCCTTGTAATCACAGGGCTTGTGGCCTTTATCCAGATAAACAGGGGAGCTGCCAACCTGGGCGTGGATTTTGCCGGTGGGACCATGGTTCAGTACAAGGCGGACAAGCCCTTTCAGCTTGAAAGGGTGAGAAAGGCCCTGGCCGAGGCAGGAGTGAAGGGATATGCCCTGCAGGAGGTCCCCAAGGAACATATCCTGATTGTAAGGGTCAAAAAGTCTGTGGCAACGGTAGGGGATATTGAGGCGAGTATCACAAAAGCCCTTCAAAAAGGCCTTCCGGACTACAAGTTCACCATAGAGAGCAAGACAGAGATCGGCTCCACTGTCAGCAAGGAGCTCAGGCGAAAGGCCATCATCGCTATTCTTATATCCCTTGCGGGTATCATTGGTTATCTGGCCTTCAGGTTCAACATCAGCTTTGGTGTGGCAGCAGCCATTGCCACCTTCCACGATGTCCTTGCCGTGCTCGGCGTTTTTTACATCCTTAACAAGGAGATAAACCTCCTTATTGTTACTGCACTTTTGACCCTGGCTGGGTACTCTCTCACCGACACAGTGGTAGTTTTCGACAGGATAAGGGAAAATCTCAAGAGATACCGCAAGCAACCCTTTGCAGAGATTATAAACAGAAGTGTAAACGAGATGTTGAGCCGTACCATCATCACCTCTCTGACCACGTTGATAGTGGTCCTGTCCCTGTACTTCTTTGGAGGTGTGGTGATTCATGATTTTGCCTTTGCCCTGGTCCTTGGAATCATTGTGGGTACCTACTCCTCGGTTTTTGTGGCAAGTCCCATCGTTTACCTGTGGCACAAGGGTAAGGCTCCAAAATAGGCCGGGTGTAGGCCCATCAGATTGGCCGGTTTCTTTATGAAATGGAGTACCTAGAGATAAAAGGCGGACGTGCCCTTTCCGGAACCGTCAGGATTAGCGGGGCCAAAAATGCCGCCCTGCCCATGCTTGCTGCCACCCTTTTGGCAGGCGGCAGCTTTGAAATACATCAGGTCCCTGATTTGCAAGATGTCAGGACCTTTCTCCAGCTGCTGAAGGAACTTGGTGTAGAGATTGAAAGGACCAGGGACTCCACCCTTGTCATAGATTCCTCTAAACTCGACAGTTTTGAAGCCCCGTACGACCTTGTAAGACGCATGAGGGCCTCTGTCCTTGTTTTGAGCCCGCTTGTGGCCAGGCTGGGAAGGGCCAGGGTCTCACTCCCTGGAGGCTGCGCCATAGGGGCCCGTCCCATTGATTTTCACCTCAAGGGCCTGGAGCTTATGGGCGCAAAGCTGGAGATAAGGGAAGGTTTTGTAGAGGCCAGGGCCAAACGTCTGAAGGGGGCCCACATATATTTCGATATTCCTTCGGTTACTGGAACGGAAAATCTCATGATGGCAGCCTGCCTGGCAAAGGGGAATACTGTTCTAGAAAACGCGGCAAAGGAGCCGGAGGTAGTGGCCCTTGGGAAAATGCTCCAGGACATGGGTGCAAAAATAAAGGGTCTTGGTACAGATACCATTGTGGTCCAGGGAACAACTGATTTGAGGCCGGTATCTTGTACCATAATTCCCGACAGGATCGAGGCTGGTACGTATCTCATGGCCGCAGGCGCTGCCGGGGGCGAGCTTGTAATAGAAAATTGTGTTCCTGAGCACCTTGAGACGGTAATAATCAAGCTCAAGGCAGCAGGGCTAAAGATAAAGGTCATAGATGCGGACAAGCTCAAGGTGAAGAGACGTGGAAGGCTCAGGAGCGTTGATATCAAGACCCAGCCCTATCCCGGCTTCCCAACAGACCTCCAGGCCCAGATTATGGTATTGATGGCAACGGCAGGAAGGCTTAGCGTTATAACTGAAACCATATTCGAGAACCGTTTCATGCATGTTGCGGAGCTTAAGAGGCTTGGTGCAGACATAAGGGTTGAGGGAAGAAGTGCCATAGTAAAGGGAGTAAAACACCTTTATGGTGCGCCAGTAATGGCCACTGACCTTCGTGCCAGCGCAAGTCTTGTCCTGGCAGGACTTGCCGCCAAGGGAACAACCGTTGTCCAGGGTCTTGAACACCTGGATAGGGGGTATGAGAAGATGGATGAAAAGCTTTTGTCTGTTGGGGCGAGGATTCGAAGGATAGGAGACAACTGAATAACACGGGGTAAATTGATGACTATAGGTACCAGAAACCTGACAGACTCCTTTGGCAGAACCATCACATATCTTCGTCTATCCATTACAGATAGGTGCAATCTGAGATGTTTTTACTGCATGCCCCAGGCAGATTTTAACTGGATGGAGCCCACTGAAATACTCCGTTTTGAGGAAATAGTTCAGCTTATCCGGGTACTTGCAAGCCTTGGCGTAAAAAAGGTCCGCTTTACCGGGGGTGAACCCCTGGTAAGGCGTGACGTTGTAAAACTTATCAGGGATGTGAGCAGCCTTCCCGGTGTGGAAGAGACCTGCCTTACCACAAACGGCGTCTTATTGAGCCAGATGTCAAAAGAGCTCTTTGATGCTGGTCTTCGTCATCTGAACATAAGCCTGGATACGCTTCGGCCAGAAAGATTTCAGGCAATAACTGGAAGGGATCATTTTCGAAGTGTCTGGAGAGGAATAGAAGAGGGGCTGGAGCTTGGTTTTTCCCCGGTGAAGATCAACTTTGTAATGATGCGAGGGAAAAATGACGATGAAATAGTAGACTTTGCGAGACTTACCAGGAAGTATCCCTTGGATGTGAGGTTTATAGAGTTCATGCCCATTGGAAAACATTCAAAGTGGGGGAGGAACCACTTTTTGTCTTCTGATGAGGCCTTAAAACGCATAGCAGAGGAACTTGGTTCCCTTAGTCCCGTAGAGTCGGAGTATGGTTCCGGTCCTGCTGAAATGTACGTGCTTTCGGATGGAATAGGCCGGATCGGTTTCATAAGCCCCCTGAGCCATCGTTTCTGTTCAAGGTGTAACCGCCTCAGAATCACGGCTGACGGCAGGCTTCGTCTGTGTCTCTTTTCTGACCTGGAGGTATGTGTTCGAGACATGTTCAGGCAGGGTGTGACAGACCAGGAACTTGCGGAATTTTTTTCAGATATAATTCTAAAGAAACCTGCACGGTATCTTTCACATAAAAAGGACGTGCCTACCTGTGACAGGCAGATGTCATCCATAGGAGGTTAGTCTTAAAAACAGGAGGAAACAATGATCGTCTTAGAAGATCTTCTCTATACTGAGGAACACATGTGGGTCAAGCCGGATGAAAATAGCGAGAAGGCCGTTGTAGGGATAAGCGATTACGGCCAGGAGCGCATAGGAATGGTAAGCTCCGTTGACCTTCCAAGCCCTGGTGACGAGTTTGTGGAGACAGACATCTTTGCAACGGTGGAAAATTCCATGGGAGAGGTTACAGAGCTTTTGTGCCCTATTTCAGGCAGGGTCCTTACCACCAACGAAATGCTTTTGGATGCCCCTGAGGCCATAAACGAGGATCCTTACGATGACGGTTGGATGGTGGTCATGGACATAGCCCAGCCCGAGGAACTTGATGATCTGATGACCCCAGAGGATTATGAAAAATACGTGGAGGAACTAAAGATTAAGGATGAAGAGCTCCTTGAGGAAGAGGACGAGGACATCCTGGAGGTGGAAGAGTAATGGCTAAGGTGGCCTTTTTGTTTCCTGGCCAGGGTTCCCAGTACGTTGGTATGGCAAGGGAGTTTTTGGAAAAATTTGATTTTGCAAGGCAGATTTTTGACCAGGCAGGCCAGGCAACTGGGTTGGACATTGAGGATCTGATTCTCAACGGGCCTGAAAAGGAGCTTACTAGAACGGTAAATCTTCAGCCATGTCTCACCGCTGTGGATGTTATTTGCGCTAAGGCCCTTATGGAGGAAGGATTGATGCCAAACGCCGTGGCAGGGCACAGCCTTGGAGAATATCCTGCCCTTTGGGCATGCGGTGTGCTAGGATTTTCTGATTGTATAAAGCTTGTAAGGGAAAGGGGCAGGCTCATGGAGGAGGCCGCAGCCAAGAGGCCCGGGGCTATGGCCGCGGTTATAGGTCTTGAGCGGCAGGAGCTTCAAGGTCTTGTTGACAAAATTTTGCAAGATGAAAAAGGTGTGTTGTCTATAGCCAATCACAACTCCAGGGAGCAGATCGTTGTAACAGGGGAAAAGGCCTTGGTAAAAGAGCTCTGTAAGCGTGTCAAAGAACTTGGTAAACGCGCAATAATGTTGAAGGTCTCCGGGGCGTATCACAGTCCTCTGATGAAGGAGGCTTCAGAGGAATTTGGAAAGATTATTTCCAGGTTTACATTCAAGTCGCCATCCATTCCTGTGTACACCAATGTGAGCGCCGAGGGGGAAACGGATCCAGAGGTGATCGCAAGGCTACTTAAGGAGCAGATGTGTTCACCTGTCCGGTGGTACGAAATCGTAAACAACATGTATCGGGACGGGGTAAGGATATTCATTGAAACAGGGCCCAAGAAGGTCCTTTCAAACCTTGTGAGAAAGTCCGTGGATGCTGATGACATTAAGGTGTTTAATGCAGAAAAGCCTTCAGACATTGACGTTATTAAAGAAGGGCTTTGCATGTAGGGAAAAGGAGGTAAGGTGTTCTTTTTTCAGAAAAAAAACAACAAGCCAATTGACCTTGAATGCAAGTTATGTGGATGTCAACTGGAAATCTGCAGGAGGTGACGTTCAGTGGCCTTGAGGTGTCAAGGCTGCGGCAAAATCTTTTCCATTGGCGAATATGCAGACCAGATGACCGACGAACTGGCCCAAATGCTCTCCTTTACCAGGGTGGATATAATCTAAAATAAAAAGGGGCCCATCGAGGCCCCCTACTTCTTTTGTTTTTCTTTTTTTGCCTAGTAATTAGCAGCCTTCAACCTTGGAAGCGCTCTTTACCTTGATCTTGACAGAATCACCGGCCTTGGCCTTACACTCGTCCTTCAGCTTGATTACAAGCTGTCCATTCTCGTTCTTTACGACCTCTCCCTTGCACTTAGCGGCCAGGCTAACACCTGAAAGTCCAACGGTGAAGAACAGTGCGAGAACCAGGGATGTAATTTTTTTACGCATGACTTCCTCCTTTTTTGGTTGTTAAAATGATCTAATGACAGAACCACAGTAATGTTTTAGTATACGAAGCTTTAGAGTGTGTCAAGTGGTTAAGTGAAATAGCACTCAAATAAAGATATGTGGGATACAAATCCTCCTTTGAAGACAATTCATAACCAAGGCCTGGACGATGCAAGATTGAGGGGCCAGAATTATTTGAAGCTTTTGCTTGATTTTGTTATCAAGCTTAATTCTGCCTTTGTGACGGCCCAGGAGTTGGAGGACGTATTCAGTGCCATATTGGCAGGGGCCACAGCTGGCGAAGGTCTTGGCTTTAACAGGGCCTTTCTCTTCCTTGTTGACAGAGAGAAGCAGATATTGTCAGGTCACTTTGGTCTTGGGCCCCAAGATCCTGAAGATGCCGGGAAGATCTGGAGTCAAATTTCTGCAGAGAGACTGACGCTTTTTCAAATTCTTGAAGGCGTTAAGGATAAGCTCCAGGACGAATCTCATCCCCTGAATTGTTTTGTCAGGCGGATAAAAATTCCCCTTTCAGACACAAACAACTGTCTTATTAAGGCACTCAAAGACAACCAGGCCTATCTTATTACCGATGGCCCAAGGGTGGGGGCCATCCATTCCAAGGAACTATGCAGACTTTTTGGCGCCGGCGAACTGGCATTGGCGCCTCTTAACACTCACGGTAAGGAGTATGGGGTGGTCGTGGCAGACAATGTCTTTACCAAGGCCCCTATTTCTGAAGAGGCGTTATATTCTTTGCATATTTTTGCAGGCCTTGCATCCCTGGCCATATGTCAAAGAAACATGTGTCAGAGCCTGGAAGACAGGGTCGCCAGGTTGAAAGAGGCCAACAGGGCGGTTCAGGAGCAGAAAAACCTGCTTATTGAAATAGAAAGATACTCGGCCATTGGCAGGATGATTGACCATCTTCTCCATGAGATCAGGAACCCTCTGGCGGCCATAGGCGGGATAGCAAGGCTTCTTGAGCGCAAAGAGGACGACCAGGCAAAGAGAAGCCATCTTTCAGCCCTTGTTCGCGAGGTAGAAAAGATTGAGGCCACGCTAAGTGGCATATCTGAGCTTCATGAGATCAAGTCAGTTAATTGCTGTAAGATGGAACTGACCTCCCTTCTGGATACCATTATTGCCATAAGCCACATCGAACTTGAGGATACGGGCATTGTTGTCCATAAGAATTATCCAAGGGAGCCGGTTTGGATAATGGGCGACAGGGAAAGACTCCAGGAGGCCCTGCTTTGCATCATCAAAAATTCTATCGAGGCGATGCCTGATGGCGGTATTATGGTGGTGGCCCTTTCGAGAAAGGGGGCTGATGTGGAGCTTCGTGTCTCTGATAGCGGTCTTGGTATTGCCCGGGGACACTTCAAAAAGGCAGACAACCCATTTTTTACCACCAAGTTCAATGCCATGGGTCTTGGCCTGTCCAAGGCAAAGAAGATTTTAGAGTTACATGAGGGGACCCTTTTTCTCACCTCTAACAGGATTGGTGGTACCACCTGTGTCATTACCTTGCCAAGGATATTAAACCAGTAAAGGATAGTAAGGTCTGAAATGGAAGACTCAAAGGTTGCCAATCTCGTGGACACCCACGCCCATCTGGACATGGTGGTCAGGAATGAAAGGGAACTTCCCCGTGTATTGGAAGGGGCCAAGAAAGAAGGGGTTTCAGAGATAATAAGTGTGGGGATCGATCTGGCAAGCTCCAGGAAGGCCATTCATTTTGCAGAAAACTTTGACGGTGTTTATGCAGCGGTGGGCATTCATCCAAATGATGCCAACCTGTTTTCTGGCGATGCCCTGAAAGAGCTTGAGGGCCTTTCAGAAAACACCAAGGTCAAGGCGTGGGGGGAAATAGGGCTTGATTTTTACCGTGATTATACGCCTAGAAAAGTTCAATATGATGCCTTTGAGGCACAACTTCAAGCTGCCTCCAAAAGGGGACTTCCTGTCATCATCCACGCACGCGATGCCCTTAGCGAATGTATTGAAATCATAAGTGAATTTTCGAAAAGAAACGGAATTCAGGGGGTTTTTCACTGTTTCTCAGGAAGCACAAGGGAGGCCACGCGTGTTCTTGATCTGGGCTTCTACTTATCCTTTACCGGTGTAATTACGTTTCCCAATGCCAAGGGGCTTAGGGATGTCGCGGCATTTGTTCCCATTGACAGAATTTTAACCGAAACCGATTCCCCCTTTTTGTCTCCAGTACCCTTTAGAGGGAAGCCAAACGAGCCTGGACGTGTGAGATTTGTGGCAGAAGCCATTTCAAGGCTCAAAAAGATGGATTTTCTAGAGGTCGCCTTATGCACCACAAGGAATGCCAGGGCCCTTTTCGGTCTGTCTGTTCAATAGTTCTTGGTTCCGGCTCACCGAGACGACGGGAGTTGCTCAAATCCATTGGCCTTGCCTTTTCCATTTGTAAGGCCCAGGTACAGGAGCTTGACCAGTCATCCGGTCTTCCTCCCGAGCAGCTAACCAGGGAAAATGCCAGGCGTAAGTTAGAGGCATCAAAGGCCAGATGTAACGGGGATGTCATCCTTTGTGCAGATACCTGCGTATTCTGCCAGGGGGTGGTCCTGGGCAAGCCGTCATCCTTTGAAGACGCACGAAGAATGTTGAAATTCCTGGACAAGAAATGGCACCAGGTATTTACCAGTTTTGTCCTTCTTCGTACATCAGATGGCCTCATACGAGAGAAGACGGTCACCTCCAGGGTTTATCTTGATGTAATAAATGATGAGGTACTTCACGCCTATTGCAGCTCAACGGAACCGTACGATAAGGCAGGAGGATATGCGGTTCAGGGAAGCGGGTGTTTTTTGACAAGGCAGATAGAGGGTTCTTATACTAATGTAGTTGGGCTTCCAATAACTGAGACCGTTGAATCATTACTTGAGATCGGGTCCATAGAGCCATGTGTAACAGATTAGAAGATATAGAAAAAAGGGTCCAAGATGCGTGCAGGCGTTCAGGACGTGACCCTGCCCGGGTGACTGTGGTGGCTGTAAGTAAGAAAAAGCCAGCATCCATGGTCAGAGAGCTCTATCAGTGCGGACAAAGGGTTTTTGGGGAAAATTATGTTCAAGAAGGTGTAGAAAAAGTAAAGGCCCTCTCTGATCTTTCTGAAATCAAGTGGCACTTTATAGGGCATCTTCAGAGAAACAAGGCAAAACTTGCGGTTTTGAATTTCGACTGGATTCAAACTGTTGATTCTGTAAGGCTCGTCAAGTCCCTGAACAGACACGCAGCAGAACAGGGAAAAATTTTGAATGTCCTTGTTCAGGTGAATATCGGCAGGGAGGAATCAAAGTATGGCCTTATGCCAGAAACGGTACCTGAATTTTTGGACCAGGTTTCTTCTCTTTCGAATATATGCGTAAGAGGCCTTATGGCCATTCATCCCTTTTCAGGCTCCAAGGAAGCGGCACGGAAATGGTTCATGCAGATGGCCGCGTTGAGAGCGGAACTTGCCAAGACCTTTCCCCAACTTGACCTTTCAGAGCTTTCAATGGGCATGTCCAATGACTTTGAAGTTGCGATAGAGGAAGGGGCAACCATTGTCAGGATAGGAACAGCACTTTTTGGACCAAGAGATTAGATGCAATTTGAGAGGAGTATATGTACAAGGTCTTTATAAAAACCCATTTTTCATCAGCACATTATCTCAGGAACTACCCAGGAAACTGTGAGCATCTCCATGGACACAACTGGGACGTAACAGTGACCGTACGGGCAGAAAAACTAAACGATATAGATGTGGCCATGGACTTTCGTGATTTGAAACAAATAGTTGGGGAAATCATGAAAGAGCTTGATCACAAGAATCTGAATGAACTTCCACAGTTTGGCCAACAAAATCCATCTTCTGAAAGGCTGGCAGAATACATTTATAAAAGACTTTCGGACAAGCTGGATGGCTTTGAGGGTGTATTTCCAGATTCTGTGGAGGTCAGGGAAACTCCTTCTTCAGGGGTTATATATTCAGGCTGAAAAGATAATCTTGGCCAAAGATAATTTGCTTAAGGTATGCGAGACATTTACAAGTCTGCAAGGAGAGGGGATTCACTCGGGACTGCCCTTTTTCTTCATCAGACTTTCAGGATGCAATCTGCGCTGCAGCTACTGCGATACTTCCTATGCCTGGACTGAGGGCAGACAGGTGCCTATTGGCGAACTTATCTCGTTATGGACGAAAAGCGGCGTCAAATTCGTTCTTATTACAGGAGGAGAGCCCTTGATCCAGGAGGGGGTTTATCCCCTTATGGAGGGGTTGCTTCAGAAGGGTGCCCGGGTAGTATTAGAGACAAATGGTTCCGTACCGTTATCCATGGTGAGCCATCAGGTCATTAAGGTGGTTGACTGGAAGACACCTGGAAGTGGGTGCGGTTCAAGTTTCCACCTTGAGAATCTGCGCTATCTGACCAGGAAGGACCAAATAAAATTTGTAATTACCTCCAGGGCGGATTATAAGTGGGCAGCACGGCTGGTGCGAGAAAGGGCCTTAAACCTGATTTCCAGTGTTCTTTTTTCCCCGGGCTATGGGAGAATTGAGCCTAAAGATCTGGCCACCTGGATCCTTGGAGACCGTCTGGAAGTACGCCTTCAGCTCCAGCTACACAAGGTTATTTGGGGAGATAAAAGGGGGGTTTAATTCAACCAAAAATAATTTAAAAGACGTTGACAGGACGTTTTAAATAATGTAAAAGCTACTTCTAAAAATTAATGAATGAAGCTTCATTTTTTCTTTCACTAAAATTACGGCGGGTTAGCCTTCGGGGTAGGAGAACTTATGATTACTATAGACCTTTCCATTGTAGCTGAAATCATCGGAGTACTGATCCTCATAGTGGTACTCAATTCAATGTTGTACCAGCCCATCAGGCGCATACTTAAGCAGCGTCAGGAAAAGATGGATGCCATTGAGGCTGAGGCAGTGAAGTTTGAGGACCGAATCAAGGGTCTTATTGAAGATTATGAAAGGAAGCTCAGGGAGGCGCGCCAGGCTGGCAAGGCGGAGTTCGAAAAGCTTCGTGAGGAGGCAAAGGAGCTCGAGAAGAAGCTTCTTGATGAGAGTATGCAGGAGGCTGAGTCAAAGAGACAGGAGCTCATGAGTCAGCTTGCCAGCCAGATAGAGGCAGCCAAAAAAGAACTCCAGGCCAAGGCGGAGTCGTTTGCTGTAGAAATTGCTCAAAAGTTGCTTGGGAGGGCTATTTAATGTTTAAAAGATTTGCTCCGGTAATATTGATCGGCTTGGCGTTGTTGCTATACGTGGCAAGCCCGGTCTTGGCGGAAGAGGCTTCAGTGCATGAACCCGCAGCCACAGCCTCCGAGGAGGTTCATGGGGTAAAGGAGGCGGCTCATGGAGCGGTTCAGGAATCCGCGGTTCATGAGAAGGCAGGCCATGAGGCTGCTGCCCACGGTGAAGGACACGCTGGAGGGCATGAACATCACGGTCTTACGCATGGTCAGGTCATGAATTTTGTCTGGCACTGTCTCAACTTTGCCTTGCTCCTTGTGATATTGGTCAAGTTTCTAAAGCAGCCCATATCCGACAGTTTGAAGGGGCGTCAGGAATCCATTGCCAAGGCCTTTGAAGAGTTGGAGGCCAAAAAGGAAGAGGCAGCTGCGCGCTTTCAGGAATATGAGAACAAGCTGTCAGGCATGGACGAAGAGGCCAAACAAATTTTAGAAAATTTTGTTGCGCAGGGCCAGAAAGAGCGGGATACAATTATAGAGCAGGCCAAGGCTGCTGCTGAAAGAATCAAGGCGCAGGCCGAGTTTTATGTCCAGCAGGAGTTGGCAAAGGCCAAGGTGGAGCTGCAGAAAGAGGTTGCAGATGCTGCAGTAAAAATGGCTGAAGAATTAATAAGGAAAAATCTGACTGAGCAGGATCAATCCAGGCTCATCAGTGAATACCTTGAAAGGGTGGTGCATAAAAATTGATTAGCACAGTATTAGCAAGAAGGTATGCAAAGGCCCTCTTTGCCGCTGGCAAGGAGGAAGACAAGCTGCAGGCCTTTAGTGAGACCCTTCAGGCTCTGAACGAGTTCCTCAAGGCCAATCCTGAAATAGAAGCCGCCCTGGAGAGTCCGGTTATTGGCTTGGACGTGAAGCAGGAAGTGGTTGAGGAGCTGATAAAGGCTGCAGGAGTTGAGCAGACCATGGCCAACTTTCTGAGGATCCTGGTGCAAAACAACAGGATACACTATCTTGGCCTTATTGCCGAGGCGTACCAGGAACTTATGGATGAGGAGATGGGTATTGTCAGAGCCAAGGTGATTACCGCAGTGCCCATCAAGAAGGATCTTCAGAAACAGATGCAGAAGGCCTTCTCAGAGCTCACTGGCAAGGAAGTTGTTTTGGAGGCCTTTGAGGATCCAGAGATCATTGGCGGGGTAATAGCCAAGGTTGGCGACAAGGTCTGGGACGGAAGTATAAAAAGCCAGTTGGAAGGCTTTAAAGAATCTATAGGGAGGGGTGAAATAGGATAATGGCACAGATAAACGCATCCGAAATCAGCGATATCATAAAAAAGAAGATAGAGGAATTTGAAAAGAGTGTTGACCTGGCGGAAACCGGCACAGTCCTGTCTGTGGGTGACAATGTTGCACGCGTCTATGGTGTCCGCAACTGTATGACCATGGAGCTCCTGGAATTCCCTGGCGGTATCATGGGTATTGCCCTGAACTTGGAGCAGGACAATGTGGGTGTGGCAGTCATGGGTGACTGTTCCGAGATTAAAGAGGGCGATCAGGTCAAGCGTACCGGCAAGATTGCTCAGGTCCCTGTTGGTGAGTGTATGCTAGGCAGGGTTGTGGATTCTCTGGGTAATCCCATTGATGGCAAGGGCCCAATAAATGCCACGGAATTTCGCAGGATCGAGATGAAGGCCCCTGGCGTTATTGACAGAAAGCCCGTGCATGAACCGTGTTATACTGGCCTTAAGGCTATTGACGCCATGACCCCAGTTGGCAGGGGTCAGAGGGAACTCATCATCGGAGACCGTCAGATTGGCAAGACGGCAATCGGCGTTGATGCCATCATAGCCCAAAAGGAAACCGACGTATACTGCATCTACAATGCTGTGGGCCAGAAACAGGCTACTGTCGCTCTGGTTGTTGAGGCCTTGAGAAAGGCTGGTGCCATGGAGTACACTACCGTGGTTGCAAGTAGTGCCAGTGAGCCGGCATCCCTCCAGTATCTCTCGTCATTTTCAGCCACGGCTATGGGCGAATACTTCAGGGATAATGGAAAACATGCCCTTATAATTTATGACGATCTCTCCAAGCAGGCGGTTGCTTACCGCGAACTTTCACTGCTTCTAAGACGTCCTCCAGGACGTGAGGCTTATCCTGGCGACATTTTCTACAATCACTCACGCCTTCTTGAGCGCTCTGCGAAGCTCAACGATGAACTGGGAGCCGGGAGCTTGACAGCCCTGCCCATTATTGAAACCCAGCAGGGCGACGTTTCGGCGTACATTCCAACTAATGTTATTTCCATTACTGATGGACAGGTTTACCTTGAGCCTTCCCTGTTCTTCGCTGGTATTCGTCCGGCAGTTAACGTGGGTCTGTCAGTCTCCAGGGTTGGAGGCGCAGCACAGGTCAAGGCAATGAAACAGGTGGCTGGTACCTTGAGGCTTGATCTGGCACAGTACAGGGAGCTTGCAGCCTTTGCCCAGTTTGGTAGTGACTTGGATGAGGCCACACAGAAACAGCTCAGGCGTGGTGAGCGTCTTGTTGAGTTGCTTAAGCAGCCCCAGTACAATCCACTGCCAATGGAAAAACAGGTGGTAGCTCTTTTTGCTGGTACTCAGGGCCTGCTGGATGAACTGCCGGTTTCGTCTATACAGGAATTTGAGAAGGAGCTGTACGCCTTTGTAGAGCAGAAGTATCCGCAAATATATGAAGAGCTGCGTGAGCAGCAGGCGATATCAGATTCCCTTGAGGCGAAAATGAGAGAGGCTATAGCGGAGTGTATAAAGCAGTTTAAAACGGCACACAACCTGTAAGGGGTCTTGATAAATGGCGTCCTTAAAAGACATACAACTAAAAATAACAGGTATTAAAAAGACCGAGCAGATCACCAAGGCCATGAACATGGTGGCTGCGGCAAAGTTTCGCGGCTCACAAGAGCGAATGGAGGAGTTCAGGCCTTACGCCGGAAAATTTTCTGGAGTAATGGGCCAGCTCGCGGTCACCGCTAATCCCAACGCCTTTCCTTTGATGGAGGAGCGAGAGGTAAAAAAGTCCATGATCCTGGTGGTTACCTCAGACAGGGGTCTCTGTGGGGCCTTTAATGCCAATATTATTAATGCAGCTGAACAATTTCTCAGGGACAAGAGGTCTGAGGGTAAAGAGGTTGCAGTCGGGTGTATCGGTAAAAAGGGATATCAATATTTCAACCGGCAAGACGTTGAGATGGTGTTCGATATTACCGACTGTATGGCACGGATCGAAATGGTGGATGCCAGGACAGCCGGGAAGGAATGTATCAATCTGTTTCTTGACGGTAAGGTTGATGAGGTTCATCTACTCTACGGGCGCTTTGTCAACGTGGTTACACAAAAGCCTACGTTCAAGAAGCTTATTCCAATAAGTGCCACCGACCTGTCAGAAGGTGAGGTGGAAGAGGAAGAAAGTGGGCCCAAGGCTACATATATATATGAGCCAGCTCCCGAGGAGATATTGAGTATACTTATGCCCATGTTTGTCAATGTACAGATAATGGCGGCTATGTTAGAGACCGCATGCAGTGAGCAGGCTGCCAGGATGACCGCCATGGACAATGCATCCAGGGCATGTGCTGATATGATTCAGGAGTTGACCCTGGCCTACAACAAGGCACGTCAGGCTTCCATTACAGCAGAACTAATGGATATCGTCGGCGGTGCAGAGGCATTAAAGGGCTAAAATAGGATAAAAAATAGTTTGGGTTAATACCCTGTGGGAGGTAGGAACAAATGGCAAATATTGGAAAAATAGTTCAGGTCATTGGGCCAGTTGTAGACGTTGAGTTTGAGCCAGGACAACTGCCCGCCATTCTAAATGGCCTATTGGTATCGAATCCGGCTATTAGTGATGAGCCAGACAATCTATACATTGAGGTGGCCCAGCATCTTGGCGATAATGTATGTAGGTGTATCGCCATGGATACCACGGACGGGCTCGTGCGTGGTATGGAAGCCAAGGACACAGGCGCACCCATCAAGATACCTGTTGGCGAGCCCACCCTGGGCAGGATCATGAATGTTGTGGGGTGGCCTGTGGATGGTAAGGGGCCCATTAAGTCGGATACTATGTATCCTATTCATAGGAAAGCGCCTGCCTTTGTTGAACAGGATACAACAGTCAACGTTCTTGAAACAGGCATTAAGGTTATTGACCTTCTCGTCCCATTCCCTAGAGGTGGTAAGATGGGGCTGTTCGGAGGCGCCGGTTGTGGGAAGACCGTTATCATGATGGAGATGGTCCATAACATCGCTATGCAGCATGGTGGTATCTCTGTGTTCTGCGGCGCTGGTGAAAGAACACGTGAGGGAAATGACCTTTATCTGGAAATGAAAGAATCAGGTGTTTTGCCTAAGGCCGCCTTGGTTTACGGACAGATGACCGAGCCTCCAGGGGCAAGGGCAAGAATCGGCCTTACAGGGCTTACCGCTGCAGAATACTTCCGTGATGAAGAGGGTCAGGACGTTCTATTCTTCATCGACAATATATTCCGGTTTACACAGGCAGGGTCAGAGGTTTCAGCGCTTCTTGGTCGTATTCCTTCTGCTGTTGGATACCAGCCAACCCTGGCAACTGACCTTGGTGCGCTGCAGGAACGTATTACATCTACCACCAAGGGATCCATTACGGCGGTTGAGTGTGTTTACGTGCCAGCTGACGACTTGACTGACCCGGCTCCGGCTACAACCTTTGCCCACCTTGACGGTACGGTCGTTCTTTCAAGGCAGATTGCTGAGCTCGGTATTTACCCTGCTGTTGATCCACTGGACTCAACATCTCGTATTCTCGATCCCAATGTCCTGGGTGAAGAGCACTACTTCACTGCTCGCGAGGTTCAGCAGACGCTTCAGAAATACAAAGACCTGCAGGACATCATAGCCATTCTTGGTATGGACGAACTTTCAGATGAGGACAAGATTACAGTCCAAAGGGCCAGGAAGATACAGAGATTCCTGTCTCAGCCATTCCATGTTGCTGAAACCTTTACAGGTATTCCTGGAAAATATGTAAAGGTTGAAGAGACAGTCCGTGGCTTCAGGGAGATTCTGGACGGTAAACACGATGATTTGCCCGAGCAGGCCTTTTATATGGTTGGCACCATAGAGGAAGCGGTTGAAAAGGCCCAAAAGTCCTAAAAAATAAGGTGTAAACATGGCTAATAAACTGAACTTGGAAGTAGTGACGCCCACCAAACTAGTCGTAAGTGACCAGGTTGATCTGTGTACTGTTCCCGGCACAGAAGGCGCGTTTGGTGTCATGGCTAATCATGCGCCCATATTGTCCACACTTGCCATCGGTGAGATGCACTATGACAAGGATGGGAACATGGTCAGGGTTGCGGTTAGCGGAGGGTTTGTTGAGGTTTCCTCAAATCGTATGACGGTGCTCGCCGAGGCGGCAGAGATATCTGAGGAAATCGATGTGGATCGCGCCCTTAAGGCCAAGGAACGGGCGGAAAAAAGGCTGCAAGAGGCCCTAAGTGGCCGGGAAGATATAGACATGGCAAGGGCAAAGGCGGCACTAGCCAGAGCGCTTACCAGGTTAAAGGTTGCTGGCCACATGAGCTAAATAACAAACTCATGGGGAGGGGAGAAAAGGCAAGCCTTAGTGCTTGCCTTTTCCTTTTTATAGGGCATTATAATGGCATATGAAAAACTCTAAACTAATCGGTTTAGTCTTGGCTGCTGGCAAGGGTACAAGGATGAAATCCTCCATGCCAAAGGTGCTCCACAGATTGATTGGACAGCCCTTGCTGGCCCATGTGATAGACATACTGCAAGACGCAGGTGTTAATGATATTTACGTAGTGGTTGGCCACGGGGCAGACAGGGTAGTAGAGGCATTCAAGGATTATTCAGTACATTTTGTCAGACAGGACCGGCAACTGGGCACAGGCCATGCCGTTAAAATAGCAGAACCTGCGCTTTCCCACCTAGTAGGTGACATTTTAATCATATGTGGTGATACCCCTTTGGTTCTACCGGAGACTCTGGCACGTTTCGTTAAAAATCACAATGAATCCAGGAATGGAGTGTCCATACTTTCCGCACGCCTTTCTGAGCCGGCGGGGTATGGGAGGATAATAAGGGACAGTAGCGGTATGTTTAAAAAAATCGTAGAGGAGAAAGATGCCTCTTTTGAGGAAAAGAGAGTCTCTGAAGTAAATACCGGTACATATCTGGTGGACAAGGACCTCCTTTTTGAGTTGGTTAAGAGGATTGATTGTGATAATGCCCAGGGGGAGTTCTATCTGACAGACATAGTTGAGCTTGCCACTATTTCAGGGCACAAGGTAGGTGCTTTTTGTCTGGCCTCACACGAGGAGGCGCTAGGAGTAAATTCCAGGAATCAGTTGGCAGAGGCAGAAAGGGTTCTACTTTCTAGATTAAGAGAAAAGTGGATGGCCCAGGGCGTTACCATTTCAATGCCTGATACAGTTTATTTGGAAAAATCCGTGACCATTGGACAAGACACAAGTATTGGACCATTTTCAATGTTAAAAGGTGCCACAACAATTGGAGAAGGTGCAGAAATAGGAGCCCACTGCATCATTGAGGACGCAAAAATACCTTCCGGGAGCATTGTGGATCCATATTCATATATAAAAGGCACCTGAAAATTTAATAGTCATGCTATACCAAGGAAAGGAGTATTTTATGAGCAGCTTGGAGATTGTTTCTGTCTTAGAGCAAAAAATAGAGGACCTTATAGCATACGTAAACGACTTGGAGGCAGAGAAAAGCAGGCTTATTAGTGAACTCGAGGAGAAGGAGTCAGCCATCAGGGAGCTGAATTCAAGAATAGAGGCCCTTGAAGGAGAAAGGGTAAATGTTGGTAACCGTATTGAGAACATTCTTGAAAAGATAGCCAGCGTAACAGGTGAAAGTGTAAATGAGAAACCGGCTGAATATGTTGAGACCCCAGGAAATGATGGCGGTTTTGAATTTACAGACTAGCAGGTTATCATTTATTAAGTGGCCCAAAAATTCAGATTAAAATTTCTTGGAAATATCTACGAGTTAAAGGGGGACGACCCTGAAATCGATTTACAGGAGGCAGCCTCTTACGTTGAGCAAAAGGCCTCTGAGTTAGAAGAGAAATACCCCTCCCTACCGCCTTCAAGGCTCGTGGTTCTTATAGCAATGGCACTAGCCAGGGATTATCTGGCAGCCAAGAAAAGGCTTGATAAATTAGAGCAAGGTCTTAACATCAAACTCAGGCAACTGGGTGAAAAAATTGACACTCGGTTGGTGAAAAAAAAAGATTGATATGTTATAATTTTTATTAAAGCGTTCCCTGCTGTGTGCGTGGCATGCTGATAGTTTGTTGAGCCAACACCCCGTACAAGGGAGTCGTTTCTCCGTGGAAGAGTGGAAAGGGAGAACAGCCCTATCCGTTGGAAGCGGATATGACACCCACCTGAGTTCGCTCAGGTTCAATAGACTCAGCTGCACGGCACGGCGGGGTTTTTGGTTGCTATAACCCCGTCTGGGTCTTTATATAAACGGATACTGGTGAGATCAAACCTTGAATTTTAAACTCTGCGGCAGCAGATCTGTATATATGCATGAGCAGTTAGTTATTTATTGGTGTTTTGATAAAACAGCTTGCCTCGGTGCAAAGGGTTCACTGGCTCATGGCAAGTTAGAATCCTGCCTCAAATCTCAACAGATATCCGTTTCTAGAAAATAATTGGATGGGGTGTGGCACTAGAATCCGGTATGGAGGCCACACATGATTAACCTGACCACAATATTTCTATTGGTGCTTTTCATGGCCATTGGTGGGGCCATTGGCTTTGGAGTCGCCAGGTTCCTTTTTTCAAAAAGACATCATCAGGATGTGGAAGAGGCCTCGCGACTGCGCAAGGAGGCAGAGGCAGAAGCAAGGCGTCTTCTTAAGGAGGCCGAGGTCCAGGCTAAGGAGGAGGCCCTTCAGTTAAAGAAAGAGGCGGAGCGTGAGGTTGCCGAACGTCAGGGTGAGCTTAGGAGTCGCGAGAAGAGGCTTCTTCAACGAGAGCAGCAGATCGAAAAGAAAAAGGAACTTGTTGATTCGAAAGAAATTGAGCTCCTTGAAAAAGAAAAGAGGATTCAGGCCACCGAAAACAGATTGAGGAATAGAGAAAAGGAGATAGAATCTCTTATCACTGCCCAAAGGGAAAAACTTGAGCAAATTTCCGGCATGTCCAAAGAGGAGGCAAAGGAACAACTGCTCAAGAGCTTTGAAGCAGAGGTCAGACAGGACGCAGGAAAGCTTCTCAGAAAAATTGAAACCGAAACCAAGGATCTGGCTGATAAAAAGGCCAGGGAGATAATCGCTCTGGCCATTGCCCGATATGCAGGCGAATATGTTGCTGAACGTACCGTTTCCGTGGTGGCTCTTCCAAATGAAGAGATGAAGGGAAGGATAATTGGCCGTGAAGGACGAAACATAAAGGCCATAGAGGCCGCCACAGGAATCGATATCATAATTGATGACACGCCTGAGGCCGTGCTGCTCTCTGGATTTAATCCGGTGAGAAGAGAGGTGGCGCGGGTCGCCCTTGAAAGGCTTGTCCTGGATGGCCGAATTCATCCGGCACGAATAGAAGAGGTTGTCCGCAAGGTCGAGAAGGAGATAGACGCTGCCATTAGAGAGGCAGGGGAGCAGGCCACCTTTGACGTCGGCGTCTATGGAATCCATCCAGAACTTGTAAAACTTCTTGGGAAGCTCAAGTTCCGGACCAGCTATGCACAAAATGTCCTTCAGCACTCGGTTGAGGTGGCGTTTTTGTGCGGGATCATGGCTGCAGAGCTTGGGGTGGATGTCAAGAAGGCAAAAAGGGCTGGTCTTCTCCATGACATAGGAAAGGCGGTTGATCACGAGGTGGAGGGCTCACATGCCATTATTGGGGCTGATCTTGCCAAGAAGTATGGTGAGCCAAGGGACGTCATTCATGCCATCGCTGCCCATCACGAAGACGTAAAGCCAGAGTCGGTGCTTGCCGTGCTGGTACAGGCGGCAGACGCCCTGTCCGGCGCAAGGCCAGGGGCAAGGCGAGAGATGCTGGAAAGTTATGTCAAGCGTCTTGAAGACCTTGAGCGTATTGCCACATCCTTCAAGGGCGTTGAAAAGTCATTTGCCATCCAGGCCGGCCGCGAAATAAGAATAGTGGTGAACAGCGACTCCATAACGGATGCTGACGCTGCTATGCTTTGCAGGGATATAACCAAAAAAATCGAGAGCGAGCTCACCTACCCAGGACAGATAAAGGTGACGGTCATCAGGGAAACAAGGGCCGTAGATTACGCGAAATAGCGCATTAAGGTGTGGAATATGGAAACGGATATTGAAAAATCATTGGAGCTGATAAGAAGGGGTTCCGTTGAAATCATCTCGGAAGAGGAACTCAAAAAGAAGCTGGAAAAGGCCATAAAAGAAAAAAGACCCCTCAGAGTGAAGGCTGGTTTTGACCCAACTGCTCCTGATCTTCATCTTGGTCATACGGTGCTTATCCAGAAGATGCGTCATTTTCAGGAACTTGGCCATCAGGTCATATTTTTGATCGGTGACTTCACAGGCCTTATAGGTGATCCCACTGGAAAATCAGAGACCAGGCCGCCCCTGACCCCTGAGCAGGTGCAAGAAAATGCAGCCACCTACAAGGAACAAATCTTTAAGATACTTGACGAGGACAAGACAGAAATTGCCTTTAACAGCAAGTGGATGAACAAGATGGCCTCCATAGACATGATACGCCTTTGTGCAAAGTACACGGTGGCCAGAATGCTTGAACGGGAAGACTTCAAACAGAGATTCCAGCAGCAAAGGCCCATTGCCATCCACGAATTCATATACCCTCTCATACAGGGCTACGATTCAGTGGCCTTGGAGGCAGACGTAGAGCTTGGGGGAACTGATCAGACCTTTAACCTCCTTGTGGGCAGACACATCCAAAAGGAATACGGCCAGGAACCACAGGTGGTAATCACCATGCCCCTTCTCGAAGGACTTGACGGAATAAACAAGATGAGCAAATCCCTTGGCAACTATGTCGGGATTACAGAGGAGCCGGATTCCATGTTTGGGAAGCTCATGTCCATATCCGATGAGCTGATGTTTCGCTACTACGAGCTCCTGAGTTCCAGGTCACTGGATGAGATAGAGCAGCTTAAACGTGGTGTAGAAAAGGGATCCGTGCACCCCAAGGATGCCAAGGCACAGCTGGCCTACGAGCTTGTGGCCAGATATCACGGAGAAGAGGCGGCCAAAAAGGCCAGGGAGAGGTTTGAGGCCCAGTTTTCAAAGGGTCAGGTGCCGGAAGACGTTCCAGAACATCCCTTACCAACGGACTCGGAACAGAAGATTTTTCTTCCCAGGCTCTTAAAAGAGGCAGGTCTTGTAAAAAGTACCTCTGAGGCGAGACGGCTTATAAAACAGGGTGCAGTAAGTCTCAATGGTACCAAGTTAAGGCAGGAAGAGATAGACAGACCCGGGTCTGGTGCCATTTTGAAAGTGGGTAAGAGACGTTACTTGAGGCTCGTTTGACGAATCTCCATTTCCGGCAAGGAAAGGGTCTCTATTCAGCTGCCATACTGTAAGGAGAGTTAAAACAAAAGATGAATCAATGGCTGGGAAATGCTCTTGCCGCAATGTTGTGTTGGGGCCTGTGGGCATTTTTCCCAAAGCTGTCTCTTGCCAGGATATCACCAGCAAGCTCGGTCTTTTTTGAGGCATGTGGTGTCATGCTTACCAGCATAGTAGTGGTCTTCCTTCTCGGCCCAGGATTGGATAGTGACCTAGAGGGCAGTTTCTATGCGATATTAACAGGTATTTTCGGGACGGTAGGCCTCTATTTCTTCTTTTGCGCAGTCAAGACAGGCCCCATCTCTGTTATCTCCGCCCTTACCGCCCTATATCCCGTGGTCACCGTGGTACTCGCCGTTATTGTTCTCCATGAAAGACTGGAATTGAGACAGGTTCTGGGCGTGCTTCTTGCTTTTGCCGCTGCGGTACTTCTTTCCACTAAAAGTTGAATGGGGGAAATAATTGTCGTTGAACAGCCCCTAGGATCAACCCTCCAACAAAGTTGACAATACACCATTCCTGCAAGCAGAGACAAGGTGAAGGCGTGGGAATAAGAAAGCAGGTATTTCTCGCAACCGCTTCAAAGTTAGGCGGGTCTTTAGCAAGAATTAGAAAAAATGAAAGGCCCGGTTATTCGGGCCTTTCAACAGGACTCTATACCTCTAAGGGAATTTTCAAAAAATCAAACTGTTAAGACTTCTTTACTTTCTTGCGGGCAAAGCCTGCAAGACCGATCAGCCCTGTACCAAAAAGGAGAATGGTTGCAGGTTCGGGAACAGGGGCAAGTTTGCCTGATACATTGACCTTGTAGTCATAGTCTGTAGGGACATTCGTTAAGTCATAAACAACATCCCAAGTGATAAGTTGGGATTTATCTGTTGGTTGCACTGCATCCCGAAATTGTTCCATAAAATGAGAGTCATCCGTATGATAGAAAGTATGATTAATCAAAACTGCACTAATTCTATATTCCCTGAACCTCAATTTTTGAACTTTGATGTTTGTAGCTGAAGCAGTTAGAAACGGATCTCGATTCGGATTTGTACTATTTCCACCAATTCTAAAGCCTGCCGTTGCATTTGGATCAACATTTAAGGAATCATTTTGCCAATCGTAATTAAAACCGACGAAACTAAACCCCCAGATTAGCTGACCCAAAATAGGATCATTTGGGGCTACGAGGCTACTATCTAATCCGTCTTTGTCGGTATAACTGGTGACTTTGACCGTATTCAAAGGATTCGGAGATGTAGGCTGGGAATCCAAATCTATATACACACTACCCTGAAAGTCAAGGGATGGTAACGGCAGCGCCCAACCCTGCGTAACCAACCCTCCTAGAACCATGAACAGACATCCAATGATGGACATCGCTACCTTGTTGTAAAGCGTTTTTTTCATACTACCTCCTCATCTATTTTCATTAATTCAATTTCAAAAACATTAGCTTCTCTAGTCTCTAAATCTTTACCATCCTTCTGCTTATTTTTTTCTCCGTACCTATATTGCACCCCCTTCTCCCAAATTTTTTTGCAAAACAATTTAAATACCTACTTTTCTGCATTGGCCGTGCCAGCTGTTTCACACTTTTTTATCCAAAAAGGGTGTGAAAATAGAGGTTAAATTAACTGCGATATTTTTCAGTGGAAAAGTTTTGCCATTTGTGGAACTTTTTTTCCGGAAAAATGAATTCCCATTTTTTTTCCACTTCCATTTTTTTATAGAATCTTCAAAAGGGGCCTTTGGTTCATTTCTACGTTTCTGTCAGCCACCTGAAATGAAATAGAGTTTTTTTCGCCTCGGCCATTCCTTGCTGCCTTTAACGCACTTTCGTGGTAATATTTCCCCCATGGAAGCGACGGTTTTCTCCCAGATATTAGAGGTATCCCTGGATACAGGCCCTGATATCAAGGACATCACAAGGGCTGCCGAAAAAGTAATAAGGAGTTCCGGGGTCAAAGAGGGCATCATCCAGATGAACGTAATTGGTTCAACTGGCTCACTTACCACCATTGAGTTTGAGCCAGGGGTGGTGGAGGATCTTAAGGATGCCATAGAGCGGATGGCCCCTAAAGACTTGGTTTACAAGCACGAACTTGCCTGGCACGACGGAAACGGCCACAGCCACGTGCAGGCGGCCCTTCTCGGCCCTTCCATTTCCTTATCCCTAATGGATGGAAGGCTTGTGCTCGGTACATGGCAGCAGATAGTTGTAATCAACCACGACAACAAACCTAGAAAGAGGAAGATCGCCTGTACGGTGATTGGAATATAGGAATTCCCAACTCTTATGAACGAAGGCGTTAACGAAGCAATAAAAGAAAAAGGATCATCCAGTACAGACTCAAATAATGTCACAAGGGTTTCTGTATTAGGAAAGGAAATCATCCTTGTGGGCACCGCCCACATCTCCAGGGAGTCGGTGGAGCTCGTAAAGAGGGTGATCCACGAGGAAAGGCCGGACGTTGTATGTGTAGAGCTTGATGAAAAGCGCTACAAAGCCATCTCGCAAAAGGAGCGTTTTGAACAGCTTGATATCAAGAAGATCATTAAGAGCAAGCAGCTCACCACCCTTATGGCAAACCTGATCCTTTCTTCCTATCAGAAAAAGCTTGGCGAAAAAATAGGAGTCATGCCTGGAAGCGAGCTCATAGAGGCCACAAGATGTGCTGAAGAGCTTGGCATACCCATAAGGCTTTGCGACAGGGATGTGCGCACCACGCTCCTTCGGGCCTGGAGGCTCACTCCCTTGTGGAAGAAGGGGAAGCTTCTTTCAAGCCTGATCTTAAGCCTTTTTGACGATACTGAGGTGACTGAGGAAAAGCTTAGGGAGCTGAAGCAGTCAGACGTGATCTCAGAGCTTATGCAGGAGCTTGGTGATGCCATGCCCGAGCTCAAAAAGGTCTTGATTGACGAAAGAGATACCTACCTTTCAGAGAAGATAAAGGAGGCCGATGGTAAAAAGATAGTTGCAGTAGTGGGGGCTGGCCACGTTCAAGGCATCAAGAAGGCCCTCCTGGAGGACAGGAGCCGCGAGATGGAGGAGATATCCGCTGTTCCGCCCCTTTCCCCCCTTTGGAAGGCGGCAGGATGGGCAATACCTGTCCTCATTGTCGGAGCGGTCATTTTCTCTGCATGGCAGAAGGGGGCAGTGGTTGCAGGTGATAACGTGACCTACTGGGTGCTTGCAAATGGCATTGCCTGCGCCATTGGTGCCGCGGTTGCCATGTGCCACCCTTACACCATAGCCGCAGCCTTTGCGGCAGCTCCCATTACGAGCCTTACTCCGGTGATAGGTGCAGGTTACGTGACCGCCTTTGTTCAGGCAGTTGTAAGGCCCCCGGTGGTAAAGGAGATACAGAATGCCTCAAAGGACATTGCCTCTTTAAGGGGCTGGTGGTCCAATAAGCTCCTTAGGGTCTTTCTTGCATTCCTTTTGCCAGGGGTGGGAAGCATGGTTGGAACCTGGCTCGGTGGTTACAGGATCTTTAGCAGCCTTTTCAGCTGATAGAATTTCCCGGCCCAAAAACAATAAAGTTTCCTAAAAACTCGGCTCATGAGGGTTACTTTGTGCTTGAGATGCCATGACCGGAGGTTTTTTTATGAATATTTCAAATGACATAAAATCAATAAGTTATTTGAAATCCAAGGCTGCAGATCTTCTTAAATATATTAATGAGACGCACCGTCCTGTTATTATTACGCAAAATGGTGAGCCAAAGGCAGTACTCCAGGATCCAAAAAGTTTTCAAGATATGCGAAATGCCATTGGTATTTTAAAGATTTTGTCCTTAGCTGAAAACGATATAAAAACAAAACATTGCGTGTCAAATGAAGAAGTTATGAAAATCATTGAAAATAAGTTGGGATGACGGGTGGAATCCGAGTTTGAGGTTAGTGGGGGAATTATAATTGTCGCTGACCACGCTGAAACCGTCAAACCTTTTGAAGATAGGTTTTCTAAAGGCAAATCGTTGGTCTTCCTCTCCATAGAGACACCTGACTCTGGATTTTGGGCCTCTAAATCAAGTGCGCCGTGGGATTTTTTCTTGATCTTTGTATATTCTGTTCATATACTAAAATCATGGACGCGGAATCAAAGAAGCTCTTGCAGGAGTGTACCGGGTTTGAATGGGATGATGGCAACAAAAATAAGAACTGGATTAAACACAAAGTAAGTAATAGCGAATGCGAACAGATTTTTTTCAATCATCCTCTTATTGTTTCCGTTGATGCTAAACATTCAAATCTTGAAGAGGGATATTATGCATTAGGTACTACCGACTTGGGCAGAAAGCTATTTGTTGTATTTACCATTCGGAACAAAAAAATACGGATTATTTCAGCAAGAGATATGAGTCGAAAAGAAAGAAGGATTTACGAGGAAATATGATGAAGAAAAAATTACCTAAATTTAAAGATGAAGATCAGGAGAGGGAATTTTGGTCCACGCATGACTCAACAGAATATATTGATTGGGATAGCGCTGAAGAGCTCATACTTCCCAACTTGAAGCCATCTTTAAAAACCATCTCATTACGTTTACCTGAGCATCTTTTGAACGAGCTCAAATTTCTGGCCAACAAAAAGGATGTACCTTATCAGTCATTATTAAAGATGTTTTTGGCAGAGAGGGTTCAGGCTGAAATTAGTAAACTAGGTCGTAATACCTTGAAAGTTAAGGAAAAAGTAACCCAATAAAAGGGTACACCTGACCGCTGTTCCGTTGCGTCCGGGCTAGTGGTTTTGTCGGCTTCCTAGCTTCATTGTTAGCCTGGCGAAGAAAATGCAACGGTTTTTCCCCCTTTTGCCGCGCCGAGCACGGAAGTGACAGGCCCGGTCAGGCCCCGAAGGGGTGGCGGCATGGACGCCGCCATGGGCTGACGGCCAGGATGGCCCTTTCAGCCCACCAGGGCCAGTTGCTTCCGCGCGCAGGATTAAAGCGGCAACGGGGCGCCGTTTTCTTTGGTTCTTTCTTTTGGGCGAGCAAAAGAAAGAACAATTCTCCGCCTTGTATCTACGACACCTGTAAGCAAATACGAATTGGCATGCTATACATTCCCTGCCGCTGATCATGTCTTTTTTTGGGGGGGGACTAGGCCATTAGTGGGGCTTGGGCATCTGCCCAGTAAGCATCAGATACCCTTCATGAAAAAACTGGCTTACTGCAAAGATGGCGGCAAGGGCAAAGGCCCATTTGACTATGTGTACCCTGGTAGGATTGTACTTGAACATCTTTTTGGTAAGACCAATAAAAAGAAAGACGGTTCCAAAGCCATAAAACACACTCACAAAGACCTGCCTGAGGGTGGCCCAAAGGGCTCCTGGGAAGTCCCCTCCCCTTAAGGAAAATCCAATGGTTACCACTGTCATGGCAATTAAAAATTTTACGTCCTCCCATGTAAATCTCGGTTTTTCCTGCTGAGACTCCCTGTTCTTGTCAGGGCCTTTTCCCTGGTCTTCTTCCAATTTTCCGTCCCTTTAAAATTTTCTAGTCACATGAAGTTTATTGGATCAACATCAATTTCAAGGCGTACGCCTCCAGGTAACAGGCTTTGGGAAGCCTTGTCAACTGCGGCGGTAAGGTTGCGTATTTGGGAAAGTTTTCCCTTTAGGAGAAGCTGGTACCTGTATCGCGATTTGATCCGTCCCTTGGGGCACGGAACCGGACCCAGGATGGAGAAGCTTGAACCGCTTCCTGAAAGGCCCTTGAGAAATTTCAAGGTTTTTTCAGCAGCCAGTTCTACGTTGCTTTTCTTTCTGCCGCTGAACTTGAGGTTTATGAGCCTTGAAAATGGGGGATATCCAAGTTTCTCCCTGAGTTCCACTTCCCTTAAATAAAATCCTTCAAAGTCGTGGGTTGCTGCCTTTTGGATGCTGTAATGGCTGGGCATATAGGTCTGGATAAGGACCCTGCCAGGCTTTTTTGCCCTTCCGGCCCTTCCTGCCACCTGGGAAAGGATATGGAAGGTGCGCTCTGAAGCATTAAATTCCGGCACGTTCAAGGACATGTCTGCCCATATTACACCTACAAGGGTAAGGTTTGGAAAGTCGTGCCCCTTGGTGACCATCTGGGTGCCTACAAGACAGTCTATCCTTCCGCTTCTAAAGGCCCTAAGCACCCCCTCCATTTTCTTTCTGCTTGTTAGGGTATCCCGGTCCATGCGCGCAACCGTTATTCCTGCAAAGGCCTGAACCAGGTCTTCTGCAACCTTTTCCGTGCCAAAGCCAGAGGTCTTAACGGTGGGGTTTTTGCATTTTGGGCACACGGGAAGTGCAGGAAGTGCCTTTCCGCAGTAGTGGCAGGCCAAAAGCCCTGGGCCTGCTCTCCCGCTGTCTTCCTCTACCTTTTTTCTGAAAACGGCCCTGTTCCGTCTGTGCCAGGTGAGGATAACGTCACATTCGTCGCACTTAAACACATATCCGCAGGCCGGGCAGAAGACGTAGGTTGCAAGGCCGCGCCTGTTCAAAAATAAAAGTACCTGTTCACCCCTTGAAAGGGTCTCCTCCACTGCGTTTCTAAGCTCCTGGCTAAGCCACTTTGGCTCATCCCTTTCCTTCTTATTGGCAGCAGGGCCTTTTCCTTTCCGGCCTCTTCTGTCAACGATCTCCACTGCCGGAAGAACAGCCCCGGAGGGCCTTTGGGTAAGCTCAAGTAGCCTGTATCGGCCGCTTTTTGCATTAAAAAAACTTGCAACCGAAGGGGTGCCAGAGCCAAGGACAACAGTTGCACCTTCCATCTTTGCCCTCATCACTGCAAGGTCCCTGGCGTTGTAGCGAAACCGCTCCTCCTGTTTGTAGGATGGATCATGCTCCTCGTCCACCACGATGAGTCCAAGGTCGTTAATGGGGCAAAAGATGGCAGATCGTGTGCCAAGGGCCACCTTGCATTTGCCCATTCTTAGCCTCCACCACTGATCTCTGCGCTGTGCAGGGGTAAGGCCGCTGTGAAGGATTGCAACATTTTCTCCAAAGGCCTTTGTAAACCGGGAGGCAAGCTGGGCAGTCATGGCAATCTCAGGGACCATCACAAGGCAGCCTCTACCTTCCTTAAGGGCGCTTTTGCATGCCTCTATGTAAACGGCAGTCTTTCCGCTGCCTGTGACCCCAAAAAGTAAAATGGGTGAAAACGCCCTGGAAGAGATATCCTTGGAGATTACAGAAATTGCCCTGTCCTGCTCTGGAGTAAACCTGGTTATCCTGGCCTCTTCCCAAGCAAGAAGCTCAAGCCTTGACCTTCCAGGCCCTGCCTTGGCCCTGGCGATCCTTTTTGCACCCTTTGCTCTTGCGCTTATGAGTTCGGACGGCAGGGCCTCGCCCATGGCCTGGCCAAGGGGGTAAAAATAGTAGGATGAGGCCCAGGCTATGAACCGGGTAAGTTTTTCAGTAAGTAACGGGGTTTCGTCAAGGACTTTTGCCACCTCTCTGTATCTGATGCCCTCCTTGGGGCTATCATCAATGCCCCAGGAAATACCGATTATCTGCCTGTTTTTAAGGGGAAGAAGAAGCCTGGTGCCCCGTTTCGGAGGCTCCTTATCATAGGGCCAGATGTATGTAAGGGGCCCAGGCATGTGAAGAGGCAGGAGAGCCTTGATATAGGTGGTCTCTGCCTTTTGGTTTTTATCCTTCAAGTTCAGTCTAGCTGCCTTGCAATCTCCTTGAGATATTCCCTGAACTGGCCTCCAAGCTCCGGATGGTCAAGGGCGTAGTGGACTGTGGCCTGCAAAAAGCCCAGCTTGTCTCCGGCATCGAACCTGCGTCCCTTGAATTTATAGGCGTATAGCCCCCGTTCCTTCCTCAGTATGTCAAGGGCATCTGTAAGCTGAATCTCGCCGCCAACACCTGGAAGTGTGCGAGAGAGGCAGTCATATATCTCTGGTCTCAGGATGTAACGCCCAATAACTGCAAGGCGGGAGCTGGTGGTACCGGGCTTTGGCTTTTCAACCAGTCTTTTTACCCTGTAAACGCCAGGCTCCACCTCTTCTCCCTCTGCTATGCCGTAGCGCTCCACCTCTTCCTCTGCCACCTCCTGTACGGCAACAACCGCCTCCTGGTACTTTTCAAAGACCTTGAGCATCTGGTAGACACAGGGTTCCTCCGCCTCAACAAGGTCATCTCCGAGACAGACCACAAAGGGCTGATCTCCCACCACCTGCTCGGTTACGTGTACGGCATGTCCCAGGCCAAGGGGCCTTTTCTGGCGCACTGAAACCACTTCTATCAGGTTTGATATCTGGCGCACCTGGTTCAAAAGGTCAAGCTTGCCCTTTTGGGCCAGGAAGGTCTCAAGCTCGAAGGAGTAGTCAAAGTGATCCTCTATGGCGGACTTTCCAGAGGCGGTGACCAGCACCACCTCCTTTATTCCAGAGGCCACCACTTCCTCTACTATGTACTGTATGGTTGGCCTGTCCACCACGGTAAGCATTTCCTTGGGAATGACCTTTGTTGCAGGAAGAAACCTGGTTCCAAGGCCTGCAACGGGAATTACTGCCTTCTTTGGGAGCATGAGACCTCCTTTCTTCTAGTCTTCCAGGGTGGAAGTGTCTCCAAGTTCAAGCCCAAGCTCCTGGGCCTTGAGCAGCCTTCTCATTATCTTGCCTGACCGGGTCTTTGGAAGCTTGTCCGTGAATTCCACCTCTTTGGGTGTTGCAATGGGGCCAAGCTCGTGGCGCACGTGCTGGATTATGGTCTTTTTAAGGCCTTCTGACGGGTCCTTCCCGGCCCTTAAAACTACGAAGACCTTTATGTTTTCTCCCTTAATGGGGTCGGGAAGGCCAATGGCAGCCGCCTCGGCAACGGCCGGATGGCTCACCAGGGCATTTTCCACGTCTGCAGTGCCTATCCTGTGGCCGGCAACGTTCAGCACGTCATCGGAACGCCCAAGGACCGAGAAGTACCCCTCCTCGTCGCATACTGCCACGTCACCTGTAAAATAGGTACCAGGGATGATGTTCCATATCTCCTCGTACCTTTTCTTGTCTCCATAGATGGTCCTCATCATGTAGGGAAGAGGCTGACGAAGAATGAGGTTTCCGCCCTTTCCAGCAGGTACGGGGTTGCCCTTCTCATCAACCACGTCTGCAACCACGCCGGGCATGGGCTTTCCGCACCTTCCAGGCTTGTTGGCCATGGAAGGCATGGTTCCAAGAATGGGGGAGGCCACCTCGGTTTGCCAGAAGTTGTCTATGCAGTGGCCGTTGTTGTTGAGTATCACCTCTTGGGCAAAGCTCCATGCCTCGGGGTTCAGGGGCTCTCCTGCACAGGCGATTATCCTGAGGGTTGAGCGGTCAAACTTTTCTATGTGCTCCTTGCCAAAACGCATGAACATCCTGAGTGCCGTTGGCGCCGTAAACATGACCGAAACACCATACTTTTGCACCTTCTCCCAGATTACACCCGGGTGTGGATAGTCTGGTGCGCCCTCCCTCATAAGCACCGTGGCCCCTGCAACCAGAGGGCCGTAGACAATATAGGAATGGCCAACTATCCAGCCTATGTCTGACGTGGACCAGTAAACGTCCTTGTCCTTTACGTCAAAAAAGGCCCTTGTGAGATAGTAGGTGCCCACCATGAAGCCCCCATGAACGTGAACCACGCCCTTAGGCTTGCCGGTTGTGCCTGAAGTGTAGAGGATGAAGAGCGGGTCTTCAGAGTCCATTATCTCAGGCGCACAGTGGTGGCTCTGGGCTGTGAGAAGCTCCCAGAAGTCATCCTCCCATTCACTGAGCTCGATCTTTGGTTCCTGGCGCCTTAGCACTATTACGCTTTCTACGTATTCAAGCCCCTGCAGGGCATCATCCACCACGGCCTTAAGGCGCACCACCTTTCCGCGGCGAAAGCCCACGTCTGCGCACACCACTGCCTTGGCCTTGCAGTCCTCAATGCGGGAGCGAAGGGCCCCGGCCCCCATTCCTGCATACACCACAGAGTGTATGGCCCCAATCCTTGCACATGCAAGCATGGCTATTGCCCCTTCGATGGTCAGGGGCATGTAGATGACTACCCTGTCGCCCTTTTTTACGCCCTTTGACTTGAGCCCGTTGGCAAACTGGTTGACCCTGTCCCTGAGCTGGCCGTAGGTGGCCGTCAGCTCCTCTCCCTCCTCGGAAAGCCAGATGAAGGCCACCTTGTTGCGCCTCCACGACTCGGCGTGGCGGTCAAGGGCGTTCAATGTGATATTGGTCTTACCATCCACGAACCACCTGTGGTTTGGGATGTCTATCTCCCGAACCTTGGTCCAGGGCTCAAACCACTGGAGTTCGGATGCTATCTGTCCCCAGAAGCCCTCAGGGTCCCTGATGGAGTATGCATATACAGAGTCGTAGTCCTTTATAAAGGCCTCGTCCTTAACTCGCTGGGGTGGCTCTATCTTCTGGCTTATCTTGGTTAGTGCCTGGATCTGGGAATCAAAACCGGTTGACACGTCCTCTTCCTCCTTTCAGAATGTGCGTGATAGACTGGTACTGAAAATCAACAAAAGTTTATTACCAAGAAAGGCCCAATACAAGCATTTTAGCCTCTTTTGATCTCCTATGCCAAATATATTGCCTTGACTTTTCCCCAATAAGTCGCACTATTATGGTCGTTTAAACCGAAACATCAGGAGAGATTATATGTCTGAAAGCAAGTGCAGCAGTTGCAACGTGGAAGGGTGCAAATCCAGGGGTAATCCTGAGGCAGAAAAGGTCTGTCTGGACCATATCAAGAACAAGCTGGTAATCCTTTCTGGTAAGGGAGGAGTTGGAAAGAGCACCGTTGCCGCAAACCTGGCCATCGCCCTGGCAGAAAAAGGCAAGAAGGTTGGGCTTCTGGATGTGGATGTCCACGGCCCGAGTATTCCAAGGATCATGGGTCTTAAGGGCCAGAAGGCAAAGCTCAAGCCTCCCTGGCTGATACCGGTAAAATGGAGCGAGAACCTCAAGGTTATCTCACTGGGCTTTCTTCTTCCAGACGACAACGAGGCCGTGATATGGAGGGGGCCTGTCAAGGGCAGCCTCATCAAGCAGTTCATTGAAGAGGTTGCATGGGGAAACCTGGATTATCTTGTGGTTGACTGCCCTCCAGGCACAGGTGATGAGCCCCTTTCCGTGCTCCAGATACTGGGGGAGGACGCCAAGGCGGTTATTGTGACCACGCCCCAGGCCGTCTCCATTGACGATGTCAGAAGGTCTATAACCTTTTGCAACAAGGTGGGTAATCCCGTTGCAGGCATCATAGAAAACATGAGTGGTTTCGTGTGTCCAAAGTGCTCTGAAACCGTGGATATCTTTGGAAGCGGAACCGGAGAGAAGCTCGCCCGCGAAACAGGCATACCCTACCTCGGTGCCATTCCCTTGAGCAAGGATATAGCCCAGTCTGGGGACGTGGGAAAGGCCCTTAGTGAGCTCCCAGAGGATCATCCTGTCAAAAAGGAGCTAGGCAAGATAGTGGAAAGGCTTCTTTCCTGAGTTTTCCAGGGAGGTTTTTGAAATAAGGCTCCAGAAATTCCTTGCCCATGCAGGGGTCTGTTCCCGCAGAAAGGCAGAGCAGTACATCAGGGAAGGCAGGGTCGCTGTGGATGGCAAGGTGGTTACAGAACTTGGGACTAGGATTGACCCTGAAAAAAACCAGGTAACCTTTGATGGCCATCCGGTTGCCCTTTCAGAAGGGCATACCTATCTCATGCTCAATAAGCCCCCAGGTTTCTTGACCACCCTTTCCGACCCATACGGACGTCCAACCATCAAAGACCTGATCAAAGGCCAGGTAAGAAAGAGGGTGTATCCAGTGGGAAGGCTTGACAGGGACAGCCAGGGGCTCCTTCTTCTTACTGACGACGGTGAGCTGTCCCACAGGCTTCTTCATCCAAGATACAAGGTATCCAAGAAGTACATGGTAACCGTGCAGGGGCACCCTTCAAGGGATGTGATCAAAAGGATGGAAAAGGGCGTGGAGATCGCTCCCGGCCAGGTTACCCAGCCCTGCAAGGTCAGGCAGGTGGGAAAGAGGAAGAGGCAGGCCATTTTTGAAATTGTCTTAAAGGAGGGAAGGAAGAGGCAGATAAGGTACATGTTCAGGGCCATGGGATACCGGGTGGATCGGCTCGTAAGGACGGAAATGGGTCCACTCAGGCTTGGCGATCTTGAAAGTGGAAGGGTAAGGAGCCTTACGCCACAGGAGGTGTCTGCCCTTAGACAGGCCGCAGGTCTGGATAGTGAAAAAGCGTTAGCCACTTGAGTTACAGTCATTTGATGCAAAAAAATCTTCTCTACAGCCTCCAGACGTAGTATAAAAAAGGTTTATTTTTGGGCTTTCAGGGTGTTTTTTCTGCCAAGGCAGGCCTGTTTTTCATAAATAATTTGATCAAATGAATTTGATTATGTTTTGGGACTCAGCATGACAAAAAAGACGATACTAGGGATCTTTCGGGAAAGGTCCCATTCGCCCCAAAGGGAGTTTGACGACGAGGCCATACTCAAGGAGACGGCAAGGGGGCTTTGTTCCAGGCTCGGCCTTGAAATCCCCCTTCTTCATCCAGAGGAATTTCTTGAAACGGGCCTTGACGTCAAACCCGACCTCATCTTTTTCATGTGCGAGGAAGAGCCGTGCCTTAACAAACTGAGACATATACAGGAAACCATGGGATGCACCCTCGTTAACACGGTTAGGGCCGTGGAGAATACCTTCCGGCAAAGAATGCTCGAGATACTCTCCAAAGAGGATTTTTTCCCAGAAAGTCAGATAGTTTGCACCATGGATGCGGCCCTGGAAGATATTTATGGGGAAGTCTGGATAAAGCGAGGAGACTTTCATGCCATAGAGGAAGATGACGTGATATTTGCCAGGGATAAGGATCATGTGAGGACGGCCCTTGAGAGATTTTCAGGCCGCGGCATAAAAAATGTGGTTATTCAAAAGCACGTTCCCGGGGACATTATCAAGTTTTATTCGGTAACTGGCGTTGAGGATGACAGAGAGTACTGGTTTAAGTGGTTCTATCACAAGGATCAGGACCTTAAAGGTTATGAGTTTTCAAAGGATGAGCTTCGAAACAAGTGCCTAAGGGCGGGAAGGCTCATGGAGCTTGAAATCTATGGCGGCGATGCCATCGTCCGTCCCGATGGCAGGATATACGTGATTGATGTTAACGCATGGCCAAGCTTCGCCCTTTTCAGGAAGGAGGCTGCCGAGGCCATTTGCTCTCTTATAGAAGACAGGCTTTTTGCCAGAGGCAGCGCCTTTTCACAGGAGAGGGCCAGCCAGGAGGCGGGTGTCTTCAGCCCTACACCATGAGTGAAAGGAGATCTGGACAGTGTCCTTAGATTTTAGTCAGTTCAGGGTTCCTGGGCCAATTTCCAAGGAGCTTTTTGAAAAGGAGTCTCGTTACATGGCCTCAGGTCTCCAGTCAATTGGCCTTTTTTCCAGGATCGTTGTTAAGCAGGCAAAGGGTGTATGGGTGGAGGATGTGGACGGAAACAGGTACATAGACTTTACTGCAGGCATAGGTGTGGGAAGTCTTGGCCATGCACATCCCCACTATGTAAAGGTCCTGTGTGATCAGGTGGCAAGGGCAAATTTTGGAAGCTTTTCAAGCGAAAACAGGGTGGAATTTTTGAGCCTTCTAGCATCCATCACCCCAGAGGGCCTTGATGCTGCGCAGATGTATTCAGGGGGGGCCGAGGCGGTTGAGGCCGCCCTGAGGCTTGCCAAGTCTGTTACCCATAAGTACGAGTTTTGTGCCTTCTGGGGAGGTTTTCACGGAAAGACAGGGGGCGTCCTGGGCCTCCTTGGGGACACAAGTTTCAAGAGGGGGCTTGGCCCCATGATGCCGGGGCTCTACCTTCCGGGCCCATACGCCTACTGTTACAGGTGCAGCCTTGGCCTGAAGTATCCCGAGTGCGGCTTCGGCTGCCTCGAATTTTTCCGTGAGGGCATTCGGAGGCAGACCTGCCAAAACATTGCGGCCATACTGGTTGAGCCAATCCAGGGTACTGCTGGTAACGTGGTTCCTCCGCCAGGTTTTATAGAGGCGGTTTCAGAGCTTGCCAGGGAGTTTGACGCCCTTTTGATAGCAGACGAGATGATAACTGGTTTTGGACGTACAGGAAGGATGTGGGGAGTGGAACGGGATGGAATCATTCCAGACGTTATGACCCTAGGAAAGGGAATTGGAAGCGGCTTTCCCCTAAGTGTGCTTGTAAGCTCCATGGAGATGGCAAGAGCAAAGCCCTTTGGAAATCCAAGTGGCAGTTCATCCTCCTACGGCGGAAACCCCATGGCTGCTGCAGCAGGAAGGGCCGTCATCGAGGTGATTTTAAAAGAAAATCTTGTTGAAAATGCAAGACGCATCGGGGCCCTAATGAAGAAGAGGCTTCTTGAGCTTAAGGAGGAAAGCCCCTATGTGGGAGACGTTCGCGGAGAAGGTCTCATGATAGGTGTTGAGCTTGTGGCGGACAAAAGGACAAAGGAGCCCCTTTCAAAGGAAAAGACCAGGAGGCTCTTTCACGATTGCCTTGACCGGGGGCTGATATCCATGTGTTACACCCACAACATAAGGATAAATCCGCCCCTAATCATTAACGAAGACGAGGCCATGGAAGGGTGTGAAATCCTGAAAGATGCCCTCAAATCCCTGGAGTAAAGGTTTAAGCCAAATTCATATTGGTTTTATGGTCTTAAAAGGTGCAATAATAGGTTTTGGCCACATTGCGGCAAACGGCCATGTTCCTGCATACAAAAACTGCAGTGACGTGGAAATTTGTGCCGTCTGTGACAGCTGTGTTGAGAGACGCTCAATAAATGACAGGCTTTTAAATGGCAGCAGGTTCTACACCTCTATTCAAGAGCTATTTGAAAAGGAATCCATTGATTTCGTTGATGTTGCCACTCCCCCTGCCATGCACTCTGGTTTTATCCTGGAGGCCCTTTCACGGAAAAAGCATGTACTTTGTGAAAAGCCATTGGTTCTTGGCTCAAAAGAGCTTGTTCAGATTCGGGAAAAGATAGAGGAAAGCCATTGCCAGGTGGTTACCGTGCATAACTGGCGATATTCCCCAATCATGCAGGAGATATCCCGTGTGGTAAGGGGAGGGAGGCTTGGGGAACCCCTTGAGGTAGAGTATCTGGTTACCAGGGTGAAACCATCCATTGCCGTATCGGAAGGGGATGATGAAAACAACTGGAGGCTTGACCCTAAGGTTGCAGGTGGAGGAATCCTGGTTGATCATGGCTGGCATGCCTTTTACCTGGTGAACGAATGGGTTGGAGAGGAGCCGGTTGCCCTTGAGTGCAGGCTGGAGAACAGGAAATTTCACCAGATACCTGTAGAGGATACGGCAGAGGTTCTCCTTTTTTACGCTTCTGGCGCAAGGGCAAGACTCTTTTTTACCTGGGCCGGAAAGAGGCGGGAAAATGTGGTGAAGATTCGGGGAGAGCTTGGAAGCCTTATCTGCCCGGACAGGAGCATACAGGTAGAAAACGGCTCAGGTTCATACTCTGTAAAATTTGAAGAGGCCCTGTCCGAAGGGTCCCACCATCCAGAATGGTATTCAGGTGTGCTTGAAGAGTTCCTGAGGGAGGTCAGGCAAGAATCCTTTGCAGGACGAAACTTCAAGGAGGCTGCCTCCTGCCTGAACATACTTGAGCACTGCAAGAAGGCCTACAAACAGGGAGGGCGCGTTGATATCCTGCCCATTTTTCAGGAAAACTAAGGTGAGATGAAGGTCCTTTTTTGTGTTCCTGCACAAGATCAGGAAGGGCTTCTAAAGGCGAAGCTCGCAGGCCTTCACCTTTGGGAAAGGCTTTATCACCATGCAAAAAAGGCAGGCATGCACCCTGTGTTTGTCATTAGAAAAGAAAGTGCACTTACCAGGGCGATACCGCCTGACTCAGTGGCCACAAATTTTAATGACCTTCCCTGCCAGTCCACTGAGAGGGTCGTGGTTTTAGACCCGTCCTTTCTTCCAACAGTTGATTGCCTAAAGAGACTTTCTCAAAAGTCCGTTTCAGAAGCGGAGTTTATGGACCTTGGAGGGTGTGTCCTTTTCCTTCCGTCTAAAGGCTGTTTTGAGCTTGAAAGGCTTTTTGGAGCAGAGGGGTTTCAACGGCTCAAGGACTTTCTGTCCACTTTTCTAAGGCCAGTAAGGGCAAGGTGTGAAAAGGGGGAGCTTTTGCCAGTAGGGACGGAAAAGGAGAGAAAAAAGACGCAGAAGCTTCTCTTTAAGGCCCTTATCAAGGAGACAGAGGGCTTCATGTCAAGGTATGTTGAAAGGCCCATATCCCTTTTTATTTCAAAAAGGCTTGCCGAAACCTCCATTACCCCCAATCAGATAACTGTCATCTCCACCATCATAGGGCTTGTGGGCGCCTTTTTCATCTCCTTGGGCCAGGGATTCTGGCAGGTTGCCGGAGCACTTCTTTTCCTTGCACATTCCATCATAGACGGATGCGACGGGGAGATAGCCAGGATAAAATTCATGGAAAGCAAGTTGGGCGGGGTCCTTGATTTTTGGGGAGACAACCTTGTTCACGCCGCGGTCTTCTGGGCCATTGGCCTTGAGTGGGCCATGAGAACAGGCTCCACCTATCCCCTGTATCTTGGCGCGGCAGCCGTTTTTGGAACGTTACTGTCTGCATCCATTGTCTACTTCTCCACCATGACCAAGGCCAAGGAGGGGCCTCTGTACACGTCGGTTTCAGACTCTTCCAAAAAGGGCAGGGTGGTAAAGATAGCCGATTTTCTTTCCAGAAGGGATTTTATATATCTCGTGGTTATACTGGCCTTTTTCAATCACCTGGACTGGTTTTTGGTGGCCGCGTCCATTGGAAGCATCATTTTTGCTGGGGTTCTGCTGTGGATAAGGCTCAGGGGTTGAAGTCCTGGTCTTCCTTCCCGTCCAGGTCTCTTTCAATGACCTTTCCGGTTTCCTGATCCCGCATGAGGACCTTGACCCGTTCCTCTGCAGCCTCAAGGATTTTTGCACATTTTCTCGATAGCTCCATGCCCTCTTCAAAGAGGTTAACTGCCTCTTCCAGGGGGATATCCTGTCTTTCCAGTTTTTCAACCAGCTCCTGGAGCCTTTTGATACCCGTTTCAAAATCCAGTTTTTTGTCGTCTCTATCCCTTTTGTTTTCTTCCATGGCAGACAATGGCTTCCCTTTCCGTCACTATGTAATCCATAAATTGGTCGTGTGGAGCAACCGGTATCTCATTATCAAGGACCTGGAAGGAAAAGGCAAGTGCTATGCGCACAGCCTTAGGGGCATCCTTTGAAAGGAAACGGTCGTAAAACCCTCCGCCATAGCCGAATCTCCCCCCTCTCCTGTCAAAGACGCTTCCTGGCACTATGACAACATCCAATTTTTCAGGCTTAACCCTATGACACCTGGCTGGATCAGGCTCCATTATGGAAAATGCTCCGGGAATGAGTTGCTCAAAGGATTCAACAAGATAACATTCAAGTTTTTTCCGGGCTACCAGGGTCCGGGGCAGGGCTACTGGTTCACCCGCATCCAAACGTCTTTTTATCAAGGAGTGTGTGCCTACCTCGCTTCTAAAGGAATAGAAGAGAAGCGGAAGCCTTGAGCCAGAGTAAGGAGGCAAGGTCAGGAGCTTTTCGTGGACCTTCTTGCTAAGATTCTTGATTTCGGCAGGAGAAAGGAGGTCCCTTTTTTTAAGGATTTCCTTTCTGAGATCCAATGTGAATGTCCCTGGCTGGTGCAGTAAACTAAAGGCTTTGGCCAGGAACGAAGAATATTCGCATGCAGGAAGAGCGTTTTATGGTCCTTCTGCTCCAGACGGGTCTGCAGTTCTTGTCACGGAATTGGATGTTTCTGCCACTTGGGAGTGATTTCACCGATCTGGCAACAAGATAAAGGCCACCGTCAGTGCCATAAAATTTTGAACCAACAACACGAACCGTCATGCCAGGGGAGAGTTTCATGTGGATGCGTTCCACAAACCATCTGGGTGCTGTAATTACCCGAAATGATCTGGAATTTGATTCCATAACAAAACACTTAAGGCCCCTGAATTCGCATCCACCGGGCTTAAGAACAGTGCCTGAAATTATTATTTCCGTATTTTCGTCATATCCTACCATATCCTGGCCCGCATGTGCCGAACAGACTATCAAGAAAGAAGCTAGAAGTACGAATGTCACAACGTTGCCAGTCTTTTGCATAAACAGCATTCCTCTCCCTGTAGACAAATTTGTTTTAGTTATGCATCTAACGTGCCGTTGTTGGCCCTTGGTGGCCTTCTACTGTAAGGGTAACTTTATCCCATGATGAAGTAAGGCGCTGCTTTTTATTTTTTGTTCAATTTCAAACGGTTAAGGGCCGTTGGGAGCCTTTTGTCGTATTTTTAATGGCCCGCACATGGCCTCATGTGCTTTATGCGCATAATTTGCACCATGTGCATAATTTACACATTCTCTGTGTGCAAACTTTGCAGATTGTTAGAGGACCCAAGGCTCTTCGTTCGGAAGAGGGGTTGCATCCAAAGACCGGTTTTGCCGGTGGGCAGTGGATGTTTTTGTAGGAGTTTAGAGACATTTAGAAGATTTGAGACCTTCAGAAAGGGCTGGAGGCGGTGTTTTTTTAAGAGAATGCCGTTTTTTTGTTAATTTCCCCTGAAAAAAGACAAAAAAAGAAGGCCTTCTTCTAGGAGGTATCAGAAGGCCTTCGGGGAGAGGAGGGTTGGGAGGGATAGGGAGTTTTTGCTATGTTTATTTTTTATTAAGCAAACGCTGTGCCAACTTCAGGTCTTTTCTGTTTGCTCTATTTACGAGATGATAATGCAAACAGCCTGCCACTTTTTATTTTCTTTTTTTATAACCATATTTTTTTATCTTATATTGCAAAGTTCTCAGGGAAATTCCAAGGATATCGGCAGTTTTTCTCCTGTGGCCGTTGGTCATTTTAAGGGTCTTCTCTATTGCCTCTCTTTCAATCTCTTCAAGTTTCTTAAGTTCAGCACCCTTGTCTCCATTGGAAGTGGTTGAAGTGGAGTCAGAACCTGCAAGATCTATAAAGGATAAGTCCTCCGGCCTCAAAAGCTCCTGTTTTTCATCTGCCAGAATTACTGCCCTTTCAATGGCGTTGTAAAGTTCCCTGATGTTTCCTGGCCACTCATAGGACATTAAAAGCTCCAGGGCCTTGGGTGAGATTTTATCCATGCGTTTGCCCATCCTGGCGCTAATATTTTGAAGGAGGTAGTTGCCAACCGTTTCAATGGCATCCTCCCTCTTCCTTAGCGGAGGCAGTTCAATGGGGAATACGCTCAACCTGTAGTACAGGTCCTCCCTAAAGGTCTTATCCTTGATGCGGGCCTTAAGGTCCTGGTTAGTGGCGGCGACAATTCTTGCATTGGTGGTAAGGGTAATTGTGCCGCCAACCCGTTCAAATGCCTTTTCCTGGAGTATACGAAGAAGCTTGGCCTGGGCTGAAAGGGGCATCTCGCCTATTTCGTCAAGGAATATGGTCCCGTCCTGGGCAAGCTCAAACTTTCCCTGTTTTGTCTTTATGGCCCCTGTAAAGGCCCCTTTTTCATGGCCGAAAAGCTCTGATTCTATAAGGGTTTCTGGTATTGCAGCACAGTTAAGCTCCACGAAGGCGCCCTTCTTGTTGCTAAGCTGGTGAATAACCTTGGCTATGAGACTCTTTCCAGTACCGCTTTCTCCATGGAGCAGTATTGTGGCCTCTGTGGCTGCAACCCTTTGTATCTGCTGCCACACGTCCTTCATACCTGCAAAGATCACGTTGGTGGGTGGAAGGCCATCGGTGAGCTGGCTCTGCCAAAGGGTGTTGCTTCTTATAAGGGTTTGTCTTTCAAGGACCTTTTCCACTGCAAGCCTGAGTTCATCCGGGTTCTTGAGGGGCTTTATCAGATAATCAAGGGCTCCGCACTTCATGGCCTCTACTGCATTTTCAACAGACGCGTAAGCGGTAAGTATGATAAAGTCTATTTCCGGGGCCTCTTTCTTCACCTTTTTTAATAGATCAATGCCAGACATCTCTGGCATCTTCAGGTCTGAAATAATGAGATTTGGCGCAAAGTTTTTTATTATGGCCAGCGCCTCTTGACCACTATATGCCCCCTGAACCTTGTAGCCTTCTTTCTTGAGGATGCGGCTTGCAAGAAGTACCAGGGATTTTTCATCGTCAACTACCAATATTCTGAAATCTTTTTTTTCCATGGTTTTGTCAGCCTTTTTTCAAGCCATTTTTCTGTTCTGTTAAAACTGTTTATAAATTAGTTAGCATATCTTATGCTATCAAGTTGATGGATTGTATCTTCTTTGTAAATCCAAGCTCCGGCCCCGGTCAGGGAAGAAGACTTGCCGAGGAGATAGAGCAGTATGTCCTGCCTGCCGCGGTTTTCAAGCAGGTGGTTTTTACCGACCCTCGCAGGCTTCATCAGCAGGTCTACTCCTGCGCCAAGGAAAAGGATCTGATTGTAATATGTGGTGGAGACGGCACTGTCAGCTCCATCATTGCACATTTGGTAAATATGGACAAGGTCCCTGCCCTGGCCATTATTCCCTTGGGTACAGGAAATGATGTGGCACGAAGTACGGGCTGGCTGAAAAGCTGGCACGAACTTGGTCTCGACGGCCTTTTCTATGCCATAAAGAAAGGCAAGGTGACGAGTCTGGACGTATGGCAGATGAATATAAAAAAAGGTGACATGGCCATTTCTTATCCCTTTTGCGCCTATGTAGGGATGGGTTATGACGGACGGGTGTGCCAGGAATTTTCAAAGCTTAACCGTTTTTTTATGAAAAGGTCCGTGCCAACTGTAATGAAGAGGCTTCTATACCTGCCTGCCGGAATGAGAATTCTGTATAAAAACCTGTTATATCCTGAGCAGATAAGGTGCACCGTCTCCTATGAAGGGCCCAAGGGGGAAAGGGCAAGTTGTGACACGAGGGTTGGGCAGCTTCTTTTTTGTAACACGGGTTTTTATGCAGGTGGAAGCCTTATTTGCAAGCACTACAGTCTGGAAGACGGGCTTTTGGAGTTTTTTGGGATAAAGGGTTACCTGAGCTACATGCAGCTTCTTTTTGAAGGAAGGTTGCCTGTTGGCAAATCGTCAATACTTCCCATAAGGGCAAGCGGTTTTGAGATAACATTTTGCAGTTCAGCCTATTTCCAGGTGGATGGGGAGCCGGCAGGGGTAATTGAAGGGGGCAGTCAAGTAAATATAGATCTGCTGAGGAGTCTTCCGGTTTTGAAGCCCCTTAAAGACAGGCGTGCAAGAAAAAGACTGAAGGACGCCTCCTTGGAAGGGATCGTGGAGAAAATTTCATCTTCTGCAAGGCCAGCGGTCACGTAATTGGTCCTAAGTGACGATAGGTATTCAAAAGAGCTGTTGAATTTAGCGTCAGATCAGGAGTTGAAGCATGGAAAGAAGAAGGTCTCCCCGCTATCCGGTGAATCTACGGGTCTATTTTCCTGAATACAGTCTTTGGGGTGCCACCAAGAATGTCTCAGTGGATGGCTGTTTTATAACAATTGACAAGAAAATAAACGAGGGTTTCCTGGCTGATATTCTCCTTGAACTTCCAATTATCGGGGTGATTGCACTTAAAGGCTACGTGCATCATACAGGGACAAGTGGTGAAGGGCTTGGAATGCAGTTTGTACAGGTGCGCTTTGCCCAGGAACAGTCTGAATACTATTCCATTTACACCGATTACATAAACCTCCTTCCAGAACATGAAAAAATCCGCCGCAGATACCTTGAAGACGTTCAGAAAGGGCTTATCAAGCTCCAGACCTTCCCTGAAGAGGATTAATAGCCGCCATGCTTGAATTGCCTTCTCAGGTTCCATTGGCAGCACAGGAGCTCTTTGTCTTTCTTTTTGGGTTGTGCATTGGAAGTTTTTTGAACGTCTGCATCTGCCGATTGCCTGAAGGCGAATCCATTTTGTTTCCGCCTTCTAAATGTCCAAACTGTGGTCACCGTCTTTCATGGTGGGAGAACATCCCGTTAATCAGTTACTTGATCCTGCGGGGCAGGTGTTCAGGATGCCAAAAGGGCATATCCTTCAGGTATCCGGTTGTTGAACTTCTCACTGGGCTTGTGGCCCTTTTTCTCTGGCACAGGTTTGGCCCATCATTATCTTTTTTGATCTACTTTGTCTTTTCTTGCAGTATGATCGTTGTCACCTTTATTGATCTCGCCCACAGGATAATTCCTGACGTAATTTCTCTTCCTGGAATCGTCTTGGGCTTTGCAAGCTCTTTTATCTTACCCAATCTGTCATGGCTTGATTCTCTCCTTGGAATAATTGCAGGTGGAGGCATCCTTTACCTGGTAACCTGGGGGTACTATCTGATTACAAAGAAAGTTGGCATGGGAGGAGGCGATATAAAACTTCTTGCCATGATAGGCGCCTTTCTCGGGTGGCAGGCCATTCCCTTTGTAATTTTCTTGAGTGCCTTTACTGGATCGGTAATCGGGATCATTTTCATCCTCATGAAGGGGAAGGGAAGAAACTACCAGATCCCCTTTGGCCCTTTTCTGGCCATGGCTGCTGAGATCCAACTTTTTTTTGGAAAGGACATCGTCTCCCTTTACTATCACCTCTTTTCTTTCCCATCGTAATTTCCGATAAGCATAAAAAATGACACAAGGCATTTCTTTGGGCACTAAATATTAAAAATGGCCAAAAAACGAGTACTGATTATTGACGATGAATTTGAGATAAGGTCCCTTCTGGGCAAGTACCTTGAAAAGATGAAGGGCTACGAGCCAAGTCTTGCCAAAGACCTGGATGAGGGGCTTGCACTGGCGCGCAACAACAACTTTCAGCACATCCTTTGTGATTACTACCTCAGCCCCAATGGCAATGGTACCAGTGGTAGGGAACAGACCGCCACCGAATTCATAAGAAGGGCAAAGGCCGCCGGTATAAATTCCAATATAATTGTCATGTCGGGAAAGGCAGAGGTGGATATGGCAGTCCAGGTCACCAATATGGGTGCAGTGGACTACCTGGCAAAACCCATAACCTTTGCACAGCTGGAATTTGCCTTAAGGAGGGCAGAGGAGCGGGAAAAGCTCTACAAGGAAAACGTAAAGCTCAAGAGGCAGGTTGAGGAAAAATACTCCTTTTCAAGCATTGTTGCCAGAAGTCCGCAAATGGAGCGGATATTCAATGTTATTGAGAAGGTCAAGGATTACAAGACAACGGTTCTTGTTACTGGGGAAAGCGGTACCGGTAAGGAGCTTGTATCCCGTGCCCTCCATTTTAACAGCATACGCAAACACGCCCCTTTTGTTGCCGTAAACTGCGGTGGCATACCGGAAAACCTCCTAGAAAGCGAGCTTTTTGGCCACGTAAAGGGCGCTTTCACAGATGCGGTGCGTTCAAAAAAAGGGCTCTTCGAGGAGGCCCAGGGTGGAACCCTGTTTCTGGATGAAATAGGAGAACTTCCCCTGAGTCTTCAAGTAAAGCTGTTGAGGGTCCTGCAGGAGCAAGAGATACGGCCAGTGGGGGATACCAGGACCATAAAGGTGGATGTGCGCATCGTGGCTGCCACAGCCCGTGACCTTGGCGAGCTTGTCAGACAGGGCAGGTTCAGGGAGGATCTTTTCTACCGCATAAACGTGCTTACCATGGTTATCCCACCTCTCAGGGAAAGACGCGAGGACATCAGGCTTCTCATAGATCACTTCATAAAAAAGTATAATGAGGTCATAAAGCCCAAAAAGGTCACTGGGGTGAGCCCCGAGGCCATGCAGGTGCTCATGAATTACAGATGGCCTGGAAACGTCCGGGAGCTTGAAAACGTCATAGAGCGTGCCCTTGTCCTTACTGAACACGATACAATCCAGCTTGAAGACCTGCCTCTCAACCTTCATTCCATAGAGATGCCTTCCCACACGGAAGAAAAGGGAGAATTCGTACCCGAGACCCTTTCTATTAAGAAAAATGCCAAAAAGCTGGAAAGCAGGCTCATAAGTATTGCACTAGCCAAGACAAAGGGCAACAAGACCCAGGCTGCCCAACTGCTGGAGATAAGCCTTCCTGCCCTTCTTTACAAGATGAAGGAATATGGCCTAACGATGTAGGTGTGAGAGAAACCTCTCTGCCTCTTTGACGTCCTGTAACCGGTCAACGTCTATTACCTTGCCCATATCAATGCCCCTGAAGGGGATACCTGAGTCAAAGAGCCTTGCCAGGAACCTTCTAAGGGCGGGAAACTGTTCCTTTTCTCCGATCATTCTTACCTTTGCAGGAACAAGGTAGACACCACAGGTGACTGCATCTCCGCTTTGTCCCCCAATTTTAATTAAGCGGCCTTCTGCCCCTTCTTTAAGGGTGACAAAAAGGGGCTTTTCGTCATCCACGAACCTGGTGATACCAAGGACAACCTCGTCTTCCTGGTTCTTCGCGGCCTTTTCTGCAAAGGCCCTGAAGGCCCCATCCTGGAAGATGGAATCCACGGTTGTAATAAGGAGTTTTTCTTCAGGTTGACTTTTTTCAAGGAGGCACAGGAAGCTTTCTGCAGAGCTTTTTGTATCGCGGCAGATAATGTCAAATTCCATCTCCGGAAATTTCTTGGCGAGATAGTTTGAACATTCCCTGCAGATGGAATTTCTAAAGATAATCCTTATGCTGTTTATCCCTGCCTTTTTGAACTGGTTGACAGTTCGTCCAAGAAGCTCTTCTCCATTTATCCTTACAAGTGGCTTCGGGCATGAAAAGCCTTCCTTTTTAAGCCTGCTTCCGTGGCCTGCTGCGATTATTCCGCCTGTTATCATTGCCTGATTCCTAAAATTTCAATAAGTTCATCAAGTTGTGAAATGACCGGAATTTCAGGCAAAGAGACGCCATCAGGAGAGATAAGGACTGCCAGCATACCAAGGTCAAGGGCCCCTTGGATGTCCCGCCTTACGTTATCCCCAACCATGATGGATTCATGGGGCAAGACTTTGAGAGCGTCCAGGCCCCTTTGAAATATCTCGGGGTGGGGCTTTGTCTTGCCCACAAGGTTTGAGTCAACGAGACAATCCACAACGTTTAAGAGGCCGGTCTCCTTGCATATGGCCTCGAGATTTCCGTAGTTGTTTGAGATTATGCCTATATGAAAGCGTGACTTGAGCCTCTTTAACAAAGAAATGTTCTTGGATATCTCGAAGAAGCTGTTTTTAAGAAAATCCCTGGCGATTTTTTCCTGAAGCGCTGGGCTAAAGATGTCTAGGTTTTTTAGCACCCTTGCCACCTGCTCATAAACCACCTCCGTAAGGTTCATGTGGACCGGATTTTCACTGGTAAGGGAATCATCGGATGCATAAAAGGCCCTTGCAAATTCTTTTTCATGGACGTTGACACCGTGTTTTTTATAAATGGGGAAAAACTGCTCCTTCCAGGCCACCCCTGGGGCATCAAGTGTGCCACCGTAATCAAAGAAAATGGCCTTTACCGGCCCGGTATCAAGGCGTTTCAACTACTTTTCCCCCTGTCTTCTGTCTCGTTTTCCAAGGCATCTGTCTGCCTGTTCATGGAGTTTTTCAATGAGCTCTGTTATGGTGTGTTTTTTCAAAAATGCATTGTAATCGGCCCGTTTAACAGAAAGGTCATTTACCCCCCTGGCTGAAACGCTTACTATCTTCCAATCCTGCCCCACCTTCCTGCATACGTATTTGAAATCTATCTTGTCACCGTTTGCCTTAATGAGAACGGCGTCGACAATGTAGTGGCCGCGGCTGTCTAGCCTTGCCCCCTGGGTTCTAAAACGCTCACCCGAGTATGAATCAAAACGTCTTGCATACGTGGCAACGGTCATGTCGGAAAAGGCCTCTATGAATTTTTTCCGAGTCTCCTTGTCCATTTTTTTCCAGTGACCTCTTCCAAGAACGATTCGGCATATGGTTGGAAAGTCAAAGCTGTTTTTTATAAAGGAGGAAAGAAACTTGAATCGCTCCTGGCAGGTGGTGTTGTCTCCCATCTTCATGGACCGGATAAGGAGCCCGTGGAGTTTTTCAATCACCTCTATGGCGGTCTCGTTACCCTGGCTCTGAATGTTTTCAACACCCTGAGTATCAAGTGAGATGGCGGGCCTGGTTGACAGAAAAATTAATGCCGCAAAGACCCCAAGAAAAAGGCCCCATCCAGAAAGGCTGCGGTTAAAAGCGTTATTCATTGGTTTACTCCTTTTCTTTTTCCCATTTCATGCTTGATCCCTTCTTGCGGCCAAGTATAAGCCTGCCTTCCTCTATTTGCCACAAGATGAGACCTGGAATTCCAAGTGTTAGCTCCCTGAATCTTTTTGCCAAAGACATGCCAAGGGCGATTTCAGGAGTGATGCCAATAAGGTTTCCAAGGATGACGAAGCCGCCTTCCTGTATGCCAAAGGCCCCAGGAACCAAAAAGGCCACGCCCCTGATTACCTGGCCAAGGCTTTCAAGCAGGATGGCCTCAAACACGCCCGTATGCGCTCCAAGAAACTTAAGGGCAAGCCAGACCTCAAGGGCACCCGAAAACCACCCCACAAGGCGCCAGATGCTGGATTTTAGTATAATGGTCTTTTGTCCATAAAGCGCTGTTATGGCATCATCCAGGGCCTTTGCATCGGGAGCCAACCCCAGGAGCCTTTCTTTGCTGAGGAAAACAGACATTATGCCTAAAAGTCTTGTCCAGATGCCCTTTTTCTGCACTGCCAAAAAGCCCATGCACCCCATAGACAGGGCAATTACAGCCATAATTGCCTGTTTTGCAAGGTGTTTGTTTCCAAGATAGATAAGGCCTGCTATGCCTACCAGGGAAAAGACAAGCTGTGTTAAAAGGGCCACGGTTATCTCTACTAGTACGCTTGCGCCTGCCTCGGAAACGCTGTAGCCGCGGACTGCAAGCATCCGTGCCCGCACAAGATCCCCTCCTATCTGGGCGGCAGGCAGAAGGGAGTTTATGGATTCGCCAATCCATCGCGCCTTCATCAATATGGGAAGTCCCGGGATCTTTTTGCCGATAAACAAGAGCTGCCAGGCCTTTGAGTCAAGGAACAGGGGTGCAATGTGGGATGCCGCTACCAGAAAGAGCCCAAAACCCGCTGTCTCCAGGGCCTTTAAGACATCGCCAATGCCAAAATAGATCAATATCGCAATGAGAAGGCTTATGCCAAAGGCAAAGAGGATGTATCCGGTCTTTTTCATGAAATATCTAAGGTGGTTAAATAAGCCCCTGTTCCCTGTACCACTTTATTGCATCTGCAATGGCCATCCTGGCAGGCCGATGGGTGTAGCCAAGTTCCCTTTCTGCCCTTTTACTGGTGAAAAACATCCTTTTCCTGGCAAGCTTCACACCGTCAACGGTGGCAAGGGGTTCCTTGCCTGTAATGCGGGAGATTGCCTCAAAGACAAAGGCCATGGGCAGGATGAGGTTGTGCGGAAGCCTGATGCGAGGGGGAGGCCGATTAGTAAGACTGGCGATGGTATCAAGTATCTCCTTAAGAGTCATGTTTTCAGCACCAAGGATGTACCTGCGCCCTGTCTGTCCTTTTTGGAGGGCCAGCAGGTGCCCCATGGAAACGTCGTCAACGTGTACGATGTTAAGCCCCGTGTCCACATAGGCAGGCATCTTGCCCTGGGCTGCCTCGAGAATCATCCTGCCTGTTGGGGTGGGCTTAATGTCCCTTGGGCCAACGGGTGTTGAAGGGTTTACGATAACCACATCGAGTTTCCCCGATTCTGCAAGGTTTCTCACGGCCTTCTCGGCCATGAATTTGGACCTCTTATAGTGGCCAATCATGTCCTTAAGGCTCACAGGTGTGTCTTCGTCTGCGGGTGTGCCGTCTTTTTTGAGTCCAAGGGTGGCAACGCTACTTGTATAAACCACCCTCCTTATTCCTGTCCTGATGGCCGCATCCATGATGTTTTTTGTGCCCTGGACGTTGTTTTCATATATTTCCTCTGGTCTTGGTACCCAGAGCCTGTAGTCTGCGGCAACGTGAAAGAGATAGTCGTAACCGGCAAGGGCCTTTTCCAGGGACTTCAGATCCCTTAGATCACCATAATGGAGGGATAGGTCGAGATCTTCCACGTTAACAAGGCTGCTGTTTTTTCTTGCAAGGATTCCCACTTGGAAGCCTTCCTTAAGAAGCAGCCTGACGAGACTTGAGCCGACAAAACCAGTGGCACCTGTTACAAACGCCTTCATCTGTTTTTTTGCCTCCAGACAGTAAAGCACGCAGCCTGCCTGCCGATAAATGATAGTAGGGACCGCACGCTCTTTCCTTGTAAATAAAGAGCGTGTGTTTTATAATTTTAAATCAGCATTGCAGCTACTTACTATCACCAGGAATTTTTGTAAACACAAGGAAGGCCTTAGATGAAAAAAAACGTAGCCATTTCAGCCCCATTCGTCATTGCCATCTTTTTCGCATTGCTTCTTCTAAATCTGAGTCCTCCTGAAGTCCATGCCTCAAACGGGAATCAAACCACTTTGAAATCAGCTCAGGATACGCAGAACAACGAAGACTGGATAATGGGCGAAGATTACCTTTCAGAGGAGACAGAAGAGGGGGCAGAAGACATTTCAGACCCCTTAGAGCCGGTCAACAGGGTCTTTTACCACTTCAATGACAAGCTCTACTTCTGGTTTATTAAGCCCGTTTGCAAGGGATACAACAAGGTGATGCCAGAGCCTGCAAGAAGAGGGATAAGGGCCTTTTTCTCAAACGCTTACACGCCTGTGCGAGCTGCAAACTGCCTTCTTCAGGGAAAAATCGTGGGTTTCTGGAAGGAGGTGGCACGCTTCATCATAAACACCACGGCAGGGGGGCTTGGCTTTCGTGATGCAGCCCTGGAAGACTATAACGTTTCCAAAAGCACTGAGGATTTTGGCCAGACCCTTGGCTTCTATGGCATTGGCTTTGGCCCCTATCTCATGATTCCATTTATTGGCCCAAGCTCTCTCAGGGATGCGGCTGGCTCTGCGGCTGATTCCTTCATGTATCCGCCAAATTACTACATGAATACCTGGGAAAGCATGGGACGCACCGCATACAGAAAGATAAACGACGTTTCCCTTCGCCTAGGTGAGTACGAAAACTTCAAGGAAACGGCCATTGATCCCTACGTTTCCATCAGGCAGGCCTACTATCAGTACAGGCTCAAACAGATAAAGAAGTAGCCAGATAGGGCGTCTACTCATGGAAACGTAGGCCCTCAATTTTTCTAGTACCTTATGGCAAAGGTCGTAGGCGTAGCAGTTGCCCTGAAGCAGGAGGCCTTTGCACTTTTCGGGAAAAAGGGCTGGACAGATTCGGCCGGCTTCTTGACAAGGGCAGAACGGGCTGGGAAAGACCTGTTCTGGGTGGTGATTACTGGTCCAGGGCCGGAAAGGGCAAGGCTTGGGCTGGACCGACTCCTTGATTGTGGCCCTCAAGTAATATTAAATCTCGGGGTATCGGGCAGTCTGGTGGAAGACCTAAACTGTGGTGATCTTATCTGCCCAGGTTTGCTAAGGCACAAAGAGCAAGGCCTTGACATAGACTCAACGTTCAAGAAAGAGACGGACAGGGCCCTTTCTTCCTCAGGATTAAACATAAAAGGCGGAGTTCTTTACACTTCAAGCCGGGTTCTTGAAGGCCCAGAAGAAAAGAGGAGGCTTCATGAAAGAAGCCTTGCCCATGCAGTGGACATGGAGGGCTTTTTCTTGGCAAGGGGTTGTCTGGAGGCAAGGGTGCCGTTTTACTGCGTAAAGGCCATATCAGACACGGTTACTCAGAAGGTGCCAAGGGCAGTGACAGGGTGTGTAACCAGAAACGGGGGCCTCAATGTGCCCCGTCTGGTGGTCTCCATTCTTTTTGATCCCGGGCTCCTACCGCATCTTTTAAGAATGAGGGAGGGCTTTCAGAGGGCGATTTATGGCCTTGAGCTTGTAAAGGCAGCCCTTTGGGCACATCTTGCTTCTAAGGGGGCATGAAAGCCCATGTTTTAGCAAATTAAGAGTGTAATTTCACTCTCCGGCCTCAAGGCCCGTGTATTTACCTTTAAGGTATTCAATGAGGGGCAAAGCAGACGGGCGTTCACCAGTGACCTTCTCCACCAGCTCCTTTGCCCTGTATCTTTGACCATGGCAGTGGATGTTTTTCTTGAGCCAGTCTGAAAGCAAGGAAAATTCTCCCCTTTCTATCAGGGATTCCATCTGGTCCACATCCCTTCTGATGGCCTTTAAAAACATGGCCGCATAGATGTTTCCCAGTGTGTATGTGGGAAAATATCCAAAACTTGCCCCGGACCAGTGGACATCCTGCAGGCAGCCAAGGGCATCATTTGGGACATCAAGTGAAAAGAGGTCCTTGAAAAGTCCATTCCAGCGCTCTGGAATGTCTTTTGGCGAAAGTTTTCCCTCAATGAGCTCCCTTTCCACAACAAAACGCAGGTAAACGTGCAGGTTGTACGTGACCTCGTCTGCCTCAACCCGGATAAAGGAGGCCTTCACCCTGTTGATGATCCTTAAAAAGTCGTCCAGGTCCATGTCCGTAAGCTCCCCAGGGAAGATTCCCCTTGAAATGGGCAGAAAATATTTCCAGAAGGGCCTGCTCCTTCCAATGATGTTTTCCCAGAATCTTGACTGTGATTCATGGATTCCAAGGGAAACGGACTCACCAAGGGGTGTGCCGTAGTGTTCCTGGGGAAGATTCTGGCTGTAGATGGCGTGTCCTGCCTCATGAAGTACGCCAAAAAAGGCCTCTGTAAAGTCTTGTTCGTTCCACCTGGTGGTGATCCTGCAGTCTCCAGGGCCTATTTTTGTGGAAAAGGGGTGCAGAACAGTGTCGATTCTCCCTGCACGCAGGTCATATCCCATCCTGTCCACGGCAAGCTTGGCAAGGACCTTCTGGGCCCCAATGGGAAATTTCCCTGAAAGGCCATTCTGTCTGGATGAAAAAGCCCCCTGAACCCTTGACAAAAGGGTCTTAAGGGCAGGGACAAGTTCAAGGAAGAGCTCCTCTATCTCAACAGTGGTGGCGCCGGGTTCATACTCATCCAGAAGGGCGTCATAGGGGCTTGAGTCAAAACCAAGGCAGTCGGCCTTCTTGCGTGAAAGCTCCACAAGCCTTTGCAAAAAGGGCAAAAAGATGGAAAGATCTGCCTCTTTTCTTGCCTGTGCCCAAGCCCTGTGGGCGAGAACGGCCTGGCGCGAAAGCTCCTGAACAAGACTTGCGGGAAGTTTCTTTTGCCTGTCAAAAAGCCTTTTCCATTCCCTTAAGCATACGAATTCATCCTTTTCCGGCCCCTTTGGCTCCACCTGTTCAAAAAGCTCCTCTATGAGTTCCCCAGTACGTGATGATGTCATTTTTTCATGTATGAGGCTTGCCAAAAGGGCTGTCTGTTCAGCCCTGTTCTGTCCCCCCTTTTGTGGCATAAAGGTTTCCTGGTCCCAGTCTAGAAGTCGCCTTATGCCTCGAAGGTGGGTTATCTCCTGGAATATGTTCTTGAGCTCCTGGAATCTTGAGGCAAAAGAGTTATTGCTCATGGGTTCTTTTTTCCACTGCTGTCAAGTTTTTTTGAATCTTGGACTCATATACGTCTTCAACCCGGTCGTAACGCATCTGAGTAATCTGTTCGGAGACAAGGCCAAGCAGGAAGACCATGACGCTTACGCTCAAGAGCAGGGCAGACATGTTTGTGAACCTGTGGAAAAACGTATAGGTGTAAAGGTAGTAGAGAAGGCCAACAGAGAAGAAGAGGAATGAGATTGGCAAAAATATCCTGAGGGGTGAAAAGAGGGTGGCGATTCTGAGGATAATGAGGATGAATCTTGATCCATCCCTGAGTGTGGAGATCTTGCTCTTTCCAATACGTTTTGACACCTTGATTGGTACGTATTTTATGGTGAGCCCGCTCCTTAGGTAGGCGAGGGTGCTGGTAGTAGGGTAGGAAAATGTGTTTGGAAAAAGGTAGAGGTACCTTCTGACCGTATCCGTTTCAAAGACCCTGAAGCCAGAGGTAAGGTCCTTTATGGGGAACTTCCCCACGTAAGAGGCAAGCCTGTTGTAACACCAGTTGGCAATCCTTCTTCCAAGGCTGGCCTGACCCCTTGCGTCCCTAGCCCCAACCACCATGTCATACCTTTTCATCTCTTCAAGGAGTCTTGGGATGTCTTCCGGGCGGTGCTGCCCGTCCCCGTCCATGAGGACCACGTATCTCCCAGCAGCGTTCCTTATGCCTGTCTTCACTGCAGCACCGTTACCAATGTTGTACGGGTGCCTTATGACCTCTGCGCCGGCCTTGGCTGCAACCTCTGCGGTGTTGTCACTGCTGCCGTCATCCACCACTATTATCTGAAAGTCCGGGTAGAGGCGCTTGATCTTGGCAACCGTTTCCCCAATGGCGGCCTCTTCGTTGAAGGCCGGAATGACAACGGTAACCCCTGGTTTATCCTTCATGAAGCTGTGTTTCCTCTTCCCCCTCTTTTTCCTGGGCAGGATTGATGAGGCCGTAGGCCTTTCCAATCCGGTAGACAAGGTTCATAAAGCCCTTTGGCAAGGGGACGTCCCGATCCTCAAGGAGGATGCCGTACTCCCTGGCCTGGGCCAGTATTTCAGCGCTGAGATCAGGCATACCTTCACAGTGGTTGCAAAGGAAATGTATCCTGAGTGCGTCAGTAAGTGGAATTAGCAGGTCCGGAAACTCTTCAGGCACGCGCTTCAGTTCCCTGTCAATAAGTTCCGCGTGTTCTTCAGCAAATTCCCTGTAGGGGCTTTGGGGGTTGGGAGTGCCAAAGAGGCGGTTAAGCATTGCAGCTGAAAGGAGCCTTTGAAACTCCTCATCCTTGTGGCCGTATCTGGCCTGAAGGGACTTCTTGGCCCTCATGAAAAACACCATCCTAACCACGTCCACACCTTCTCTCAGGCTCTCTATGAGGCCCCTTTGATCTTTCATCTTTTACCCCGGCAACTGGTCTAATCAGGGTGCCAACCCTGTAAAAATACAAGGTATATCAGCCCAGGCCTTTTGTCTATCCAATTTGCTCGTTGAACTTTGGGGCGGTTCTTGTTATAAAAGCACATTTAACGTCTCGTAGGGGGAATTTTTTAAATGGAAAAGGTTGCAGAAATTACGCAGGATACCAATACCGCCGCACCAAGTGCGGAAGTGGCCGAGGAAAAGGCTGCGCATCCGGTGCAGGAAGAGCAGGGCACCGATGTTAAGGCCACTGAGGCCGATGAAGGTAACTCCATGTCTGAAGAATCCGAAGACATGGGCCAGTTCGAAGAGCTTTTCGAACAAAGTCTCCGTTCCTTCCAGGAGGGAGAAATAATAAATGGGACAGTGGTGAGCGTTGATCACGATTATGTAATGATCGACATTGGCTACAAGTCAGAGGGCCTCATTCCCGCAAGAGAGTTCCTTGATGCAGAGGGAAACGTCACTGTGAAGCCAGGGGACACTGTAGAGGTCCTTGTGGAACGCTGGAATCCAGAGGATGGAACCCTGAGGGTCTCCCATGCCAAGGCTGTCAGAAGGAAGGTGTGGGACAAGGTCATTAAGGCATTTGAGGCAAAGGAGCCCATAGAGGTTACAGTGCTTTCCAAGGTAAAGGGCGGCCTTACTGTGCTCATTGGTGAAGGCTCAGGCGGAATAAAGGCCTTTCTCCCCTATTCCCAGGTGGATGTAAAACCCCATCCCAACCTTGACAAGTTGATTGGAGAGAAATTCAGGTGTGCAATACTTGATTACAACAGAAAGCGCCAGAACGTGGTCGTCTCCAGAAGGGAGCTTCTTGAAAAAGAGATTGCTGAGAAAAAGAAGGAGACCCTGGCAACCCTTGAAGAGGGGCAGGTGAGGGAAGGTGTTGTGAAGAATATCACCGATTATGGCGCTTTTGTGGATCTTGGGGGCATAGATGGCCTGCTTCATGTTACTGACATCTCCTGGGGCCGTGTTGATCATCCATCCAAGGTCTTAAAGGTTGGAGACACCATTACCGTCAAGGTCCTTTCCTTTGACAGGGAAAAGGAAAAGGTGGCCCTTGGCATAAAGCAGCTTACTGAAGATCCGTGGTTGAAAGCTGCTGAGAAGTACCCTGAGGGTGAAAAGGTCTCAGGAAGGGTGGTGAACCTCACTGAGTACGGCGCCTTTGTTGAGCTTGAAGAGGGCGTTGAAGGGCTTATTCACGTCTCTGAGATGTCCTGGACCAAGAGAATCAGGCATCCAAAGCAGGTGCTTGAGGTGGGTGACCAGGTAGAGGCAGTTGTTCTAAAGGTTGACCCTGAGGCAAGAAGGATTTCCCTGGGCCTCAAGCAGGTCCAGCCCAACCCCTGGGACCTCGTAAAGGAGAAGTATCCTGAGGGCACGGTGATTGAGGGCACCGTGAAGAATATAACGGATTTTGGCCTTTTTATCGGCATAGAAGAGGGCATAGACGGCCTTGTGCACGTCTCCGACCTGTCCTGGAGCAAGAGGGTGAAACACCCTTCTGAGCTTTTCAAGAAGGGGGACAAGATACAGGCCGTTGTTCTCAACATTGACAAGGAAAAGGAGAGGTTCTCTCTGGGAGTAAAACAGCTCCAGCCCGATCCTTGGGAATCTGCACCTGAACGTTTTCCAGTAGGCAGCAAGGTCACAGGCAAGATCACCAACGTCACAGACTTTGGAATATTTGTTGAGCTTGAAGAGGGCATAGAAGGGCTTATCCACGTTTCTGAGATAGCACCTGGAAGGCCAAAGAGCCCAGTTGGAAAGTACGAGGTGGGAAGTGAGATCACTGCCAAGGTGATAAATGTCTCTCCAAAGGACAGGCGCATAGGTCTTTCCATAAAGAAGATGATGGAGGATGAGGAGCGCTCCTTCTACTCGGAATACAGCTCCTCCCAGGCCGCGCCTACCACCCTGGGGCTGCTTTTGCAGGAAGAGCTAGTCAAGGACAAGTCAGACTCTGGCGACAAGTCTTGAGCCAGCGGGAAGGCTAAATGACAGATAAAGAGCAAAGGGGAGGCCGTACCAGGGCCTTCCTCATAGTGCTTGCAACAATAGGAGGGCTTGCCCTCCTTACTTTTTTTGCCTTTGTTCTGCTCATTGGCTCCCTGTTCCTTAAAAGCGGTGTTGCTCCCTCGTCACTTGCTCCAGAGGCGGAAGGGGTTGGCATAGTAAGGCTGGAAGGGGTAATAGTTACTCCTGAAAAGGTGCTAAAGGACCTTAGAAACTTCAGGGAAAACGACCGTGTCAAGGCCATAGTTCTAAGAATAGACAGCCCCGGAGGGGCAGTTGGGGCAAGCCAGGAGCTTTACCAGGCCATCAGGCAGGTGGACAAGGAAAAGCCCGTGGTTGCCTCCCTTGTAAACACGGCTGCCTCCGGCGCCTTTTATGCTGCTTGCGCCTCCCGCTGGATAGTTTCAGACCCAGGCACCATTACCGGAAGTATCGGCGTCATAATGAAGCTTCCAAACATCTCAGGCCTTCTTCAAAGGCTTGGCATAAAAACCACGGTCATAAAGAGCGGAAAACTGAAGGACCTGGCCTCTATCACAAGGGATCTGACCCCTGAAGAGAGGCAGGTGCTAAAGGGGGTCATGGACGATATCCACAACCAGTTTATACAGGATGTTGCCAAGGGCAGAAATCTTCCCGTGGAGGATGTCTCAAGGGTTGCGGATGGAAGGATATTTTCCGGAAGGCAGGCCCTGGCCCTCCACTTTGTGGATGAGCTTGGTAACTTCTCAACTGCAGTAAAGAAGGCTGCGGAGCTTGGAAAGATAAAGGGTAAGCCTGCCCTTATATACCCCCAGAAGGATAAGATAACGGCATTAAAGGAAATCCTGGAGGATTCCGGAGCAAGGTCCATGCTCAAGTTTCTAAACCTGTTGTTTCTTAACGACTCTTCTGGAGTTCCGCACTAATCCTTTAACAAGATGCTAAAGGCAGACCTGGTAAGAAGGCTAAAGGAGATTTACCCGGAATTTACCCAGGCAGATCTTCAGGAAATGGTGGAGCTTGTATTTGAGCAGATTGCCCAGGCCCTTCAGGAAGGAAGAAGGGTTGAGATAAGGGGCTTTGGAAGCTTCAGCCTTCACAGACAGAAAGAAAGACAATTCATAAATCCAAAGACAGGCCAAAAGACGGTCTGCCCCTCCAATTTCAGGATAGTCTTCAGACCAAGTAACAAGTTAAAAAGGATCGATCCCCTTTAAGGCGCCCGATAGGCCACGGAATTACTTCCAAAATCTCCTGGATTGGTTCTCATTGCAAATGATGTGAGCGTAATTATTGTATTTTTGAGTAACTTTTTAAAAATGCAATGGGGAGCAAAATCTTATGGCGAGCCAATCCAAAAAGACAAAGATAGCCCTTCTTGATCTTGCCAGTTGCACTGGATGCGAGGTGAATCTTTTGCGGCTCGGCTCAAGGTTTCTTGAGCTTGCCGAACACTTTGAGATCGCAGACTGGCACATGCTTCAAAGGGACAAGGATACGGACTACGATGTTGTTTTTGTCGAGGGGCTTTGTGTGCAATGAAGAGCAGGAGGAGATTTTAAGGCAGGCAAGGAGGACAAGTCAAGTGCTTGTCGCCCTGGGCGCCTGCGCCATGACCGGTAATGTTTTTTCCCAGATCAAACCAGAGAAATTCGAAGAGCTTAAATCAAGGGTCTATCCCCCTGGATACCAACCTGTAACCCACTTTGTAAAGCCCGTTTCAAAGGTGGTAGAGGTAGATCATGTGATACCTGGGTGTCCCGCAAGCAGTGAGGCGGCGGCAAAACTCTTTGAGGAGCTTAGTAAAAGACCCATAACATCTCCGCGGCTCAGGGTTCAGGAGCCTGACTTTGTATCAAGGATAGAAGGCCATGGCAAACTCGAAGCTGATCTTGAAAAGGGCCATGCCGTTTTTGCGCCAGAAGAAGGAGAACGGTTCGTGGAGGCCCTTGCAGTTGGCAGGCCATACTGGAGCGCTCCGAAACTTCACAGCAGGATATGTGGTATCTGCCCGGCAGCGCATACACTTTGTGCCATCGAGGCTTCCGAAAGGGCCCTGGGAATCAGGCCTTCAACACAGACCGTTTTGCTCAGAAGGCTTTTTCAGTGTGGACAGATGGTCTCAAGCCATCTTATGCATTTGTATTTAATGGTCCTGCCCTCCATTGCAGGCTTTGATTCCAGTGTGGATTTCAGCCTTGTTTATCCAGAGGAATTTAAGATATTTTTGGAGATAAAGAGGATAGCCGAGGAGATAACGGATGCCATAGGTGGTGCTCCCCTTCATGCGGTCAGCCTAGAGCCTGGAGGTTTTACCAGGGTTCCTGATGCAAAAAGGCTTTCACAACTTGGTCGTCGTATTGAAAAGGTACTCGACGACAGCCTTGATCTTGTGCGAATACTTGGTACTTTCAGGTGGGCAGAGGCCGAAACCGTTGCCCATATGCTTTGTATACAGCCAGAAAAGGATGAATATACCTTTTATGGGATGAGCTTCATACACAATGGGCCAGAGCCCGTTTCCGGCACGGACTATCAAGATCTCATAGAGGAACACACACGAAAGGGCCAGTCAGGAAAGGTGGCCTATCTCAAGGGAAAAAGGCCTGTAAAGACAGGGGCCCTTTCACGGCTCTTTCGCTTTAACAGGTATCTAAATCCCCTAGCTTCTGTGATTTTCAAGGAACTGGACATCAATTTTCAAAATCCCTTTTACAACAACCTTTCACAGGCAGTTGAGCTCATTCACTACCTTGAGGAGGCAGGAAAGCTTCTGGCTGAGCTCGGGAAAGGGGATGTTTCAGGGGCCAAGATAGATGAAAAGAACGTGAGGGAAGAGGCGCTTTCAGGAAAAGGCCCATGGCCAAGGCGCGGGGTTGGATTAATTGAGGCGCCAAGGGGAATACTCATACATGACGTTGAAATTGACAAATCAGGCTTGGTTACCAATTACAATATCATTACGCCAACGGCCCTTAACATTTCCGCCCTTGGCCCAGAGGCGGAGCTGTTTCTCCGAAAAAATCGGGACTTACCAAAGGAGAAGAAAAGGACGGCCCTTGAGGATCTTGTGCGGGCCTCTGACCCCTGCATTACATGTGCAGTGCACTAGGAAGGGCGGTCTTTATTCAGGAGTCGCTATTCAAAATCGGCACAGCTCCCCTTGCCGCGGCGAAGCACCTCTATTTCGTCATCCACCAGTGAAATCACACTTGAAGGCTCAGGGGTTATTATGCCTGAATCCACAATGATGGGGATCTGTTTGCCGAACCTTTTGGCCATCTCCCTTGGGTCTGAAAAGACCTCATCTGCCTGGGATACAGTGGTACTGATTATGGGGTTTCCAAGCTGCCTCACTATTTCAAGGCACACGGGATGATCGGGAATCCTTATTCCAACGGTCTTTCTCTTGGTCAACATCATCTTTGGCACCTGGCGGGAGCCTTCGAGAATGAAGGTGTAAGGCCCGGGAAGGTAACGTTTAAGTATCCTGTAGGCAAGATCAGAGACTCTTGCATACTGGCTTATGTGGCTCAAGTCTGCGCATATGAAGCTGAAGGGTTGGGTCTTGGGAATCCCTTTTATTTGGTAGACCTTTTCTATGGCCTTTTTGTTGAATATGTCAGCCCCCATTCCGTAACAGGTATCCGTGGGGTAGATTACCACCTCTCCCTTTCTAAGGGCCTCAACTATCTGTCGAATCTTTCTGGGCACCGGTCTTTCAGGATCTAATTCCAATATCACGTGACTTTATCCTCCTTGGGGATTGACAAACATCTTGTTTTCAAGGTAACAATTTTGAACTACCATTCAATTAATCAATGTACCAAGACAAGAAAGGCGTTTTTTTTGCCTGCGGCGATTAGTTCAAAGATAATCATGCAGGTGTTTATGTGAAGAATAAAATCGAGGAGGAGTTACATGAAATTAGATCCGACCAAGATGAAAGACTGGGAAATAGCCGAGGCCGCTGCCGAACATATGAAGACGGTTTATCAGCTTGGCGAGGAGCTGGGCCTGGAGAAGGAGGAACTTCTTCCCTATGGTCATTACGTGGCAAAGATAGATTACGCCAAGACACTAGAGCGGCTGAAGGATCGACCAGATGGCAAGTACATTGACGTTACTGCCATTACCCCTACACCCCTTGGAGAGGGGAAAAGCACCTGCGCCGTAGGCCTCATGGAGGGCCTTGGGAAAAGGGGGAAAAACGTTGTGGGAGCACTTCGCCAGCCCTCTGGAGGCCCCACCTTCAACATCAAGGGAAGCGCCGCAGGTGGTGGGCTCGCCCAGCTCATTCCCCTGGACAAGTTTTCCCTGGGGCTCACCGGTGACATAAATGCCATAATGAATGCCCACAACCTGGGTATGGTGGCCCTTACGGCCAGAATGCAGCACGAGAGCAACTACACAGATGAGCAGCTTGCCCAAAGGGGGCTTAAGCGTCTGGATGTGCATCCAAAAAGCGTTGAGTTCCGCTGGATAATAGACTTTTGTGCCCAGGCGCTCAGGAACATCACCATAGGTATTGGGGGCCGCATGGATGGTTTCACCATGCAAAGCGGCTTTAATATAGCGGTTTCCTCCGAGATCATGGCAATACTTGCCATTGCCAATGACCTTAAGGACCTGAGGGAAAGAATTGGAAAAATCGTTGTTGCCTATGACAAGACAGGAAAGCCCATAACCACTGAGGACCTGGAGGTGGCTGGAGCCATGACGGCCTGGATGGTTGAGGCTGTGAATCCAAACCTCATGCAGACCGTAGAGGGGCAGCCATGTCTCATACATGCAGGGCCCTTTGCCAATATCGCCATTGGTCAGTCATCGGTGATTGCCGACAAGGTGGGCCTTAAGCTTGGTGACTATCTAGTTACGGAAAGCGGTTTTGGGGCTGATATTGGTTTTGAGAAGTTTTGGAACCTCAAGTGCCGCTTTAGCGGGCTGAAACCAAACTGTGCAGTGGTTGTTGCCACCATCCGCGCACTCAAGTGCCACGGTGGCGCACCCATTCCTCGCCCAGGCCGTCCAATGCCGCCAGAGTACAGCGAGGAGCATGTTGAATGGGTGGAAAAGGGCACGGCCAACCTGTTGCATCACATTGAAACTGTCAAGAAGGCAGGCATTAACCCGGTTGTCTGTATTAACGCCTTTTACACCGATACCAAGAACGAAATCGAGGCAGTGCGCAGGCTCTGTGAACAGGCAGGTGCCCGCGTTGCAGTGTCCGAACACTGGCTAAAGGGAGGCGAGGGTGCCCTTGAGTTTGCAGATGCGGTTATTGATGCATGCAACGAGGAAAATGATTTCAGGTTCCTCTACGATCTTGACACGCCGCTTCGCAAGCGCATAGAGCTGATTACCAAGGAGGTCTACGGCGGAGACGGTGTGGATTACTCGCCAGAGGCCCTTGCCAAGGCAGAAAAGATCGAGAATGATCCAGAGCTTTCAAAGCTTGGTACTTGCATGGTCAAGACACATCTAAGCCTTTCAGACAACCCCAACCTCAAAGGCGTTCCCAAGGGCTGGAGGCTTTTTGTCCGCGACATCCTTACATACAAGGGCGCAGGCTTTGTGGTACCAGTGGCCGGAGCCATAAGTCTCATGCCAGGAACCGGCTCCGATCCGGCCTACAGGCGTATCGACGTGGATGTTGAGACTGGAAAGGTAAAGGGTCTGTTCTAGGATTTGCCCTCCTTTTGTTCTTTACTGGCCGCCTTCGGGCGGCCTTTTTATTTGGCCGGGGGAAAAGGTACCAAGTATGGGGTAAAAGGCCCCGCTCTTGTGGTCTTGTTATCTTTAAAAAAAAAATAACACGATAATCTCCGAATAATGGCAGCTATATCAGGTGATTATCCTACCGTCGGCTAAGGTTGGACAATTTTTGTCATATGGTCTAAACTTTGCTTATAGTAAGAGGTCTATTATATGAATTTGCATTCAGTAAAAGAGCAGGAGGAGTCATGTCAGCAAAAATCATCAGTGGCGTTGAGATAGCAAAGCAGATCAGGCAAGAGCTCAAGGACGAGGTAAAGGAGCTCAAGGAGAAGCATGGAGTGATCCCCGGTCTTGTTACCATCCTTGTTGGGGAAAATCCTGCTTCGGTCTCCTATGTAACAGCCAAGCAGCGCACAGCCCACGAACTGGGCTTTCATTCCATCCAGGATAACCAGCCTGAAGAGATCTCTGAAGACGAACTTCTCAAGCTCATAGACAAGTACAACAACGACGAAAGTATTCACGGCATTTTGGTACAGTTACCCCTTCCCAAGCACATTGACGAGAGCAAGGTGCTTTATGCCATCTCACCTGACAAGGACGTGGACGGATTCCATCCGGTGAACGTGGGCAAGATGGTCATAGGCGAGCCCTGTTTTCTCCCCTGTACCCCGCACGGTATTCTGGAGATGCTCATCCGTACTGATGTTGAAACAAGTGGTGCCGAGGTGGTGGTTGTTGGCCGAAGCAACATTGTCGGAAAGCCCATTGCCAATCTCATGCTGCAAAAACGCCCAGGAGGTAACGCCACTGTTACGATATGCCATACAAGGACGAGGGATATGGCCTTTCATACCAAAAGGGCCGATATCCTCATAGTTGCCGCAGGCAGGCCCAAGGTCATAACGGCAGACATGGTAAAAGACGGGGTCGTTGTCATTGACGTTGGAGTAAACCGCATTGGAAAGACCCCGGAAGGCAAGGCCATTTTGTGTGGTGACGTGGATTTTGATGCAATAAAGGAAAAGGCTGCTGCAATTACACCTGTGCCGGGCGGTGTTGGGCCGATGACCATTACCATGCTCATGAAGAATACGGTCCAGGCTGCCAAACAGTTTGCTGGACTGGCCTAAGGCCGGTTTAAATCATTAAGGAGAATTTTTATGGACACCAGCAAGAGATTCAAAAAAGGAAACGGTGGATGTCCCAGCATCCAGTGCGAGGCCAACAGAGAGGTCCTTTGCAATGAATGTGCATCTGGAGTCATTACTGCTGCCCACAGGGTGCAAAACAGGAGTGTTGAGCCCTGTCTTTTCGGTAAGGGAGGCACATGCTGCAGAAACTGCAACATGGGCCCATGTCAGATAATAGAAGGCGTCGATACCATGGTGGGCATCTGCGGGGCCGATGCCCCAACAGTTGTGGCAAGGAATTTTGCCAGGATTGTTGCAGCTGGTGCTGCTGCCCACATGGATCATGGAAGAGGTGTGGCCCTGGCCTTTCTGCAGACGGCCAAGGGAGAGACCCCCTACGAGATAAAGGACGGGATAAAGCTTAGGGAAACAGCACTCAGGCTGGGCATTGACCCGGGTGAGAAGTCCAAGACGGATCTCGCCATTGAGGTGGGTGAAAAGCTTGTCAGCGAGTTTGGCCAGCAGGAAGGCGTCATTTCCTTTATAAAAAGAGCACCTCAGCCAAGGCAGGAGCTTTGGCAGAAGCTGGGTGTAACTCCCAGGGGGGTTGACCGTGAGGTCGTTGAGATGATGCACAGGACCCACATGGGTGTTGACCAGAACTACGAAAGCATCCTGCTCCAGGCGGCAAGGTGCGCCCTTGCAGACGGCTGGGGTGCCTCCATGATAGCTACTGAGCTTTCAGACATCATGTTTGGAACTCCGGTGCCCATCCGTACCAAGGTCAACATCGGTGTGCTTAAAAAGGACGAAGTCAACGTGACCGTGCACGGGCATGAGCCTGTCCTGGCGGAGGCTCTGGCCATGGTGGCCAACGATCCAGAGATCGTTGCCGAGTGCAAGAAGGTGGGTGCAAAGGGTGTGAACCTGGCAGGTGTGTGTTGTACTGGTAATGAAATCCTCATGAGAAGGGGGCTTCCCATTGCAGGAAGCTTTGTGCAACAGGAAGTTGTCCTTGCAACAGGCGCTGTGGAGGCCATGGTAGTGGATGTACAGTGCATCATGCAGGGTGTCTCCCCTGTGTCCAAGAATTACCACACCCAGCTCATAACCACCTCAGAAAAGGCCAAGATAACCGGTGCAAAGCACGTACAGTTCCATGAAGACAAGGCCCTGGACGTGGCAAAGGAAATCATCAAGATGGCCATTGCCAAGTTCCCTGAGCGTGGCAAATACTGCATACCAAAACATGAGATGGACGTTGTAGCAGGCTTCAGTCACGAGACAATAAACTACATCCTTGGTGGACGCTTCCGGGCATCCTACAAACCACTTAACGACAACATTGTTAACGGAAGGATCCGTGGAGTTGCTGCAATAGTTGGCTGTGACAACTACCGCGTCATGGACGAGGTGCATGTTGAGCTTGCAAAGGAGCTCATCGCAAATGACGTGCTTGTGCTGGTGACGGGATGTGCTGCAACAGGAATAGGAAGGGCCGGGCTCCTTTCCCCTGAGGCCATGGAGATGGCAGGAGACGGGCTCAAGGAGGTCCTTGAGGCGGTTGGCTGCCCACCGGTTCTCCACATGGGTTCCTGTGTGGATAACAGCAGGCTTCTTATTGCTGCAACTGAAATGGTACATACTGGAGGTCTTGGTAACGACATTAGCGATATTCCAGTTGTGGGTTGCGCTCCCCAGTGGATGAGTGAGAAGGCCGTATCCATTGGCCAATACTTTGTCTCAAGCGGGGCCTACGTTGTGTTCGGCCCGAGCTTCCCAACAACTGGCTCACAGGTTGTTACGGACTTTTGTTTTAAGCAGATGAATGACATCTACGGTGGCTGCTGGGATCTTGCCCAGGGCGCCAACGAGTTCGCAGACAAGATGATCGACAAGATTAATGAAAGAAGAAAGGCCCTTGGCCTTGACAAGAAGAAAGAGCGCGTGCTCTTTGACATGGCCATGAGGCGTGAGCTTGGCTCTGGCATACCTGGAATGGGTTGCTCACCAGGAGGCCACAGCTGATTTAATATTGGTGCCGGTAGGCTCACAGGGCCTGCCGGTCTGCTTTTATGAATAAATTTTTTAAGGACTTGGAGTTGAGATAATGGCAAAAAGCGGTTCAATATTGGTCCTTGGAGGAGGCGTAGCTGGTGTTCAGACTGCGCTGGACCTTTCCGAGCTTGGCTATTACGTCTACCTTGTGGAGAAAAAGGCGTCCATTGGCGGGGTCATGGCCCAGTTGGACAAGACCTTTCCCACAAACGACTGTTCGTTGTGAATTTTAGCTCCCAAGCTTGTTGAGGCCGGTCGGTCTCCAAATATCGAAATACTCACAAATGCCAAGTTAGAGGCCCTTGAGGGAAAGCCTGGTAGCTTTACTGCAAAGATTTATCAGGAACCCAGATACATCAACGATGATCTGTGCACTGCCTGCGGCATGTGCACCATGTACTGTCCAAGGCCCGTGGTGGACACCTACAACGAGCGCCTCGACATTACAAGGGCCCCTCACATAGATTACGCTCAGGCGATTCCATCCAGCTACTACATTGATGCAAAGGCGTGTCTCAGGGTGAACTATGAGACGTGTAACCTCTGTGCCCAGACCTGTACTGCAGGGGCCATAGACTTTACACAGCAGCCAAAGGAACTGGATCTGAGTGTGGGTGCCGTGGTGCTGGCCCCTGGATTTGGCCGGGTCGACGAAAAGGTGCTGGAGAAGTTCGGTTACGGACGCTATCCGGACGTACTCACTTCCTTTGAGTTTGAAAGGCTGACCTGTGCCTCCGGGCCAAGCGAGGGTCACATTGTTCGTCCTTCCGACAACAAGCCTCCCAAAAGGATCGCCTTTCTCCAGTGCATCGGTTCAAGGGATGAGACCTGCGGAAACGGTTACTGTTCCTCTGTATGTTGCATGTATGCAATAAAGGAGGCCTCGGTTGCCAAGGAGCACGAGCCTGATCTGGATATATCCATCTTTTTCATGGACGTGCGTACCATGGGAAAGGGCTTTGACGATGCCAGGAAGCGAGCCCAGGAGAAATACGGCATAAATGTCATACGGGCGAGGGTTCCCAGGGTGGACCAGGTGGATGGAAAGCTTGCCCTTACTTGGACAACAGGTGACGGGGAGCACCACTCCGGCCTTTTTGACATGGTTGTTCTCTCCGTTGGGCTTGAATCTCCAGAGGATGCCGATCTCATCTCCCGGGTGGCAGACATAGAACTCAATCATTACAACTTCTGCCGTACCTCAGTGGATGCGCCCCTTGTTTCCTCCAGAAACGGGGTGTTGGTGGCTGGTGCCTTCCAGGGTCCTAAGGACATCCCTGAATCCGTAACCCAGGCATCGGGTGCAGCTGCCATAGCCTCGGAACTGCTGGCAGATGCACGAAACAGCCAGACCGTAACGGTGACATATCCGGATGAGGACAAGGCACTTGAGGAGGAAGAGCCGCGCATCGGTGTCTTTGTCTGTCACTGTGGTGTGAATATCGCTGGAGTGGTGGATGTAAAGGCAGTGCGCGACTACGCAGGCACCCTTCCTGGGGTGGTGCTTTATGAGGACACCCTTTACTCCTGCTCACAGGATGCACTTAAATCAATAGCTGAGAAGATTAAGGAGAACAGGCTCAACAGGGTGGTCATATCCGCCTGTTCCCCAAGGACCCACGAGCCGCTCTTCCAGGAGACGCTTCGCTCCATAGGTCTTAATCCTGCCCTTGTGGAGATGGCCAACATCAGGGACCAGTGTGCATGGGTCCATGCCCAGGAGCCTGAAAAGGCCACGGAGAAGGCCAAGGACCTTGTTCGTATGGCCGTTGCAAAGGCACGGCTCCTTGCCCCCCTTGAACAGCCCACTGTTGATGTGACACCATCTGCCCTTGTAATCGGTGGAGGCGCTGCAGGAATGTCTGCGGCCCTTTCCATAGCGGACCAGGGTTACAAGGTGGTGCTCGTGGAAAAGGGAAGATCCCTTGGCGGAAATCTAAAGAGGCTTACCTGGACACTGGATGGACAGGACGCCTCCAGGGTCTTAAAAGACATGGTCAAGAAGGTAAAGGCCCACAAGAATATAGAGGTGCTAACCTCGGCTCAGGTGGAGTCTGTTTCAGGATACGTTGGGAACTTTACCAGCACCATAAGCAAGGGCAGTAAGACCCAGATGATAAACCACGGCGTCATTGTGCTTGCAACTGGCGGCCGTGAGTACAAGCCAAAGGGCTATGCCTACGGGGACAGCACCAGGGTCGTGACCCAGCTTGAGCTGGAGGAAAAGCTCTCCAGGGGTAAGGGCTTTTTAAGAAATGCCAAGAATGTTGTGATGATTCAGTGTGTCGGCTCCCGTGGAGACGACATGACCCACTGCAGCCGGCTTTGCTGCACCCAGGCCGTTAAAAACGCCTTAAAGCTCAAGGAGGCAAAGCCTGAGGTCAACGTCTTTGTATTCTACCGGGACATGAGGACATACGGCTTTTATGAGGATCTCTACAGGGAGGCAAGGAAGAAGGGTGTAAAGTTCATTCGTTATACCCCCGACAGGAAGCCCGAGGTAATAAAGCTTTCCCGAGGTATAAAGGTAAGGGCCCATGATGAACTAATTGGCGATGACATAGAGATACCAGCAAGCCTTGTTGTCCTTTCAACAGGAATTGAACCCGGGGATAACGAGGAGCTTTCAAAGATTATCAAGGCACCCCTTACCTCGGATGGATTCTTCCTTGAGGCCCACGCAAAGCTCAGGCCTGTGGAGGTGGCCGTTGACGGTGTGTACCTTTGCGGACTTGCCCACGGACCCAAGAGCCTTGAGGAGTCGGTGGCACAGGCCAAGGCGGCCGCAGCCAAGGCAACCATTCCCCTTGCCAAGGGAAAGGTGGCTGTTGCCCCCATTGTATCAAAGGTAAATCAGGACCTTTGCATAGGCTGCGGTATCTGCGAAAGCCTCTGTCCCTTCAACGCCATAACCCTCGAAAAGGTTGGAAAGAGGAAAAAGGCTCACACCATCACGGCCTCTTGCAAGGGTTGTGGTATCTGTGCCTCCCACTGTCCCACCATTGCCATATCCATGGGGGGCTTTACGGATGAGGCCATCATGGCCCAGATCCATGCCTTTTCGCCAGAAGGATGCGAGGAGGAATAGGGTATGGCGCAGGAAAACGTTTTGGAAAAGGAGAACGAGATGGCCCAGGAGGGTTTTGAACCGAGGATATTGGGTTTTTTCTGCCACTGGTGCTGTTACGCTGCTGCAGATTCAGCCGGTGTTTCAAGATACCAGTACCCCCCGAACGTGCGTGTCATAAGGGTCATGTGCACAGGCAGGATAGACACACGTTTTATCCTTGAGGCCTTCAGGTGCGGAGCAGACGGGGTCTTTACCGGCGGCTGACACCTCGGCGAATGTCATTACCAGTCTGGTAATTACGAGGCAATGATAGTGGCAGAAACCTGCAAGCAGTTCCTTGCAGACTGCGGAATCAACCCTGACCGTCTTACCTTAGAGTGGGCATCGGCAGCAGAGGCGCCCCGTTTTGTGGAACTGATTACCGGTTACGTAAACAGAATCAAGGAAAAGGGCGAGACAGGCACTGCGGAAGGGGAGGCCGACTCCGCCACCATCAGGCGCAGGCTCAAGGCTGCAGTCAAGGCTGCAGAGGCAAGAAAGCCAAGGAGTGCCCTTGGCATGCTGGCCAAGAAGCTTCACAAAGATGGAGAATATACAAAGGAGGCCATAGCCAAGGGTGTTTCCTCAAAGATCGTTCCTGCCCTCCGTGCAGAAAGGATTAAGGAGGAGATAATGCTTCTCCTTAAAGAGGGGCCCATGGATATTGATGCACTCTGTAGTGCCCTTTCTGCAAAGAAAGAGGAGGTGGAAAAGCCCCTTTCACAGCTGCAGAAAAAGGGTGTTGTTGAGGAGCAGGACGGAAAGTTCAAACTGAAAGGCAAATAATATTCGGTGACAGGAAAAAAACATGACTGTTCAAGCCGCTAAACTAAACAGTGATTTTATCAAGGACATTGCTGCCCATGAAGGGTGTGAAACCGCGGCCATGTGTTTTTCATGTGGCTCCTGTAGTGGCGTATGTCCTGTAGAAAAGGTGGTGGATGATTTTGATCCGCGAAAGATCGTCCATATGGTCGGTCTTGGCATGGAGGATTCCTTGATTTCTGGCGAGACCATCTGGGCATGTTCTCAGTGTCAGAGCTGCATACCCGTATGTCCTCAGAATGTTAGGTGCGCAGACATCATAAAGGCCCTAAGGGACGAGGCCCTTAAGCGAAAGAGCGTTGACCGGGAGCGTCTTAAGGCTCTTGGTCTCTTTGCAGTGGTGGATCCTGGAAAGTGCGTGGCCTGTCTCACCTGCGTAAGGCTTTGCCCCTTTGGGGCACCCTCCATGACCGGGGAGGGTTATGCCGTTATAGAACCGGGTCTTTGCCATGCCTGTGGAATATGTGTGCTTGACTGTCCGGCCCAGGCGATTTCGCTTGCGCCGTCACTTGAGGCAAAGGGGGCACAACAATGAGCAAGATAAAGGGCTTTTGCTGTAACTATACCCTGAGCGTTGAGGTGGATGCTCTCAAAGAGGAGGGCCTTGTGCCAGAGGATCTTGAGATAGAAAGGCTCCCGTGCACCGGGAGGCTCGAGGTTCCTGAGATACTGGATGCCTTCACTAAGGGGGCTGAGGCGGTCTTTGTTGTAGGATGCCAGGTGGATAAGTGTCATAATCTTTCAGGCAGTTACCGCGCATCCAAAAGGGTTAAGTATGCAAAGAAGATCCTTGAGGAACTTGATATGAATCCAGACCTTGTGGAGATGTTCTTTGCAGGGCGAGGAGAGACAGAGCCAGTGGTAGAGGCTGCTAGAACCATGGCATCCAGGGCCTAGGCCGGATGCCTTCAGGAATTAAAAGCACTTTGGCTTTTTGGAGTAAGGTCACATGATAATAGCAGAAAGAAAACCCATGAAGGAGCTGCTGGAGATGGTTTCCGACGTAAAGAGGCTCCTCATTGTAGGCTGCCGCGGTTGTGTGGCAGTCTGCTCTGCAGGAGGCGACAAGGAGGTCAGCATCCTTTCAGCGGCATTGAGGCTTGGAGTTAAGAGGGCCGGTGGTGAAATAGATATCCATGAGGATACCCTGGTTCGTCAGTGTGATCCAGAATACATCGAACCATTGAATGATAAGGGGGCAAAGTACGACGCCGTCCTTTCAATGGCGTGCGGCGTTGGGGTCAATTTTGTTGCTGACAGGTGCCCGGACGTAAACGTGCTGCCTGCGCTAAACACCACCTTTTACGGAGCAAATCTTTCAAGCGGTGAGTGGAAAGAGATGTGTGCGGGCTGTGGGGCCTGCGTCCTTCACCTGACAGGAGGTCTTTGCCCTGTGGCCAGGTGTGCAAAAAGCCTATCCAATGGCCCGTGCGGCGGTTCCCAAGGAGGAAGATGTGAGATCAATCCGGATGTGGACTGTATATGGCAACAGATTTACGACAAACTATCCAGCATGAACCGGAAAGAGGAGCTCAGGCAGATTATGCCCATCAGGGACTGGACTACTGCTGGACATGGGGGACCACGTCGGAGAATAAGGGAGGACTTGCTACCGTGATGTCTGGAAGCAATCTTGAAAACGTACTTCGCTCTGGAACCTTTGCAGTCACAGGCGAACTGGGGCCGCCCAAAAGCGGCGATATGGAAGTTGTCAGGAAAAAGGCCAGGATTCTCAAGGGCCATGTGGATGCCGTAAACATTACGGACTGTCAGACGGCCATAGTGCGGATGTCGAGCCTTACAGCAGGTCTTATTGCCCTGTCTGAAGGGGTGGAGCCAGTTATGCAGATGACCTGCCGTGATCGTAACAGAATCGGTATGCAGGCGGACATTCTTGGCGCCTCTGCCCTTGGAATAAAGAACCTCCTGTGTCTTACAGGCGATCATCAGAAGTTTGGAAATCATCCCCAGGCCAAGGGTGTCTTTGATATGGACTCCATCCAGCTCCTCCAGATGGTCAAGGGCATGAGGGATGAAAAACGGTTTCAGTGCGGCGAGGAGATCAAGAAGGCAGAGCCAAGACTCTTCCTGGGGTGTGCGGCAAATCCCTTTGCGGATCCCTTTGAATTCAGACCAGTCAGGCTTGCAAAGAAGGTGGAGGCAGGGGCAGACTTTGTCCAGACCCAGATCATATATAATGTTGAAAAGTTCAAGAAGTTCATGGAAATTGCCAGGGACCTTGGTATCCATGAAAAGTGCTTCATACTTGCAGGTGTGACACCTCCAAAGTCCCTGGGTATGGCCAGGTACATGAAGAAGTTCGTTCCAGGGCTGGATGTTACAGACGATGTAATTCAACGTCTTCAGGATGCCAAGGATCAGAAGGAAGAGGGCATTGACATCTGTGTAGACATTATCAAGCAGGTTCAGGACATACCAGGGGTTTCGGGTGTCCATGTAATGGCCATTGAGTGGGAGGAGGCCGTACCGGAGATAGTAAAGAGGGCAGGACTTTCACAAAGGCCGGAACCAAAGGGCATAGAGCCTGTCCTTTCGAGCAGTGGTGCCATTGACGAGGCAGTTGAAAAGGCCCGCAGGGAGGCCAGGCTTGAGCTTGAGGGCGAGCTTAAAAAGGTAAAGGCCGAGGCAGATGCCTCAAGAGATCTGCTGGCAAAGGAGAAGGAGAAAGTTGCCTCTGAGATTTCAGGTCTCAAGAAGCAGGTAGAGGAGGCAAAGAGCATGGTAAGCCGCAAGGAGGCTGAAATACAAAAACTTACTGAGGAATTACAGAAGGCAAAAGAGGCGGTTTCAGGCACGGCTGCCCCGGCGCCTGTAGCCTCTAAGGAGGCAGTGGCCGGAGTACAGGAGGCCACCGTTACGGTTTCTTCTGGTGCCTTGAGTGCCAGGGAACAGCAGGTGCTCAGTTCGCTAAACAAGGGGCTTGTTGCCCTTAAGGAGGTCCTGGGCCTGAATGACGCACAGTTTGAGGCTATGAGGCGGTTTCTTGAGGCGGAGTTCATGCTCCAGCTTGGAACTGCAGTAAGGGAAACTGCACAGGTTACGGAGGCTCCCCAGGTACAGGCTGAGGCGCCACCTGCTGCGGTTACACCGGCCCCAGCTGCGGAACCAGTGGAGGAAGAACGGCCAGCCGAAGAAGAAAAGCCCCAAAGGCCCAAGGAAGTTGTGAATCTGGTTGCCCAGGGTAACGTTGCCCTTCATGCCAAGGATTTCAAGAAGGCGGTTGAGCTTTTTAAGAAGGCCCTTGAGATTTCCCCCGAGGATGAGAAGGCAAAGGAGGGGCTTGAAGAGGCAAGAAAGGCCCTTTTAGAGGAAAAAGAGGCAGCAGATAAGGCAGTGAAAATCAAGGAGGTGGAAGGTCTTCCTCCCTGCCCCGACGAGATAGACCCGGATGAGTGGAAGCGCAAGTGGGTAGTACGTTTTACAGCCCGCGGAAACGTTGCCCTTATGAAGGGGGACTTTGAAACTGCAAAGAAGGAGTTTCAGAAGGCCCTTGATCTTGATCCAGATTATGAAAAGGCAAAGGATGGCCTTGCCAGGGCTGAAAAGGGCGAGGACATATTCATACCTGACGTGAAGCCAGGCGAGGTTGAGGCTGCAGCTCCTGCCCCTGAAGAGAAAAAGATAGAGAAAGAGGCTGCAGAGGCAAAAGAGGAAAAGCCTGCTAAAGAGGAAGCTGTCCAGGAAAAGCCGGCTCCGCCTGAAGAGGCAAAGGAAGAGGCAGTAAAAGAGGCCCCAAAGCCCAAGGCAAAGGTTGAGATAAGTGCTCCGGCCGGAGAAGGCGTCGGAGAGCTGGAGGTGGCTCCGCTTCCAAAGGATGAGCCACCACTGGAAGAACGCGCCAAGGGTATTCCTGAGGAGGTTTACAAGGAGCCGTGCACCGGAGTTATACAGAGCGTGACTATAGGCGATGGTGACAAGGCCATTACAGTGGGAGGAGAGACTGCCCTTCCCTTCCACGCCTTTGAAGGTGAAATCCCAAATCTTCCTAGGACGGCCTTTGAGGTGCTTGACTCCCCACCAGAGGAATGGCCGGAAGTGCTGCTAAAGTACTATTCCGACGTTGTAAACGATTCGGCGGCCTGGGCCAGGAAGTGTGTCAACGAGTTTGGTGCCCAGGCAATATGCCTGTCTCTTGATTCAACAGATCCCAATGGTGCCAACGTATCATCTGCAGATGCCGCCCAGGTGGCCAAAAAGGTCATTGAGGCCGTGGATGTTCCAATAATCCTGTGGGGCTGTGGTAATGCGGAAAAGGATACTGAGACCCTGCGTGAGATAACAGGACTCGTCGAAAACAGAAACGTTTGCATTGGTCCTTTGACCGACGCCAACTACCGCACCCTGGGGGCAACTGCCATGGCATTTCAGTATCCTGTTGTGGCCTCTACCCCCATTGATGTTAACCTTGCAAAACAGCTGAATATTCTACTTGAAAATCTGGGTGTTCACCTGGACCATATCCTTATGGATCCGTCTATTGGTGCTGTGGGATACGGGCTGGAGTATACCTATTCCGTAATGGAGCGAATAAGGCTTGCCGCACTTACCCAGCAGGACGAGAAACTGTCACCGCCCATTATATGTAACCTTGGAAGAGAGGTGTGGAAGGCAAAGGAAACAAGGCTTCCAACTGATGCCGAGCTTGGCGACCAGGAGAAAAGGGGCGTGCTCATGGAGGCAATTACCGCATCTACCCTTCTTCTTGCAGGAGGAGAGCTGACTGTTATGCGGCATCCAAAGGCCATAAACCTTACAAACGTCCTGGTTGAAGGGATGTTGTAAAAGGTCTTGTATATAAAGACGAAAATTTTTGTACATAATTTAGAGAGGGAAAAATATGTCCAAGATTATCTGTTCAGCAGCAATAAGAGGTGCCCACAAGATTGTGGATATGGCCGAAGAAAAGTACGAGGAGGCCCTAAAAAAGTATGGGCCTGAGCAGGAGGTGGCCTTTCCAAACACGGCCTACTACCTGCCAATCATATACAGCATGCTTGGCGCGCCGGTTAAGCAGCTTGGGGATATGAAAGAGATATTCCAGGAGTGTAGGAAGCTTCTTCCTCCCCCTGTAAGCGACCATGTTTGGCTGCCATATCTTGCGCCAGCACTTGACGCCGGTATGGCAACCTTCTTTGCTGAGGAGATGTTTGAGGCCATAAGATACATAGATGACCCACAGTTTTATACCAAGACAGAGGACCCCCCTGCCAGTGGCAACTACTGGCTTGGGGCCGCCGACGATATCATCTTCAGGAAAAGGGGTGTGGAGTTCGTTGACGGAACGGCCCCAGGCTTTGCTGCGATTCTTGGTTCACCCTCTGATGCTGAAGAGGCAGAGAAGATAGCAACGGAGCTCCAGGAGAAGAACCTCTACGTCTTTCTACACGATCAGACAGATGGAATCTATTTTCCTGATCAGCTTCTTAAGAGAAACATCCAGATTGGATGGTCTACAAGGCTGGTTCCCTTTGGGCCCACCTATTCTTCTGCAGTTTTCGCCATTGGCTTTGCATGCCGTGTTGCCCTGGCCTTTGGTGGAATTCAGCCAGGTGATTACAAGGCAAATCTCCTGTACAACAAGGATCGTACATTTGCCTTTGTTATAGCATTTGGGCCTGTTTCCGATGAATGGTACGCCAATGCGGCAGGCGCCATAAACTGGGGCTTCCCAACCATATCAGATTGGGATATCCCTGAGGTGCTTCCCACTGGAATATGTACCTACGAGCACGTAGTAAGCAAGGTGCCCCATGACGAGATCGTGCAGAAGGCCATTGAGGTCAGGGGTCTTAAGGTTACGGTTTCAAAGATCGACATCCCTGTATCCTATGGCCCTGCATTTGAGGGTGAACGAGTACGTAAGGACGATCTCTATCTGGAATGCGGTGGCGGCCGTACCCTGGGCGTTGAGGTCCTGGTGTCAAAGGATATGGACGAGGTGGAAGACGGCAAGGTGATAGTGGAAGGTCCAGAGATGGACGAAGTTGAAGAAGGTGCCAAGCTTCCCCTTGCCATATTGGTTGAGGTTGCAGGAAGGCAGATGCAGCCAGACTTTGAGCCCATACTTGAGCGCCAGTTCCACCACCTTATCAATTATGCCCAGGGCATAATGCACATTGGCCAGAGAAACATCATGTGGCTTAGGGTTGGTAAGAGCGCCATTGAAAAAGGGTTCAAGTTCGAGCACATTGGCAGAATACTTCACGGCAAGCTTCACCAGGATTTTGGCGCCATTGTGGACAAGGTCCAGGTAAAGATCTACACAGAGGAAGAGAAGGTCAAAGAGGTGCTTGAGCTTGCCAAGCAGGTTTACGCTGCCAGGGATGAACGTCTTGGCTCCATGACAGATGAAAGCGAGGAGATATTCTACTCCTGCACTTTGTGTCAGTCCTTTGCACCGAGCCATGTGTGCGTCATCACACCTGAGCGCGTTGGAATGTGCGGCGCCTATAACTGGCTAGATGGAAAGGCCTCCTACGAGATAAACCCCACGGGTCCAAACCAGCCCATTGAAAAGGGCAAGTGCATTGACGAAAAGCTTGGCCAGTGGGAGGGTATAAACGAGTTCGTGAAACAGGCATCCCGTGGAAAGGTGGAAAGGGTCAGCGCCTACTCCCTCATGGTAGACCCAATGACTGCCTGTGGATGCTTTGAGTGTATTGCAACCATGCTTCCTATGTGTAACGGTATCATGATTGTAAACCGTGACTACATGGGCATGACACCCAGCGGAATGAAGTTTACCACGCTGGCAGGAATGGTTGGTGGCGGCCAGGTTACCCCCGGATTTCTCGGTGTTTCCAAGCACTACATCTGTTCAAGGAAGTTCATGAATGCAGAAGGGGGGCTTAAGAGGGTGGTCTGGATGCCAAAGATGCTCAAGGAGGAGTTGAGGGAGCGTCTCCAGGAAAGGGCAGAGGAGATTGGCATCCCCGATCTTCTTGACCTGATAGCAGATGAGGAAGTGGGTGTATCCGAGGACGAGGTCTTGAAGTACCTGCAGGAAAAGGGTCATCCGGCACTTTCCATGGAAAGCGTTGTTTAAGAGGAGAAAAGGATCATGGGTCTTACAGGGATAGAAATCCTGAAAATGCTCCCCAAGAAAAACTGCGGGGAGTGCGGTGTGCCTACGTGTCTGGCCTTTGCCATGAAGGTTGCAGCAGGGCAGGAGGATATTGGTGCATGTCCCTACGTTTCCGACGAGGTCAAGGAGAAGGTGGGTGAGGCCAGTGCCCCGCCTATCCGCACCGTTGTCCTTGGTAGTGGGGACCACAAGTTCGAAGTTGGAGGAGAGACCTGTCTTTACAGGCACGAAAAGCGCTTTGAACATCCAACCGGGCTGGCTGTCCTGGTTACCACACAGATGGATGATGAAGCGGTATCCCAGCGGCTTGCCAGGTTCAATGCCCTTCGTTACGACAGGGTCGGCGTTGAGTTAAGGGCAGACCTTGTTGCAGTAAAGGACCAGGGCGGGGATGAGGCGGCCTTTAAGGCCCTTGTGGAAAAGGTCAGGCAGGATTGCCCAGATGCGGCCATCATTCTCATGAGCGAAAATCCCCAGACCATAAAGGGCGGTGCTGAGGTTTGCGGAGAGCACAAGCCCCTCCTTTACGCAGCCACCCCATCCAATGTGGATGATATGGTTACGGTTGCAAAGGAGACCGAGTGCCCTCTTGCCGTAAAGGGAGCCAATATCGGGGAGACTGCGGAGCTTTCAGAAAAGATTCAGGGCGAGGGGTTAAAGGATCTCGTTATCGATACTGGCGCAAGGACCATCAAGGCCGTCTTTGAGGATCAGGTTGTGTGCAGGAGGGCTGCCATAAAGCACAAGTATAAACCTCTGGGTTTTCCCACAATCACCTTTCCGTGCGAGATGACAAAAGATGCCCTTACAGAGGCCATGTTGACCTCAGTGCTTATTGCAAAGTACGCAGGCATCTGTGTGCTTTCAGATATCCAGGGGGATACGCTCTTTCCACTCCTGCTTGAGCGGCTCAATATCTTCACTGACCCGCAAAGGCCAATGGTTGTCCAGGAGGATATCTACCCAATTAACGGACCTGATGAAAATTCACCGGTTCTCATCACCTGTAACTTTTCACTCACCTACTTCATCGTTTCTGGTGAAATCGAGGGTTCCAAGGTGCCTGCTTGGCTCCTAATCAAGGACACGGAAGGCCTGTCGGTTCTTACCGCCTGGGCTGCCGGAAAGTTCAGCGCTGACCTCATTGCCCAGTTTGTCAAAAAGAGCGGCATAGAGGAGAAGGTGAAACACAGGAGCCTGATAATTCCCGGTTACCTTGCCTCCATTAAGGGAGAGCTGGAAGAGGAACTTCCCGACTGGAAGATCCAGATCGGGCCTAGGGAGGCAAGCCATCTGCCTCCATATCTGAAGAGCTGGCAGCCTGAGGGCTGATAACTTATCAAAATCGAGGATGAGGAAGAGACATGTACGTTCAATGTATAGCTGAAAGCATCAACATAATGGGAAAGCGTACAGGTGGGGCCATGAGGGCCAGGGATCCCAGGCCCATTGTGGAAATGGCCCATGAGGAGGTAGCCTTTGGCGGGGATTACCTTGACCTGAATATCGGGCCTGCCAGGAAGGACGGAACCGAACTCATGCCGTGGATAGTGCGCGTTGTAGAGGAGGTTACAGACTGTCCGCTCTCTCTTGACACGACAAATGCAGATGCACTGATAGCTGGTATGAAGGTGGCTAAGAACCCAAAGCAACACGTTATGAACTCCATATCCCTTCAGCCTGAAAGGATGAAGAAACTTATCCCGGTTGCCGCCGAGACGGGCTGCTATGTGGTGGGGCTCCTGTGGGGGGTAGACGGAATGCCAAGGGATTCCAACGAACGGGCCGCCATGACAGTGGATCTTACAATGGCAATGAATGAGGCGGGAATTCCCAATGAAAAGATACTCATAGACCCAATTGCAACTCCCATCACACTGGGTTCCGAGCAGGTCATGAGCGGATTAGAGTTCATGGCCATGCTGCCGGATATTGCCCCTGGGGTTAAAAGCACCGTGGGCCTTTCCAATGTCTCAAACGGGGTCGAGGCACACCTTCGTCCCTATCTCAACAGGGCCTATCTTGCCATGCTCATGAAGGTTGGTATCTGGTCTGCAATAGTTGACGCCTACGACCAGGAACTTATTGAGCTTGCCCACGGGGAGCGTCCGGAATTGCTGAAGCTTGTCCATGATATAATGGATGGTAACGAACCTGATCCTTCAACCCTTTCCGACAAGGAAATGGAGTACTACAAGACAACACGGGTTCTCATGGGAAAGACCATTTTCTCAGAATCCTGGTTGGAACTTTAAAAATAAGGACTCAAAAGGTATTATAAAATGGTGGGTCATTCCCACCATTTTTGTATGGAAAGGTTGCAAATGGCTGAATCAATCAAAATCACGTTAGACGGCAAGGAGATCAAGGCTCAAAAGGGCCAGACGATCCTTCAGGCTGCAAGGGAGGCGGGAGTCAAGATTCCCAGCCTTTGTCATCTTGAAGGAGGAAGTGACTCTGAACGGCCCTGTCTCCTGTGCATGGTTGAGGTGGAAGGAACAGGCAGGGTCAGGGCATGTAATACCTTGGCTGAGGATGGACAGGTCATTACGGTCCACTCCAAGGACCTGGATGCCTTCAGAAAGGAGAGGCTCACAAATCTTGCGGAGAGCCACTACGGCGACTGCCGGGCTCCTTGTAACCTTACCTGCCCAGGCGGCATAAACGTCCAGGGATATGTAAACCTCATAGCCAAGGGTGAATACAAGGCCGCCCTCATGCTCATAAAGGAGAAAAATCCCTTGCCCATCTCCGTTGGCAGGGTCTGCCCCAGGTTTTGCGAAACGAGGTGCAGGAGGATACTTCTTGATGAGCCCATAGCCATAAACCACTTGAAGCGTTTTGTTGCAGATTATGCCTCTGAGACAGGTATCAGGGATGATGTTGTAGGGAAACCTACAGGGAAGAAGGTGGCCATAATTGGTGGAGGCCCTGCAGGCCTTTCCTGTGCCTACTTCCTTAGAAAGCAGGGGCATGACGTCACCATTTTTGAGGCAGAGGAGAAGCTAGGAGGGCTATTAAGGTACGGCATACCTGGTTATAAGCTCCCCAATAAGGAGGTGGACAAAGAGGTCCAAAATATCCTGAACCTTGGTGTCCACGTAAAACTTCAAAAAAGATGGGGACAGGATTTTACCATCCAGGACCTTAAAGATCAGGGCTACGGGGCGGTCTTCATCGCCACGGGGCTGTCAAGGCAGAAAAAGCTTGAGATAGAGGGAGCAGAGCTTGCCATTTCTGGCCTCAAGTTTCTGAAAGAAGTGAACAAGGGCCGCGCCCCTTCGGTTGGAGAACAGGTCCTGGTGGTTGGAGGCGGTGATATAGCGGTTGACGCTGCAAGAAGCGCAAGGCGACTTGGCGCAAGAAGTGTAACTGTCATATACCCTCGTTCCAGGGTTGAGCTTCCAGCCCATCAGAGGGAGATTGAGGAGGCGGAAAAGGAAGGGGTCCAGTTCTTTCTCATGGCAACTCCACTCAAAATCAGCGAAGAAGATGATAAACTAAAGGTGGAGATGGCCCGTACAATCCTGGATGAGCCTGATGAAAGGGGAATCAGGCACCCAATTCCCATGCCTGGTTCGCGTCTTTACTGGACAGGAGATACCATCATTTCAGCATTGGGCCAGGAGGGGGATCCAACATTTCAAAGCTTTGGTGAGATCGAGGCCTCCATAAAGCTTACTCCAAGAAAGACCATTAAGACCCATCCAAGCACCATGAAGACCAGTGTGGATGGCATTTTCGCAGGAGGCGATGCAGCTACCGGTTCAAGGACGGTTATACAGGCCGTTGCCGGAGGAAGAAGGGCTGCCGAATCCATCCACGAATATCTCATGAAGGAGAAGGCCGGGATAGCCGAGGCGAGATTCAACTTCACCAAGGGAAAGCGCTTTGAAGATGTGGACATGCACAATTTCGACGGCTATTCCATTCAACTAAACGAGGTGATGCCTGCCAGGCCTCCTGAAAGACGGATAGGCGACTTTGACGAGGCTAACCTTGGTTTTTCAGAAGAGATGGCGGTTCGCGAGGCCAAAAGGTGCCTGCAGTGCGGATGCCTTGGGCTTTCAAAGTGTACCTACAGGGAGCTTTGCGTTGATTACAAGGTGAAGGCAAATGTTGCCCGCACAAGGCTTAAATATCCTGTTGACAGGAGCCATCCCTTTATTGTCATTGATGCAAATAAATGCATAGGCTGCACAAGATGCCTGAGAAGCTGTAAATATGGCGCCCTGGAACTGGAAGTCAAATGGGATGACAAGGCCGAGGTGATCCAGGATGTATCCATCAGGCTTAATGAAAAATGCGTATCATGCGGGGCCTGTGTAGACGCCTGCCCAACAGGAACCCTTTCCAAGAATGATCTTGTGATCCCGCTTTTTCCAGAACAGGTAACAAAGGTAAAGAGCGTTTGTACCTACTGCGGCACAGGTTGCAGTCTGGACGTGGTCTCCAAGTATGGGGCCATTCTGGAGGTGAAAGCGGATTCGTCAAGACCGCCAAACTGGGGGCAGCTCTGTGTCAAGGGCAGGTTCGGTTATACCTTTTACAGGCATGAGGAGAGGCTCAGAAGGCCCCTTGTAAGGGACAACATTGATGAGCCCTTCAGGGAAGTGGACTGGGACGAGGCCCTTCGGGTGCTGGCTGCCCGTCTAAATGCCATTCGGGACAACTTCGGCTCTGATAGCGTTGGAGTCCTTGCCTCATCAAGGTGCACCAACGAAGAGAACTACCTTCTCCAGAAGCTTGCCCGTGCGGCCTGGGGCACAAATAACGTGGATAACTGTGCCCGGGTCTGACACGCTCCCTCTGTCAGCGGTCTGCTGGCAACACTGGGAAGCGGGGCAGCAACTACACCCTTCGAGCAGATAATAGGCACGGACTGTCTCCTTATCTGCGGCTCAAACACCACAGAGGCACATCCCATAGTTGGGCTAAAGGTGAAAGAGGCGGCAAGGACAGGAACAGACCTCATAGTCATAGATCCAAGACGAACAGAGGTTGCAGCCATTGCCGAAGAACAGCCAGGGGGCCTGTGGCTGAGGGTGGCGCCTGGAGGAAACATCCCCCTTCTTAACTCCATCTTGTACTGCATCATTGAAGAGGGGCTTATAAACGAGGATTTCATATCAAAGCGTACCGAGCAGTTTGAGGCCATAAGGAAACATGTAAAGGATTACCCGCCTGAAAAGGTGTATCAGATAACGGATGTTGACCCGGAACTTGTGAGGGCTGCTGCGCGGAAGTATGCCTCCTCCAAAAATTCCCTTATCCTCTATGGTCTTGGAGTTGCCGAGCACAAGGGAGGCACAGCCGGGGTGATCGCCCTGGCAAATCTTGTTCTGGCAACGGGTCAGGTGGGCAAGCCCCACAGCGGCATAAATCCGCTAAGGGGTCAGAACAACGTTCAGGGCGCCTGTGACATGGGAACCTTGCCTTACACCTTCCCGGGTTACCAGCCAACGGATGATCCAAAGGTGCTGGAGAAATTTGCCAGTGCCTGGGGAGTGAACAGCCTTCCGGTGTCAGACGGGCTTCTTGAGCCCCAGATGTACGATGCCGCCCTTGAGGGCCGGTTCAAGGCACTTTACTGTGTCGGTTATGATCCTGCCCAGACCCAGTCCAACATTGGCAAGGTGCACGAGGCGCTAAAGGCCATGGATCTTGTGGTGGTTCAGGACCTATTCCTCACGGAAACGGCCAGGTTTGCCCATGTTGTCCTGCCATCTGCCTGTTTCTATGAAAAGGACGGCACCTTTACAAGTGGTGAGCGCCGGGTAAGACGTGTCACCAAGGTAATAGATCCGCCGGGGAAGGCAAAGGCAGATTGGGAGATCATTTGTCTCGTTTCCCAGGCCACTGGATACCCCATGTTTTATACTGGGCCCGAGCAGATAATGGCAGAGATAGCAAGGGTGACTCCGGCCTATGCAGGTATCAGCTACGACAGGCTTGGGGACAAGGGAATGGTCTGGCCATGTCCCTCTTCCGACCATCCTGGAACTCCCCTTCTCC
>JALWNK010000063.1 GCA_026995935.1 Deltaproteobacteria bacterium
CTTTGTGTTTGGACAACCACATTTTACCGGAAAGGAGGCTTTTTGCATTTAAAAACAGCCAGTTATTTTGTCACAAACTCACTAGCACATGCCGTTTAAAAACGGGAACTGCATAATTTGGGATAAAATGCTGTCTCTTTGAAGAGGAAAGTGGCATTTTGTACAAAGATTGTCCTGAGTTTAAATATGAAAAAATAATTCTAGAGTCGATTAAAGAGAGATATAGTAATTCATTGAGTCAATTTCCAATATCATTAAAACAAACTATATGGAAAAACTGGAATTCGTTAAAAGAGGAAAAACATTGCAATCCAGTGACTAATGATAAATTACATATTGACTTAATGGTTCCTGAACCTACATCAGAACTAGAAAATTACTTTGAATTAAAGATAATATCAGAACAATATAAGGTATTATCTTCATCAGGCACTGTTTCGACAAATAATCAACTGATTGATAACTACTATCCTAATAGAGTAAGAAAATGGGGAACTGCTCCTATCTTTGTTTTCGGTAATAATGCTAAAAAGAACACATACTTTTTAGCTCAATATGAGGGCGGAATATGGCTTGATATTGCGCGTTTAATTAATTACAAAAAAGAAAATTCAAAAAATTGCCGATTATTTTTAATAGGTTTTACTAAATTCAAAATTTCTCCTCTTTCTTTAAAAGAAAATATAAAAAAGACAATAAAATATCTGCAAAACAATTGTAAGAATAACGGAGATTATTTATCAGGTCGTATATTTTCGCAATTCAAAAATGACTCTAATCAGCTTATTGCCTCATTTGAACCTATATCAGACTTTAATTTTGACGTAATAAAAATACTGCCTGAAGATTGCGAAGATAAATGTTATTGCTGCTATTTTATCGAATTGAAGACGACTTAAAAAGATAACATACGGGTGCACTTGACCGCCATTCCGCTGCGGCCTTCGGCCTTGCTCCATGTCGGCAAGTGACCCTGGACGTTATGCCAAAAGAATAGGAGATTGAGTATGACAAAATTACTTGACAAAGCATTTGAAGAGGCATCGAAATTACCAGAGTTGGAACAAAACGCTCTTGCGCGCTGGTTGATCGATGAAATTATATCTGAGAAAAAATGGGAGAAAGCATTTGCTGAATCAGAAGATGTATTAGATAAACTTGCAGATGAGGCTCTTATGGAACATGCAGAAGGTAAGACAAAACCATTGGATGTTAATCACCTATGATATCCCATACCACAGAACAGTTTCGTAAGCTCCTGGCTCAACTACCAAAGGAGATCCAAAAGCAAGCGAAAGAAGCTTACCTCCAGTTTGAAAAAGACCCTTATCACCCAGGCCTTCGCTTCAAACGAGTTCATTCCAAACGTCCTATCTATGCTGTTCGCATATCAAGAGATTATCGGGCATTGGGTGTCCAGCGAGACAACGAAATAATCTGGTTTTGGATAGGATCGCATTCAGACTATGACAAGATATTGAAAGAAACGAGGAGGGCATAACAATTGGGACCTTTAGACGAAGGATGTCAAGCCTCTCCTGAGGTAAGAATGCATATCTTACATAGAATCTCTCTTTCAAGTCCCAGGTGAATTATTCCAGGCTGGCCATGCTACCATGTTTCGGTCCTGTCCCTTTGGTGTCGGGACGGCTCATCCTGTGTGTTGGCGGTTCGTCGGATTTTTCAATGACGTAACGGTCTTGAGCAGGATTCCTTTGTTGAATTTCTTGCCTATTATAATTTTGAGGCCCGTTTCACCACCCAGCATCTGACAATGGAAAAGGCGGAGTTGAAGGAATAGTAGGTTTTTGCAGACATAAATACCTGGCCTCTGTCCCGGAGGTGGATATTTTTAAGGCCCGCAATGGCAGGTTAACCGAAGGGTGTCGTGCCAACGGCGGGCAGCATACCATTTACAGGATAAGGCATACTGTTAGGTTAACTTTTTTCCACAGAGGGGAAAAATTTAAAGCTCAGCCAAAGCGTATTTTCAATAATCCCTTGTGTTTAACTGTCAAAATGGACAAATTCTGAACACTCAAGGTGGATAAGAACCGTAATTTTGTTCCACCACATTTTGTTGGTCAGAACGTTGCAGTGTTGCCGCAAGTGGAGCATGCAGGCGTTTCCAGGATTTCATCTCTTCACTGGTCCACAATTTGCAAAGTCAAAACAAATTTGACTGATCATTGACACCCGATTTTTCAAATTCCGTAAGGACAAAGCACTTTACGGAGACGCATTGCTCTTGGCACTACCGCAACGGTTTCGAGACAGGTTGGCTTGCATTTGATCTCGCGCATCATGGGCGGCAGGATAGCGCCTATCCCCTGAGTTATCTTGCCTCAGTTTCCGTGATATGTAGTACGAAGGGCAAGGCGTTTTCTTTTCTTTTTGATGGTCTCTGCGTGCAGGGCCTCGGGAACAACGACTCCAGCTTTGTAACTAACCTGATGCTCCTTGCTGCATAGACGTAGCCCACTGTGGATACCAGTGGCTGGAAACCCATGCCCGTCAGGGCAACGGTGTCTAGGTTGGCCTGTCCCGTTTTGGGAAGATTAGGCACAAAGCTTTAGTCTTAGGTCAGACAGCATTTTCTAAAACGATATGGGAGGTATATCGTGAAAAAAAATTTAATTTATTTTACTCGATTGGCGCTTGGGTCATGCCTGCTTCTGCTTTTTCAGTACGCAGAGATCCATGCCGCGGCTTCTTCGAATTGCAACATCGATGAACCGGGGGTCAATGTCATCATGGGAACTGCCGGTAACGATGTCTTAAAGGGCACTCCAGGGAAAGATATCATTTTGGGCCTGGGGGGGAATGATATTCTCATGGGGCTTGACGGGGACGATTGCATCGATGGTGGCCCCGGCAATGACAAAATCATCGGCGGCAATGGCAATGACCGTCTCTATGGAGGGGACGGCAACGATTTGATTATCGGTCGGCCAGGAGATGATTTTCTGGATGGGGGAAGAGGAAACGATACCCTTCGTGGTAATAATGGCAACGACACCCTGTTGGGAGGACCGGGCAGGGATGTTCTCCTCGGGAAAAAGGGAGACGATATTCTCGACGGGGGTCCTGGGAAAGATAGCCTCAACGGCAACCAGGGCAACGACCTTTGCAAAGCCGATCCGGAAGACAGTATCAAAAATTGCAAAAAGTACAGCAGCACAGGCAACCGTCCGCCGGTCATTGCCGCCATTTCCGAACAATCGGTCAAGGAAGGTGATACCCTGACCGTCACCATCAAGGCCACCGATCCTGACAGTGGAGACAAGGTTTCTCTCACGGCGTCCAACTTGCCGAATGGGGCCACTTTCACCCCGTCAACCGGGGGCAAGGGCACCTTCTCTTGGACACCTGGGCCTGGAACCGCAGGCACTTACCATGTTACCATCAAGGCCACGGACAATGGCAATCCGCCGGCCTCCGACACAAAAACCCTTACCATCGTGGTGAAGGCATCGAGTGCCCAACCGCCCGTAATCACTATGGACTCTGCCCAAGGCGGTACGCGCTCGTCTCGTGGTTTCCTTGTTTACGGGTCGGTCTCTGAGGCGCCCCATGTAACTCGCATCACCGGCAAATTGTCCACTGCCACAGGAACCTCACTGCTGAGCCACGACCTGGAAATTTCCAGCAATGGTCACTGGGCCTTCATGATTCCACCAGGGCTTCTGCATCCCGGAGATGAAGCCATCGTGACCATCGAGGCTGAGGAGGACAGTGGCCAGGTCGTCACAAAAGTGGTGCGCTTCCCTATCGTTTCCCCGGCCCAAAGCGTCTCCCATTTGCTTAGCCGGATCACCTTTGGCCCAACCCCGGAATTGCTCAAGGAAGTCCGGGAAATGGCCTGGGATGCCTTCCTGCAACAACAACTACATCCAGAAACCATCGACGACAGCGAAGCAGAGCAGGGGGCTCCTTCTTTGCCGCTGCCTCATGCAGGCCCATGGCTGCAGGATTATCCACTGTACTGGATTTTTCACAGCAAGCGTCATCTCAACGAAGTCATGGCCTGGTTCTGGGAGAATCACTTCAATACATCCAGAGGCAAAACCTGGGCAGGTGTGGAAGAGCGGGAGAATCAGGCCTTCCGAGAAAATGCCCTGGGCAAGTTTAGGGACATACTGGAGATCAGCGCCAAGAGCCCGGCCATGATCCTGTACCTGGACACGCAACATAGCAAGCGCGGCGCCATCAACGAGAATTACGCCCGTGAGCTGATGGAGCTTCATACCTTGGGTGTGGACGCCGGGTACACTCATGAAGACATCGTAAATGTCGCCCGGGCCTTCACCGGTTGGTTTTTCAGCCCAGGGGAAAAGGGTTTCGTTTTCGTCCCTGGCTGGCATGATACCGGTGAAAAAGTGGTCCTGGGGCACACCTTGCCCAACTTGCCTGGCGAAGATGGCATCAAAGACGGTGAAGCCGTTCTGGATATTCTGGCCAGTCACCCGGCGACAGCTCGTAGGTTGTGCACCAAGCTGGCCCGGGTATTCATCAGCGACCAGCCACACTCTGCCACCATAGACGATTGCGCTGCCGTATTCCGGGCAACCGACGGGGACATGCGGCAAGTGGTGGAAAACTTGCTGACCTCGGCGGAATTCCGCGAAGCAAGCCGCTTCCATGCCAAATTCAAGACCCCCCTGGAATATCTCACATCTGTGGTTCGTGCGTTGCAGCCTGTGCAAATCGGTGAACGGGACCTGATCGGGAGCCTGAGGAACATGGGCCAGCAACTGTTTTATCAACATCTGCCAACAGGCTGGGCGGAGACGGCAGACAAGTGGCTGAATTCCAGTCAGATGGTCCAGCGTTTCCGTTTTGCCAATCAACTGGCGCTTCGAATCCCCAGACCGAACAAACCCCAACATACTTTCCTTAAGCCGGTGGAGTACTTTTCCGGCCTGGGCCTGGAAACCACTGAAGGCATTGTGGGCTATCTGTTCCAAATTTTGACCGCCGGCGACTATACCCAGGCAGAATGGGATACGGCAGTGGCCTATCTGCAACCCGAGACGGCTTCCAGTTCCTTTTCATTGCAACAAGATGACGCCGATCAGAAACTCAGAGAGTTGATCTTTTTCATTTTGTCTCTGCCAGGGACTCAACTGCAATAGATTTATTAGGAGAATTGGTTATGCATAGACGAGACTTTATCAAATCACTGTTGGCACTGTCAGTGGTGGGTACCGGTATGAGCTTGCGTACCTCCCTGGTATGGGCAAACGCCACCGGGGATTCCCAACGAAAAATTCCCTTGGTGGTCATCTTTCAGCGCGGCGGCTGCGATGGACTGAATACCGTTGTCCCGTACGGTGATCCACGTTACGCGGCACTCCGGCCAAACCTGGCTATCGCCAAACCTGGCGTAGCGGGTGGCTGTATTGATCTGGACGGGTTCTTTGGATTGCATCCGGCTCTGGATTCCCTGATGCCGCTGTACCAAAGCGGTCGGCTGGCGCTGCTGCCAACTGTCCAGTACCCCGACGCCACGCGCTCTCACTTTGAAGGTGAGGTGCTGATAGAAGGGGGTTCGGTCACCGAGCAAAGGGATGGATGGCTCAATCGTTATCTCACCACAGCCCCCGGCACGGGAACCCTGCGCGGAGCTAGTATCGGCAGAAGTTTGGACTTCGCCCTGAAAGGTGGTTTCGACGTTCCCGTTATAGCAACTCGTAGCGGTGCATTTTGGGGAGACTCGGAAACCTTCTTGCAGAATCTTCGCAAGGTCAACGAGTCCGACTCCGGAACAGGATTGCGCCGGAAAGTGAGCCGGGCTACTCTCCAGGGGCTGGATCTGCTGGATATACTGCCGCCAGCGGATGCAGGCAATAACGCTTCCTATCCCAACAGTGACCTTGGTCGAAGATTGCAACGCCTGGCTCAGGTCATCAAGGCCGATCTTGGCCTGGAGGTAGCCACAGTGGACTCGAATGGCTGGGACACGCACGTGGGGCAGGGGCGTACCAGTGGCAAGCAGCCCGGGTTACTCAAGGATTTCGCGCTTAGTATCAGCACCTTCTATCAGGATATCCGTGACAGTGGGCGTGAGGTCCTGATTCTTACCATGACCGAATTTGGCCGCACGGCGCGGGAAAATGGCTCCAAGGGCACCGATCACGGCCATGCAGGCACCTGGATGGTGTTGGGGGAAAAAGTAAACGGCGGTATCCACGGCGACTGGCCGGGGCTGGAAGACCATCAGCTCTATGAAGGGCGCTATCTGGCGCATACCATCGATTTTCGCGATGTGCTGGGAGAAGTCCTGGAACGCCACTTAGGGGTTTCAGATCCTGCGGGCATACTGAAAGGTTACAGTTATCAACCCATCGGATTTTTGTAAAAGGGTAAGCGCCCAATAAACAGGGCTGAACCTTCATAACTGATGGCTCTGTTCCTCCGAGGACGTTATTTCGTTGTGGCCTGTCCGGTTTTCTCTGGGCGAGTTGTTCCTCAGCATAGGTCGCTTCCGTCTCGCTGAATTTTTTTCGCCCAATCGGTAATTGAGTATCCCATTGGTAAAAAGGAGGTGAAAAAGGACAAGCCGACCCAATTTTCTGACGTGACACAACCAAGTCTAGTGGACAAAGGGACAGGCTAATACTGAAACACATGGCTTTACCATATGAAGCGAATGGTGCAGCCCCATAAGCTTACTTCTGACGGTTATAGCTGGGAGAGTCGGGAAGCGGGACATCATACACACCCATCTTTTACGCTTATGGAGAAGGCCAATGTTCACAAAGGAGCAAAAAGTCCATGTACCTGTTGAAGACCGGGGTAAGGCCTTTTGAATGCGGTGAAGGAGTATGAGTTTTGGACCTGATATCCCTGTATCTCCCTATGGCTTCGAGATACGTTAAGTCGGGTGCAAACGGTGTGAAACCCGCAACACCCGATGACAGATGCACTGCTTATGCATCTTCCCAAAGCTCTTTAAGCTGTTTGGGAAGTTCTGCCTCCACGTCCTGGGCCTCCCCGTCAGAGATGTGTCGCTTTATCACCCTGAATACAGCCTTTATGGCCCTTATGGCCTCGTCCTTGTCTGCAAAGTCCTGCTGGGCTCTGGGCCTGTCGTATTTCATGACCTCCTCAACGAACTCGGAGACATTTTTGATTTTTTCGGGGGTTTCGGAAAGCTTCCAGCCATCTACGTAAATCGCCTTTATGCACATGGGCAGCTGGGCAAGAAGATGCATGGACTCTTCGTGAGAAAGCCTGTTTCTAAGGGCCTTGAGCACGGCCTTAAGGATTCTGCCGGCCTTTTTCTTGTTGTCCGGACATCCCAGCTCCTGAGCCAACTCCTTTACGAAAAGATTGCCCTTTTCCGCATATTTTTCAAAGTTCATAACGCCGCCTCCTGGTTTTTTTTAAAAAATAATTCTCATTAGAAGAATGACAATGGATAAATCAACCTTTCAGGTCAATAGATACGTTTCTTCTCCTCTAGCAGGCTCTTCCAGAGGTTTACGCTCTCTTTCATTTCCTGTCTGTAAATTTCTTGGATTTTTTTAGTTGAATCCCTGGAGAGCTCTTTATCTGAGCATATCCTTATTTCACCTGCCGCTGGTGTCGTTATAGGCCTTCCTATCTGGCTTACGAGAAAACATGTGCACTCAGAAACCTCGGGAATCTCTTCATAAAGCCGTTTTGCTATCTCCTGGGCCTTGAGATTGTAGATCTTTCCAACATGATTTATGGGATTTTTCCCGGACACTGCCTCCATGTTCATTGGTCTCATTGGGGTTATGAGGCCGTTTGCCCTGTTTCCCCTTCCAACCTCACCGTCATCTCCAGACTCGGCAGAGGTTCCTGTCACAGTAAGGTAAATGCTCCCGGATTCTGGTCTGTCAGCGGTATTAACGAAGATGTCAACATTCTCAAACTCCTTTTCAAGGATTTCCCTGGCAAACTGCCCTACCTTCTCCTTTTCGTCCATGTAGTCATGCATGTCTCTTAAGAACCTGTCCACAAAGGCACAGGCAACGGTGAGGGACACCTCTTCCTTTGCCCTTCTAACACCCATTATCTTTACGTCTTGACCAGTTGCAGGATTTTCTTTTTTGAAATTTTTGGAGTTAAGAAGCCTTTCTGTCTCGTAAACGGCCCGTTCAAGGGGAGTCAGGGGATAGAAGCCGATTCCGCAAGATGTATCGTTTGCCAGGGGAATCTCCCCCTCTCTTGCCTGCCTTAAAAAGAGCTCCACAAGCTCCTGGGAGCCAGGCCTTATGATGACGTCAATCTCTATATCCCTGTCAGGATCAAGGGCGTGAAAGTTATCACGGAACCATTTTTTTGTGGTCTCAATTGCAATCTCCTTTACGGGCACCACGTGTCCCTTAAAGGAAGTGGTTGCACGCCCGGCAAGAATAAGGCGTAAGGGTGCCTTGATTTTGCCCCCTCCAAATGATGGCTCTGAAGTGCCGGCAACCAGAAGGCCCTTATCTACGTTGTGATGTAGGACCAGTCCAAAGTGTTCGTAATAGTAGCGGCAAAGGCCTCTGCTGAACTCCTCTGCCACTGCATCGCAAATTGTATCTGGATGTCCTGTGCCCTTTCTCTCGACTACTTCAACAGGAAGAAGGGAAGTCTTTTTCGAGGTGACGGTTATAACTGGAAGTCCACTCATGATTTCCCTCCTTTTTACATTGCCCACAGGAAAACTGAAAAGGTCTCGAAAGGGTTTTGGTAATTTTGGAATAATATAAGCATCATTTGTTTGTGTGCAATTAAATGGAGGTTTTAAGAAGAGTTGAATTTTCCTCCCATTTGTCTTAATAACTTGGGCCTTGGGCAAGCAAAAAAGGATTGCCGTGGCAGATTTTACAATGGATTTGGGGAATAAAAGGATTGATACCTGAGTGATGAACAATTCCCATGGTCAGAATACCAGATTTCATATAAGGGATTGTGCCCTGGTTAGATTAAGCACTGGGCTTAGGGTTCAGACCCTCAGGGAGTTCAGGGACGCCCTTGAGAGGGTCCCGGCTGCAAGTGTATATCACCACTTCTGGGGCCGTTTTCTGCAGCCACAGTTTGACGAGCCCGAGTACAATAACGATTTTGCAGCCTGGGCCTACCGAGGCCTTCACGAGAAGGCCCTGGCCGAAAGATTGAGCGTCATCGACCCCACTGAATATGAAGATATAGAGGGGGTACGCCTTGAGCTCCTTGAACGGGTGGAGGACTATCTCTACGAAAACGAATCAGTAATATGGGCCAAGACAGACGAGCAGTTCTACTTTGTGCAAAGTCAGCTTGTAGTCCTTGATACTGGAAAATGCATGGTCCACCCAAGGGAGCTTGTAACGAACCTGAAGGAGATGTCCCTTGGCTCCATCTTTTACCACTTTATCGATGCAAGGCGCAGGACTCAGCAAAAGACAGACGATTTTAGTATCTGGCTCGAGGCCTTTGGGCCGAAATACAATGGCCTGATAACCGTCTTCAGGTCAACAGACCCATACTTCAGCTCTCTAAAGGCCATTCGTGAAAAACTCGTCCGGGAGTGTGAGAAATTTTTCCATGACTAGGAAGGAGATGGATCTTCTCGAAAGATACAGTGAGATTGCAGGCAGAGAGGTGGTTGACCATCTGCGTCAGTTGTCTTCCCAGCTTAAGGGCATGCGGGTAGTTCACGTAAACTCCACGAGACAGGGAGGTGGGGTGGCTGAGCTTCTTGCCAAGATTGTTCCAATGATGAACGCCCTTGGTATTGATACCAGCTGGGAGGTTATAGAGGGCACGCCCTCCTTTTTTGAATGCACAAAGGGCTTTCACAATGCCATCCAGGGAAACACTGTTGTGCTTAGTGATGAGGCCTTTCAGGAGTATCTGCGGGTAAACGCCCAAAACGCTGGGAAACTAAGGGACAAGCTAAGGGATGCCGATTTTGTGTTCATACATGATCCCCAGCCTGCAGCGCTTCTTGAAAACATTGCTGACAGGAGGGGCAAGTGGGTCTGGAGGTGTCACATTGACTGCAGCCGTCCCTACCGGCCTGTATGGAAATTTTTAAGGAGAATAGTTTGCGATTACGACGCCAGTATCTTTTCCACTGCCCAGTTCGTTCAGCCCCTTCCTCATCCCCAGTACATAATTGCGCCAAGTATCGATCCTTTGAGTGAAAAAAACATGGAGCTTCCAAAAGATGAGGTAGAAGGGGTGAGGGAGCGCTTTGGCCTTGATCCTGACCTGCCGATAATCCTTCAGGTCTCCCGTTATGACAGGTTCAAGGACCCCCTTGGGGTTATTGCCGCCTACAGGATTGCAAGAAAAATCGTTCCTATGCAGCTTGTTCTCGCAGGTGGTGGGGCCTCTGACGACCCTGAGGGGGAAATCGTGCTAAAGGAGGTTCAGAAGGCAGCAGAGGGGGACCCATACATACACGTGCTTGTCCTGCCGCCAGATGCCCACAGGATAATAAACGCCCTTCAACGTGCAGCGGACATCGTGCTCCAAAAATCCATCAGGGAGGGCTTTGGTCTTACGGTTACAGAGGCCATGTGGAAATCAAAGCCGGTAATTGGCGGAGATACCGGCGGCATAAGGCTTCAGGTAATTGACCATTACACAGGTTTCAGGGTGAGAAGCCCGGAAGGAGCAGCCCTTAGAATAAGGTATCTGCTCCACAACCAAGAAAAGAGAATGGAGATGGGGCAAAGGGCAAAACGGTTTGTCAGGGAAAACTTCCTTTTGACCCGCCACCTGAGGGAGTATCTGGCCCTTATGATAGCCATCTTCCACGGCCTTGAAGACAGGATCGATCTTACCAGACCTTGAAAATACTTAAGGAGAAAGAAAAAGTGGAGGCCTTCTGGCAAAAGGTTGCCAAGGGTCGAGTAAGAAGGCTTCTCATGCTCGACTACGATGGGACCCTTTCACCCTTTGTGGCAGAAAGGCTCAAGGCCTATCCCTATCCGGGCCTTCCTGGGATCCTTGAAAGGATACTTGATAGCAGCAAGAACCGGGTGGTCATCATATCTGGAAGAAATGCACTGGAGGTAAAGGAGCTCCTGGGCCTTAACGTGCCTGTTGAGATATGGGGAGGACACGGAATGGAAAGGCTGCTTCCCTCTGGCCGTCTCGTACAGGTCCCGGTTTCCAGGGAGTCTGAGAAGGTGTTTCACCAGGTGGAGGAGTGGGCAGACCATGAGGGCTTAAGCCGTAGCCTTGAGGAAAAACACGGCTCCATGGCCTTTCACGTAAGGGGAATGGGGAAGAGCCGTGCAGCCAGGCTCCTTGAAGAGGCAACGGAATTTTTTAAAGAGGTCTCCTCCGGTTCAGACTTAAAAGTAAATGCCTTTGACGGCGGGGTTGAACTAAGGACCAGGGGTGTGGACAAGGGCAGGGTGGTAAGAGAGCTCCTTGAGGATTTTGATAAAAACTGTGCCTGTTCCTATTATGGGGACGACCTTACGGATGAAGACGCCTTTTCTGCCCTTGATGGATCAGGGGTGTCCTTTCTTGTGAGAAAAAAATTCAGACAAACAAATGCGGACGTGTGGATAATCCCGCCTGATGAGTTGAAAGAGTGCCTGGCTAGATATATCCTTTAACCAGGATGGATAATCACGAGGCCAATCAAAGAAGACTTATTGCCGTATCCAACCGGCTTCCCATAAAGATTGTTCAAACCGGCTCTGGCCCAAAGGTTCTTCCTGGAGCAGGTGGTCTGGTCACCGCCCTCGCCCCTGTCTTGCGGGACAGGGGAGGGCTATGGATAGGCTGGTCAGGCTCGGAGTTTGACCCTTTCCACTTAGAGCTTTTAAAGGAGGCCTCCCAAAAGACCGGCTACGGCCTTATTCCAGTTCCTTTGGACAGGGAGGATATCGACTCCTACTACTACGGATTTTCAAACGAGATTATCTGGCCCCTTTTCCATGACCTGCAGAGCAGATGCCGTTTCAAACCAAGATATTGGTACAGATACCTTGAGGTAAACAGGAAGTTTGCCGAGTGCATAAGGGCCAATGCCTCGTCCAACGACTATATCTGGGTCCACGACTATCATCTCATGCATGCAGCCTTTTTCATGCGTGGCCTGGGTATGGGCCAGCCCAAGGGGTTTTTCCTGCACATACCCTTTCCACCTGTTGATATTTTCATGAAGCTTCCCTGGAGGAGGGATGTCCTTGAGGCCCTTCTCCACTTCGATCTCCTTGGTTTCCAGACCATGCGGGACAAGAGAAACTTCCTGAACTGCCTCTCCATGCTCATTCCAGAGGTCAGGCTGCGAAGGAGGGGAGCCATCTCCGACGTGAGGTTTGACGGAAGGGTAGTAAGGGTCGGGGCCTTTCCCATAGGCATAGATTACAAGTCCTTTGCCAGGGACAGCGCCTCAAAGGAAGTGGCCGAGGCCGCATGGTATCTCCATGAGGCCTTGCCAGACAGGCAGATAATTCTGGGAGTAGACAGGCTGGACTATACCAAGGGAATTCCGGAAAGACTCTACTCCTTTTCTGACGCACTTGAGAGGTTCCCGGAACTCAGGCAGAGGGTGAGTTTTGTGCAGGTTGTAGTGCCAAGCCGGGCCGAGGTGCCGGAGTATCAGGAGCTTAAGAGGGAAATCGAAAGGATAGTGGGGGAGGTGAATGGCCGTTTTACCCAGTCTGGCTGGGTTCCAATTCACTATCTTTACAGGAGTCTTGACAGGACTCAGCTTCTTGCATACTACCGTCTGGCTGAGATCGCCCTTGTAACTCCATTAAAGGACGGAATGAATCTGGTGTGCAAGGAATACTGTGCATGTAACCTTGAAGAGAAGGGTGTGCTCATCCTAAGCGAGTTTGCAGGCGCGGCAGCCCAGCTCCACCGGGGCGCACTCATGGTCAATCCCTATGACATTGAAGGGGTTTCCAAGGCCATCTTTTCCGCATTTTCCATGCCTGATGAGGAAAGGGCAAGGAGGATGAAGATCCTCAGACGCGCAGTCAGGAGAAGGGATATCTTCTGGTGGGTAAACACCTTTTTAAAGGCGGCCTTTGCACGAAACCTGGATGCCTTTCCAAGGGAGATGGCCGAAGAATACGTTCCTCAGAATTAGCTCATCAATTTTGGCATTCGAAATTACTTAACCCTTCCAGTTTTTCATCCCCTAGGCCGATAAAAATAAAACAGGAATCACAAAAATCATGGCTGGTAAGCCTGTATTCAAGGTCTGATCTTGCCAGAAAGGGAGATTTAAAATGGAAACGGGAGTCCTTATGGAAGGTAATCTTGCCAGAGTGCCAACCTTTGAGGCCAGGGAGGAAATACTTGAGAGACTGTCGCCCTATCTTTCAGAGCTTAGGTACAAAAGGGGTCAGGAGATAGACATAAGGTCCCACGATAGCAGCCTTTACTATGTCCTTGAAGGCAAGGTGGAGGTTTCCTACGAGGAACAGGGGACAAGGATTATCGTAGCCATCATCGGCCAAGGGGAGTTTTTTGGAGAGGTCGGATTCATTGATGGCATAACCAGGGTAAGGAACATCAAGGCCAGCAGGGATTCCGTTCTCCTGAGGCTTTCCAGGGGCAAGTTTAAAAGGCTGAAAGTTGAGGATCCGCATCTTTTCGGGGACGTTGTACACCTTATAAGCCTTTCCATCTGCAAGAAATTTCGTCAGGTAATAGGGGAGTCAAGGCCGCTAAACAGCTATTCTGCCTTTCTTTCAAGTGGAAGGGTTCCCCTGTTCAGGGAACTAAAGGCAGTGCCGGATAATGTTTTTAGAGGCCGCCTGTGGAGAAAGGTCAGCGAAGAGGTGGAGTCATTCAAGGCAGAAATGTACCACATTGCCAACGAGATCCAGGCATGTCCAGAAGGTGAGCTCTTTGACAGGTGTTATCCCAAGGTCAAGGAACTCATAGACCACTTTGACTCCTACATTGAGGCCCTTTCAAGGAAAGAGAAGGAAGACTCAGAGACAATGGAGTATGTATGGGGTTTTATCTTCAAGGAGATTTTCCCATACTTTATGAGGAGCCGATTTGCCCAGCGTGCCTATTTCAAGCCAAAGGGGTATGCAGGGGATTTTCTCATGATGGAGGCCATCTACAGGAATGAACCTGACGGAGATGGGGCCCTGGGGCTTCTCGTGGACAGGTACTGTCTTGATACGCCTCCTGCCAGGGCCGTCCGGGAAAGGAGAAGGCTCCTTTCAGACATCATTGAAGAGGAGGTGGAAAGACGTATTTCCAGGGGGTTAAAGGCTGGCGAAAGGGTGAGGATAATGAACCTTGCTTGCGGTTCAAACAGGGAGCTTTTTGACTTTCTAAAAAGGAGCGCAAGGACGGACGCCATTGAGGCCCTATGCATTGATGCGGACAAGGACGCATTAAAGTACACGAAGGAAAAGGTGGATACATTCCGTCATGACGCCTCTATTAGCCTGATGCAGGAAAATGTGATAAAATGGTCTTTAGGCAGGTCAAAACATGATTTTTCAAGGCAGGATATCATCTATTCTGCAGGCCTTACAGACTATCTGGATGAGCGCCTTTTTACTGTCCTTGTGAAAAAGGCCCACAGCTTCTTAAGACCGGGTGGAGTTTTGATACTAAGCAATTTTTCTGTAAATAACCCCAACAAGGCATGGATGGACCACATTTTGCAGTGGAAACTCATACACAGAAGTGACCAGGATCTTAAACGCCTCTTTAGGGCCGGCGGTTTTGGCAAAGGTGTCAAAGTCTTTCACGAGCGTGAGGGAGTAAACCTCTTTGCCGTTGGCAGAAAGGAGGCGTAGTTTTCCGGGAGTATCCCGACATTTGAAGAATTATTCAAGGCTAAAAAAGGAGTTTCAGGATGATCTTTTCCCCGTCTTCAAAAAGACGGTGGCCCTTGGTCTGATCCTGATTATTGTCCTTGTTCCTGCCTTTTCCTGGGTAGATTACTTCTACTATCCACAGTTTTTTCACAGGTTTCTCTACTTCCGCTTGATAGCGGCCTCTGTGGCGGCCTTTCTATTCTATCTAAATCTCAGGGCAAAGAGCTTTCGTGCATCAAAGCTTATTGGGATACTTGGTTACTACGTGGTAGGCTTTTCCATCATCTTGATGATCAGGGATGTAAATGGCTTTGGCACCCCTTACTATGCAGGACTCTTAATGGTGTTCATTGGTTTTATTGCCATATTGCCCCTGGATGTCTTAAGTCACCTTTTCCACGTACTTGTCCTTTATTCCTTATACGTTGCCGTGGTGTTCATGTCTGGACAGAGGCGGATACCGCCGCTTTTCTGGGTGAATAACGTCTTTCTCCTTTCGTCCCTGACCATCTTGCTGACTGCTTCGGCCTTCAATTACAAGAAGCGCTTTGAAGAGTTTGTTGGAAGAAAGAGGCTCATGAAGGCAGAGGAATGCCTGAGGAACTATGCAGAAAGGCTTAAGCAGAATGCCAGGGAATCTGAGTCAAAATATGTGACAGTGGTGAACAATGCCAGGGAAGGGATACTCATATTGCGGGATGAAGGCATAAGTTTCTGTAATCCAAAGGCCAGGGATATCCTCAAGGAAATTGGTGCGCTGGAAAATGGAGAACCCTCCCTCATGGCCCTTCCCCGGCAGATGAGGGAGGAGATCGAAAGGGCCTATAAAAGGGCGGTTAAAGAGGGAAGGGGCACTGTAAACCAGGAGCTCAGGCTTGTGGAGGAAGGCCTTCCCAGGAAATGGTTTGAGTACACAACGGTTCCGGTGGAGCTTGGGGAATCAAGGGCATGCGTGCTGTTTTTAGGGGATATTACGGCCCGCAAACAGATGGAAAACGAGCTGATCCAGTCCCAGAAGATGGAGGCCATAGGTGTAATGGCAGGAGGAGTGGCCCATGATCTCAACAACGTCTTCCAGATAGTGTCTGGATACGTACAGATGGGCCTTGAGGTTGCAGAAAAGGATTCGCGTCTTAACTATTTCTTGAAACAGATAGAGAAAACCGTCAGCAGGGCCTCCATGGTTGCCAGGCAGCTACTTATCTTTGCCAGAAAGGATGAGAGCAATAAGGAAGTGCTGGATGTCAATTCCCAGATAGTATCCCTCACAAAGCTCCTTCACAGGGTCATCCCAAAGATGATCACCATTGATCTCAGGCTTTCAGCAGATGCCGGCCACGTTTTTGCAGACCCAGTAAAGCTTGAGCAGGTGCTCTTGAATCTCTGCATAAATGCCCGCGATGCCATGCCCGAAGGGGGGAGGCTTGAGATTTCCACCTGCCGCACCCAGAGCCTGCCGGAAGATTTGACGGAAATCAAGGCAGGGGAAACGGCAGAATACGTCCGCATAAAGGTCTCAGATTCCGGTTGCGGCATACCAGCAAGTATCAAGGAAAGGATATTTGATCCGTTTTTTACCACAAAGGAAAAGGGCAAGGGTACGGGGCTTGGCCTTTCTATAGTTTACGGCATTGTCAAGGATCATGACGGTTTCATTACATGTGACAGCAAAGAGGGTGAAGGAACGGAGTTTTCAGTCTATTTGCCCGTTTGCAAGGAGAAGGAAGAGACAAAGCCAGAAGAGTCCCGAGAGGAAGAAATAGAGCAGACCAGAAACGAAACCATATTGCTGGTGGATGATGAGGAGCAGATAAGGGACATTGGCATAAACATGCTCGGTAAGGCGGGCTACAGGGTTACGGCAGTTGAGAGCGCCGAGGCTGCCCTTGAATACATGGAAAAGCATCACTTGCAAGTGGATCTCATTCTTCTTGATCTTAACATGCCGGGCATGGGAGGATTCAGGTTTCTTGAAGAGCTAAACCGCCGTTTTCCCGGCCACGGCATCAATATCATAATATGCACGGGTTATTTTGAAAAAGATGAGCTTTCAAGGGTCAGGGATCTGGGGGTGGATCGTGTTATAAATAAGCCATTTAAATTTTCCGATATCATGCCAATCATAAGGTCTGTGCTGTCCTCCTGATTTGACCAGATGGCCTTTTAAGACAGATCAAGCAATTTTTTTAGTTGGCGCCTTAAAAATAATCCTTTTAAACCAGTGGAATGTTAAGCCCCTTATTTTTTGCGCCCTTTCAAATCAATATTGCAAGCTTTTCCGAGAAAATCAAAAAAAAATTCAAAAAAAATGGATAAAAGTATGAGTATTTGTTAACAAATTCCTTTTGACATATATCAATATTGGGGGTAAAAGCTAGTGAATGATTGTTCATAATTATGGGAGGGGCATTTTTTCTTGGCCCTTAAAAAACATTTAGTTATACCGCTGTTAAAAGGGGAATTTTCAGCGGTTTGGCAAAAAAGGATGTGGATGGTTAGGGAACTATGGAAAAACAAAAGGGAGTTACTACGGTTTTCAGGTCAGGGTTTGGTTTGGTTTGGTTCGCTATTCTCCTGATGTTCTTTGCCAGTTCTGTCTTTGCCGAGATAGATCTGCCCTACGGCACCTTGAACATCAGCAGTAGGACCCAGTATCAGGTCAAGTGGTCAACACCCCCGGACAAGTTCATGGTGCCCAATGACTCCAGCGACCAGGATTTTGAGGAACAGGTCGGGGTCAACTGGGACTGGCGTGAAAAGGGTGTGAGTTTCAACTTTCTGGGCAGGTACAGGAAGGACCTTGACGGAACACCTGAGGGTTCGATCTTTCAGGATTACATCGATGCCTGCGGTGACAACAGGCAACAGGCCATGGTTTATTACGGATACCTGGAATTCACAGAGCTGATTCCCGATTATGATATACGCGTTGGCCGTCAGTATGTCTTCGGGGTTGACCAGAACATACAGCTTGACGGACTTTGGCTTCGGGGTGACAGGCCCTTTGGCCTTAACTGGTTTAGCTTTGAGGCCTTTGGAGGCATGCCTTCCCAGCCGTTTGCCAACCTTAGAAAGGATGGCATTGGAGGACTCAACCTCGAGTTCTATCCCATGAAGGACCTGGTTCTCCACGTGGATTCCACCTTTTACAAGGAAAATTCATGGGAGCTGCAAGCAGATTGGCGCCCCTACGAAAATCTGCGCATGGACGCTCATGGTGCCTTCATAAACAACCATGCACGTTATGCATTCTTTAATGCGGTAGGAGATATAGAAAAGACCGGAACTACCATAGGTTTCAAATACTATAGAAATTTCGAGATCAAGTATGACTCCGAATTCATCTTTGATTGGCAATCTCCAGAGAATGATTTGGGCAAGGACATCAAACGGTTTTACCTGGCAAGGGAGCGGGCCTATAACCAATTCGATATCTCCCTGAGCCAGGCAATACCCACCCAGGAGGGCCTGGCCTTCTTCTCGCGAGTAAGCATAAGAAAGCTCGATTCAAGTGACGATGAAGACCTTTACACCACAGATTTCGTTAGCTTCACAGCAGGAATCAACATAAACGAATGGCTGAATCTCGAGGGCTTCCACCTTTCTGCAGGTATAACCAAGTGGTGGGAAAACAGGGACACCTATTACGAGGCAAAGTCCATTTCTGTCTTTGCAAATATTCGCCAGGAACTCTTTGACAGGTGGGAGATCTCCGGTGGTTACTACTTCAAGACCGAGGACGTAAACAGCCTCATAGAGAACGAGGCCGCGAACAACTACTACGGGGCCGTCCGGTACCGCATGGATGAGAACAAGTGGGCCGAGCTAAAATACGAATATGAGCGTGACGACTACTACAAGGAATTTGGCGTCAGTGACATAAACAGCCTTACGGCAACTGTTTATGTGAAATTCTAAGGTAATGAACATCTTTTCAGGGGATAAGGATATGAAGAGGATAAATTCACTCACCATGATATTGGCCATTATGGCCATTGTAGGTTTTGCCATTTCCGGGTGCAAGAAGGAGGAAGGCGGGCTGAAGTTTAACCATCAGCTTCATGTGGTGGATAACGAGATGAAATGCTCAGACTGCCACAGCGCCGGCAAGGATGGCAAGATGGAAAACCCGGATATGGACAAATGCTCAGAGTGCCACGACATAGACGTTGATCATCCCTCGGATGACTGCCTTATGTGCCATACACTAAAGAGCTCCATGAACGATTACTCTGTTGAAGAGTCTGTTCCGGAAAAGCCCAAGGGTTACGTTGACCTCTTATTCACCCACGAGGCCCACGAAGACGTGGAGTGCAACACGTGTCACAAGGGGATAGACAAACAAGAGAGCCTTTCTGAGTTGGAGTGGCCTGACATGTTCACCTGTAAAAAGTGCCATAACGGCGAGGAGGCACCTATTGACTGCGAAGTCTGTCACACCAAGGTCAGGAAGGAAATCCCGCCTGAGAGCCACCACGGTGATTGGGCAATGCAGCATGGGCCTGCCAGCCGTTTCGATAAGTCCTGCGAGTTTTGCCACGACAATCCAAAAAGGTTCTGCAATGACTGTCACCAGACCCAGAAACCCAAGGATCATATATTCAACTGGAAGACCACTCAGCACGGACAGGATGCAACCCATGATCGCAGGCTATGTGCGGTTTGTCATCCGGCATCCTACTGCTCTGACTGTCACCGCAGCCAGAAGCCCGTTTCCCATTCGAGGGGAGACTGGATGGCCTATACAAGGGAAAACGGACATGCAGAGGCAGCAAAACGCAACTTCCGTAGCTGTAACGTGTGCCATACCACTTCCGAGTGCAGGGAGTGTCATCAGAACGTAATTCTGAGAAAATAAGTGGGGAACAGTCGCCTTTTTCCGCCGGATGGGGGCGATAGGGAATGTTTTGTGTAAAAGGTTCAAAAATTTTAGGAGGTTTAGGAATGATTCGGAAACCGGCTAAGACCGCCACTTTGATGTGGACCCTTTTAGTTGGGTTGTTGCTGGCGCCACAGGTGGCCTTTTCCCATCCCGCAGTTCAACTGCTGGATAGAAACGGCAACCCAATTATTAACCAGCTAAATTCCAGCGACACCATTACGGCTGCAAATGGCTCTGTCTATAAGGCAGGCCCGGCCTATAGCCCCAGGCAGACGTGTGGAAAATGCCATGATTACGATGCTGTTACCAAGGCTTATCATTTTAGGGAAGGCGTTGGTAGAAATGGGGAGATAATTAACGATCACTGGTCAGATATGGAAAATGATGGAACCCTCTATAAGTACCTTGCCAATGCCTACGGGCATCTTTTGAGTCCAGGGCAGCTCGGTGCATGGTGACCTCCCTCTTACCGCCAGGTGGCGGCTAAGAGCGAAAGAGGAAGCCTGAAGGACCCGTTTACCACTGAAGGAAAACCCTACTTCTTTGATCAGGGTATGATGGACCAGATGGGCGTCTGCTACTCCTGTCATCCAGGTGGCGGCCCTGCAGAAGGAATTGTTCAATCAGATGGGACCGTTACCCCTTTTGATGATTCATCTCTTACCCCTGTTCATAGCTATGACCGGGATTTTTATTCATACGGCCCCAATACCATTACCCAGGCCCTTCTAAGCCCTGGCACAATCTCTCAGACCATGAGTGCACTGGGTGACCCAAAAAGGGTGAACTGGAACAAGTCTGGTGTCATGGAGGCAGACTGTCTTCTCTGTCACATAGACCCTGAAAATCCGTATGCGCTTCATGCTGCAGATGGTCTTAGGGCCCAAGCATTCAGGCCAAGACTCATGATCTTTGCCGAAAGGCAAAATGGTTCTGTAACAAAAATATCACTTGGCATGCCGCTCACAGATGGCCTGGCCAATCAGTCAGTGCTCAATTACACGGATCCTGCCCAGAGAATGGGCAGGCCGACGGCCATGATGGCACTTGCAAAGCTTCCTGCAAAAAATGTAGGCGAGATGATGAAGATGTGGACTGATGGCCTCAAGCAGATGGAGGCGAACGGTTTAAGTCTTCCCTATGCCATATATGGTGAAAATGTACAGAAGATATGGGGCGCGCAGGGAATAAAACCGGAATATTGTGCAAATCCCAATGGGCCAGCAGATGAAATGCAAAGGCTCATGGCTTCCAGAAATGCCCTCAATTCAATGTTCCAGGGCTTTTTGAGCTATCTTAAAAATAATGGTCTTGTTCCACCTGAAACCACCATGGAACAGATGATGGCCATGTTTTTCAACGATTTCATCTTTGCCTATCAGATAAAGGACCAGATGGGTAATTTGCTACCTATTCCCATTGCACTAAGGGCATACGAGAGAGGCAAATTCTATACGAATTGGGACAGTCCGGACGCATCTGTAAGGGACTATGTTCGTGCTCCTCTCATTGAAGGGGACAAAGACGGTATTCCGTACTCTGGAATGGTAGGTATTGGCTGGGGTGCTACTATGTTTGCCATCCAGAAGTATATGCAGGGAGATTCAACCTATATGAAGCCAAACGGCCAGCCAGATGTGGCAAAGGTCATGACTGACCTACAAAACGGCGTTATTCCTCCAAATGCAGTAATGCCAACACTCCACAACTATCTGCCAAACTTCTTTTATGTAATGCCTACAGCACAGCTCATGGGTCTTGATTTCAATCAAGATGGAGCACCCATTTCATATGTTCAGTTAGTGAAGAGCGGTGACGAGTGGCAGGCCAAGGTGTACTGGAATGTGGCAGATCTTGGTGACGGCTCCATCCACATGGAGATGTTTGGTGGTCAGGAGGATATTAACTCATACAAGTGGGTCAAGATCTGCGGACAGTGTCACGTTATGACACAGGACCACGGAAACAGCGAGTGGACACGTGCAAGGCTGTACAATCTCGGTATGCCTGCCGACTGGGTCAAAAACGGCCATTTTGTTAACTGGACAGACAATGAAGAGGCACCGGGATTTGATGTTCACATGTCCAGGAAGAAGATGGGGTGTGGCTCCTGTCACCTGAGGGAAGTTGGCAACCTGGAAGACAAGCATAATTTCCGCAAGGGCACAGACACGGCTCACATGGTGAGAAACGATCTTGACAACAATCCCAAGCCAAAGACTTGCGAAAGTTGTCATGTGGGCGGTCAGGATCCAGAGGCGCCAAATCCCACCTCTGCCCACGAGGAGAAATTTGGGGAAAGCGCTGGCCGGCACCTTGCCGAAATAGCATGTCAGACTTGCCATGTGCCCTACAGAAAGACGTGGCGCTTCAGGATGTTCGATGACACCTTGGGCTACTATGGCAACTTTGATAACCGCTTTGGATACAACATCCTTCCAGGAGGAGACGGCAGCATGATGGCCTTTCCTGGCCCCTATGCCCTCTCGCCTGTTTACGGCACCTCTCCTGGCTACGGCATACCTCACTTCCATATGGTTTCCCATCATATGGATGCTGACGGAAGTGGTGTAGTGCCCATGGATTTCGTTTCCCAGATGGTTGATTATTTCAATTTCAACGGATCGTCAGATCCTGGGCAGATTGTAAACGGCATGCCTACCAACTTCTCCTTTGACTTCTGGAAGTATTTCTACCAGGTAAGTCTCATGCAGTATCAGCAGATGGGCGTGCCCTTGAGCTTTGATCCAAATTACGATCACGAGGTATTTCCGCCGCTTTACTGGGCAAATGGGACAAATGGCTATCCGCAGATAGTCATTGGCAACCCCATTACCATCATGACATGGGTTGATGTCAATCCTCAGCCCGACCACGACATGAGCGACATAGCCTACGGCGGAGCCAAGGTTCTTTATCTCAAGGAGATAAATGCTGCCATAAGGTCCTTTTTCCCGCCTGTACAGCTGGGCAAGGTGGATCCCATGACGCTTGCCATGATTCCGCCAAACGACCCCACTTTTGCCAAGAATCCCTATGTGGGCAAGATCGTGCTCAAGGATAGCGGGTACGTAATCTTTGACCACACTGGCGATATGTATCCCGATCTTTGGTGGCCAGAGGATGTAAAGGCTATGCAGCAGGCCCTTATCAAGGTACTTAAGGCGGAAGGAGAAACAAACCCAATGCCTGTAATATTCATTGCAGCCCACTATTTCTCCGACTCCCATGGTGTGCAGCCTGCTGAAAAGGCACTTGGAGCAAAGAGCTGTTACGACTGCCATGGCGATTATAAAAAGGATCCTGGCGCGCACAGGGTAACCGACAGGGTAGTGGTTTACGGGCCCTGGGCACCTCCATTCTTTACTGAGGAAAACAGGCTCCTGAGGTATGCCCCTGACGAGGTTCCTGCCGATGCGCCAATCTGGATGAAGAGGGCAGGTATGGTGCTTAACAATCCAAACGGTCTTTTCGTTGTGGATGGAGAGGTTGCCTACATAGAACCTATCCAGGCAAATGGGCTGTCTGTTCTTGGTGCCAAAGAGGAAGATATCCTTCATCTTAGCAAGCACCATGCAGAGGAACTCTTCTACATGGTTGCAGAAGGAACCGTTAAGGGTGAAGAGATAGAAGAGATCGACCCAGGTAAGCTCACTCCTGAGGAGCGTGAAACAACCTATGTAAGGCAGGTTGTTAATAGTCCCTGGAATCAGAAGCTCTACTTCTACATCCCGCAGCAGTTAAAGCCTGAGATAGCAGAATGCGGCTTCCAGCCAACCCAGGAACAGCTCTATCTTGAGGGCGAGGGAATGGCAGAAGGCTACGTCCTCAAACTGGGCTTTCATGAGGATGTAACCGAGTCCATGATTATCAGGTTGCCTTACAGCGGAGCAAACCCGGTGATAGTTACCAAGACCGCTGGCAGGAGCAGTTTTGTCAGGGATAAGAACGCACAGATCCTTGATCAGACTGGCGGTTACGTCACGGTAAAGGTCAACCATGCAGGGGAATTTGCTGCCATAAACAGCCAGTTCCTCCTTGGTCCTAACGGGGAGCAGTGGCAGCCATTCCTCAAGGACTAGACGGTCCAGCTCGTTAGCTAAAAGGTAATAACAAAGGGCGGGATAAATTCCCGCCCTTTTATTTTCTATTGCTGTAAATGTAGGACAAAGTTTGATGAACTACCCTATTTCTTCTTCGCAGACAGATACTCCACCAGGAATCCTATTTCCTCATGGTCAATTTCCGCTCCGTGTCTTTTCATGCGCTCTATTATGTCTTGCCATTCTGCCTTGCTTCTCTTGTATGCGTAAATTCTCTTTGTTGAATGGCATTTGGTGCATTTTTTATTAATGATTCGGGTTCCCTTGTCTGTGCCTGAACACGCCGTAAAGAGCGCAGTAAAGGCAAACATAAGGAATGCGGCCACAGTCCATAAAAAAGAGGCATTTGTCTTTTTTCCGTGTATCATTACAAGCTTCTCCTGTTTGGGATGTTAAAGATCTTGATCGGTTTAAAGTTGTGTCCTTGTGGTTAGGATTGTATTTTTTATTTTAATTATACACTTCATTTTTTCTGAAACGGTGTAGGAGGATTCATACATGAAATTTTTTGAGGAATGGCATCTTCTTGGCTGGTATGAGAGGTTTGAAAAGATTGTCTGTATCATTTTGTCCCTAATGGTGGCACTTGTCATACTTTGCGCACTTTACAAGCTGGGTTTTCACCTGTTTCATCTCCTTGTAACCCATGGCGTTGACCCCTTGGATCACAAGGCATTTAAGGCCATTTTTGGAATGATCATGATACTCCTTATAGCGCTTGAGTTTAAACACTCCATAGTAAAGGTTATAGAGAAGGATCAAGGCATTGTTCAGGTGAAAACCGTCCTGCTCATAGCCATTCTTGCCATAAGCAGGAAGATGATCATCCTTGATACTAAGGCCATGTCGCCCCTTACCATTTTTGCCCTGGCTGCCGTGTTGCTATCTTTAGGGGCAGTTTACTGGCTCATGAGGGAAAGGGATGACAGGATACTTGGAATCAAGGAGTCCTGACGCGAAGAAGGCCAGTAATCAGGCCTCTTTTAACCCTTTTAAGGTCTTTACAACCTCCTTCATGAAAAGGGGGATGTCGCTGGGCTGCCTGGAAGTTATGATATTACCGTCAACTACCACAGGGCTATTTTCATATATGGCCCCAGCCTCCTGGAGCTTGTCTGAGACCTTGTGGTAGCAAGTGGCCTTCCTCCCTTTCAGTATTCCGGCAGATGCCAGAAGCAAGGGGCCATGGCATATTGCAGCAATTGGCCTTTGAAGCCTGGCAAACTCCTGCACGAATTTTACAATGGCGTCATGCATGGCAAGCTTTTCTGCCACCTTACCCCCGGGAATAAAGAGGGCATCAAAGGCCTCTGGCTCCGCCTCGTCTATGGCTAGGTTCGCACTTACTGGATACCCCCTTTTGCCCTTAACCTCGCCCCAGTCAGGTGCTGCTATATCTACTTGGAATCCCTCTTCTTCGAACCTGTACTTTGGGCATAAAAGTTCAGAATCCTCAAAGCCCTGGCCAGTTATAAAAAGAATTCGCATGGTTTCCTCCTTTCTTTTCAAAATCTACCTGACACACCTTGAACCCGCGGTGCTGCTTCCCCTTTTCCCTTTCATTTTCCTAAAGGCAATTCGGGCTGCCTGGTCCACCTTTGATATCAGGTGAAACTTAAGTTGATGCCTTATCTGTTCCGGAAGTTCATCCAGATCCATGTTGTTCCTTTTAGGCAAGATAATCTCCTTTATTCCTGCCCGGTGGGCAGCAAGGACCTTTTCCTTTATGCCTCCAACAGGGAGAACCAGCCCCCTCAGCGTTATCTCACCTGTCATGGCAACATCAGGTCTGACAGGTTTGTCTGTAAAAAGAGATATAAGGGCTATGGCAATGGTTATTCCTGCAGAAGGCCCATCCTTTGGGATGGCCCCGGCAGGGACGTGCACATGTATGTCCTCGGTCTTAAAGACCTCTTCGGGTATGCCGTAGGCACAGGCCTTGGATTTTACGTAGCTTAGAGCCGTCTGGGCAGATTCCTTCATGACATCTCCCAATTGCCCGGTCAAGGTGAGCTTTCCACTTCCTGGCATCTTGGTGGCCTCAACAAAGAGGATGTCACCGCCCACAGGGGTCCAGGCAAGCCCGGTGGCCACCCCTGGAACAGAGGTCCGTTCCGCAACATCTGGCAGGTATTTGGGCTTACCAAGAAACTCCTCGAGATTTTTAACCTTTACCGTAACCTTTTCCTGGTGCCCCTGGGCCACCATCCTGGCAACGGCCCTGCATATGGAGCCGATTTGCCTTTCAAGGTTTCTGACCCCCGCTTCCCTTGTGTACTCAGAGATTATTCTGGTAAGGGCCCTCTTGTCTATGGAAAGGTTCTTTTTTGTAAGGCCGTGGGCCTCCAGTTGTCTCGGAATGAGATAGCGCCTTGCTATCTCAATCTTGTCTTCAAGGGTGTAACCAGACAGTTCAAGGACCTCCATCCTGTCAAGGAGCGGAGGTGGGATGGTCTCGAGCATGTTTGCAGTGGCAATGAAGATCACCCTTGAAAGGTCAAATTCCACGCCAAGGTAGTGATCCGTGAACTTGGAATTCTGTTCTGGATCCAGCACCTCAAGGAGTGCAGATGCAGGGTCTCCTCGAAAGTCGGTTCCAACCTTGTCTATCTCATCAAGCATAATGACAGGGTTGTTAACCCCCACCTTTCTCAGGCCCTGGATTATTCTACCAGGCATGGCCCCAATGTAGGTCCTGCGGTGCCCTCTGATTTCCGCCTCGTCTCGTACGCCTCCAAGGGCTATCCTGTGAAACTTTCTGCCAATGGCCCTGGCAATGGATTTACCAAGGGAGGTCTTGCCCGTGCCCGGGGGACCAACAAAGCAGAGTATCGGACCCTTAGCATCAGGCTTGAGTTTTCTAACTGCCAGGTACTCGATTATCCTCTTTTTTATCTTTTCAAGGTCATAGTGATCCTGGTTGAGTACCCGTTCTGCACGGTCAAGATCCAGGTTATCCTCGGTGGATTCGCTCCACGGAAGCTCAAGTATCCAGTCAAGGTATGTCCGTGCCACAGTGTATTCAGAAGAGGACGGATGCATCCGGGCAAGCCTTTCAAGCTCCCTTTCTGCCTCCTTCCTGGCCTCTTCAGGAAGCTCCTTTGCCTTGAGTTTTTCCCTGAGCTCTTCGATCTCATCAGGTTGTTCCTCAGATTCACCTAGCTCCTTCTTTATGGCCTTGAGCTGCTCCCTAAGGAAGTATTCACGCTGGCTCTTATCAACCTGATCCCTTACCTGGCTCTGGATCTTGTGGCCGAGCTCCAGTATCTCTATCTGTTCTGACAGGATTTTAAGGGCCTTCTCCAGCCTTTTCATAACGTCAAGTTCCTCTAAAATCTCCTGTTTCTGGGCTGGAGATACGTTCAAGTGGCTGATGACAATGTCTGCAAGAACGCCAGGATCGTCTACGCTCATGACTATGGAGCGCAGTTCTCCTGGAAGGTTTGGGGACAGGTCAAGTATCCTGGAAAAGGCCTGCCTGATGTTGACCACCATGGCCTCTAGGGCCATGCTAGGCTTCACCTTATCCTGCACTGCCTCAACTCGTGCCTTTATGTAAGGCGTTGTGGATGTGATCTCCTTTATCCTGACCCTGGTGATCCCCTGGACCACGAGACGGGCGTGGCCCTGTTCATTCTTGGCCATCCTCAGGATAAGCCCCATGGTGCCTATATTGTTGAGTTTTTCAGGAATCTCTTCCTCGGATTCAACAGGCCCTGCCACGGAGACCACTGCGATGGTCCTGTCCGAGGCCAGGGCATCGTCTATCATCCTTACCAGATTAGGTGGCTCAACTATCCAGGGGACCACCATGTGCGGAAAGAGCACAACGTCCTTACTGGGCAGAATGGGCAACTCCCTTATGGTGTTTGGGTGCTCCTGCTGCAGTTTTTGGGTATCCTGTATCTTTATTTCTGTATTCTCGCTCATAGTCGCTCCTGATTTACTGACCCTTTATTTTATCTTTATCTGCATCTTGTCTTTTTCTCTTTTTTTAAAACGAACAAGGAGCAGGCCATTATCCATTTTTGCCATTATCTGTTCGGCCTTAACAGGAAGTGGAATTCTGATTACCCTTTCAAAGGGGCCGTATTCCACTTCCATCTGAAAAAATCTCTTTTTCTTTATTGTCAGGGGGGGTCTCCTGTTGCCTGACATCCTCAAAAATTGGCCCTCCAGCACGAGCTCAAGGCTTTCAGAGTCAACGCCTGCAAGGTCTGCAACCACGTAAATACAAGAGGAGTCAGCATAGATATCTATGGCCGGAATCCAGCCCCCGCTGGAGGTCATGGCGCCGTAGGGGATACGAAAAAGCTCATTCATGATCTCGTCAAATTCCCTACGAAGCTTGTCTATTTCCTTGGATATTCCGATCTTGATTACTGGCATAATTCCCAGATCCTTTCCTGTTTATAAAAATTTTCTAACCCTCCCTGAAAAGACCACATGAAAGATGGCATGTTAAAACGAAATAAAGGGACAGAATTTATTTTGGATTAAAATAGTTACGCTGCTCTCGTGATGCAAGGAGATGCATATCAAAAAATGGGCTTAACATCTTGACTTTTTTGGGGAGATGGTTTTAAAAGGCATATCCAATTCCTCCTTGCCCTGTATGGCGCAGGGCCAGAGAATAGACCGAAAGGGGGCAATTTATGAAATTGCGACATTACGAAGCCATGTTCCTTCTTCACCCTGATCTCAGCACCGAGGACAGGGAAAGTGCAGTTGAAAAATTCTCCAACATCATCAAGAACGACGGGGGCCAGATTGTAAATATAGATCAGTGGCCTCTGAGAAAACTCGCCTACAAGGTCCAAAAGCAGACTCAAGGTTATTACATTGTGATGGACTTCGGCGCCCCTGGAAGCGCCATTGAGGAGCTCACCAGGAATTTCAGGCTTGACGAAGGCGTAATGAAGTTCATGACATCAAAGCTCAACGACGAGTTCGACCCGGTAGAGGCTGCCAAAAAATACACACAGAAGCCTTCAGAGGAAAGCGCCGGCGAGGCCGAAAAGGAAACCCAAGAGGCTGGGTCAGAAGGGAAGGAGGAATAAATGCAACGTCCGCAGCAAAACAGATACAAACGCCGCAGAATATATGTAAGAAGGAAGGTCTGCCGGTTCTGTGCAGACAAATCCCTTGTGGCAGACTATAAGCAGCCTGAGCTTCTTAAGGGGTTCATAACGGAAAGGGGCAAGATACTCCCAAGGCGCGTTACAGGAACATGTGCCAAGCACCAGAGGCGGCTTACAAACGCCATCAAAAAGGCACGTATCATGGCGCTTTTACCCTTTACTTCCGGCCACGCCATTGAGTAAATCTGCCTGATGGCGTGAATTCCAATCCCTTAAGAGGCAGAGAGCCGGCTAAGGGCGCGCCCTTGAAAGACATCCTGGTTGGTATTGGCGCACTCTTAGTTCCGTCTCTTCTGCCTTCATTAAATTCCATTCTCCAGCTATTTATGCCGGGGGCAAGTGCTGCTTTTTTTAATTTTGGCAATATAAGGCGCAGCCTTCTCCTCTTATTCGCAGTCTACATTGGGGCAAGCCTTCTGTTCCTGGCAGCCGGTATGGCGGCATCCTTGCTTATACTTGCCCAGGCAGTTGTTATCTGTGGGGTCCTCCTCGTCTCCCTTTGGAAGGGAGTGGAGGCCCCCAAAACGGTTATCGTCATGACTCTTGCCATATTGGCAATGTCCCTTGTGGTCATGGGCGCGGCTTCAGGCTGGAGGTTTCATGACGTATACATGAAGATGGTTTCATCCATGACATCTGAGTATGACAAGGCCGTTGAGTTATATAAGAAGAACGCAGGCAACCAGCTTCCCGTTCAGCTTGAGGAAATAATTTCCCAGGTAAAGCAGACCCTTGTCTCCTACTTTCCAGGAATAGTGTGCAGCTTTTTCGTGTTTCTCGGTCTTTCAAACACGTTGGTGTTTGTAAAGATGAACCAGGCAAGGCAGAAAACACAAAACCTTGCGCCAGAGTTCCACCAGTGGCGTATGCCGTGGCCGTTGGTTTGGTTGTTTATCCTGTTCGGATTCATGGCCCTTTTGCCCACAACGCCCTGGAATCTTGCGGGAAAGAACGGGGTGCTGGTGGTAAGTGTGTTTTATCTGATTCAGGGCTTTTCTATTATGCAATTTTTCTTTAAAGTAATGCAAACTCCTGTCTATGTGCGTTACCTTGTTTATGCATTAATAGGTATTCAGTGGTACGGTTTGCTGTTGGTTGTCCTTACCGGACTTATGGACAACTGGTTCGACTTCAGGGGGCGTCTGGAGGCCAGGATGTCTTCCAAGGGAGACGACCAGGAGTGAAGCTGAGGCCTTAGGCCTTAAGCAAAAAAATAAAGACTATGGTTTTTGGAGGATAACAGTCATGGAAGTAATCTTGAATGAGAGTATAGAAAGCCTTGGCAAGGCCGGGGATATTGTTAACGTCTCAGACGGTTATGCTAGAAACTATCTGATACCTAAGGGAATCGCCATTGTTGCCAACAAGAAAAATCTGGTACAGATTGAAAAACAGCGTGCCGCCATCCTGGAACGGGCAGCCAAGGTCCGCCAGGAGTATGAGGCCCTTGCAGAGCAGCTTTCAAAGCTTGATATAGAGATACCTGTCAAGGTAGGTGAGGAGGAAAAGCTTTATGGCTCTGTCACTTCCATGGACATAGCCAGGGCCATTGAAGAGAAGGGCTATCAGGTGGACAGAAAGAAGATCGTTCTTCCAGAGCCCATAAAGGCCCTTGGTGAGTACGAGATTCCCGTAAAGCTTAGCCCGGATGTTACTGCCACCGTGAAGGTGAGGGTAGTATCCTCCTAGAATGCATCTGCAGTGAAGACCTTTGAAGTAAAGAGGCTCAAGCGGGATCAGTATCGTATCCCGCCCCAAAATATTGAGGCGGAGCAGTGCGTCCTTGGTGGCATACTTATTGAGGCAGGTGCCCTCCTCAAGGTCATTGAGATACTTGAACCAGATGACTTCTACAAGGAAAGCCACGCCATCATCTATTCCGCCATCATAGATCTGTTTGACAGGAATGAGCCACAGGACCTTGTGACCGTACACAACGAGCTTAAGCGCCGCGGGCAGCTTGAGGCCGTGGGCGGGGCCGTTTATCTGGCCGAGCTGACCGAGACGGTTCCCGTTGCCTCCAACATCGATTACTATGCGAGAATCGTTCGGGATAAGGCAATACTCAGGCGGTTAATCAACAAAAGCTCAGATATCGTCTCCATGTGTTACGAGGAGGCCGAGGACGTTGATGACATCCTTGAGTATGCAGAAAGTACCATCTTTGAACTCTCCCAGGCCAAGATAAAACAGTCCTTCCACAGGCTAAAGGACGTACTCAAGGACAGTATCAAAAAGGTGGAAGACCTCTATGAAAAGCACGAGCTTATTACTGGGGTCCCATCCGGTTTTACTGACCTTGACAATCTTACCGCAGGATTTCAGCCCTCTGACCTTATAATAGTGGCAGGAAGACCCTCCATGGGTAAGACGGCCTTTGCCCTCAATATTGCCCAGCACGCCGCTGTGGACAACAACATCCCCACGGCTATATTCTCCCTTGAAATGTCAAAGGAGCAGCTCGCCTTGAGGATGCTCTGTTCAGAGGCAATGGTTGATGCCCACAAGGTGCGTACAGGTTTTCTTGGAAGGGAAGACTGGCCAAGGCTCATAAACGCCGCTGGCAATCTCTCCAGGGCTCCCCTGTTTATAGATGACACGCCGGCCTTGAGTGTCCTTGAGATGAGGGCCAAGGCAAGGAGGTTGAAGAGTGATCAGGGGATAGGGTTGGTTATTGTTGACTATCTCCAGCTCATGCAGGGAAGGAGCGGAAGTGAGCGCAGGGAACAGGAGATATCAGAGATTTCAAGGTCTTTAAAGGCCATGGCCAAGGAGCTGAATGTGCCTGTAATAGCCCTTTCCCAGTTAAACAGAAAGGTTGAGGACAGGCCAAACAAGCGTCCCCAGATGTCCGATCTCAGGGAGTCTGGCGCAATAGAACAGGATGCGGATGTCATCGCCTTTATTTACAGGGACGAGGTATACAACAGGGACGAGAACAATCCCCGCCGGGGAAAGGCCGAAATAATAGTGGCCAAACAGAGGAACGGGCCAACAGGCACCGTGGTCCTGGCCTTTGTTGGGAAGTACTCAACCTTTGGAAACCTTGCAGACGAAGAGCAGACGCCAGATATTACTTGAGGCCATAAGGACCGTTACAGGGGCCTTTGGCCTTCCCCTTAGCCCCAATCAGGAAAGAGATATTCTCACCTACTTTTTGACCCTGCATGACTGGAACAGATCCATAAACCTTACGGGCATCAGGGAGCCGGATCTCCTGGTTTACAAGCACCTTGGGGACAGCCTGATTTTTGAGATGTTCATGGACGAAAAGACGGAAAGCCTTTTGGATATAGGTACAGGGCAGGGGGTCCCAGGGCTTATTCTGAAAATCATCAGGCCTCAGATGTACGTGGTGCTGGCAGAGGCGGTAAAGAAGAAGTGCTCCTTTTTAAATTATGTCTCCTCCCTTTTGAACCTTTCCGGGCTAAAGGTGGAAGAGGGAAGGCTTGAAAAGGGGGCAAGGCCCAAGGCTATGCCTGAAGGGGGCTTTGAGATGGTGGTTAGTCAGGCAGCAGGTAGTCTCAACTGGCTGCTTGATCTTTCGGTTAAGCTTTTTTCTGAAAAAGGGAAGATTGCCTCCCTTAAAGGGCCTTCTGTTAAGGGGGAAATTGACGCAATAAAGAGGCGTGCAGAGGGGCTTGGACTACAGGTGGTGGTAAGGGAGACGCTCCTGCCGGTGCTGAACCATGAAAGGGTCATGGTCCTTTTTGAAAGGGCCCATAATAAATCCTGAGACATCCCAAGGGCATCCTGGTTTAAGACAGGATTTAAAAGAGCCTGTAACACCCCCAACAACAAATAATTATTTTCCCGGATATTACTGGCCTTGGCACGCCTTTTCTATGTGGGCAGACAGTTCCCTTGCAATCTCCTCGATTTCATCCTTGTCTTCACCTTCCACCATCACCCTGATTACAGGTTCAGTTCCAGAAGGCCTGATCAGTATCCTTCCCCTTGAGCCTAGCCTATCTTCAAGGCTTTTTTGAAGCTTTTCAAGGCCCGGAATCTCCTCGAGGGGCCGTTTTTCAGTAAGCCGCACGTTATAGAGGACCTGGGGAAAGGTCTCCATTACAGAGGCAAGCTCAGAAAGTGGACGCTTGGTGCGCTGCATGACAGCAAGAAGCTGAAGGGCTGCAAGGATGCCATCTCCGGTAGTGATGTGGTCCATGAAGATGAGATGTCCTGACTGTTCGCCGCCAAAGTTGTAGCCCTTCTCCCTCATGGTCTCCACCACATAGCGGTCTCCCACCTTTGTGCGAACCAGCCTTCCGCCCATTTTTTTAAGGGCCTTTTCAAGCCCCATGTTGCTCATGACCGTGGCAACCACTGTATTGTAGTTGAGCCTTTTGTTCTCTATCATGTCCTTTGCACAGATGGCCATGATGTGGTCGCCATCCACCACATTTCCCTTTTCATCCACAACAATTACCCGGTCGCCGTCACCGTCCAGGGCAATGCCCATGTCAGCACCGCTTGTGCGCACGAGCTCCTGCATGAGATCTGGATAGAGTGCCCCGCAGTTCTCGTTTATGTTGGTTCCGTTGGGTTCAACCCCTATCTTTATCACCTCGGCCCCCAGTTCCTCGAATACGGCAGGGGCTACCTTGTAGGTTGCGCCGTTGGCACAGTCAAGCACTATCTTGAGTCCATCTAGGGTCAGCTCCTTGGGGAAGGTGTGTTTTGCAAAGACGATGTACCTTCCACGGGCATCATCTATCCTGTATGCCTTACCCACGTCTTTTCCGGTGGGCATTTCTCGCTCAAGGGTGGGAGACTCAATGAGCTCTTCTATTCTGGCCTCGACACGATCTGGAAGCTTGAAGCCGTCGTGTGAAAAGAGCTTTATGCCGTTGTCCTGAAAGGGGTTGTGAGAGGCGGATATCACCACACCTGCATCAGCCCTCATGCTCTCTGTCAAAAAGGCAATGGCTGGGGTGGGCATCGGGCCAACCAGGAGGACGTCTACCCCCATGGAACAAATACCTGCCGCCAGGGCGTTTTCAAGCATGTAACAAGACAGCCTGGTATCCTTTCCTATGAGTATTCTGGGGTTTCTGCTTCTTTCATTCTTGAATACGTAGGCCACTGCCCTTCCAAGGTTCATGGCGACGTCTGGGGTCATGGGATAGACATTTGCCAGTCCTCTTACACCATCTGTACCAAAAAGACTCCTCATCTTATCTTCTCCCTGGAGATTCTCACTTGGACCTTCTTGGGAATGATCTCAAGACACTCAAAACCCGTGGGCCCCTGTGCCTTGGGCTCAATCGTGTACCTGCCCGGCTTAAGAGATGTAGCATTGACGCTTACACTGATATCCTCTATACGCAGTTTGTTCAAGGCAGGAATTTCGCCGCACAGTTTTACTGTTACCTCTGTGGGCCATACAGAGACCTTGTATTGGCCCTGATAGATGCGTACAGGCACATGCCTGATCCTTCTTGTTCCCTTCTTTGGACGTATGTAAACGGTAACCCTGAATTTGGACGCACCTTCCACGCTGATCCTCAGGTTTCCGATGTCTGGGCTTGAGATGGCCGTAAAGGTCTTTCTGGCACCTGTAAGATCAACTGGTAAAAGTTTAAGTTCTTTAATGGAGGCCACCACCTTTGCCGGACCGCTTATCTGGGTGGCAAGGGGCTGCACCATTACCTTTTCCACCTCGTATCCCTGGGCAGGCTTGTTTCTCAGGACTGGTTTTACCGGGACTGTCTTTCTTAGCAGGGGCTGAAGTTCTATCTCTATAATGTTTGGTTTTATCCTGAGTACCTTAACACCCCCGGGCAGGGAAAAGTCATCTGCTGCCAGGTGAATGAGCATCTTTCCCGGGGTGGCATCTCTGAGATCAATGACCTTGGTGAGATTTTGGGCGGCAATGTTCCTTATAATTGATCTTGGCCCGAAGACACGCAGCTGTATGTCCGAGGGGATGTCATTGGCAATGACCAGATGGGAGGGCAGGTTTATGATTTCAATGGGAACGGAAAGGCCTATCTCTGCCTTTTCCTGCCCTACAACAAATGACCACAGGGTAATGGAAAAGGCCAGCGCTATGACCTTTAGATGCCAGTCCCTTATGAAGATGTCCCGCCAGTTCATCTACTTTAACCTCGAGTTCCAGCTGGAGCCCTCTTTTTCTTCCGAAATCGAAAAGCTGTTGTGAAGTATTCTTCTTAGTATACCTGGGCTTATGTCACGAGTTATCCTTCCGGCTATTGCCACGGATATGGCACCGGTCTCCTCTGAAACTATTACGGTGACCGCGTCTGTCTGCTCGGTTATGCCGATTCCAGCCCTGTGTCTCGTGCCAAGTCTTCTGCTAATTGCCGGGTTTGAAGTAAGGGGAAGCACGCATCCAGCCGCTGCAAGCCTTCCCCCCTGTATTATTACAGCCCCGTCGTGCAGGGGGGTACACTTTGCAAATATGGTGTTCAGGAGCATTCGGCTCACCTCGGCATCTATCTTTGTTCCGGTTTCAATGTACTCGTTCAGGCCAATGGTCCGTTCAAGGACGATGAGCGCCCCTGTCCTGGTTTGGGAAAGCTCTGAAGCGGCCTTGGCAACCTCTTCCAGGGCGTGAAATGTCTTGACCTTGTACCTGAGAAATGGAGGCTGTCCAAACTGGGTCAGAACGCGCCTTATGTCATCCTGAAATACGATTACAACCAGCAAAAAGATGGAGCTAAGGGCTGTACCAAGGAGCCAGTGGAGTGTGTAGAGCTGAAGCTGCTTGGCGACGAAATAGATGAGGACGATGACCCCCAGCCCCGCTGCCATCTGTACGGCCCTGGTACCCCTGATGAGCACCATGATCCGGTAGATAATAAAGGCCACAAGGAGTATATCTACTATGTCCTGCCAGCGCAGAATGGGGAGAAACTGCTGCAGGGCATCCATTATTCAGATTCCCCTTTCCTGGTTCGTAATGCATGTGCAACCTTGATGGCGTCCACTACGCAACCTGGTTCATGGACCCTGACGAGCCCTGCTCCATTTAAAACTGCCGCTACCACGGCTCCGCAGGTGGCAATATCCCTGTGGCTGGGCGTGGTGTGGCCAGTGATCTCACCTAGAAAGGCCTTTCTGGAAGGGCCAACGAGAACAGGTCTTTGAAGATCAAGGAATGCCTTTATGTTATTGATGATGTCCAGGTTGTCCTGGAAGCGCTTTCCAAAGCCGATTCCAGGGTCAAGAATTATCTGCTTCCTGCTTATGCCCTTGCCCATGCAAAAATTGATTCTTTCCTTGAAAAAATCGTGTATTTCCCTGATTACGTCATCATAATGGGGATTTAGCTGCATGTCCCTGGGTGTGCCCTTCATATGCATTAGTATTACAGGAACGCCCCTTTGTGCCACCAGGTCCGCCATCTTTTCATCAAATCTCAGTGCACTGATGTCGTTTATCACGTCTGCCCCTTCATCAAGGGCGGCCCTTGCAACCTCTGACTTTGTGGTATCAACCGAAATGGGAATATCAGACAATGACCTTATGGCCCTTACTGCACTAATCACCCTTTCCATCTCCTGATCAAGGGGAACAGGTTCAGAAAAGGGGCGGGATGATTCACCTCCCACGTCAATTATGTGGGCTCCATCTGAGATGAGTCTTGTACACTGGGCTGTTATGGCCTCTTTACTAAGAAAGCGGCCACCGTCTGAAAAGGAGTCAGGGGTCACATTGAGGACCCCCATTACAATGGTCTGTTTTTCGGGATTTAGGTCAACATGTCGGCATCTTATGGCATGATTGGTCATTTATCAGAAGGACCGTCGCTTTCCTCTTCTTTTTCTGTTTCTGCATTCTCTTCTTTTTTTCGACACCTGGAAAGGATTTCGTCAATATCCTTGGCGTCAAGGGTCTCATTTTCAAGAAGTGCCCGGGCGATCTGGTGGAGGCATTCAATGTTTTCCGTAAGCAGTTTCTTGGTCTTGTTGTAGGTCTCGGTAACGATTTTTTCGATTGCCTTGTCTATCTTTTGGGCAGTTGCCTCGCTGTATTCGCGCACGTGTCCAAAATCCTTGCCGAGAAACACCTCGTCATTTTGTTTTTGGAAGGCAACAGGCCCTATGTCATCACTCATGCCCCACTCGCAAACCATCTTTCTTGCAAGGGAGGAGACGCGCTCTATGTCATTTCCCGCCCCTGTGGTGTAGTCATGGAATATGATTTCCTCGGCCACCCTGCCTCCCAAGAGTATGGCCAGGTTGTTCATCAGGTAAGAACGGGGGTAGGTGTGCCTTTCATCCTCGGGAAGCTGCTGGGTAAGACCAAGGGCCCTGCCTCTCGGGATTATAGTCACCTTGTGCACTGGGTCTGTTCCAGGCAGGAGCTTTGCAATCAGGCAGTGGCCAGCCTCATGGTAGGCAGTAATCTTCTTTTCCTGGTCAGACATTATCAGGCTTTTTCTTTCAACACCCATTAGGACCTTGTCCTTTGCCATCTCAAAGTCCACCATTTCCACTTTGTCCTTGTTGGCCCTGGCGGCAATGAGGGCGGCCTCGTTCACAAGGTTTTCCAGGTCAGCACCTGAAAAACCAGGTGTTCCCTTGGCAATTATGGATATGTCCACGTCGTCAGCAAGGGGAGTCTTTGCCGCATGCACCTTGAGGATTGCCTCACGACCCTTTACGTCGGGGACAGGAACCACCACCTGCCTGTCAAAGCGCCCTGGGCGGAGTAGGGCAGGGTCCAGAACGTCTGGCCTGTTGGTTGCAGAGATGACAATTACGCCCTCAGACGTTTCAAAACCATCCATCTCCACCAGAAGCTGGTTGAGGGTCTGCTCCCTTTCGTCATGTCCGCCTCCAAGGCCCGCACCCCTGTGACGGCCAACGGCATCAATCTCGTCTATGAATATGATGCATGGCGCATGTTTTTTTGCCTGAAGAAATAGGTCACGTACCCGGGATGCACCAACACCAACGAACATTTCTACGAAGTCTGACCCGCTAATGCTGAAAAAGGGAACCCCTGCCTCTCCTGCAATGGCCTTTGCCAGCAAGGTCTTACCAGTTCCCGGAGGCCCAACAAGGAGTACGCCCTTTGGAATCCTCCCTCCAAGCTTTGTAAATTTTTTAGGATCCTTAAGGAAATCTATGACTTCGCTCAGCTCCTCCTTGGCCTCGTCAACGCCTGCAACGTCCTTGAAGGTCACGTTGATATTCTGGCCATTAAGCATCTTGGCCTTACTTCGCCCAAAGGACATGGCCCGGCCGCCCCCAGTCTGCATCTGGCGCATGAAGAATATCCAGACGCCAATGAGCAAGAGCATGGGGAACCACGAAATGAGGAGGGTGAGATACCAGGGGGTCTCCTCCACGGGCTTGACCTGTATTATTACCCCCTTTTTCTTGAGTTCAGGAATGAGGTCTTGATCTTGAAAGGGTATGGCCGTATGAAATTTTTTCTGGTTTTCAAAGACCCCTTCTACCTTCTCGTTTTGTATGATGACCTTGGCCACCTTGCCCTTTTCAACATAATTCAGAAAGTCGCTGTAGGTTATCTCCTGAACATTGGCCTGGGGCTTGTTGAAAAGGTTGAATAAAAATACGACAACAAGGCCTATTACAAGCCAGAGGCTGAGATTTTTATAAAATGTATTCAAATACGTTCCTCCAATTTCAATTAAATTATGCTGTTGGATTTATTGATTTTTAGAAGTTAATTCAAACTCTTTTGAGAAAAAACCAATCTTGGCATTCATTTATTAAATTAACTGAATGCTCAATATAAATGCAACTAAAAAAGCAAGCTGGCAGTTAACTGCGGTAAAAATTTTCCCTTGTGTCTTTTATTAGTAAAAATAGTGTTTTCAGTAGCCCTTTTGGCTCCCAGTGGATTTTGAGGGCACGCGAGCCTTTTACCCTGAACGGATGTGCAACCTCTAGTCCGCAAACACCTGCTATTTCATTGTCCTTTACAAGAACTGGGACAAAATCGCGCAGGATTTTAGGAACATGTCTTCCCATAAGAAAGTCTTTTAGCTTTACGGGCTTGTCAAAACCCAGGGGAAAGAACCTGTCTCCAGGCATCCTTAGCCTGACCAGTAGGGGCATAAGATCATCTTCATACCCGAGATAGATGGGCCTTGGGTAACCTGGAGAGGATATATCCCCTGAAACAGCCTGTTTCATGGGAGAATAATCCGTTTCTTCTACTCTAATCACTCCGAGACAGGGGCCAAGGTCTATGTTTGCCGGGCCATCTATTTGTGGGCAAGGATCCAGGCTGCATTGGGATTTTAGTTCCTTTAGAAAATCAGTGGAGATAAGTAAACGATTATAAATGCGAACAGCCAAAAAACCACTGGGAAGCCTGTAGAAAGACGATGGATTTTTGCCTCTTAGCAAGTGTTCCATTTTGAGGATGTGGTCAGAGACTATCCTCTCCACGGGCACCCCTGCATCCTTTAATGCCATAAGCAGGGCCCTTCCAAGAACAGAGTTGGGCTCATCAGCCAGCATCTTGACCCTCAAAATCACCATATTTTCATGGATTTTTTGGCCCTCTCCCTCTTTCCAGCCAAGCCGGGCCCTTTCATAGGCCTTTCTGGCAAGGGCCATGAGGGCGTCTTCATCCTCTTGAAGCAGCATGGCGGTCCTTGAAAGGCACTTTGAGATGGAAGGGTTAAAATGTTTCCTTATAACCGGGATGAGAAGCTGTCTCACCCTGTTTCTGGTATATTTGTCTTCAAGGTTTGACGAATCCGTCACAAATGCGATTCCCATAAGCTTAAGGTGCTCCACCAGCTCCTTTTTCGTTGCGAAAAGAATAGGCCTTATGATGCCGTCATCCCGTCTGACCCTTATACCGGAAAGACCCTGGAGGGATGCGCCCCTTATGAATCTGATTATCAACTCTTCTGCCTGGTCATCGGCTGTGTGACCAGTGGCTATGGCATCAATTTGGTTTTCTCTGGCAAGGTCCTTCAAAAAATCATATCTGAGCCTCCTTGCCGCGTTCTGAATGCCAAGGCCATTTTCCTTGGAGAGTACTTTGACGTCCCCTTTGCCCAAAAAAAAGGGGATACTGTTTTCCTCGCATATCTTTTTCGAAAATAAGGCATCCCTGTCCGCTTCGGCCCCCCTGAGTCCGTGGTGAAAGTGTGCTGCATAAAGCCGGAACCCGCGCTTTTTGGACAGGAGAAATAGGAGATTCAGAAGACAGACCGAATCCGGCCCTCCGGAAAGGGCAACCAGGACAGACTCAACCTGGTCGAGGAGCCCGTATCTTCGGACAAAACCCTTGAATTTTTTAAATATCGGGGAATTTTTTCCCTTGTGCGGATCAAACTTTAAAGGGGAGCGACCGCCCCCACCATTTAGCAGGCTCACCCTCCGCCTCTGCTGAAGTTGACTGCTCTCAAAATGTCCATGGCAGAGGCTGCGCGAACGGAAAGTATCTGTGCCTTCAGAATGAGCTCCTTTCCTGCGGCAGGATGGTTAAAATCTGCAACGACACTGTCTTCCCTGATTTCCTTCACCATGAATCTCACTGGCTGACCCTGGGCATTTATCTCTTCATAGAGCTCCCCCTCTTTAAGGGTTTCTGGCCGTTTTATCTGGGAAAGAGACAGTTCGCTAACAAGGCTTTCGTCCCTTTTGCCAAATCCCTGTTCCGGGGGAATGGATACCTCTACTTCATCTCCTTCTGAAAGTTGAAGTATGGCTTTTTCAAGGGCGGGGATTACAGGTTCCCTGCCATAGAGAAACTCTGTTTTGAAGACCCTGGAAAGCTCGGGCGGGGTTATACCGTCTTTTACCTGAAGCATATATTGGATCTGGACAACTGTATCGTTTTCTACCTTCATCCTGTTACTCCTAATTATATAAAGAAATGATGCATTATAACCCAAATGAAAAGTTTCTTAAAGCCATTTCCGCAAAGGGGCCTCATGCTTTACAATAATTTAAAAACTGATTATACAGAGGCCTGGACTTTTTGTCAGCCGCCCATAGCTCAACTGGATAGAGCAACGGACTTCTAATCCGTAGGTTGGAGGTTCGAGTCCTCCTGGGCGGGCCAAGCTTTGCCTTGACAGGGGGGAATGATGTCACTCGTTCCTCCCTTTTTGTTGTATAAATACTGCTGGTACTCACATCTCTTAATCAGATTAACAGGCACTAGACGTGACTCTCAATCCCTTGAAATTAACACCCTTTCAGCGCGTTATTGCAAGCCTCCTGCTTGGAATATTTTTTGGCATCTTTCTTGGTGAACCAGCAGGGAAGCTAAACATTATCGGGAACATCTACATAAAGCTCCTCCAGATGACGGTAATTCCCTATATAATGGTTTCACTTATTGGTGGACTTGGACGGCTTGATCTGAAGATGGCAAGGCTCGTGGGAATCCGGGGAGGAGGACTCATCCTGTTTCTGTGGATTCTTACTGCAGTAACCTTGACCTTTTTGCCCCTGGCTTATCCTGACTGGACTTCTTCATCCTTTTTCAGCACAAGCATGGTGGCAGAGGCCAAGAAAATCAACTTTCTGGATCTATACATACCTGCAAATCCCTTCTATGCCATGGCGCACACCATAGTACCCGCCATAGTGGTCTTTAGTATTTTTCTTGGGGTTGCACTCATAACCGTGGAAAACAGGAAGGGTTTTATTCTAAGCATGCAGAACCTTAGTGATGCCCTCATGAAGATGGCATCTGTTGTGGCAAAAAGTGCGCCCATAGGCATCTTTGCCCTTTCTGCGGCAGCAGCCGGAACCCTTCATGTCTCCGAGCTGAGCCGATTGCAGGTGTACCTTTGGGTCTACCTGGCCGCCTGGCTCATACTGGCCTTCTTTGCCCTGCCAATGCTTGCGGCAAGGGCCACCCCCTTCAGGTATTCCGAGGTGATTAAGGATGCTCGCCTGGCAATGGTAACCGCCTTTGCCACTGGTACTGTGCTGGTGGTCCTTCCCATGATCGCTGAAAAGACAAAGGCCCTCCTGGAGAAGAAGGGCATGAAGGATGCCACAACGGTTTCGGCTGTGGATGCACTTGTGCCCACTGCCTACAGCTTCCCCAGCGTTGGCACAATCCTCGGAATAGGTTTTGTGCTCTTTGCCGCCTGGTTCGTGGGCTCACCCCTTGGCATCCCGGACTATCCCGCCTTCTGCATACTTGGAATACTTACTGCCTTTGGCTCCATGGCAGTGGCAATACCCTTCATGCTGGACTTTTTCAAGCTTCCGGCAGACCTATTTCAACTCTACCTTTTGGGCAGTGTTTTCACCATGCGTTTTGCCACGGCCCTTGCAGCCATGCACGGTGTTATAATTTGTCTCCTTGGGGCATGTGCAATGGCTGGCAAGCTAAGCTTGCGAAAAATGGTGGAGGTTGCAGCAATAAGCCTTGGCATAACGGCCATTGTCATGGCAGGTCTGGGTTTTGTATTAACCAGGGTGATACCCTACGAATATACCGGTTATAAGACCTTGGTGAACATGGAGCTCTTGGGGCCTCTGGCCAAGGTCCAAAAGGCTGGCCCAATAACTCCCCTTTCAAAGGCGGAACTGGCTGAGTCCAGGCTTAAGGTCATAAGGGCCAGGGGAAGTCTGAGGGTAGGGTTCTCCAAGGACAGGTTGCCCTTTGCATTTGTTAATGCCAAGGGCCACGTAGTTGGGTACGACATGGAGCTTGTTCATGCCCTTGCCAGGGACCTTGGTGTTTCCCTTGAGATAGTCAAGCTTGAATGGCCAAAGATAGAAGAGGCGCTTGACAGCGGCCTTATAGATCTTGCGGTTGGAGGAATAAGCGTTAGTCCCCGGAGGGCCCTTCACTTTGTCTTTTCAAGAAGCTATCTGGATGAATATCTTGGTCTGGTAGTGCGTGATTACAGACGAAACGAATTTTCATCCCTGGACAAGATCCGCTTCATGAAGGGTCTGAGCCTGGGTGTCACACCATTTCGGTTAAAGGAGGGCGCTGGCCAGCGCCTATTCCCTAATGCCAGGCTGGTTGTAGTGAAGTCTCCCAGGGATTTTTTCAAGGGCAGGGTAAAGGATGTGGATGCAATGCTTTACACGGCCCAGACGGCCACTGCCTGGACGCTTATATATCCAGAGTGGACTGTGGTTGTTCCAAAGGGTTTAAAATATGAGTGTCCCATGGCCTTTGCCCTTCCCCATGACCAGGTGGAGTGGACGTGGTACGTAAATACGTGGCTTGAGACCGCGGTGAAATCAGGGCTTACAAAAACCGCGTACGATTACTGGATACTTGGAAAAAAAGAGAAGGAAAAAGGGGGCAGGTGGTCAATTGCAAAGGACGTTTTGGGCTGGATCAAGTAATATGCTTTGCACTACACAACCAATAAGTTGATGAGGGCCAGGCCTTGTCCAATAACACGTTTCAAATGAAAGGAAGGATGGTTTTTCATGGAAAAATACATAGCCCAGGGATGGATACTTTACAGGCCAGACAAGAGCCTTGTTAAGCAGGAAGACTACGAAATAGAGCGTCTCAAGGAGACGGCGCCTAGGTACGGCTACAAGGTCGAGGTGGTAAACCCCGATGAGCTTTCCTTTATCATAGGAATGGGTGGTAAGCCAGACCTCTTTCTGCGCGGAGAACATGTGGACAGGCTGCCAGATTTTGTGATTCCAAGAATGGGTTCGGCCACCAGTTATTTTGCCCTTGCTGTGCTCAGGCACCTTGAAAAGCTTGGCATCTATAGCCTCAACAGCTCGTCAGCCGTGGCCCTTGCCCAGGATAAGCTGCTCCATCTTCAGAGGCTTTCCGATGCGGGGCTGCCAGTACCCAAGACAATTCTTGTGCAGTTTCCGGTAAACATCGATCTTATCGAAAAGGAGATAGGGTTTCCCACTGTGGTAAAAACCAGGGTAGGTACCCAGGGAAGCGGGGTGCATCTTTGCGAGACACGCCAGGCCCTTAATGACCTTCTTCAGTTCGTGGAGGCCAACAACCCAGAGGCAGAGCTATTTCTTCAGCAGTTTCTCCCGGAAAGCAGGGGCAGGGACGTAAGGGTGCTGTCAGTGGGCGGGCTTATCGTTGGAGCCATGGAGAGAAAGGCGGCTGAAGGATTTAAATCCAACTATTCCCAGGGTGGGAGTGCAGTCCCTTTTGAGTATGGCCCCAAGAATCAGCTGGCAGTGGCAGATACCATGAAGGTGCTGGGTATGGACATGGCTGGACTGGATTACCTGTACGACGACGAGGTGGGCATGAGGATTCTTGAGGTCAATTCCTCTCCTGGATTTGAAGGCCTGGAGAAGACGTGCAAGGTGGATGTGGCAGCTGCCGTGTTCAGGTTTCTTGACGTAAAGCTCAAGATTTCCAATAAGTACAAGGCAAAGGTGCTTGGATGGAGCAGGCCTTCGGAGTGTATGCCAGATTAGTAACTGGCAATAAAGGTGTGTTGTGAGATTATGTTGACTTAAATAGTCTTGTTTATTATTGCTTTTTGTCAAAGTCTGAATGAAGAGTGATTACAAAAATACCTGTCTGTTTTTTTTGAGCAGGGTCGTCAAAAAAAAGGAGGTTAGCCGAACATGGTTCGCAGTTTAGTTGTCTTTCTTACCGCAGCTTTCTTGATGGTAAGCTGCTCAAGCCTGCGTGTCAGCAGCGACTACAATCCCGGTTTCAATTTTTCCAAACTCAAGACCTTTGCCATTGTTTACAACAGGCAGGGCAACTCACCCATGCAGCAGAGAATAGTCGAGGCCTTGACCCGCGAGTTCAAGGCCAAGGGCTACGTTCCTGCCCCAAGGGAAAAGGCGGATTTTCTGGTGGTTTTTCACACCAACATTAGGAACAAACGGCAGGTGGTTACGGATTACCAAAGGGTTGGGCTTTATCCTTACGGCTTTGGGAGCTATGCAATGGTGCCCATCCAGAGGGAGTACGAATACAAGGAAGGCAAGATAGTCGTGGATGCCCTTGATCCAAAGACCAAAAACATATTTTGGAGAGGAATTGCAACAGACAGGCTGAAGTCTTACAAAAATCCACAAGAACGCATGAAGTACGCAATGGAGGTGGCCAGAGAGCTTTTAAAATCCTTTCCCCCGGCACGGTCATGAATCTATGAGGAGGGAGAGAGCCGACCACCCAATCAAAAATAGAATTGGTTACGATTTAAGGGGCTGATAAGGGGCGGTTATGGTCACTTCAGCCCCTTTTTAATGTCCTCAGGATACGTTTTGCTATCTACGTCCTGTAGCAAGGAACACCGGGAACACCTTGGTAACGCCAGCCTCGGTTGTCTTTTTCATTTCGTGGGCCGTAAGTATCTTTATCTCCTTAAAACCAATGTCAGAAAGGAGTGTCCTTATTTTTTCTCTCTGAAACCCGTGATGGGCCACCCCGGGCACATCCTTTCCATGGAAATCACCATCTTCTTTATCAAGGTCTGCAATGGCCAGCCAGCCACCCGGCCTTAAAAGCTGGTAAAATCTACTGAGAAGTTTTTGGACCGGGCCAATGTGGTGGAGTGTCATGCTTGAAAAGATGAGGTCCAGCTCCTTTAAAAAGGGCACTGAGGGGAGTTTATCATCAGTAAGATCCATCTGGTAAGTGGAGATGTTGTGCGGCCTTGGCTGTCTGGCCAGTTTTTCCTCAAGGACCTTTAACATCTGCCTTGAAGTATCCACGGCCACTATCCTATCCACATAGGGGGCAAGGAGAAGGGAGATGATTCCCGTGCCACATCCATACTCCATGCATGAAAATTTGGGGTTTAATTCCACGTTTTTCCTTATTGCAGTGGCCACGGCCTGGGCCAGTTCAACCCTGGCAGGTTTTTCATCCCAGGTCTTCGCTGCCTTGTCGAAGTAATTGGTTTCCTTTTCCATTTTTTTCTTTTGTCCAGGTAAATCCTTCAAAGGCCTTCTGCTGTTGAGCCTATCACAAAATGGTGAGGGCGACATCTGAAAGAAATGCGAGTGCACTGCATCTGATTTTTTGAAAAGAGTGCATAGGTTGATCAAAAAGGGCTTGTAAGTGAGAATAAGATTAATTACGTTATTTATGTAATTTAAAAGGCATAATTTTTTAAAAAAAGCAACCATGGCCCAAAACCCCTTTATAGTCCAGAGGCCCATAAAGTATGGGGAGCCTTTTTGTAACAGGACCCCGGAGATCCAGCGGCTTGAGAAGGCTGCCAACAGGTCAGAGGCAGTCTGCATCCTGTCCATCAGGCGTTTTGGCAAGACATCACTGGTGAACCAGGTCCTTGGAAGACTTGAGGAAGCTGGATGGCTCAGCATTCGTCTCGACCTTAGCCGTTGTTTTTCATTGCGTTCAATGACAAGGGAGTTTGAACGGGCCCTTTTTTCCCTTGAAGGAAATTGGAGAAGGCTTCTTGAGGGGTTAAAGACCGTATCCAGAATAAGGCCCCAGCTTGGCATTGACCCTCTTACAAGCCAGCCCTCCATTGGCTTTGACTTTTCAAGGCCAGCCGACGATGCAGAGAGGCTTAAATATATCCTTGAAAAGATAGTAGGCCTTCCAGAAAGATCAGAAGGCAAAATTCACCTTTGCATGGTGCTTGACGAATTCCAAAACATCAGGAAGATAGACCCCAAAAAGGACCTGGAATGGCTTTTTCGCTCTGTATTTCAGGAGCGCGGCCCTTTGTTTGTCCCCTTTTTACTGGGTTCAGAGAGGCACCTCCTGGATATGATGATTCGTGAGGAGTCTTCAGCCTTTTTTAAAAGTGTCACCCCAATGACCCTGGAGGTTTTGCCTGAAATGGAGGTAGTGTCTTTTGTTAAGGGCCATTTTTTTTCCGGCCTTGGGCTTGAGGTTCCTGAAGGCCGCATCAGGGGGATATACCGGATATTTGGAGGCCACCCCTTTGCCATAAACTGGTACTGGGCAGAGATGTGGGATCTTGTGGAAAGAAGTGGCAAAATGGAGCCTGTTGATACATGGGTAGATGTTGCTGTAAGGATAATCCTGAATCAACGGGACTATTATGAGGCCATGAACAGCCGCCTGCCCCTTGGTGCAAGGAAGGTGCTTTTTGCCATAGCTGCAAACGAGCCTGTAAAACGGGTCTTCTCCAGGAAGTTCATGGTGGAGACACTGGGCATGGCCCAGGGCAGCCTCCAAAGCGCCATAAAGGTCCTTTTGGAGGAGGACAAGATCAGGAAGACCCCTCAGGGGCTTGTAATAAATGACCCCCTTGAAAGGCTTTCAATAGCAGTCTCAGAGCTGGATGAAGAGGCCATTGCTTCATTTGTAAGGGAACGGATTGACGTGGCAGTTTGAAAAATTAAGGGGAATAGGGGGGAGCAGGGCTTGAATTTCACGGCCATTGATTTTGAAACAGCCAACCATAAAAGACACAGTGCATGCGCAGTTGGTATTGTTCGCGTGGAGAATGGAAATATAGCAGTGAAGAAGGCCTTCTTAATACGTCCACCTGAGTCTTACTTCAGGTTTACACACATCCATGGAATTACATGGAAAGATGTCAGGGATGCCCCAACCTTCAGGGATTTATGGCCAGAGATTGAGCCGCTTATCACGGCAGGGGACTTTCTCGCAGCCCATAATGCCCCCTTTGACAGATCAGTTCTCTGCGAGACATGCAGGTTTTATGGAATAAGGCCCCCTTCTGTTGAATTTAAGTGTGCTGTCCAGATTGCCAGAAGAGTATTGGGGATAAGGCCTGCCGGCCTTTCCAATGTATGCAGGGAGCTTGGAATTTTACTCGATCATCACCAGGCCCTTTCAGATGCCCTTGCCTGTGCAAAAATAGTTCTACATGCTGCCCGTTTGGATGCCAATGTGTCCCTTTAGTCCTTGACAGTATGCCAGTTTTTCTTGGCTCTCTATCAAGGAGATGACTTCATTATAATGTGGTCGAAACCTGGCATTTTCCAGAAAAATATCCAATTATTTGCAAATAGCCCGGAATGTCTCCCAAATAGTTCAATCACAAGAGATATGGCCAGTTTCCTTTAAATGATAATATCATTTGCCCTGCCAGGCCCTGTTTTTCCATAATCTCGAGATTTTTATAAAGAAATGCCAAAAGAGGCGGAAATATTCCAATAAATATAGAAAGCATTATTTCCAAATACTTATCATTTAATATCTTTTGCTATAGTAAAAATGCTGTCCATGTGTGAAAAATTTAATAAACTTTTCTGATATTTTTGATTTGTAATAAGAATCACAAAATATATTGTGAAAGCTTTAATTTTCGCCATTTTTCTATATTTTTTATTGACAAATGACAAGAATTCGCTAACCATAAGTAACGAAAGTCTTGACAATTTGATTTGTCAGGGAGCCAGAGCCAAGACCAGGGAGTTTGATCAAAAAGATCAAAAAAGCAAAAAGGAGATTGCAGTATGGCAAGTTCTGTTTACAGCATCTGTGGAATGTGTGCAGTCCGTTGCCCGATTCGCGTAGAAGTTGAAGACGGCAAGGTCTCCTGGATAGAAGGCAATGCCAACGATCCAGGGATGGGGACAAGCCTTTGTGCCAAGGGCATAGCCGGCAGGGCGTTGCTTTACGACGATGAAAGGCTTCAGTACCCGATGATAAGGGAGGGAGAGCGCGGATCAGGCAAATGGAAAAGGGTCTCATGGGATGAGGCCTTTGATTATGTAGCCTCCAAACTTAAGGATATTACGCAAAAGCACGGTGCAAGAGCGGTGATGCTGAGCGACAGGGGGGGGCCATTTGCAGACATGAGGAAGGCCTTCATGAAGGCCATAGGTTCCCCAAACTACTGCAATCACGATTGTACCTGTGGAAGAAACACGCATCATGCCTCTAAGTCCGTTTACGGGCTTGGCAGAACGGGCCTGGCTTACGATTTCAAGAATGCAAAACAGATAGTGCTCTTTGGCAGGAATATGGCCGAGTCCTTTAAGGTCAAGGAAGTGAAGTCCTTCATGCAGGGGGTCAAAAATGGAGCAAAGGTCACCTACATAGATCCCAGGGCTGCGCTAACGGCTTCAAAGTCTGCAAGGTACTGGCAGATAAGGCCTGGCACTGATTACGCGTTGCTTTTGGCAATGGCAAATGTGATTTTAAAAGACGGCCTGTATGACAAAAACTTCGTTAAGAAATATGTAACCGGGATCACCAAGCTTAAGAGTTTTGTAAAGGGCTACACTCCGGCTTGGGCAGAAAAGGAGACGGGTATCCCTGCAGATGAGATAGTTGCCTTCTGTAAGGAGATAGCCGCAGACAAGCCTAAAGTGATATTTCATCCAGGCTGGCATCTCTCCAGGTATAACGATTCCTTCTACGCGAGCCGCATGATCCATATCCTGAATGTCCTTATGGGTAACATTGAGGTTCCTGGCGGGCAGTTTTATCCAAAGACGCCCAAAGATGCAGGCTACAAGGGCCTTAAGAGCCTGGGTGCCGATATTCCAAAGGTTGAGGAAAAGCGGGCAGACGGATGTGGATGGAAATACAAGAGATTCGATGGTGGGCCTGGCCTTCTTCAGCTAATGTATGAGGCCATTGAGAAAGAAGATCCATATCCAGTAAAGGCCTACTTCGTGGTAAGGCATGACCCGCTTCTAGCCATGCCAGATCCAGAGGAACAAAAACGTATCCTCAGCAAGCTTGATCTGATTGTAGTGGTTGATGTCAACTACAGCGAAACCTTTGGTTTTGCCGACGTCATCCTGCCTGAGAGTACCTATCTTGAGCGCGACACCATGATGAGAACCGACAAGGGGCTCAAACCTGGTTTCAGCATGAGAAAGAAGGCGGTAGAGCCGGTTTATGACACAAAGGCAGGATGGGAGATTTGGACAGAGCTTGCCCAAAGGCTTGGAAAGGGTAACTACTTCCCATACAAGACCATAGAGGACATCTGGAGATATCAACTCCAGGACACGGATATCAAGCTTCAGGACTTTGATGAAAAGGGCTTCGTACAGCTTACCAAGGAACCCATCTGGTACGATAGGGACAAGCTCAAATTCCCTACACCTTCTGGGAAAATAGAGCTTGTTTCAAAGCGTCTGGAAGACGAGGATATTCCCTCCTTTATTCCCTACGAAAGTCCAAAGAAGCCGGAGAAGGGTGAATTCAGGCTGCTTTTTGGACGCACTGGTTATCAGACCCACGGACAGACCACAAACAATCCCATTATATCCGAGTTCATGGGAACCAACTGCCTATGGATAAATACCCAGGCGGCCAAGGAACTTGGCATCAAGGACGGCCAGGAGGTTGTTATCAGCAATAAGGGTGTTACCGGAAAGATAAAGGCCAAGGTTACGGATTACATACATCCTGAAGCGGTCTTTATGCTCCATGGTTATGGCCGTTCCATACCCTTTCAGACAAGGGCCTACAAAAAGGGCCTTGCGGACCAGATGTTCATGAAGGGGTTACTGAAGGTTTGGGACAAGGCAGGAGGGAGCATCTCTCTTTGTGAGTCTTTTGTAAAGGTCACGCCTGCATAAGGAGGGTATGAAATGAGCAAATATCATGTTGAACAGGATATAACCCTTTGTATTGGCTGCTTGGCCTGCGAGGCAGCATGCAAAGACAAGAATAATGTGCCAGTGGGTTCCCACTACTGCAGAATGATACCTGTGGGCCCAAGAATGGTGAGAAACATTCCCATGGTAAACCACGTCTACATGGCATGTTTCCATTGTGAAAAACCGTGGTGCGTGGATGCGTGCCCTACAGGGGCCATGCAGAAACGTGAAAAAGACGGCATCGTATTTGTCGAGGCAGAGCTTTGCGTTGGCTGCAAGGCCTGCATAAAGGCCTGTCCCTGGGGAGTGCCACAGTGGGATTCCAATACGGGAAAGGTTGGCAAGTGTGACCTTTGTAAGGACAGGATTGACCAGGGGCTTAAGCCTGCCTGCGTCACCAAATGCACAACCGGCTCTCTGCAGTTCCTGACGCCGGAAGAGGCCTCAGAGAAAAAACGCAAAGACTTTGCGGAACAGATGCTTAAAACGGCATAGGAAAGGGCAACCATGACACCGGGAACCTATCTACCAACCGAGTACCTGCCCATTATGGTAATGCTTCTCTTTGCCACGGGCTTTGGAGTTGTGACCCTTTGGGTGGGAAGATTCTTCAGGCTCAGAAGACCCTACGCGGAGAAACTGGAGGCGTACGAATCTGGAAACCCGCCTTCGGCTCCTCCAAGGTTCAGGTTTTCCATCAAATTCTACCTGATTGCCATCCTGTTCGTGGTCTTTGATGTGGAGGCCATTTTCCTCTACCCGTGGGCATTGGTTTACGACAATATCGGCGTTTTTGCCGTGATTGAGATGTTCCTTTTCATATTCTTGCTTCTTATTGGATATGCATATGCTTGGCGAAAGGAGGCCTTGGAGTGGGAAAGATAACCTCCCCGGATCTTGTGCCAGTTGCGGAAGGCATCAAGGTGATACCTGGCGCAAACACTTTTTTGATGCAGTTTGACAAGATTATTAACTGGAGCCGTACCGGTTCCATCTGGCCGGTGACCTTCGGCCTTGCCTGATGCGCCATTGAAATGATGGCTGCTGGAAGCAGCCACCACGATTTGGACCGCTTTGGAATCATCTTCCGGGCGAGTCCAAGACAGTCCGACGCCATGATAGTGGCAGGCACTGTCACACAAAAGATGGCACCCGTTGTCCGCAGGGTTTACGACCAGATGCCAGAACCCAGATACGTCATTGCCATGGGTAGTTGCGCCTGCAGTGGCGGCGTATTCAAAACCTATCATACCGTTCAGGGCGTCGACGAGTTTTTGCCTGTGGATGTATATGTCCCAGGTTGCCCGCCGAGGCCCGAAGCTCTGCTGGAAGGCTTTATTCAACTCCAGCAGAAGATGATGAAGGAGGAGATGAGGTGGAGCCGCTGGAGATAGCAAACAGACTCAAGGAGAGGTTCCCGGAACAGGTCCTCGAAGTTACTGAATGTCGTGACCAGGTAGGCATCATAGTAAAGAAGGACAGGATAGTAGAGATGCTGCGCTGGTTACACGATGACCCTTCCATGCAGCTTGATCACCTGGCTGATCTGTGTGGTGTGGACTACCTGGGTAAAAAAGATGTGCGCTTCGAGGTGGTTTACAACCTCTATTCCATTCCTCTCAGACACCGTATCCGGATACGTGCACAGGTGCCTGAGGATGACTGTCAGATAGAGTCGGTAACCTCCATCTGGATGGGCGCAGACTGGCATGAAAGGGAATGCTTTGATCTTTTTGGCATTACCTTTAACAACCATCCTGACATGAGAAGGGTACTGCTTCCAGAGGACTGGGAAGGCTACCCCCTCAGAAAGGATTACCCATTGGATGGTGGCGGCAAGAACTGGAGGGGATATGACGAGGTGTTGGAAAAGTCCAAGAGGTTGAGGAAGTTTGACTTCTACGGACAGTACCAGGATCCTACGAAAAGCACAGGGTTAGAAGAAGATGCCAGAAAATAAAGCCGAATCAAAAGAGATCGTCAGGGAGGAAGTTGCCTACGAGCCTTACACCATTGCCATGGGGCCGCAGCACCCTGCGACCCACGGGGTGCTCAAGCTGGATCTGGAGCTTGACGGTGAAACTATTTTGAACTGTAAGCCCACTGTTGGATTTCTCCACAGGGGGGTTGAAAAGCTTGCTGAAAATCTCTCATATGCCCAGACGCTGCCTCTTACTGACCGGTTGGACTACATTGCTTCAATGGCCAACAATGTGGCCTACAGTATCGCCGTTGAAAAGCTTCTGGGAATAGAGGTCCCCATGAGGGCCAAATACATCAGGACCATAGTCATGGAGATGGCGAGGCTAACAGGTCACCTGCTGTGGCTTGCAACCCACGCCCTCGATATAGGGGCCATGACGGTTTTCCTGTACTGCTTCAGGGAGAGGGAGAATCTCCTGGACATGTTCGAGGAGATATGCGGTGCCCGTTTGACAACAAGCTATACATGCGTTGGTGGTGTCAGACAGGATGTAACCGGCCATTTCCTGGAAGCCTTGCACGCCTTCACGGATGATTTTCCTTCCAAGATAGCAGAGTATGAAACCCTTATTGACAAGAACCGTATCTGGCTAAAGAGGACACAGGGAGTTGGAATTGTATCTGCGAAGGATGCGGTGAGCCTTGGGCTTACAGGGCCAACACTTAGGGGGTCTGGTGTCGATTATGATGTGCGCAAGCACATGCCTTATGACGCCTATCCCTATGTGGATTTTGAGGTTCCAATAGGTTCAAAGGGCGACGTGTACGACAGGTACCGCTGCCGTATGGAGGAGATGCATCAGTCCAATTCCATCATCAGGCAGTGTATAGAGGCACTTCCCACAGGGCCGATTCGTTCGCCTGATGCGCCAGACATCGTTATGCCATATGGCGAGCAAAAAAGGGTAGCGGCAGACGCGACCTTTGCTTCCGGTGTCATAAAGCTCATGAAGGACAACGAGCATTACATTGACGGAGATGTCTATGTGTCCGCTGAGGTACCCAAGGGAGAGCTGGGATTCTACTTCGTCAGTGACGGCAGAGGCGTACCCTACAGGATGCACATAAGGTCCCCGTCTTATATCCATATTGGCGCGTTGCCTTTCTTGTGCAAGGGCCAGATGGTGGCAGATGTAATAGCAATAATAGGTAGTGTGGACGTAGTTTTGGGAGAGTGTGACAGATAAGGATTGGGGGATAAATGGAACTGTTATGGATCCTCATTAAAATCTTGATTGTCTTCGCGGTGGTGATGTTTCACGTGATGTACGCCACCTACTTCGAACGCAAGGTTATCGGCCATATGCAGGTGCGTATGGGGCCCATGAGGGTAGGGCCGCACGGCATACTTCAGCCTATAGCAGATGGCCTCAAGTTGTTCTTTAAGGAAGACATTATTCCGACTGTGGCAGACAGAAAGGTCTTCTATGCGGCGCCCCTCATATGCCTGATTTCGGCACTAAGTGCCGTAGCGGTGGTGCCGTTTTTTGAAGGCTTTGCCATAGCCAACATCAATATTGGAATACTTTACATCTTTGCCATGAGTTCTCTGGCATCATACGGTGTGGTGCTGGCTGGCTGGTCTTCAAACTCCAAGTATTCGTTTCTTGGAGGTCTTCGCTCATCGGCCCAGGTCATAAGCTACGAGGTAGCCATGGGGTTGAGTCTCGTTGGTGTTATGATGCTATCTGGCTCCTTGAATCTGACAGATATAGTTCATGCCCAGATGAAGAGCCCTTTCAAGATTTACCTCATACCACAGATCATAGGTTTCTTCGTCTTTGTCATTGCCATGTTCGCCGAGACCAACCGTACCCCCTTTGACCTGCCAGAGGCGGAGTCGGAGCTTGTGGCAGGCTACTGTACAGAATACAGCGGTATGCGCTTCGCCCTGTTCTTCATGGCGGAATACATTGGCATGATCGTCATGTCATGCCTTGCGGTTGTCTGTTTTCTCGGTGGCTGGAGCGGACCTTTTGACGTGCCAGGAATACCGTTTTTCTGGTTCCTCATAAAGGTCTACTTCTTCATCTTCGTTTACTACTGGGTCAGGGCCACTCTTCCCCGTTACAGGTACGATCAGCTTATGGCCCTTGGCTGGAAGGTGTTAATCCCACTTGCCCTGTTGAATATCGTGCTGACAGGGATAATTAAGTCCATGTTTGGGTAATCAGGCGGGTTGCTATGAAAATTCAATACGATACAAAGAAGAATCTAGCCGAGCGCATATTTTTGCTGGAGATTTTAAAGGGGCTTGGACTTACCTTGAAAAGGCTTTTTTCCAAGTCTGTTACCATCCAGTATCCCAAGGAACGAAAGGAGCTTTTTCCCGGATTCAGGGGCAAGCATGCCCTCATCAGGGATCCCAAAACCCAGGATACAAGGTGTGTGGCGTGTATGAGGTGTGCCACAGTGTGCCCTGCAAGGTGCATATCCATAAGATTCTCCGTGGATGAGAAGACACGGGCCAGGAAGGTGGAGTCTTACGAGATAGATGCACTGCGCTGCATATTCTGCGGTTACTGTGAGGAGGTATGCCCTGTAAATGCAGTGGTTCTTACCGAAGAGTACGAGTACTCCAATTACACCAGGGAACCATTTCACTTTGACATGGAAAGACTCCTTAAGAATTGGGATGAATTTTTGGAGAAAAACAAGGTGGATCCAGACCAATACAGGAATCCGTTTCTCAGGCCCAGGGGATTGTCTATTGGAGATCTTCCTGTGGGTAAGCGTATAGACGTGCCTGAGGAATGGACCCTTGAGGGCCAGGTAATCTGGAAGGACGGCAAGGCCGTGTCTGCCAAGGATGCCGTTTCTGAATAGGGAGGGATAAATGGTTCAGCTGTTATTCTTTTATTTTGCCTTGGTTGTGATTGGACTGGGTCTGCGCATTGTAACCTGCAAGAACCCGGTTCACTCAGTGCTCTTAATGCTGGTCTTGTTCTTTCACATGGCAGGCTTTTACCTGTTGCTGAATGCTGAATTTCTGGCAGCGGTGCAGGTGATCGTCTATGCGGGAGCCATACTGGTGCTGTATCTGTTCGTGCTGTTTCTGGTTAATCTCAGGGAAGAGGTCAAGATGAGCCCCTTTATCGAAAAGGGCAAGTGGCTGGGAATCGTTGGGGCTGTAGCGCTTTTCATCACCTTTTTGAGGGGGGTCATGAACTTCACCCTTGGGCCTCATGGAAAGTACACCATAGAGAAGGTCCAGCAGCTTACCCATACCAAGGCCATGGGAGAGGCAATCTATACAACTTACATACTGCCATTTGAGATCGCAGGAATATTACTGCTTGTGGCTGTTATCGGCGGGCTGGCCTTGGCCAGGAAGGAAAACAAGGGGGCATAAAATGGTCCATTTAAGCTGGTATTTAACCGTATCAGCCATGCTGTTCTGCATTGGAGTCTTCGGGTTTCTAACAAGGCGGAACATCATAATGATGCTGTTATCCATAGAGCTCATGCTTAACTCGGTAAACCTGAATCTTGCTGCCATGAGTCACTACATGGAAGACCTTAGGGGTCAGGTCATGGTCTTCTTTATAATTGCCGTTGCAGCGGCCGAGGCGGCAATAGGGCTGGGCATAGTAGTCACCCTGTTTAGAAATTACCGTTCAGTCCATACTGAAGACATAACTAAGCTGAAAGGATGAGGTAGAGATGAATATTCCCACTTATTTACTCGTAATTCCGTTTCTGCCCCTGGCTTCCTTTATATTTACCTTACTTCTTGGGAAAAGGCTGGGAGACAAGGCGCACTGGCCGCCTATAATAGCCGTACTTATATCCTTCCTGTGTGCCTGTTATGCCTTTGATCAGGTGCTTCATGGCAACCACGTAAACGCGGATCTCTATACCTGGTTTGCCTCTGCCAAGTTCAAGGCGTCGGTTGGGTTTCTGCTGGATGAGCTTACTGCAGTAATGCTCATAGTGGTGACCTCCATCAGCAGCCTTGTTCACATCTATTCCGTGGGCTACATGCACGATGATCCTGGCTATTACAGGTTCTTCTCCTATCTCAGTCTCTTTACCTTTTCGATGCTCATGCTGGTTCTGGGTAACAACTTCCTGCAGCTATACTTTGGCTGGGAAGCGGTTGGCCTTTCATCATACCTGCTCATCGGTTTCTGGTACCATAAGAAGTCTGCGTCTGATGCTGGAAAGAAGGCCTTCATTGTGAACAGGTTTGGAGACTTTGGGTTTGGTCTCGGAATAATGGTGGTCTTCCTTGTTTTCGGCTCTGTTCACTACGATACGGTATTTGCACATGTCCATGATGTTGTGGGGCATACCTTCAACTTCATGGGCTTTAATTTCGACGTCATAAGCCTCATGGCAATACTTTTGTTCTGCGGCGCAGTTGGTAAGTCGGCACAGATTCCACTTCATGTATGGTTGCCAGATGCCATGGAGGGCCCCACGCCAGTCAGCGCCCTCATCCATGCCGCCACCATGGTTACTGCAGGTGTCTTTCTGGTTGCAAGGTGTAATCCCATCTTCAGCCTGTCTCCTGCTGCAATGAACCTTGTAACAATCATAGGTGCGCTGACATGCTTCTTTGCTGCGACCATCGCACTGGTACAGGTGGACATAAAGAGGGTCATCGCATATTCCACAGTGAGTCAGCTGGCATACATGTTCATAGGTTGCGGCGTCGGAGCCTACGGGACTGGTATTTTTCACCTTTATACCCACGCCTATTTCAAGGCACTTCTCTTTCTAGGTGCTGGTAGCGTAATTCACGCAATGAGTGACGAGCAGGATATTAGAAAGATGGGAGGCCTCAAGAAGTATCTGCCAGTGACCTACTTTACCTTCCTGATGGCATCGCTTTCCATATCTGGAATTCCGCCCTTTGCCGGTTTTTTCAGTAAAGACCAGATACTTGCAGAGGCGTTTGCTTCCCACGTGGCTGCTGGAAAGTTTGCCTGGTTCGTTGGAACGGTTGTAGCGGCCATGACAGCCTTTTATTCCTTCAGGCTCATATTCCTCACCTTTCACGGGGAGTTCAGGGGAACAGAGGAACAGAGAAAGCACCTGCACGAATCTCCCCTTACCATGACCATACCCCTGACACTTCTTGCCCTGGGAGCCCTTGCTGCAGGCTGGGTAGGTGTTCCAGAGGTGCTTGGAGGGGAAAATGGCTGGGCACATTTCCTTGCCCCAGTTGTTGGACACCCGGAAGTTCATTTGAGTGAATTCACGGAGTGGGTGCTTATGACCATTTCCGTGGCGGCAGGTATTGGAGGAATATACCTGGCATACGTCATGTACATGGTCAAGCCTGAGATTCCGGTTGAGCTTGCCCGTAAACATCCAAAGCTGTATGACACCCTTTTCAATAAGTACTACGTGGACGAGTTTTACAACGCCACCATAGTCGAACCCACCATTACCTGCGGAAGAAAGATACTCAGGGGCATAACGGATGGAAAGATAATAGAGGGGGTTGTCAATGGTGTTCCAGGTTTAATCGGCAAGTTCAGTCACGTACTTGCAAAACTCCAAAACGGAAGAGTCCAGCACTATGGCGGAGTGATGGCTGTTGGTGCCTTTATTCTTCTTTGGATATTCATGTAACCAAGGGGAGGAATAGCGAACATGGATTACGGATTTCCAATACTTAGTTCCCTGATTTTCCTGCCGATTATCGGGGCAGCGGCACTGCTTTTCATACCGCGTTCAAACGAAGACGATGTCAGGCGCATGGCGCTACTTATAACCATAGTGGAGTTTCTGCTCTCACTTCCCCTATGGTTTCAGTTCGACAAGTCTTCCCACCTCATGCAGTTTGTGGAAAAGCACCCCTGGATTCCAGCGTGGAATGTCAACTACTACCTGGGCATTGATGGAATCAGCATACTCTTTGTGCTTCTTTCCACCCTCATCACAATTTTGTGTGTGCTTGTTTCATGGACTGCAATTACAGACAAGGTCAAGGAGTTTTTTGCGGCCTTGCTCTTCCTGGAAGGCGCCATGATCGGGGTGTTCTGTTCCCTTGACTTTTTCCTCTTTTACATATTCTGGGAGGCCATGCTTATTCCCATGTACCTGATAATAGGTGTATGGGGTGGGCCCGGCAGGCTGTACGCTGCCATAAAGTTCTTTCTCTACACCCTGGTGGGAAGTGTCTTGATGCTGGTTGGAATAATCACACTCTACTATCATGGGGGGCACACCTTTGATATCCTCAAGCTTTCTGCCAACACCTACCCCTTGAAGCTTCAGATGATTCTGTTCTGGGCATTCTTTGCGGCCTTTGCGGTCAAGGTCCCCATGTGGCCTGTTCATACATGGCTGCCTGACGCCCACACCGAGGCCCCTGCGGCAGGCTCTGTCATCCTTGCCGGGATCCTCATCAAGATGGGGGCTTACGGATTCCTCAGATTCTCCATGCCCATGTTTCCCCAGGCAACCCAGGCCATGATGGTGCCCATGCTGATACTTTCCATAATCGCAATAGTTTACGGGGCAGTTATCTGCCTTGGGCAGGACGATATGAAGCGTCTCATTGCCTACAGCTCCGTAAGCCACATGGGTTTTGTAACCCTTGGAATGTTCGCGCTCAATTATCAGGGGCTTGAAGGAGCGATTCTTCAGATGGTCAATCACGGAGTCGTAACAGGCGCTCTCTTTCTTTCCATAGGTATCATTTATGAACAGACACATACCAGGGAGATTGCAGACTATGGCGGCTTGGCCTCCCTTACTCCAATTTTTGCTGGATTTTTCATGGTCTTTACCATGGCAGCCGTAGGTCTTCCCGGTCTTAACGGGTTTATTGGCGAATTTCTCATAATCCTGGGTGGATTCGCCACTAAGACCTGGGCTGGTTTTTTCGCTGCAACTGGAATCATCATAGGCGCAGGTTATATGCTCTGGCTCTATCAGCGAGTCTTTTTCATGGAAAAGAACCCAAAGATGGTCTCGCTTGGGCTTCGTGACTTGAACTGCAGGGAATTTATCACCCTTCTACCCATGCTGCTTCTCATATTCTGGATTGGAATTTATCCCAACACCTTTTTGAGCTACATGCATGCCTCTGTTGCCCACTTGCTGCAACAGGTCCATGCGTCAACGGGAAGTGTCCAGGCTAATACCAATGCCATAGTAGAATGTGCGCTTCGATTCATAGGAGGCTAGTAAAGACATGGTTACAGGATTTTCTTTACCAATCATTGCACCCCTAGGGCCTGAAATTTTTCTCGCAGTCATCGGCTGCGCAGTGATACTTGCCGATATCATCTGGAATGAGCAGCGATACGTCGTCCCCATAGTGGCAATGGCAGGTGCTGCTGCCACTGTTATCATGGTGTTAAAGGCCTCGGGCATCTCTTTTTCCGGGATGTACACCGTTGATTCCTACAGTGCCTTTTTCAAGATCGTGTGCCTCCTGGGGCTCATGTTGGCCATCCTCATGTCTCTGCGTCACTTGGACATAATGGGTGTCAAAAGGGTAGGTGAGTACTACAGCCTCATGGTCTTCTCCTGTGTAGGCATGATGATAATGGCCTCCGCAACCGATCTCATTGTGCTTTACCTGGGACTCGAGTTGATGGCCCTTAGTGTCTACTGTCTTGTAGGGCTTTTAAAGACCGATCCCAGAGCGTCAGAGGCAGCCATGAAGTATCTGCTTCTTGGTGCCTTTGCCTCTTGTCTCCTTCTATTTGGCATGTCCTATCTTTATGGTACAACTGGAACCACCGATATGGCTCAGATTTCAAAGGCAATGGCCCAGGGCAAGCTTAGTGGTAATCCTGCCTTCATGATGGGGCTTGGCCTGGTGGTAATTGCATTCTGTTTCAAGGTTGCCGCAGCACCTTTTCATATGTGGACCCCTGACGCCTATGAAGGTGCCATGACGCCTGTTACCGCCTTCATGTCCGTTGGGCCAAAGGCCGCAGGCTTTGCAGCCCTTGGCAGGGTCCTTATGGAGGCCTTTCCAAACGCCCATTCCGACTGGATGACTGCCCTTATAATCATGGCATTTCTCACCATAGCCATTGGTAACATAACGGCCCTTTGCCAGACATCCATCAAAAGGATGCTTGCCTACTCATCCATTGCCCATGCAGGTTACGCACTCATAGGCTTTTTGCCAGGCACAGCGGAAGGTGCCTCAGCTACCATGAACTATCTCTTTATCTATCTCTTTATGAACATGGGGGCCTTTGCAGTGATAATTCTCTTGCAGTACAAGGGGCTTGTTGGTGAGGCCCTGGAAGACTACAAGGGCCTTGCAAAGACGCACCCAGTGGCGGCAGGCCTTATGCTTGTATTCATGTTTTCCCTTACAGGAATCCCCCCAACGGCCGGCTTTATTGGCAAGTTCAATCTCTTCATGGCAGCACTCCATGCAGGTTACACATGGATAGTTATATTTGCCGTACTCTTTAGCGCAATTTCTGCATACTTTTACCTTAGGGTCATCATGCTAATGTACATGTACGAGCCAGAAAGAGAGATGAAACTTGCTCCCTCAGGTGCCCTTTCAGCGGTCCTGGCCATAGCCCTCACAGGCGTTATTCTCCTTGGTTGCTATCCAAACGGCATTCTTTCCTATGCATCAAAGGCCATAATGGGACACTAATTTTCTACAACAGACGCCTCCTTTGTTTTGTAAGGCGCCTTGGGTCACTCCAGGGCGCCTTTTTTAGTCTTTGGATGTCTGTAAAATTTTTTTGAATCGGACTATTCTGTAAGTCAATGAAAGATACATGTCAAAAAAAAGAGCAGATAAACTGACATGGATTTTGCAATGAATCGCTTTTGAATAAGGAGAAACATAATATCAGTCAATAGTTGAAATGTTCAAATTGGAGGCCTTATGTCCAAAACCATGTGTCTGTTTTTCTGTCTTTTTTCTTTCCCGTTTAATTTGTCATTGGCTTATGGGGGAATCCTTGTAGATACATCCTGGCTTAGGGATCACCTGAAAGAGCAGGATATAAGGGTACTTGATGTCAGCAGGGATCCGGCCTTTTATGAAAAACGCCATATTCCAGGTGCCCTCCAGGTCTTCAGACACCGGGACCTTGAAGACTATACTAGCTATCCTCCTGTGGGATTTCCTCAAAAAAGGCAGTTTCTGGCCCTCATGAGACGTCTTGGTATCTCAAACAAGACCATGGTGGTGGCCTATGACGATAACAATGGAATGTATGCCTCAAGGATGGTCTTTCTCATGCAGCTTTATGGCCATCCCATGGAAAAGCTCAAGATTTTAAACGGCGGGATAAAGCAGTGGGTGGAGGAGGGATTGCCTGTAGAAGAAGGTTCTTTGAGTGTCAATGAAGAGGCAAAACCATACAGGCCTGGAAAGAGGAGAGTGGAATACCTTGCCACGTGGCAAGATATATACAGAAAGGTGGTTCAGGAAAGATCTAAACACTTTGTCCTGCTGGACGTGCGTCCTGAGGACGAATATGACGGAGACAAGGTAAGGCTTGTCAGGGGAGGACACATCCCTGGTGCGGTCAATCTAGAGGTGGCCGCTATTTCTTTGGGTAGCGGCAGCCATTTGTGGGAAACCCCTGAAAGACTTGAGGCAATTTTCCAAAAAGAAGGTATTACCAAGGACAAGACGATTATTATCTACTGCCATTCCGGAGATAGAAGTGCCCATGCCTTTGTGATACTAAAGGACTTGCTTTACTATCCAGATGTGAGGATTTACGAAGGCGCATGGGAGGAGTGGGCGGTTCTTCAGGCCCTTCCGGTGGAAGAATAGGAAGTCTTGATTGCAACCTGCGCTATATCTTGCTTGGGAGGCTCCAAAGGAAATGGCTAGGGTTATCCTTAATGGGAAAAAGGCCCACCAGGAGGATTTTCGCCAGGCTGTAGATGCCTTGAGGAGTCAAGGGGCAGAGATCGAGGTGAGAGTTACATGGGAAAGGGAGGATCCCAGGCGCTTTGTTGAAGAGGCTGTTAGAGACGGGGTCAGACGCCTGGTGGCAGCCGGGGGAGACGGTACCCTTCATGAGATTGTAAATGGCCTTTATTCCGTTTCAAGGGAGAAACGCCCTGAGCTTGCCATTGTGCCAATGGGAACGGGAAACGACTTCGCAACTGCCTGCAAGGTCCCCTTGGATCCCATGGAATCCTTGCGACTGGCAGTTTTTGGCGAGCCTGTCTCCATTGATCTTGCCAGTGCCAACGACCAGATTTTTATAAATGTTGCAACTGGAGGGTTTGCCTCCGCTGCGTCCAGAACCCTTCCGGCAAGTCTGAAGAATCTTCTTGGTGGAAGCGCCTATCGGCTTGCAGCAGCTCTAAAGGCCTTTAATTTCGCCCCTGGGACAGGCCGCATAAAGGCGGAAGGGGTTGAGCTGAGTGGCAGCGCCCTGGCAGGCGCAGTATGTAACGGAAGGCAGGCAGGAGGCGGACAGGTCCTTGCCCCAAATGCCTTTCTAAACGATGGCCTTCTGGACGTTATCATAATTCTCACTTTTCCTGTTACAGACGTTGGCCAGGTTATAAACGAGTTTTTTGATAAATCAAACAGCGGCAAGTATGTAAAGCGCTTTAAGACTTCCTGGCTGGATTTATGGCCTAGTGAAAAACGCACAATTAATCTGGACGGTGAACCCTATGAGGCGGATTTTATCCACTTTGAGGTCATACCGGGTGATCTGGAGATGGTTCTCCCCAAGGATTGTCCATGCATTAGAGGGTAGTTGCGAAGTTTTCTGCCCTTAAAACAAGGCCGAATAGATCTGTTTAATGACCCCTGTGGGTACAGAGCTTATCCAGTGGCCTGTAAGGCGCGCTGTCAGCCAGCTAAGAAGAAGAATGGAGATTGTGCCAACGGGAAGAATATAAGGCCATACATTTTTGCCAAAGGGACCGCATAAACAAAGTGACCCTTTTGTGTCACACGCGTTAAGGCACTCCAGACATCCAATGCAGTCGGGGTTTCTTATGATGTTTTTTCTTGTGATCTCAATGGACATTGGGCACGCCTTTTCGCATTTCTTGCAATTAAGACATGCCTTTTCGTGGCGTTTTATCTGAAAAGGGGAGGCGCAGGCAAGAAGGCCAAGGAGTGCGCCATAGGGGCAAAGATATTTGCACCAGAAATTACCTATGAAGACAGACAACACAGCAAGGCATCCAATGGCTGCCAGGGTAGTTGCGGTGGGATCAATAAAGAAGTTTAGCATCTTTATATCGGCAACGATGTTGTATGGGGACATCAAGAAGCTTTCCACCTGGGAGGGCGACATATTAAAGAAGATGAAATATATGAAGAATCCCAGGAGCAGGTACTTAATGGAGGAAAGGGGGAGGGCGATCCACCTGGAGGGTCTGAGGCGGGTATTCATTCTTTGTCCAATTGACTGAAGGAGGGAGGATATGGTCCCAACCGGGCATATCCAGCCGCAAAATGCCTTTCTGAAAAGAAGGGCAGAGCAGACAATGGCAATAAAGATGAAAAGCCCTGCCGGATGAACAGGGTCCCATGTGCCAGTAAGTATCAGGTGATACAGGCCCACAAGTGCGCTTATGGGCAAAAAGGCCTCCACTGCAGGGAGTCTTTCGTGAAATGCTCCGCCTGCTGCAAGCCATTTGCAAAAGAGAAAAAACTGGACGCCCACAAGCATGCAAAAGCCAAGATAAAGCCCCTGGATAAGCGCTCTTAAGAGGTGGGTTCTGTTGGTCAAGCGTGCATTCATGATAATCGCGTATTCCTAAGCCCTCTTTGTCTAATGGATACCTAGGGGTTGTCCTTGATATAGGTCATGAATGGTGCTGTAATGGCATCAAAGGTCGTTTCATATCCACCGAACAAATCAGGAGATAAGGCGGAAGGAAAAGTGTGGTAGTAAATGGGGGGCCACCTACTATAACTGCGGTGGTACCTATTATCAGGCTGCCCATGACGGGCCAAACCTTGTTTACATGGTTGTGGAACCACTCAAGTAAACGTGGGTCCCTCTTGGTTTGCCTTTCAGATTACGGTTTCTTGAACCTTTTCCAGGCAGTCGAAGAAGACCTTGTAAGTAAGCCTCTTTTGAGCCATTAATTTTGGTACAAGATCGGTAAATCCTGTTATGTCCATGGGGCTCAGAGTGGCATCTACGCCCCTTGAGAATGCGTCATACAGGTCGTAGCGGTTTCCGCTGAGATGGATGTAAAGCACCATTGTGTTTCTTCGCATGTGTGCAGGCATTGAGTTTATGTATTCAAGGATTGCCTTCATGTTGTCGTCCGGGTCCGGACCATGCTGGTACAGGACCACGAGATCGAACAGGTTGTATCTGAAGTGGTGCCTTATGTCTGCTTCATCCTTGATACCCCTGGTTTCAAAACCAAGCTCCGCCAGCTTCTTTTCCATTTCCAGCCGGGCCTGAATCTCCTGGCAGTATATGAGGGCCGTTTTCGTCTCAGGATCAAAGTACTCTACCGGGGCCTCTTCTTGTCGGGATTGTTTGAACTCCTCACCTTCCTTGGCCGTCTTTAAGGGTTCGGCAGGTGCAGTCTGCTGCTTACGGCTGACCTCTATCTTTTCACCACAGGAGGAGCACTTAACATATACCTTGCCTGTTGACGGGATCTTTGATTCGTCTATCGAGTAGACTTTGCTGCAACTGTTGCAAATTATTTCCATTGTCTGCTCCTAGTACTGTCTCAAATGGTAATCTTCCTCGATCTCGAGGCCTCCGATGTCGGATGTCTCCTCGCCCCTTGCAGCCTTTATCCTGTCAATTCCTTGACGAACCTTTGCCCGGTTACTTGCGTATGCAAGGGCGGTCCGTTCATCAATGAGGCCCTCTTCAAAGATGTCCACAATGTGCTGATCAAAGGTGTGCATGTCATAGGCATGGCCGGCTTCTATGATCTCATAGAAGCTCTTTCCTTCCCTTTCCCCGTTTATTATTGAATCCTTGACTCGGATGTTGTTTTGCATGATTTCAAAGACGGCTACCCGGCCGCCTTCCTTTTTGGGAAGAAGTCTTTGGCCAACAACCCATCTGAGGGAGTCGGCGAGCCTGAATCTCACCTGGCGTTCTTCCTCGGTTGTGAACATGCCAAGTATCCTGTTAATGGTATGGCCTGCGCTCACGGTGTGAACCGTGCTGAAGACCAGGTGTCCGGTTTCAGAGGCATTCAGGGCGATTTCAATGGTTTCCCTGTCCCTGATTTCTCCAACAAGTATGACGTGTGGGGCCTGTCTGAGGGCTGCTCTCAGACCGTTTGCAAATGTGTCAAAATCCTGACCAAGTTCCCTCTGGTTGAAGGTGGCCTTTCGGGAACGATGCACGTATTCTACCGGGTCTTCCAGGGTGATGACATGGGCTGCCTCAACGGAGTTTATTTCGTCCAGGATGGCGGCAAGGGACGTGGTCTTACCCGTTCCCGTGGCACCGGTAAAAAGTATGATCCCGTTTTTCTCTCTGGCCATTTTCTTGAAGCAATCTGGAAGTTTGAGTTCCTCAATGGTGGGCACCTTGTTCTCAAGGCGTCTCATAACGATGCTGTAGGTGCCCTTCTGGGAAAAGACGTTCACACGGAAGCGCGGACCGTTGTCCAGACTGTAGGAAAAGTCGCAGGAGCCGTGCTTGAAAAGGTCGGCAAGGAGCCTTCTGTTGTTGTCAATGAGGGCCAGAGCGAGCTGTTCCGTCTGGTATGGTACAAGGATGCCTGTTTTCAGGTAGGGTTCCGCCTGATGCAGCCTTCCGTCTGCTGCCACCTGGCACGGCCTTCCAACCGTAAAATTGAGGTCCGATATCCTGGGATGACTGGAAAGCATGTCCTGAAGAACCTGGTTTAGTTCAGCGCGTCTCATGTTATCCCACCTCCGTAAAGTCTGCCGGGGCGCTCTTGGCGTAGGGTTTGAACTTGGCCTTTTCAACACACTTGGCGTAGGCCTCATCCGGATCTATCCAACCCTTTTGCAGCAGATCCATTATGGCATCGTCCAGGGTCTGCATCCCGTACTTCTTTCCGGTCTGCATGGACGAAGGAATCTGGTAGGTCTTGCCCTCCCTGATGAGATTTCTGACAGCAGGGGTGGCTATCAGTATCTCAAAGGCGACACAGCGTCCAGGGATGTCTATCCTCTTGAACATGGTCTGTGAGATTACGGCCCTAAGGGCATCTGCCAGGGTGGCCCTGACCTGTGGCTGCTGGTGAGTAGGAAATATCTCAATAATCCTGTCCACGGTCTTTGCAGCGCTTATGGTGTGGAGGGTGCCCATAACCAGGTGACCAGTCATTGCCGCCTCTATGGCAAGGGATATGGTCTCGAGGTCCCTCATTTCACCAACGAGTATGATGTCTGGGTCTTCACGAAGGGCGCCTCTGAGGGCGGCACTAAAGGATTTCGTATGGGTGCCCACCTCCCTGTGGTTCACAAGGCAGCCCTTGTGCTGATGTACGAATTCAATAGGGTCTTCAACAGTAATAATGTGGTCTTTCCTGTGCCGGTTGGCATGGTCGAGTATGGCTGCAAGGGTGGTGGACTTACCGCTACCGGTAGGCCCTGTAACCAGAACAAGGCCCCTTGGAAGCATGGCAAGCTTTGTCATGACCTCTGGAAGGCCCAGATCTTCCGCTGTCATGATGTTGCTGGGAATCTCCCTGAAGACTGCCCCAACGCCGTTTTTCTGCATGAAATAGTTGGCGCGGTAACGGGCAAGCCCTGGTATTTCATATCCAAAGTCCACATCCCCTGTCTCTTCAAAGTGCTTGATCTTTTCTTCTGGGGCAATCTCGTAGAGCATGGATTTGAGCTCATCATTTTCAAGGGTCTTGTATTTTACCCTTTGAATGTCTCCTCTGATCCTTATTATTGGCGGAGAGCCCGCCACCATATGTAAGTCAGAGCCTCCCTGGTCGTGAAGCAGCTTAAAAAAGGCATCAATCTTGGCCATGTTTTATTGGATCCTCCTAAGATGGCGCTTGTTTTGCATACGAAGAATATCGCTCAAGGATTTCAAGGTCGTTGGCCTGTGAGTCTTGAGCCGATCATTTATTCTATCGGCAACATGGCCCAAAATTATGAAAATGTAGAGGACAGTTATGCTTTCAGGTGATCAGTCAGTCATAGAGCTCAGGGAGGTCCAGAAAAAATATGCGCCGGACATAGTTGCCCTTGAAGAGGCGGATCTCACCATCTCCAAGGGGGAGTTCGTTTTTTTGACAGGACCAAGCGGGGCAGGAAAATCTACCCTGCTAAGGATGCTTTACAAGGCTGAGGAACCCACCGGAGGCTCCATAATTATTGACGGTGTGGATCTGTCAAGCCTGTCAAAATCCCAGATTCCACAGCTCAGGCGAAAGGTGGGTGTCATCTTCCAGGACTTTAAACTCCTCTTCAACAAGACCGTCTTTGAGAATGTGGCCCTTTCCCTTGAGGTCCTGGGCCTTAAAAAGAATCAGCTTTCCTCCAGGGTGCGGCAGGTGGTAGAAGGCGTGGGTCTTTCTGACAAGCTCCACAGAAAGGTGGTTCAGCTTTCCGGAGGAGAACAGCAGAGGGTGGCAATAGCAAGGGCCGTGGTGAACAGACCCCCGATTATCCTTGCAGACGAACCCACCGGTAATCTTGATAGAAAGCGGACAACAGAGGTTGTAGCCCTGATGGAGGAACTCAATGCCAGGGGCGCAACCATTTTATTTGCAACCCATGATGAAAACCTTTTCACCGACACACACAGACGAGTGCTCCGGTTGAAAGACGGAAAGATAGAGGAACTTTGATATGCCGCTTGGAATAATATTCAAAAGGGCCCTGAGGGACATCAGGCAAAACCTTGTAACCCACGTAATGACAACCATAGTGGTGGCCTTGACATGCCTGGTATTCATATTTTTCAGTGTCTTTTCTCTGAATCTTCAAAGAATAGCCGACCACTTCGGTAAGGAACTGGCAATCGTGGTCTATCTGAAAAAGGATATGCCCCAGGACAAGATACCCTCACTGTACCAAAAGATTGTAGGTATGGATGGAATAGAGAGTGTCCGGTTCGTATCCTCGGAGGAGGCCTTCAAGAGGCTGGAAAAGTACTTCAAGGATGAAAAGGAGGTCCTTGAGGGTGTTGATCCTCTTTTTCTTCCTCCATCCTTTGAGATACAGATAGACAGGGCGGTTTACAACCCGGGAAGGGTGAGGAGCATTGCCCAGAAGTTTGCAGATTGGCCAGAGGTGCAGAAGGTGCAGTATGGAAAGGAGTGGGTGGACAGGCTTGAGTCCTTTTCAAAGGCGGTGAAGGCAGCCGTGGTGGCAAGCGCTGTGCTTTTACTGGTAATGGCCGCCTTCGTTGTGTCAAACACCATAAAGCTCACGGTATATGCAAGACAGGACGAGATAGAGATAATGAGGCTTGTGGGGGCAACAAACGGCTTCATCCAGGGTCCTTTTCTACTTGCCTCGTTTTTGCAGGGTGTGAGTGGCTCCCTTGCAGCCATTGTTGCTGGCCTCTTTTGTTACGAGTACGTGCTCAACATCATTACTCAAACAGAGCTCATAAAAAGTCTCAATCTGCAGTTTCTTCCGCCTCTTTACATGCTCACCATAGTCCTGGTGAGTGGCATATTCTGTGTAGCTGGGACAGCCATGGCACTTAGGAGGTTTCTTACACTGTGAAGAAACAACTCTTGTTTCTACTGTTGGTATTTTTTGTCTTTACCCACCTGGCCCAAGACTCCATAAGTTTTGCACAGCCAGACATCATCCAGGAAGAGCTCTCCATACATCAGAAACGGCTTTCTGATATAGAAAAGTCCATAAAGAGAAAAAAGAGGGCCAGACACCGTGTAGAAAGGGAAAAAAGGGATGTGCTTTCAGAGATTCAGGAGCTTGACAGAAAGATAGATCTTCAGTGGCAAAGCCTTCAGCAGGCCAAGAGGGACTGGACAGAGGCGGAACTCCAGTTAGACAGGACGAGGTCAGAGCTTGAGAAAATGCGAAACAGGGCCGCCACGCTCAAAAAGTATATTGAGACAAGGCTCAATGCCTTCAGGCAAATGGGGGAAATAGGAGTGCTTAATATCCTCCTTGCTGCCGATTCCATTCCAAACCTGCTGGCAAGGCAGGAATATCTCAAGATGATAGTCAACGAGGACCAGACGAGGCGCAAGGAGTACGTTTCCATTTTAAAAGGCCTTGCTATCAAGGAAAAAGAGCTCAAAGACAGGCAGGTGCTCCTCAAGGCGGTTTCTGAACGTCTTCAAAAAGAGGCACAGCTTCTTGAGAAGAGAAAGCAGGAAAAAGAAAAATACCTGAAGGCACTGAAGAAAAAATCTGTACGTTACAGGCGCTTAATTGCCCAGCTAAGAAGGGCCAAAATGAGGCTTACCCAGGTGGTGGAAGAGCTTTCCATGAAGTTAAGGGCCAGCCAAAAGGCCCTTGACCCTGTAACAAGGGAAAGCCAGTTTGAATTTCGTTCCCAGAAGGGCAGGTTGAATCTGCCTGCACCAGGAAAGGCCATCCTATTCAAGTCTCGCAAGCGTTCCAAGGGTATGGCTGTTCAATGTCCCTGGGGCACTGAGATAAGGGCAATTTTTGACGGAACAGTTGTCTATAACGACTCGCTTCCAGGCTACGGTAATGTCCTCATAATAGATCACGGCAATGGCTACATGAGCCTTATAGCCCAGGGGCAGAGCTTTAAGAAGAAGGTTGGCCAGGAGGTGGCAGAGGGAGAGGTAGTTGGTCTTTCCGGCGGGGGTCCCTGGGTCACTGAAGGGATATACATCGAGATAAGGCATAATGGAAAACAGCTGACAGCTCCTTACTGGTTTGATCTAAGGGGTATTGAAATAGTGCGCAGATAGAGTAATAGTAAGGCGGCTTTTTTATTTGTAAAATGCCTGGTCATCTAACCCGTGAGGTAGCTGAAAATGAAATCTGAGCGTTTGCGTATTTTCTTTTGTTTCCTTTTTGGCGTTGCCATTCTTGGGCTCATGGCAACGGTCATATACATAAACCCTGGAAATCTGGCAGTTGCTGAGGATGACGACAACACCACCTATCATCAGCTCAAGCTTTTTTCCCAGGTCCTTGATCTTGTAGAGCGTGATTATGTTGAGCCGGTAAAGCCCAAAAAACTCATCTATGGGGCAATCCAGGGCATGCTTAGCTCCCTTGATCCCCATTCTGCCTTCATGAAGCCAGAAGATTTCAAGGAGCTTCAGGTAGAGACCAAGGGCAAGTTTACGGGTATAGGAATAGAAATAACCATAAAAGATGGCGTCTTGACAGTTGTCTCACCCATTGAAGGCACTCCAGCCTTTAAGGCAGGGATCCAGGCAAACGACAAGATCCTTAAGATAAACGGCAAAAGCACAAAAAACATGAGCCTTATACAGGCGGTCAAACTGCTTCGGGGGCCAAAGGGCACAACCGTTACCATATCCATTTACAGAAGTGGTTGGAACAAACTGAAGGACGTGAAGCTCGTCCGCGACGTTATTCCAATAAAGAGCGTACGTTCCAAGTTGCTGGAGGACGGGTACGGTTACGTTCGCATCACGAATTTTCAGTCCAAGACAGAAAAAGAGCTTAGGAAATCCTTAAGGAGGCTTGAAGACAAGGGAAAGCTCAAGGGGCTTATCCTTGATCTCAGGAACAACCCGGGAGGTCTTCTTGACCAGGCCGTTGCCGTAAGCGACGAGTTCCTTGAATCAGGCCTGATTGTCTATACTGACGGTCGCCTGGAGGATTCCAAGATGCGGTTTTACGCAAAGCCCAACCGGGTGCATCATAATTATCCAATTGTAATCCTTGTTAACGGAGGAAGCGCCAGTGCCTCTGAGATCGTCTCTGGGGCCTTGCAGGACAACAAACGGGCAGTAATAGTTGGAACTCAGACCTTTGGGAAGGGTTCTGTCCAGACCATAATTCCCCTGGAGGGGGGGGCGGCCATAAGGCTCACCACTGCCAGATACTACACACCAAGCGGAAGGTCCATCCAGGCAAAGGGCATTACCCCAGACATCGTGGTACCCTTTTTACCTCCTTCAAAGGAGAAAGAGGAAAAGGATGTTTTTCACTTCATAAAGGAAAAGGACCTTGAGGGGCATCTTAAGGGTGACGGAGAGGATTCTCAAAAGAAAAAGAACTCCACAGCCAAGAAGTTCAAGGAGAAGGACGCCTCCGAGCTTCTGAAGAAGGATAATCAGCTCCGGGAAGGGCTTAGAATACTTAAGGCCTTTAATATCTACAAGGAGCTAAAGGTCCAAGGGAACAGTTGATAGTAGGTGCCTTCAAGGAAATCGGGGAAGAGAAGATCCTCCAAAAGGAAAAAGGGACCTGAACCTACAAGGTTCAAGGGCCTTTTCCTTCATGTAATAATATTTCTCTTTCTGACCTTCCCTTTAGCCATTGTCCTTCTTGTGCCAACACCGCCTGTTGAACGCGGTTCTCATCCTGTCTATGAGGAATTTACCAAGGCCCCCAAGACCCCTCCTGTCAAGAAGAGAAAAAAGAAGGCAAAAAGCGCTGAAAAAAAACTGCCCCTGGTCGCAATAATAATTGATGACATGGGTTACGATTACAACCTGGATAAAGAATTTATCCTGCTTGACGCCCCTCTTTCATTTGCCTTTTTGCCCTATGGGCCAAACACCAAAAGACTTGTGCACATTGCCCACAAGAAAAAAAGGGATATACTTGTGCACCTTCCAATGGAGCCTGAGAACAAGGCGTTGGATCCAGGTCCAGGCGTGCTCATGGTTGACATGGGGTTTGATGAGCTGATTGATACCCTTAAACGGAATATAAGCTGTGTTCCAGGGGCCATAGGGGTGAACAACCACATGGGCTCGCGTTTTACTGCCGACGCCAGGGCAATGGAATATGTCCTTGCCTATCTCAAGGAGAGGGGGCTTTTTTTTGTTGACAGTCGTACAACCAAGGAAACCATTGCCTTTGAGACTGCAAAAAAAATGGGGGTTCCTTGCGCTGAACGAGCTGTCTTTCTGGACCATGACAACAACAAACAAAAGATAGGCCATGAATTAGAGCGCCTGGTGAGGGTTGCCAAGAAAAACGGAGCTGCCATAGCCATAGGGCATCCCTACAAAAATACATATGAGGTGCTTTTTCAGCGCCTTCCCATTATAAGGAAGGAGGTAAGGCTTGTGCCAGTGCATATGCTCGTTCATTAATGGTCCGAAATCTTTCCTTCATCTTCTGACAAATGGCTGACGGTCTGAATGCCTTCTGACATATCTTCTCTCCTCCTTCTATTTGTCAGGTTCAGCAGTATGTCCTTTTCCACAGAACGAAGGTGGATATCGCGTTGTGGAAAGGGGATCTCTATGCCTGCTTCAGTCAGGGCCTTGTAGATGATAAGCAGAAACATCGATGTGGTTGCGTTGGGTCTCGTGATATCTGGACCGTTTATCCATATTCTTAAATAGAAGTTTAGGCTGCTGTCTCCCATTTCCTTCAATATTACACTGGGCTGTCTTAACGGAGACCTGTGGATCTGGGTGTAGTTACATTTATCTATGGCCCCCAGTACCACATCTGCAACCCGTTGAGGATCTGTTCCATATGCAGTGCTGAAGGGGATGTCAAAACGTCTTATTTTGTCCTTCATTGTCCAGTTGATTACCCTTTGTTGTATGAAATCCTGGTTTGGGACGATTATGTCAATATTTGCGTTGGTGTTTATAGTCATGGAGCGCATCCTGATGTCAACGACCCTGCCCCTTAGTTTTTCATCGAATTCAATATAGTCCCCAATTTTTACACTTCGTTCAAACATCAGGATTATGCCAGATACGAAATTTGCCACTATATTTTGAAGTCCAAATCCAATTCCCACAGTAAGCGCACCGGCAACAAGGGCAAAGGATGACAGGTCTATGCCTACCATCTTGAGCCCTGTAAGGAACCCCAAGATCACTATGGCGTAGTAGCCAAGATTTGCCAGGAGCGTTCTGGTTGCCTGGGTGAGTGTCCTGTTTGCGAGGCTTATACGGTTGATGTTCTTCTTGTATATATTTCCAAATATAAAGCCGAGCAGAAGGGCCACTAGGGCCATGAAGAGCTTCATAATGCTAATTGGCGTCCCGTCTATGGAAAATATGGGCTCGTTTATTGTCTTAAAAAACTTGGTCATAAGGAGTTTGATCTCCTGTAGTGCCTGGAGGTGAAATGTACGTGCCATGCCAAAGACCAAGGTCTCCATGGTATTAAGGAGCTGGGCTATTTCGCTGCTTAACTCAGGCTCTCCGTTAAGGGCCTTGGCAAGTTCCATAATCTGGCTACCCGTGTCAAAGGCGCTCTTATTCTTGTTTTTAAGCTCGAAACTGAACTTGAGAAAAAGGATTCCCAATCGGTCTGTGAGAAGTTTTTGTTTCTGAGCCTCCATGGCTTCAATTACTTTTCCAAGTTTGGCTGCCTTGTCATTTCTCTGAAGAAGGTTGAGCCTTTCCAGCTCTATACGGGCAGCCCTGATCTTGGCTTCAATTTGGTCTAAAGAGGCGCTGTTTTGGTCAAGCATCTTCCTGGTCTTGGAAAGATCCAGGGAGAGATGGGGAAGGGCCTTGACCATGAGTTTAGGAGTCTGTTTAATGGCCTGAGAGAGTGAAGCAAGGCGTTCCTGAAAGAATTCCAGGCTCTTTTTGTAAAAGGCGTACTGCAGCTCCAGTGTCAAAAGCCTTGGGGATGTGTTTGGCAAGAGGTCTATCTGGTTTTTAAGCATCTCCAGATTGTCCTTTGATTCCTCTATCTTTTTTACTAGTTCCGCCTTATCTTCTGCCCAGGAAAGAAACTTTGAAAAAAGATCCAGATACTCGTTTTGATTTGTTGGCTCGGGGACGTCTATTTTGGTTTTCGGTTTGGAAGAAGAAAAATAGATAAGTCTCTGAAGTAGGGTTTTCTGTAGGAGGATCTCGTCGCTTGTTGCATTAGAACTGTCTAAGCTTTCAAGGAGTTTTTTGTAATAGGCAGGGTCCCACTTAAGCAGGTTTGGGTCGATTTTTGATCCAAGTGCCCTTTGGCACAACAAAAAGCCAGAAAGAAAAATGGTGGTTACGGCGAAAATGGCAAAGAGTCTATTTATTTGTTCTTTACAGATTGACATTTGGATCTCCAGGGCTGAATTGGTTATATTTTTACGGCCTTACAGGCTCATGGTTTTTTTAAGACGACTATCACAGCGGATTTTATGTATAAACTTAGCCTCTTAAACATCAAAGTATAAAAACTCACGGGAATTTTATTGTCCCGTAACACTATTAACCATTGAGAAAGGCCAATGACAAAAGAAATCGATAAAAAAAAGTACGGTGAAAAGGCTATCAGGGAGGCCCGGCTTGAACCGTGGCCCAATCCATCTCCTGAGAGGGATTATCTCATTGAGATTTCCTTTCCGGAGTTCACCTGTCTTTGTCCAAGGTCGGGGTATCCTGATTTTGCGACAATAAGAATAAGCTATGTACCAGGAGACTATATAGTTGAGCTTAAATCCCTGAAGCTATATTTGAACAGTTTTCGTGACAGGCATATATCCCACGAAGAGGCCACAAACAGGATCTTTGGTGACCTATCAGAGGCCATTAACCCCAAGTCCTTGAAAGTTGTTGGAGATTTTCACCCAAGGGGTAACGTACACACTGTGGTGACAGTGGAAGAAGGCCTTGTGACTAAGAGTTGAGCACCGATTCAACCTTGGTTTCGAGTTCCTTCTTGTCAATAGGTTTTACACAGTACTCCCTGGCTCCAAGGGCCAGGGTCTGCCTGGCGGTGTCTATGGTGGGGTAACCTGTAAGCATCATGGCCTTTATTTCGGGGTCTATTTTCTTCAGTTCTTCCAGGACTTCCACTCCTGTCATCTTTTTGAGTTTGATATCAAGGATTGCCAGGTCGACCTTGTTGTTCTTTACATAATCAATGGCCTCTTCTTCTTCTGTAAAAGGGATCACCTCGTGTCCCTTTTTTTCCAGAATCTTTTTTATGAGAATGCCTGCATCTTTAACGTCATCAAGTACTATAATTTTTGCCATGATTTGTCCCCTTTAAAATACAACGCCAGGTCTTTTTCCCGCTTCAAGAGCAAATGAATAGGATTCACGTAATTTTATTTCATTAAGAAGGCTTTATGTCAACATGTTTTAGATAAGTGATTTTTTTCATTAGCTGTTCTTCCATTTCATCTATCTTTGCACCCACTGTCCTTGTTACCCTGTTGGCAAAGGCCGCACAGAACTGCAAGAAATCGCCAAAGTCCCTTATCTCGTCAAAGTCTTCCCTGAGGCTGTCCTCCATTTCCTTGATTAGAAGGTAACCGTTGAGCTCCACCTCTGCACGTACGTAATGGGCCTCGGGGGTAATTACTATCATGCGTATGTCCTTTATGTCCTCAACCAGGGGAAAGGCCTCGATCTGCCTGCGCACCTCTTCCTGGAGCTCTTCAGGTGAGGCCTTTTCTATCAGATATTCCAGGTTCTCCTTGATAAGAATTATGGCAATAACTGCCAATATTATTCCAACTATTATGGAGCCTGTTGAGTCCCAGTAAGTTTGCCCTGTAATCTTGGTCAGTACTATAGCCAGGGCTGCAAGTACAAGGCTTAAAAGGGCCGCCCCATCCTCAAGGAGCACTGCCAGATTCGCGGTGTCGCCCTCTCTGTGCTGGCGCAGGGCCACAAAGAATGAATAGCCCTCTGCTATGAAGGAGACTGCAAGGACCCAGAAGGTCCACTTATTTATTTCTGGGTCGTGGTGGTGGAGCAGGCTTATTATACCGTGGTAGACCGTCACTCCCGCTCCCACGAAGAAGATGCCGCATGCAGAGATGAGGCCCCATACAAAGCGCTCCTGTCCACGGCCAAATGGATACTCCTTGGAAGGTCCTATACGGCTTCGTTTAAGCCCAATAAGTAGCAGGGCCTGGTTGGCCGTGTCTGCAGCCGAATGGATGGCCTCTGCAAGCATGGATGCGCTGCCGCCCATGATTCCCACTATGAACTTTAGCGTACATACAATGAGGTTTGCGCTGATGGCTGTTGTTACAGCATGCATATACTTAAAGCCTCTCCTGGTGGCTATTTTGAGGAATGAAATCCCATACCGGCTCTGCGCCAGCTAAATGGGACAAGTTCTCCAGTGACAAGTTCCAGGTTTTTGAAGCCACCTTTTTTATTCCTTCTCTTTATTCCCAAGGTCACCCTTTCTCCCTTTTTCATGAAGAAAAGTTCAAGCTTGAGATCATATATATCCTTTACGGTCTTACCACCTACTTGCGTTATTATATCTCCCTTTTTTATACCTGCCCTGGACGCAGGGCTTCCAGGCACGACAGCCTCCACGGTGAGCCGGTTTTCACCTGAAAGTAGCACGCCAAGCTTTGGCGTAAAGGGCGCTTCCACTTGAGGTGCATGGAGGAAAAGGTCGGCTCTGGCAGGGTCATCTGGATCGTTGTTAAAAAGGGCCTTAACCTGGGTTATTTCTGGGAGTCTCTTTTTCACCCTGGAAGGTATCCCATAGCCATATTCAACGTGTCCTCCACCCACCAATACCACCATGTTGTGCTCAGGGTGTCTTTTCAAGTAATTTGTTATGGTCTGCGCCATGGTCTCGTCCCATGCGATTTGGGCCTGGAAAAAATTCTCAAAGTCGTCAAGTTCGCCAGAGTTGTGATTTGCATAAACCTTTTTCAGATATCTCTTGTACAAATCATTGGTGAAATCAAGTTCGACTGGCAGTGCCTTTCGTTCCTCTTGGTTCAGGGATGAAATGCCCTTTCTGGCAATCTTTTTTGATATTTCGGTCGGAAGGTTAAGTGCCACTATGGGAATGGCGTTTTCCTTGCAGTATTCTACAATTGGCCTGTAAAAGTGGTAGTTAAATGCCCACCTTTTGAAGTATTCGCTTTTCCTCAAGAATTCCTTTTCACTGATTTTTCCTTTAAGGTAGCTGTCAATAACCCCCTGAAAGGGCCTCTGAAACATCTCCATGCCCACTGCCAGCCTTTCCTTACTTGAAAGTTCCTTGATTATCCTGAGCTGGGCCTGGTGTATGCCTTCCTGGTCATGTTTTTCGCCTAGGTAGACGACCCGATGGCCTTCAAGTCCTTTTGTTATACCGTGTATTGATTTTATATTTTGGGAAAAGATTCCAGAAAGCCCAAGTGTCACCCTTTGGTCAATGCCTCTTTCAAAATCAGCAGCCTTTTTGGCTTTCAATACACCTGACTTGAATCTCAAAAGGGAAAACCTTCCGTAATGGGGTATTTTGTGGATTGCCTGCTGTAACTCCTTTGCTGAAGAGGCCTTGAGGAGGGCAACAACATGATTTTTGTTCAAGGGATTTAGTCCCAGCCTTATTGTTACACCCTCAACCCTTTCTTCAATTTCTGGACAGAAGGACTCAAGCCTCCCGGTTACAGAGCCGAGGACCAGGAAGGCCCCTTCCTTGAGCATACCATGTTTCAGGGTCTTCCTTTCTATGGGTCTAAAGCCCCTTGCCCTGAAAAAAGAGATGGCAGGCTTATAGATCAATAGCTCTTTTTTTTCTGGAAGCACCATGAGCCTTTTTTCTGCCCCAAGAAGTCTTGAGAGGGAAGGGGGAAACTCGCCCTGGGAAAGGTCCCTCATAAGGTCAAAAGCGTGGTCAAGAATCACCAGTCTCGGTTGATGTTTAGTCTCAAGTCTTACCTCTATCTGTGCCGTGCACATTCGTATGACAAAATTTTCCGTGCCCTTCTCCGTAAGTATGCGTACAGGAATATCAAGCTCATATGGCTTTTCGTTTTCCTGGGAGATATCAAGTATCAGGTTAAAGGTACCGTCTTCATTTTTTTCCTCCCAGCAGCCCTTTATACTTATCACAGGCACATCGGTGCGGTTTAGCCACTGGTCAAAAAAAGCATGAAGCCTGTGTGCGGAGTATCGGGATGAAAAAAGTTGCTCAATATCCTTCCAGGAAGCGGTCTTAAAGCGGAAGTCTTTGGAGAAACGGGAGATTTCAGAGAAAAAGGCCTCATCACCCACCATCCTTCTTAGCATGTGGAAAACCATGGCTCCCTTTCCATAGCCGACGGCCTTGGAGATCCGGTCATATCTCGACCTGAACCTGGAGAGGGCCAAGGAATTTGTGGAATCATGCACGTAGCTTTTGTAATCGGAGAGGATGTTGTGACGGTAGAGGGCGCCTTTTCCCTGTTTTTCCTCCATGAGGTAGTCTGCCATGTATGTGGTAAGGCCTTCGCACCAGTTACCCCCTTTTTCTGCAACCAGAACCGAATTCCCGAACCAGGAATGTACAAATTCGTGGATCAGGGAGGTATTGAGCACAAAGGGTTTATCGATTATCTGGGAACCAATGAGGGTTATGGTTGGAACCGTAACACCTGTTGGTGCAGGGTTTTCAACTACCTGAAAGCGCTTAAAGGGATAGGGAGAAAGAAGCCTTTCATAGGTGACAAGTCCCTCTTTCAAGGCATCAAGTATCTTTTTTGAAAGTTTTGGCCTCTTTTTAAGCGTATAGACGAAAAGCCTTACGCCATTTTTTCTTGCCTCCGTAACACTGAACCTTCCTGCTGCCACTGTTATTGACTCTCTCACGTGATCAAAAATAAATGTAACCTCTTTGGTTTTCCCTTGGTGCCTTTCAACGACCTCATCAGACTCTGAAACGGGTGTAAGCTTGCTACTAATGGTCAAGGTGAGCCTGTATGTGGCAGGCCTGTCAAGTATCGGACACCAAGAGTCCATCAACAGTACATAATCTTTTGAGATAAGATTTCTTCCCCGAACAGGAGACTTTCCAGAAACCCTGGTTTCAAAGAATATCCTTACCCTGGTTGCAGGGGTGATACTTCCTTTAACCGTAAGAGTATCACCGGTTTTGGCAAAGGGGATATCCGCGCCATTTTGTGTCTCAAGCTTGATGATCCTGGCAGAACCGGTCTTTAGCTTTCCTGACCTCAACACGGAAAAAGGGGCTTGGACCTCTCCTTTGACCTTTGATTTGACAGTGTCAACTGTGGCATGGACAAGTATCTCAGGGACGCTGTCGCTTGCCTGGCACGCCGGCTCAAGCAAATGCCATGTCATAAACATGAAGGGTATTAAAAGGAGGCTTTTTATCATAAAGGTCATGCGATTCTCCTTGATATTATCTGTAGATGAGCAAGAATATCCCGGTTGCCATTACCACACTTACTATCCTCAGGGACTGACCCACTAAAAGCAGGGCAAGGCCGGTTCCAGGGGTGTATATGCCAAGATACCTTGGAAGCTGGTGTCTTAAGGCCCTGATGGGCGTTGCGATTATGTTCCCGAGAACCAGGGCGATAACCGTTTCTTTTACAGTTAATACCCCTTCCTGAAGCATGGCCCCTGCAGCTGCGGCCCCTGCTGAAAATTCAGTGACTATGCTGAAAACCACCACTGAAATGCCCTCAACTGGGATGGCATTGGTCTTTAAAATATTGGCAGTTGCATGCTGAAGCATATCAAAGAATCCGTGAAGCCTCAAAAGTACCACCAGCATGTAGATTGGGACAGTGTAGAGTGCAATGGAAAAGAGCCTTTTTGTTACGTATTTCTTGAAAAGTGGCATTATGCCCTGTTTTTGCCCTTCTTTTCCCCCAAAGTCCTCAAGCCCTTGGGGCTTGTCCTTGCCATTTTTGAGAATAAGCCTTCCAGCCAAAATTATGAGGATGGTCCTTATAACAGCTGCCATAAAGGTGATGGCCATATAGAGGATTCCAGCTTCCCGGGCAAGGGGCACAATAATGGCGAATGTCACAGGAAGGTGCAGAAAGTACGAGGGAAGCCCAACATTTAACAAGGCCGAAAGGAACATCTCTTTCTTGGAGATCTTGCCTTCCTTGTATGAGTTCCAAAGCATGGTATTTGCTGCGATGCCGGAAAGAAAGGCGGTTGTAAAGGCAGTGGCACTCCAGTCACTTAGATTGCCAAGACGTATTAGAGGCCGGGATATGGCTGCAACCATCCTTGACCAGCCCTTGGCCTCGATAACTGCCGTGAGAAAAAGGGTGCCAGCCATAACGGCCATGAGTCTCAAAAGTGGAAAAAAGACGCGCGACCACAGAAAGGGGAGATTGAAATGGGTTTCTTTCAATAGCAGAACAAGTAGAAAAATGGCCAGAAGGACCCAGAAGGTAGTGTTAAGCCTTTGCCTTATTCTTTTCCCTGACCGATTCATGGCCGAAGTTTAAGCAGAGTTACCTGGGAATAAAAGGAAAAAATTGAAATCTTTACTTTGACCCATGTCTGTACAATATTTTTTGGTATGAAAATCTTGATAGTTCAGCCTACACATTTTGAACGCCCTTATAGCAAGAAGCTATACAAGTCAAAGGCCAGGGCCCTGATTCCCCTTACGCTTCCCTATCTTGCAGCCCTGGTTCCAGAAGGTCACAGAATCACCCTGGTTGATGAGCAGATTGAGGAGCCTGATTTTAAACAGGACTTCGACTGCGTACTCATCACCTCCACCATTCTCACCTCCTTCAGGGCCTATGAGATAGCAGACAGGTTCAGGAATAGGGGAATTCCAGTGATAATTGGCGGGCCCCACTGCACATTTTACGGAGAAGAGGTGTTGGAGCATGCAGATGCCATAGTAGTTGGTGAGGGTGAGACCCAGGTCCCTAAGATCATAAGGGAACTGGAAGGGGGCGGGCTTGGCCAAAAAATATACAAGGCCCGGGAGCCTTATCATCTAAAGGGCCTACCATTTCCCAGGTACGATCTCTTGAGTCCAAAGATCTTTCCAAGGTTTCCCACTTACTCTGTTCAGACCACGAGGGGCTGTCCGTACAGGTGCGAGTTTTGCGCAGAAAGGTACCACCTTGGTGAGAAATACCGCATGCGTCCTGTGGATGAGGTCATTGAGGAGATAAAGCACACCGGCTCCAAACAGATTTTCTTTGCAGACTCCACCTTTGCCGGAAACAGGTCCCGCACCATGGAACTCATGGAAAGGCTCATTCCCCTTAAGATTCGCTGGTCAACCCTGTGGAATACCTTCAGGTGCCTTGACAAAGAGTTCATGGAACTTGCCAAGACAAGCGGGCTCTTACACATAAATATGGGTGTTGAAAGCATAAAAAAAGATACCCTCAAAAATATGAACAAGAAGACCACCCCTGCCGATCGCCTTGAAGAGGTGGTAAGGATATTGAGAAAACTTGGAATAAGCTTTTCTTTTAACCTTATATTTGGATGGGATACTGACAGGTTGGAGGACTTTGACGCGACCCTTGATTTTCTCATTAAAAACAAGGTGCACGTGGCCTTTTTTAATGTCTTTTCGCCCCATAAGGGAACCAAGATCTATGACAGGTACCTCAAGGAGGGAAGACTTATTGATCCCCATAACATGGGGCGCTGGCCTGGAATAATAGCTGAAATATACCCCAAAAATTATTCCCCAAAGGAGCTTGAACAAAACGTACTGAGGCTTTACAGGGAGTTTTACTCCTGGCCGTCCATGTTGAAGCGCCTGCCGCCTCCTGTCACAAAGGCCTACATTGCCTCCTGGTTCATGAACATTCAGGAAGGAAGGCTTTACAAGGGTAATACCCACAGGGCAAATTTTGATGGCATTTAACTTTCTTTCCTTGCCTTATTGGAATTGGCTGTTGTAAAATGATAGTGGCCAGTTATTGAAGGATCAGGAGATGATAGAAATAAATGGGAAAGCTTCTTCCTTTTAGAAAGATAAGTGGGGCTTCAAAGAAGAGGCCAAGAAGGCTCGAGAAGATAAAAGAGGAACTGCTTTTATACCATGGAATAGACCTGGATAAGCTAATAACCTCAGAGCCTGCCACAACCCTTACAATAGATGAATTCGAGATACTAACTGATAAACTGTTGGAGACCATAGACGCCTTTTGTGAGGAACATCCTGCAACCACGGTGCACGACATCCTCTATACCATAGAAAACGTCAAGGAGATAATAAAAGACACGGTTGACGAGGTGGACTAGAGATCACCTTCCCCACCTAAGAAAGAGGTTCCACTTCGATTGTGGAGGCCTCTTCATGTCTCAGGCTTACGTGGTAACCCTTCACAAGATATTCCACCGGATCTTTTAAAGGCGCGTATTTAATCACCTCTACTTCTGCGCCGGCCACAAAACCCATCTCTAAAAGTCTTTTCTTAAAGGGGCCAGTGGCGTTTATCCTTATGACAAGGGCCTTTTGGCCTGTTTTGAGGTTATCTAAAGTCATGTTTAATCCCATTCAGAAATTGCACATTTAAGTTACGCTAAAACATAGCATTCATTTTCCCACGGTCAACAAGCTGTAAATGTTGCCCTAATAATCAAAAGGGCCCGCTACAATTGAAATTGTGAATATATCTGGTAGAAGATTAGTAATTTTTATATCAGGCTTGATAAACCTTTAAAGCCTGCATGTTTTAAAAGGAGAACATAAATGGCCAAAATTGCAGTAGGCGGATCCAGGAGTATAGAATCCTACGAGCTTGTAAGGTCTGTTCTTGATTGTCTTTTGGTACCAGGGGATGTGGTCCTTTCTGGTAACGCGCCAGGGGCAGACAGGTTAGGAGAACAATATGCCCAGGAACACGGCCTTGAATACAAGATAATTCCCTCTGAGTGGGAAAAACATGGGCTTAAGGCCACCATGATGAGAAATGAGGTTCTTTTAAAGGCGGCAGACTGTATAATCTTGTTTTGGGATGGCAAATCCGAGGGCTCCAAGCATATGCTGGAAATCTCTCGCCGGGCAAAGAAGCTCCTTGCAGAGGTAAGGGAGGATGGTTATTTGCGGCTTAGCCTTAATCCCAGAAGGCTTTAGAGGTATTTGCGTGCTCCTCTTTGCCAAAAAAAACCGCTCACCAATTCTGTGATGGCCCGTTTCTGTTCCTGGCGGATGTCTTGGAACTTGATGCCCAATTGGTATGAAATGCCTTGCCTTTTGCACCATGCTATTCGTCCGCTGACCTTTACTGGTGGTTTCGTGGGCAATATTATCTTCAACTCCTGGCCCTTTTCAAAGGGCTTGCCGCATTCCATGCACAGTCCACCAAGGCTTATGTTGATTATGGCGTTTGAGCATACAAAGGAGCCTGAACTAAAGGTCCCCTCAAGCCTTACATTGAATCGTTCATGCCTTCTTTGATCTTGATTCATTTCAAATCCTAATAATTTTAAGGTTAAAATAGGATAATGTCTCTTTCTACTTATCGTCTAAAGGATATTTGCCTTGAATGTCATGAGCCATGCTGTAGGCATGTCAAGCATATGCCTTACATGGGTGAAAAGGCCCAGGTATTATTCCGGACTTTTCTCTTGGGGGCATTTGCTCTACTTGGTGAGGAAGAAGGTTGTTCCGGGTTTGTATCCTTTGATATGGAATGGATTATTCCGGCAGAAATAGAGGGTTGTTTGGCCTACACAAAGGATAAGGTCTGCGCAATATACCATGAAAGGCCGGTCTCCTGCCGTAATTTCCCTGTAATAAACCCAGAGGGTGAGGTTCACGACTTTTGCCCCCAAGGTGAGCAGTTCTCCCATATTCCATTTTGTAGTCCTGCTTTTGTTAAAAGGGCCCGGAAACTTTCGGAATCCTTATCTGAAGAGTATTTTAGGCATGGGATAAAGGGGCTTTCTGAGTGGATTTTAGAGGAGCGTTCGGCCAATATACCCCTTTTATATAATGGTTTATGGGTCCTTTTTCTTGTCCTTGCTGGAGCAGACGTTACCAAAGCAATAAGTAGGCAGAAAAAACTCCTGACCCAACTCGTGACACAGGGCTGTCATCAGGTAACTGTCTTGATACCAGGTTCTGATTACTGTATTACCGGTGAAATTGACGGACTATTGGCAAATCTTGACTACCTTGCTTTTCGCATCGAAAGGGAAGCAATAATCTTTAAGGTGCTAAGTAGAATAAACTCACTTTTATCAGAATGAAATCGAGTGGCATCTCTAGGCCGGCAGTTTTTCAAGGCAGGTTCTCAGCCCTTCCATGGTGAGATCAGGCGCCAGGCAGTCGATTTTTTCTGTAAATTTAAAGATCAGTTCCGAAAGCCCACCAGTGGCGACAGTTAAGGGCCTTTTGGGGTACTCCATTAAAAGCTTTGATATGATTCTGTCTGTTAGTCCTGAAAAGCCATAAAGGATGCCCGCCCTGATGGCCTCTTCTGTATTTTTGCCAAGGGCACTTTCAATATCTGATCCCAGCGCAACCAGAGGTAGTTTGGATGTGCCAGAAAAAAGCGCCTTCAAAGACAGGATTATTCCAGGAGCTATGGCGCCCCCTAGGTATTCGCCCTCTTCTGAGATGCAGTCAAAGGTTGTAGCTGTACCAAAGTCCGCTACTATACAGGCCTGTTTGAATTTGCTATATGCCCCAATTGAGTTAACAAGCCTGTCCGTTCCTATTTCATGGGGCCTGGGGTAGTTTATCTTGATTATTTTTTGCGCTACCTTGTGGGCATCCAGGATGGTAAGGCCAAAGTAATTTTCTGCAAGACGGCTCCATGAATCGTTTGCCGGTGGCACTACACTGGAGAGAATCATCCTTTTTATATGGCCAAAATCTAAGCGGACCTCCTTCAGCCAGAAGGACAGGGCAGGGGCAAGTTCATGGCAGGTAGCCTGGGGGCGGGTTGATATCCTCCAGGTCTTCAATATGGATTTGCGGTCAAAAAGCCCTATCACTGTATGGGTGTTTCCAACATCAATTCCCAAAAAATAGTTTTGTTTCATGGCAGAATACACTCTTTACAGACAGGATTTTGTGTGAAGCGTCGCATCCAGCATATAAATGGCTTTTTAGGTCTTGACAATACAAAACTTAGCAATTAATAAGAGCGAACCTTACCTTTGAGCCCCACATCGAGACATCCATTAGGAAAATAGATGTGGTCAAGGCTTTTTTTGCGTTTTTTATAAGGCAATAAAAATTTTTAGGAGTTTGAAGACGTATGCCTACAATCAATCAGTTGGTCCGTAAGGGCAGGAAGAAGATAAAGAAAAAGACCAAGGCGCCAGCCCTTGAGTCCTGTCCGCAAAAACGTGGAGTTTGTACCCGCGTTTATACTACCACACCCAAAAAACCCAATTCGGCCCTCAGGAAGGTTGCGCGTGTAAGGCTCACAAACGGTATAGAGGTCACCTCCTATATACCGGGCATAGGGCATAATTTGCAGGAGCACTCCGTTGTGCTTATAAGGGGAGGGCGTGTAAAAGATTTGCCAGGTGTACGTTACCATATTATAAGGGGCACGCTGGATGCTCTGGGTGTTGAGGACCGTAGAAAGGCCAGGTCCAAATACGGGACAAAGAAACCCAAGTAGCAGAGGTTAGGTAGAGACTATGCCACGCAGAAGAGAAGTACCCAAAAGGAAAATTCAGCCGGATCCAAAATACAAAAGCGTTCTGGTATCCAAATTCATTAACGGGCTCATGGTAAAGGGTAAGAAGAACCTGGCCAGGCGTATTTTTTATGAGGCCATGGATATTGTTGAATCTCGTACCAAGGAAAATCCCATAAAGGTCTTCGAACAGGCCATGGAAAACGTCAAGCCCATTGTGGAGGTGCGTTCACGCAGGGTTGGCGGAGCTACATACCAGGTTCCTGTTGAGGTTAGGCCAGAGAGACGCCGTGCCCTGGCCATCAGGTGGCTGGTAGGTTATGCAAAGTCCAGGGGCGAGCGTAGCATGGCCCAGCGTCTTGCTGGCGAGTTCGTAGACGCCTTTAACAAGAGGGGTGGAGCCTTCAAGAAGAGGGAGGATACCCACAGGATGGCCGAGGCAAACAAGGCCTTTGCCCATTACCGCTGGTAAGGCATTAAGGATTAGAGAAGAATTTTTGGAGGATAAAGGTCATGAGCAAGCAGAAATTTGAGCGCAAGAAGCCGCATGTAAACGTGGGGACTATAGGTCACATAGACCATGGTAAGACGACTTTGACGGCAGCCATAACCAGGGTATTGGCCCAGAAGGGCTG
>JALWNK010000064.1 GCA_026995935.1 Deltaproteobacteria bacterium
TGCTTTTAATAGTTGCGTTACTTACATCGTTTTTCACTTTGGTAGCTTCTAATGTTGGTGCCACGGTTTTGCTTGTTCCTCTGTCCATGAATATGGCCCTTCAGGCAGGTGCCGATCCGAGAATGGCCGCTTTGGTAGTTGGAATTGCAGCCTCAAATACCTTCGTTCTTCCAACTCACCAAGTGAACGCGCTTATTATGAGGCCAGGCGGATACCGCACCATTGATTATGTGCGGGCGGGAACAGGCATGACGGTGATTTATCTTGTGGTCATGATGGCCATGCTATATGTCTATTATGGAATCTCAGGTTAAGGGGGACAAGATGAACAAGAAAAGGTCTTTCCCCTGCCTGCTCCCCTTCTTAAGAGGTCCAGGCAGGATGTTTGCTGGTCTGGCGGCTTTGCTGTTTCTTGCCGTGATGGTTGCCGTGTGCCCTGCCATTTCTATGGCCCAGGAACACGGGTCACATGGTGGCCTGGAAAAGGGACATCAAGAGGAATTTTCAGGGGAAACCCTGGCAATTTCAGGAAAGATAGTGAATCCTCATAGCACAGGGGTGGATGATGTTGTCCTAAAGGTCTATCTAAATGGCAAGATTCTTGAGCCGAAGCCAGAAAAGGGACAACACGCCCACGGAGAAGGGGGGCTTAAAACAGAACCAGATGGCACATTTCAGGCTGTTCTTGAGCTGCCAGAGGGAAGCATTAAGGGTTCAAAGATTGAGATAGAGGCATACAAGCCAAGTTACGAAAAGGGAAAGATACTGCTTGATAACACCAAAATTGGATTTGATGGTAAGCGATATCTGGCCCACATTGAATTTTCCATAAAACGTTCTCAAGGACCTGCCTTCTGGATCGCCACTGTTATTTTTATCTTGGCATACATACTTATATCCTTTGAGCTTCTGCACAGGACCCTTGCCGCAATGCTGGGTGCAGCAACCATGCTCGTGATAAGCTATACACTTGGCACCATTAACCCTGAGTACCACATACTTTCCTATGAAAGTGCAATACATGCCATAGACATGAATGTCATATTCCTGCTCATGGGAATGATGATAATTGTAGGCATCTTAAAGCATACCGGGGTCTTTCAGTGGTCCGCCTACCAGTGTTACAAACTTGCCAGGGGAAACGTAATAATCCTCTCTATTATTCTCATGAGTTTTACGGCTGTAGCGTCAGCCTTTCTCGATAACGTCACAACCATGCTGTTGCTTACACCTGTAAGCATTGAGATTGCCCTATCCCTTGGAATAAATCCCTTGGCTCTTCTCATTCCAGAGGTACTTGCATCTAATATTGGAGGTACGGCAACGCTCATAGGTGACCCACCTAATATAATGATTGGATCTTATGCAGGCCTGACTTTTATGGATTTTGTGGTAAACCTGGCTCCGGCCTGTATCATCTCCATGATAGTGCTCTTTGTATATTCGAAATTTGCCTATAGCAGTGAGTATGGCAAGGCAAAGATTACAGATATCCAGGCATTCATAGATAAGCTTCGCCAGGAATACCAGATTACTGACTCCCAGCTTCTGACCGTGGGAGGAATTATCATGGGTATTGTGATTGCGATGTTTCTCACCCACGGTTACTGGCACATGGAGGTGAGCATTGCAGCACTTTTTGGTGCGGCCCTTCTTTTTACCTACGCGCTCCTGACCAAGAAGATTGATCTTTTGGAGTTGATAGAAAAGGACATAGAGTGGACCACTCTTCTCTTCTTTATGTTCCTATTCATCCTGGTGGGGGCAGTTGAAGAAACGGGCCTGCTGGACCTCATTGCGGATTGGGTGCTGCACCTTTCACACGGTAGCCTTGTTACATCCATTTGCCTGATTCTGTGGGTTTCTGCCATCATGAGCGCCTTTGTAGATAACATTCCTTTTACTGCCACCATGCTTCCCATAGTGGCCTATTTAACCCAGGTAATTCCAGGGGCCGATTCTGGAGTTTTGTGGTGGGCCCTGGCCTTTGGGGCATGTTTCGGCGGGAATGGAACCATGATCGGGGCAAGTGCCAACGTGGTGACTTTGGGAATCGCCGAGTCTGCCGGCCACCCCATGAAGTTTTTCGGGTTCATGAAGGTGGCATTTCCATATATGTTGATAAGTGTAGCCATTGCCAATGTCTGGCTTTTGTTATTTTACTAATCAAAAACCAAAAGAGAGGGGAAAATGACCAAGAAACCTGAACCTCTTACCAAGTTTTTACTTCCTATAGATAGAAAAGGCACCTTTACAGCCGCCTGCAGGCTGACAGGCGCCCTTACTGCATTGCTGGAAGACAGGGTCACCGAAATTACCCTTTTGCACGTAATGGGGGGGAGATATCTCAGTACTCACATGACAAACATAGATATCAGGGCGGGTCTTGTCCTGGAGAGCGAAACATTCAAGAGACTTCGCGAGGAATTCATCAATAGGGAAATTGCACCAGTTATGAACAGGGCCAAGGAACTCGTGGCTCAATTTAGGCCAAAGGCTCCCATTGACATGGAGATAGTGGACGGAAAGCCAGCAGATAAAATATTGGAATTCGTAAAGAAATACAATTATTCAACCGTAGTCATGCAGAGGAGGTGCATGGATCCTGTCAAGGGTTCCTTTATTGGAAGCGTCACTTCCGGAATACTTTATGGCAGGGGTGCCTGCTCAGTGTACATCCCAGGTACAGACTTTCCTGAGGAAGGATCTGTAGACTTCAAGAACATACTTATACCGATAGATGGTTCAGTTGGTTCATTGGCCGCAGTCAAAGAGGCTGGGGTTTTTATGGGCTATGTAAAAGATACACGTGCCATCTTGTTGACCGTCATGGATGTTGCCGATATTGCCGAGGCGGCGGAATCAGAGTCCTGGCCAAGCCCCCTTGAAGAGGCGGAAGGTGTTCTCAAAACGGCTCGAAAGGAACTGGAGCAGGCTGGCATTGGGCCTGAAAGGATTGTTGAAAAGGCTCTGGCAGGGGATCCGTCCGAAATAATTGCCTCCCATGCAGAGGAATCCAATGCAGACATAATTTTTCTCGGCAGAACCATAAGAAGCGCAATAACGGACGTTCTCGTGGGGAGTGTCGGGCGGGCTGTACTAGGCAAATGCGCTAAGAAGACCATTGCGCTTGTTTCCCCAGAGGAAGAGTCAGAGTAGCTGTGCTTTTAAATAGTAAGGAGGGTTCAAGATGTATTGTTTATTGAGGAGAGGATTTTTAGACATATTTGGTGCGTTGATTTTAACTCTGGTGATATTATGTCCTGTCACGGTGAGTGCAGGATTTAAGACCTTTAAAAACAGTATTGGTATGGAGTTCTTATTGATTCCTGCAGGGTCTTTCATGATGGGGGCCACCAGGCACTTTGAAAATGCAGATATAGACGAGCTTCCCAGGCATAAGGTGACTATCACAAAGCCTTTTTACATTGGGAAGTATGAGGTGACACAGGAACAGTGGGTCAAAGTCATGGGGGCTAATCCAAGCCGTTTCAAGGGCAGAAGGCGCCCTGTTGAAAATGTGTCCTGGCACGATGTGCAAAAGTTTATAGAAAAGCTCAACAAGATGGAAAAGACAGACAAATACCGGTTGCCAACAGAGGCGGAATGGGAATATGCTGCCAGGGCTGGCGAGCCAGGTTCCTACTGCTTTGGCGATATGGTGGCTGATCTTCCATTGTACGCCTGGTTTTACCACAATTCAAATGCACAGACACACGATGTAGGCCTATTGAAGCCGAACCGTTGGGGCCTATACGATATGCACGGTAACGTCTGGGAGTGGTGCCAGGACTGGTATTCCTTTGATTATTACTCCAAGTCTCCAGAGAAGGATCCCCAAGGTCCGGAAAGCGGCGTCTTAAAGGTTGAAAGAGGTGGAGGCTGGGATGCCTTGCCAGATGCCTGCAGGTCTGCCTATCGTCACGGATTCTTCCCTTTCAAGGGTAACTCTGCCCTTGGCTTTAGGTTGGTGAAGATGCCCTGAAACCAAGAAATATTTTATCTCTTTTTTAACCAACATCCCGGGTTCATCCCGGGTTTTTTATTGTTTTTTTCTTGGTCAATTCTTGCACTTTGATTTGACACCATGCCGTAATACAAATCTTCAAACCCCTCAACAGGTCCATGTGTTCAGAAGAGAAACACCTGTTACAGCCTGTAAAGGCTAATGTTTTCAGATAGTTGAATGGCAAGCGTTACTCTTTGAAACAGTTCTTCGTAATTTTTGGCACAAAAAACATATCTTTTCGACCCTTTTCCTTAAAAACTTTAAAAAATTCACCCTGTTATAGAATGTGGCATCGCGAATGCTTTTTGAGCTGCTGCAATGAGCTTGTTAATTTTTTCTGTTAGTATGTTGCAAATTTTTTATTTATTGGGATGGTTTGAGTCGGATGGCTAAAAGGGTGGCGCTTTTGGCAGATGGACGAAATTCTGATCTTTATGCAGGTTTTTGCGCAGTGAAGCTGGCAAAGAGGATGGATGCCACACTTTTTTCATTGCTCATTGTGCCAGACAGTCTGGGCCTAAAGGTGGATAAGTCTGGCGAAAAGGGTTGGAACGATTTTTCACCATCTTCCTTTCTCCAGCTTGTATCCGGTCTTTGTGGTTTGGAAAAGGTAAGCAGCTCCTACCACCTGATAGAAACTGTTTCAGACGAGAATCTGGTGGAATTCCTGGTGTCCCAAAAAATATCGTGTCTCATTGCAGGAACTATTAATGACGAAGATTTCGACAGGAAACGTGAATGGTCGGCAAGGATAGTCAACAAGGTCTGCAGCCATCCTAACTGGTATTTTGGCGAATTGACCGTATTCCTTGCCAGGCCATGGAGTGACGAATGTTTCAAAAAGGTCTTGAGACAGATCAATGCGGATTGCACACTTTATCCCATTGAAATTGCCTCGGCCTGAAGTAATGGCTTTAACAAAAGTTATTTTTATAGGAGGGTTTTGATATGTACATTTACTTACCGATTGCGCTAACGAGCGTGAATCTATTGCTGGTGGTGGGCCTGGGCCTGTTAGTGGGTCTGCTGTCCGGCCTTTTTGGTGTGGGAGGAGGTTTTTTGATGACCCCTTTGCTCATGATGATAGGTATTCCTCCTACTGTAGCGGCAGCCACCGATGCAAACCAGATAGTTGCCGCCTCGGCCTCTGGCACCCTTGCCCACTGGAGGCTCGGGAACGTGGACTTCAAAATGGGCCTGCTCCTTTTGGTAGGCGGTTTTGCTGGGGGCGCTCTTGGAGTTCATGTAATAAAAGTCCTGAGGGCTACAGGCGGCGCCGATTTCCTTATTAAAATGACCTATGTCATAATGCTTGGTGTGGTGGGAACCTTCATGTTTTTTGAGAGTCTGCATGCCATGAAAAAACAAAAGGCTGTCTCACTCATGAGTGAGGAGGAGCGCTTAGAGGCAGAGAGAAAGGAAAAACAAAAGGCTACGGCAAAGGCCAAAAAGAAGAATTTTATATCATCCCTTCCCTTTCAGATATACTTTGAAAAGTCTGGTGTTACCCATTCTGCCTTGCTCCCTGTTGGTCTTGGAATTTTCGTGGGTGTGCTGGCTGCCATCATGGGAGTTGGCGGCGGTTTTCTAATGGTTCCCGTCATGATCTATCTGCTTCGCATGCCCATGCACGTTGTTGTGGGAACAAGCCTTTTCCAGATCATGTTCACATGTGTAGAGGTGACATTTCTCCAGTCTTACCAGAACCACACTGTTGATATCATTCTTGCCATTCTCCTTCTTCTTGGCTCAACTATTGGGGCCCAGGTTGGGACTAAGCTTGGCAAGAAACTTCATGGAGATCAGTTAAAGATATTGCTGGCCATGATAGTGCTAGGAGTTACCATCAAGATGATCCTCGGACTGGTGCTTGAGCCAAGCTTACTACTTGCACACGGAGGAGGACACTAATCATGACAAGGATCCAAATGTTACTCAAAACAGCCACTGTGGTTATTGTACTTTTATTGTTTTCCTTTGCTCAGGCCTCTGCCCTTACCGTGGAAGCAACTCCTGGAAAGATTCCAATAACCCTTGGTTATCACGGAACAAAACTAAAGGTCAGAGGGACAGGTCTTACTACAAGCGATGTGATAATTCAGATAAGCTCAAAGCCAGAAGCGGAACATCTCAAGTACAAGGGTAAGGCAGGCGGGATATTCTGGATGAAGCTTGGCAACATCGTCTTTGAAAACGTGCCAAAGGTTTATCTCGTCTATTCGACAAAGGATATCCACAAGATACTGCCTCCAGAGATTTGTAGGGAACTGGCAATTGGCTACGATGCCCTTAGTGAAAAGGCCAAAATCAAGACCAAAATGAAGGATTTCGACCGTGACAAGTGGATAGTGGAGTTTATCAAATTCATGGAAGAGGATGAGCTCTACGATCAGGAAGACGGAGTGGTGCAGATAGATCAAAAAAATCACACATTTTCCGTGGACATAGACTGGCCATTTGAGGCCCCACCAGGAGAATACGTTGTAGAGGCCTTTGCCGTGGAAAATGGCCAGGTGGTGGAGAGGGCCCAGACGAAAATCCGGGTTGAGAAGGTAGGCCTTATCAAGCATCTTACACACATGGCCTTTGAAAAACCTGCCCTCTACGGTGTAATAGCAATAATTGTGGCCATTGTTGCCGGTTTCGGCGTCGGTATAGTCTTTAAGGGCGGTGGCGCCCATTAAGGGTTATTAAAGAAAAAACAAGTACCCTCCCATTCTTGTTTTTACCCCTGCATTTGTGTAAGAATGAACGCAGGGGTTTTTTTTTGGAGGATTTTATAAGTGAAATTCGTACAAGATCTGGTCCATAGAATAAAAAATGTGATCGTCGGTACTCCACCGGTGACTGCATCAGCTATCCGTGAAAAATTCGAGCGGTTTAAACAGGTGCTACATTGTAACCAGACCGCCCTTGAGCTAATAGCGGATATGGGTGAGAAACTTAGTGGGGAATATCTTTTCGACAGGCATTATATTGAAACCACGTTTGAGGAGCTTTCCGAGACGCTCCTAAAGTGTATCCATAATCTAAACGCACTTTGTGACAACAGATACACAGAACTATATGAGGTCTTCGATAGGATCCATGACCGGTTGCAGTTGATACTGCAGGGTCGAGAAGATCGGCAGGGCCCTCCTGTAATCCTTCTTCGTGAGATTTCAAAGGCCGAGTATACAATTGTTGGAGGCAAGGCCCTACATCTTGCAAAGATTATAGGGGATCTTGAACTCCCTGTCCCTGATGGATTCGTTATTACCACAAAGGCCTATCATGACGTAATTGCTTACAATGGGCTCAATCCTAAGGTTGATAGGCTTGAAGGACTCTTGGCCTCCCCTCATGCAAGTCCAGAGGACATAGAGGCCCTTAGGAAAGAGGTTAGGCAGGCCATTTCAAGAATTGAGCCACCGCCAAAGCTTATAGAGGACATTGGGCTGGCTTTAGGGCGGTTGAAAAATAATACAGAAGGGCCTCTCAGGTTGGCTGTTAGAAGTAGTGCCCAGGAAGAGGACATGGATTTTTCCTTTGCAGGCCAGTTTGATTCTGTCCTCAATGTTGAACCAGCCCCTGAAAAGGTATTTTCAGCCTATAAGACAGTTGTTGCGAGCCTGTTTGGCAGGTATGTAATCGAATACAGGAGAGCTGTTCTCGAAGGAGAGGGACAGATGTCTATTGCCGCACTGTGCCAGATAATGGTGGATGGCAAAAGCAGCGGCGTTCTTTACACAACAGATCCTCTTGACCCTGCATCTGATGTAATGGTTGTTGTGGCCAACTGGGGTCAGGGCGAGGCAGTGGTTGATGGGAAAATGCCCACGGACACATTCAGGCTTTCTAAAAAGGATCGGGTAAAGGTCATTGATAAAAAGGTGTCCAAAAAAGAGGAAGGGCTCTTTCTTAGCCCTAAGGGTGGCCTTGAAAAGAGGAAGATTCCCGAAGACCTTCAAGACAAGCCATGTCTTAGTGACGAACAACTTATTGAGCTTGGGGAAATGGGTATCAAACTCGAAAACTACTTCAAACATCCCCAAGACATCGAATGGGCAGTGGGCCAGGACGATGACGTCCTGATACTTCAATCCAGAGCGCTTCTTGTAAAAAAAGACGAGGTAATAGACCGTTCGCTGTTAAACCTTGAGGAGAAATACGAGCTAATCTCTAGTGGGGAGGGCCGAACTGCCCAACAGGGTATTGGTTACGGGCCTGTCAAGATTGTAAAAAACATCCAGGAGCTCAAGGATGTACCTGAAGGGGCTGTCCTGGTAAGCCCAAGGGACATGTCCGTGTTCGTTCAGGTAATGAAAAAGGTCTCAGCAATAGTGACAGAAGTAGGTACACCAGTGAGCCACATGTCCACCATATGCAGGGAACTGTGTGTTCCTTGTCTTGTCAATGTCAAGGGCATAATGTCTAAGGTGCATGATGGCATGGAAGTTACAGTGGATGCCGAGGACAGGAAGATTTACAAGGGCAAGGTAGGGGAACTTCTGGTTTATAGAAGTTGTCAACAGATGAACGTATTTGAATCCAGTGACTTCCGTCTACTAAGAAGACTTCTAAGTGAGGTATCTCGTTTGAATCTGGTTGATCCCTTGATTGAGGATTTTCGTATAGAGAAGTGCGAAACATATCATGATATTCTTCGATTTATCCACGAAAAGGCTGTCAAGGAGCTTATCGACTTGGGTAAGGACCCAAAAAGGCTTCTTCAAGGGCTTATCACCAAAAGGTTGGACCTGCCAATACCTGCTGGTATTTTGGTCGTTGACCTGGGCGGCGGCATTTCCAAAGATGCCCCTGAGGACCATTGCGAATTCAAGCACATCGTGTCCATTCCATTCAAGGCGCTTTTACATGGGATGATGACTCCAGGGGTGTGGCACACGGAGGTGATGGAGGTCAGTTTCAGGGATGTGGTTACCAGTATGATCAATGCCCCTACAGATGCCATCGACGGACAATATTCAGGTCACAACATAGCCATTGTAACCAGGGAGTACGTGAATTTGAGCCTTCGGTTTGGTTACCATTTTAATATAGTGGATGCCTACTGTAGCGACATACCAAGAGACAATCATATCTACTTTCGATTCCTGGGTGGGGCTACGGATATCACCAAGAGGTCCAGGCGGGCAAGGCTTATTGGGGAAATTTTGATGTCCTACGACCTTAACGTAAAGATGAAAGGTGATGTTGTGACTGCCCGGATGACAAACATGCCCAGGGAAGATATGGAACGTGTACTGGAAATTCTAGGAAGACTTATAGGTTTTACCAGGCAACTGGACGTGCATATGGACAGTGACGAAACTGTTCAAAGATACCTGGACGCCTTCTTAAGAGGTGAGTACGACGTGGTATGCCAGTGAGCCATACTTAAGAGAATCTTTTTAAGATTTTAATAGTTGGTTGGATTTTAACAAAAACATGTTAAAATTTGAAACAATCTTGATTCGGCTTCGTCCAGTAAATGAAATTTTTCAGGCTGTTTCGCTCTGCATGTTCATAAACCTTAATGTCCGGAGTTTCAAATGATAGACAAGTCTGATAACCCGCTGCGGTTAATTATTATTGATGATGAGCCTATAGTTGGCAAGAGATTAAAACAGGTTTTTTCGAAAATGGGCTTCCAGGTTGAGATATTTACTAATCCCATTTCTGCATTGGAATTCATGGAAAACAATCCCTTTGATATTGTGGTTACGGATTTCAAGATGGAAGAGCTTGACGGAATGGAGATATTAAGCAGGGCCAAGCAGCTAAATCCCAAGGCAAGGGTAATCATCATTACCGGCTATGCGAAACCTGAGACGGCCAAGGAGGCCTTTAAGAGTGGCGTATTCGATTTCATGGTGAAACCCTTCAGACTGGATGAATTGAAGGAGGCAGTAAGCCGCGCTGCCAAAACCCAGGGATAGAAACAAAAACATTTTTTTATTGTCTATGATGGATGATGCTTTTTTGACTTGATTTTGAACTGCCGCAGTTTTCGCCAAAGGGTGGTTCTGGAGATTCCAAGTATTCTGGCAGTTTCGCTCTGGTTGAATCCTGTTTTCTTATATACGTCCATAATGTAATCAAGTTCAAGCTGTTTAAGAGGTGCGGTGTCCTTTTTCTTTTGTTCCGGCTCTTTTAGCAGCCAAAGATCTGGTGGCAGGTCTTCTGCCGTTAACATGTTTTTTCTACTCAATGCCACAGCCCTTTCCACCATGTGTTCGAGTTCGCGGCAGTTACCAGGAAACGGATAGTCCATAAGGGTATGT
>JALWNK010000065.1 GCA_026995935.1 Deltaproteobacteria bacterium
CTCGAATCTCATAAGTTTGATCTCCTCCATTATATGTGCCCGGCTCATATGGATACCTCCTAAACTCCCATATAAATCCGGACAAGTTATGTGTTAAAATGGAGGACAATTTATTTGCTCGTAACAACAATTTTAAATGAATTGACTAGGTGCATCATAAGTGGTACACTTTTTTTAAGAGGTGAAAACATGCCTGCAAAGAATCCGAGATTGAATGTTGTACTTGATAGGGAGATTTTTGAGGCCCTTGACGAGATTTCAAGGAAAAAGGGAATTTCTCGCTCACTTCTTGCCCGTGACCTAATAAAAGAGGCCTTGGAGATATATGAGGATATTTACTGGGACAAGGCGGCTAGAAAGCGCGATGAAAGTTTTTCCTTAGAATCTTCTCTAGCGCATGATGAAGTGTGGGATTAAGGGGAAGGGGTGGCATACCGAATATTTTATCATCCCGATGTTAGAAAAGAAGACCTACCTTCCATTCCCTCCAATATTAAAGAGCGCATTAAAAGGGCAATTGAAGAACGGCTTTTGAAAGAGCCCTTAAAATATGGCCAGCCCCTTAAAAGAAGCCTTACAGGTTACAGAAAATTGAGGGTGGGTGATTACAGGATAATCTTCAGAGTGGACAAAAATGCCGTTATTGTCCTTAAGAGCGGGCACAGGAAAGAGGTTTATAACAGGGTTGGGGTTCGCCGTTGAAGCAAAAATTCTTGGGTGATTGCTCTGACGGAAGGTGGCCATCGATTTCGAAGTTAGCCGGCCACTGATTCCGAAGAAACTCTGCCATCTTTTAGACTGTTGGAATTTTTCAGATGTCTGCAGGCGCACTGGATAATCACTTACAAGAATCAAATTCCTCCAGAATCCGAAGCTTATATGCTGCAGTGAATTTACGTCTGGCTTCTTCTCCAAAACCTCGGGATCAGGCCGATGGTGATCAGCTGAAAGATCCTCACCAGAAGCCCCCTGGGCCGAAATGTCGTGAATTCTCTTTACTTGTTTCATGAAAATCTCCTACCCGCCCTACACTAATTGAGCAACAAGTAGGTGTCTCACTTACATTGACACAGAGGGATAGATATTTCATACTCTTTCAAAAGAGAAATGAAAGAGACTCCTTTTTAGGGAAGACATTTAAAAAGAAAAGCGTTCTATCTGCCACTTAGAATATTCCTTGTTTCCTATTAGAAACGAAACATCTATTTTTTGATCTGGTCTGAAAGTTAAAATAATATGAGTTTCATTTTCATTTCTTACTGGTGCTGAATACGGAAGGTGTCCTATTACTGATCCATCAGACCAGCTTATTAATGGAGCATCTAGTGTAGTGGCTTGTTCATTAAAACGTCCCGTAAAAGAAAGCCAAGCCGGATATACTTTCTGGCTATCATCGTCAGCGTAATACGCATACCAGGTTCCAAAGAGGGTTCCTCCTTGAGCTTCTAAGAAAAACCCCGATCCTTCGTAATTAGGATCGTACCACCAGCCAGTAAGGCCTCTAGGATCAGGTGATCCTGGAGCAACATCTGGCATGAATTTCTTGACATTAAAAGAAATAGCTTTTTCTCCTTTTAAAGCCAAGCCTACAATTGCTTCAGTGCTGGAATAAAACTTAATGTAAAATCCTCCAGCATTAGTTGGAACTGGGTTTTCTGGCACCGTACTAAGGGCACCATTTTGCCAGTAGACAAGTCCCCCGCTCCAGCCTTCACCTGTTGGTGAACACACAGAGGTATACCAGATTCCGATAGGAACATCTTTCTTGTAAGTGTAGATAGCAGCAAACATCTTGTTTCCGTGAATTTCAACTGAAATTCCAGAACCTGGATGATCAGCATCGTACCACCAGCCATTATAAGGACTATTAGCAGCATGCGCAGTTGATAAAAACAACAAAGTTGCGCAGAGAAACAAAAAAACACTTCTAAAAACTTTCATGAATTCATCTCCTTTAAGATTTTTAACTATAGTAATACTAATCTAGTAAGCACTACTTAAGAGACTCGATTAAACTAAAAGCTTTCTCGTAGATTTCAAAGTTTCTTCAGATTTATTTGAAAATTAATTTTCTTAGTGGAAAAGAGGACATTTAAGTTGCCACAAGTAATTTAGAACTTACGAATTTTACAAGAAAAATTCAATCTCTGATTTTTTATATGATGTCAGGTCAAAAGCGTGGTTTTAGGGGCAGCTCTTAAAGATATGGACATACTGTGCCCGGTTCAAAAGGTCCCTTCCTTGAAAGGGGACTGCCTGTGCCATATTATGTTGCAGGGCTTTTGCTTCAAATAGCGGTCTTTTAAAAAAGAGATTTTTGAAATATCACGGGAAAAGTGCAAAATCCATGAAGGTTACCATCATCAAATGCGAAGGAACTAGTAACCCAGGTATGATAAAGGCACCATGAACTGCCTTTAAGGATTATAAGATTTTGTTTGTGCATAATATTTGCAGTTGCGGGTATTTGATGGAGCCCAGAAAAATTTTAAGAAACGGGGGAGGATATAGACATGTCTAAAAAAATACTGGCTTTCCTTGTCTTTTTGGCTTTGACTCTTTCACTTTCTGCCTGTAACACCATCAGGGGTGTAGGCAAGGACATCCAAAAAGGCGGAGAAATCATCCAAAAGGCAGCTGAGTAGCAACCTTCTTTTCAGAACAACAGAACAAATTGGTACGTGTGGGTAGTATTTGAGAGAATAAAAAAGGGGATGGCGGCTTTGGCCCATCCCCTTTTGTTATCCATGGCGCGCCCGGCAGGATTCGAACCTGCGACCTACGGATTCGTAGTCCGGCGCTCTATCCAGCTGAGCTACGGGCGCCTGCGTGAGCCTTCTTTATAATTTAAACCCGCCTATATTTCAAGCCTGGTTTATTTGGGCATTCATCTGTAAGTTTTCTCCTTGCAAGGCCTCCACATGCAATGATAAATTCTCGAACAAATTTTCACAACGGAGGTGATCATGCCTGAATCAGCAATTACCGATGATTTTCTTGCCAGCCTTTTTCCGCCTGGCCGTGACAATGAATTTTTTGAGGCGCTTTACGGCGGGGCAGAGGCCGGGGCCTTTGACATAGGGCTTAGAAAAGCGGGCTTTAATAAGGACAGCAACACCATGGTAATAGAGTTTGTGCTCACAGAAAGGCCAGGTCAATGTATGGCGTGCAACCTGACCTACGGTCTTCCCCAGGTTTTTGAAAGGCACCCTGTGATAAATTTAAAGGGCATTGTTGAAGAGATAGGGAAAAGGCTTGAGCCAGAGTGGGAAGTCCAGGGCTGGCAGATCGGCTCCACCCAGGTAATTGACTCCAAGGTCAACACCATACCCGTTTTCATCAGGCTTGAACAAAAGGCCTGAAAGACAGCGGCACCGAGAATAGGCGGTGCCGCCCATCCGTAAAGCTTGCTACATGAACCTGCCTTTCTTTGGCAGCCTGGTCATCCAGTCAGGTGAGTGAAACCAGTACTCCTTGAGCTTTTTGAGCTCGCCCACGGCGTTCAGCTTCATAAGCACATTATCCACCCAGTTCATCCACAGAAGATCTGTCTCTGGCAGGGCTACACCAAGGGGCTCAAAGGTGAAGGGTTCTGACACTGCCAGGTCCTTGTCCTTGTTCCTGAAGGCGGCAACCACGCAAAAGGGCTCGTCTGCAAAAAGTGCCTTGGCCCTTCCTGAAAGCACCATATTGAAGGCGTCTTCCATGTTGGCTGCCAGAATGATGTGTGCCTTTGGTACCAGGGCCTTTGCCACCTGCTCACTAGTGGTGTTTTTGGCAACAACCAGGGTGAAGTCAGGACGATTCATGTCATCAGGCCCCTTGACCCTGGTCACAATAGGCTTTTTACCCAGGATGGACTGGCCTGTTACATAGTAGGGTCCAAGGAAGATGACCTTGGTGTTTCTCTTTGGCGTTATGGTTATGCCTGCAAGGGCTAGGTCAATCTCTCCCTCCTCCAGGGCTGTAAAGAGCTTTTCAATGGGCATCTGGCGGATGTCGAGTTTCACACCAAGTTGTTTGGCCATTATGGTTGCTAGATCTATGTCAAACCCCATGAACCTGCCCTTGGTATCCTTTACGGTAAAGGGCGGATAGTGCCCGGTGGTTCCAACAACAAGCGTCCCTTTTGCCTCAATCCTCTTTAGCACCTCTCCAGCCATGCTGTTGGCTGAGAAAAGAAGGGCTATGGTGACTGCTGCCATAAAGATTATTGCAAGTTTCTTCATATCAAAAATACCTCCTTTTGTCTGGTAAAATTAATACACCTAAATTCTGCACGGCAAAAGGGGATAAAATGTTATTAGTATTTTTTCAAACCGCAGCCTTTAAAAACAGATCAAAATAAAATTTACCTAAAGGTGCGTAGTTTTAAACTTGGGGGGCATAGGTATGGGTAAGGTGCACTTTTATGAGACGTTTTTCAAAGGTGGAGAAAACCGCCTCTCCCCCGTCTGATTCAAGAAGGTGCGAGGGAAGAAGCCGAGCCTTTCCGCCCCCATCAGGAAGGTCAACCACGAAGTTTGGCACGCACATGCCGCCAACGTGTGCCCACATGCGCTCCATTATTTCAATGCCCCTTTCCAGGGGAACCCAGAAGTGCGTTGTACCCTTTACCATGTCGCACTGAAAAAGGTAGTAGGGGCGGATCATGATCTCTTGGAGCTTGCAAAAAAGGCGGTGAAGGGTCTCGTAATCATCGTTTACGCCTTGAAGGAGAACGCTCTGGTTTGAGACGGGTATGCCGGCAAGTTGCATTCTTTCAATGGCAGACTTTGCCACTTTGGTGATTTCATCAGGGTGGTTGAAGTGCGTATTTATCCAAATGGGCCTGTGCCTTTTTAGGAGCATGCAAAGTTCATCCGTTACCCGCATTGGAAGAGTAACCGGCACCCTGGTTCCAAGCCGGATGACCTTTATGGTTGAAATGGTGCGAAGAGCTTCAAGAATGAATTCCAGCTTTACAAGGGGAAGAAGGAGCGGGTCTCCACCTGAAACGAGCACCTCCCTGACATGAGGCTTTGAGGAAAGGTAACCCTTTATTTCTTCCAGGGCCTTTTGGGAAACCGTGATGCATTCGGGCTGTGCCCATTGCCTCTTCCTGTTACAGTGCCTGCAGTAGCTTGCGCAAAGGCTTGTTGCAAGGATCACCACCCTGTCCCTGTACCTGTGGATGAGTCCCTTTATGGGGCTATATTCCTTCTCCCTCAAAGGGTCAGATGAGGCCAGGGAGAGGGAGGGGGCCTCTGTCTCTTTTGGGGATGGGATAACCTGTCTTCCAACAGGGTCATGGAGCACATCTTTTGACTTGATGAGGCTAAGGTAGTAGGGCGTTGCCGCCCATTTGTAGGTTTTAATGGCTTTTAGCGGCCCTGTGACATCGGTACCCAGGGCCTCACCCAGCCTCATGAGGCCGGCCGTGCCGCTTAGGCGATTCTTAAGCTGCCACTGCCAGTTGTTCCACTCTTTTTCAGAGACATGTGGCCAGAGAAGTTTTTTTAGGTTCACTTGAAATGACCCCTGAAAAACTGTTTGGTTTAAGAAGCTGACTGGCTCTTTTTAAAAAAATTTATACGCCCCAAGCACGTTTGGCCCATGGGGCTTCTGGTGGCTTGCTCTTAAGGCGAGGAAAGTCCTTCAGGGGTCTTTTAGGCAAAAGGGTCATTTCTCAAAGGGATTTTTAAGGAGTATGGTCTGGTCCCTGTCCGGGCCAACCGATACTATAATTACAGGGGTATTAGACATCTCTTCTATGGTTTGAATGTAGTCCCTGGCCCTTTTGGGCAGCTCCTCAAAGCTTCTTACATTGGTCAGGTCTTCCGACCAGCCTGGAACCTCACTGTAAACAGGCTCGATGCGCTCCACCTTTCTTATATTTGACGGCATAAAGTCAAAGGTCTCCCCATCGACCTTGTACTCCTTGCATATTTTGAGGGGATCTATGCCGCTCATGACATCAAGCTTGGTAATGGCAATGCCGTTCAGCCCGTTCAGCCTTACAGCGTCACTTAGCACCACGCCGTCCAGCCAGCCGCAGCGCCTTCTCCTTCCAGTGGTTGCTCCAAATTCCGCACCCTTTTTCTGGATGAGGTCCCCTGTTTCGTCAAAAAGCTCCGTGGGGAAGGGACCTCCGCCAACCCTTGTGGTGTAGGCCTTGCAGATGCCAACCACGTAGTCGATGTTGCTCGGGCCAATGCCTGCACCGCAACACGCGCCTCCTGCCACAGTGTTGGAGGAGGTGACAAAGGGGTAGGTGCCGTGATCTATGTCAAGCTGGGTGCCCTGGGCGCCTTCAAAGAGTATGTTTCCGCCCTGACCCCTGATCTGGTCAATGAGCAGGGAGACATTGTCGATGTAGGGCTCAAGCCTTTCTGCAAACTCCATGTACTGACTAAAGATGGGTTCAACTTCCACGGGTTCTGCACCTAGGAGCTTGGTGAGGAGAAAGTTCTTCTCCTTTACGTTTGCCTCAAGCTTGTCCCTGAAAAGTTCAGGGTCCAGGAGGTCCCCAACCTTTATACCGTTTCTTACGATCTTGTCCTCGTAACAGGGGCCGATTCCCCTTCCGGTTGTGCCTATCTTCTTGCCCTCGCTTTTTGCCGCTTCCCTGGCATGGTCAAGGGCCTTGTGGTAGGGCATTATGAGGTGGGTGTTGAAGCTTATCTTGAATCGTTCCGGGCTTACCCTTCTTCCCCTCTTTGAAAGCTCCTCCAGCTCCTCTATGAGAACGGAAGGATCAAGGACAACTCCGTTTCCAATGGCGCATTTTTTGTCTTCGTAAAGTATGCCAGAGGGGATCAGGTGGAATATGTATTTTTCGCCGTCCACCACAAGGGTATGACCGGCGTTGTTGCCTCCCTGAAACCTAACGATCAGGTCTGCATGCTCGGTAAGAAGGTCAACTATCTTTCCCTTTCCTTCGTCACCCCATTGGGTTCCAACCACAACTACTGTAGCCATTGTCTCTCTCCCTCTTTACTTTTCCAACGGGGCAGGATACTTAACCAGCATGGAAAAGTCAAATGGAGGCTCTTTGAAAAGGGAGCAGGAAAAGGCGGGAAATGTTGCATTATCAGGCCAAAAGGATGCAGCCTCAAAGACCATTTACGTGGTGGATGGAAGCTCCTACCTCTACAGGGCCCACTTCTCAACCCACAGGGAATTTACCAGCTCAAGCGGGCTGCCAACAAGGGCAGCCTACGTGATTACCAACATGATGCTAAAGATACTGAGGGAGAAGGACCCTGAGTACATCCTTGTGGCCTGGGATGCAAAGGGGCCAACCTTCAGACACGAGCTTTTCGAAGACTACAAGGCGAATCGCCCGCCCATGCCAGACGATCTTTCACTTCAGGTGCCCTATGTCCGCAAGATTATAGACGCCCTTGGAATTGCCCAGATGGAGATCCAGGGTTTCGAGGCAGATGACATCATGGCAGCAGTTGCAAGGAAGTTTGGCCATGAAAAAGGCTACCAGGTGGTTCTTGTGACAGGGGACAAGGACATGCGCCAGCTCGTCTCTGAAAACGTTGTCCTCTGGGACCCAATGAAGGATAAGATCACGGACCTAGAGTCCTTCAGGAAGGAGTATGGCATTGAACCTCACCAGTACGCAGACGTTCAGGCCCTTTCAGGAGATACCTCAGACAACATCCCAGGCGTGCCCGGAGTTGGGCCCAAGACTGCGCTAAAGCTCATAAAAGAGTATGGATCCATTGAAAATCTCATAAAAAACCTTGATGGTCTTAAGAAGGGAAAGCTCAAGGAACGCCTCCTTGAACACAAGGACATGCTCCCTTTGTGGAAGAGGCTTGCAAGCCTGGACGACGGAATTCCCGAGGAGATTTCCATCCAGGCAATTAAGCGCAAAAGGCCAGATAAGAAGAGGCTTCTTGAGCTTTTCAAGGAGCTTGATTTTGAAAGCCTGATTCCCCTAGTCTCTGGTGGGAAGGTGTTAAGCAACCAGGGCTACAGCCTCATTCGCGATAAAAAAAAACTCGGTCAGTGGATAGAAGAAAGGAGGGGCGAGGAATGCCTGGTCATTGACACAGAGACCACCAGCCAGCATCCCATGGAGGCAAGGCTTGTGGGAGTAAGCCTTTGTTTTTCCCCACCGGAAGCAATCTACATCCCTGTTGGTCACAAGGAAGAGGCCGGGCAGATGGACCTTTCTTCCCTGAAGGAAGTGCTTGGGCCAGTTTTATCCGATTCCAGGGTGGAAAAGGTTGGCCAGAATATAAAGTATGACCTCATTGTCCTTGAGCGTCACGGCATGAGGGTGGAAAATGTAAGCGGGGACACCATGGTTGCCTCCTACCTTCTTGACCCCACCAAAAGGCGCCACAACCTGGACGAAATTGCAAGGGACGTCCTTGGCCACAAGATGATTTCCTACAAGGAGGTGACCAGGGACCTTGAAAAGGGCATGGATTTTTCTTGCGTCCCTGTTGAAAAGGCCATGGAGTATGCCTGTGAGGATGTCCACGTCACTGCAGTTGTAAAGGAAAAGTTCCATGAGGCCCTGAGGGAGAAGGGTCTTTGGGAGCTCTACTCCAGGGTGGAGGTGCCGCTTATAAAGGTGCTTGCCAGGATGGAGATGAACGGCATCCTTGTTGACAGGGAAGGGCTCAACCAGCTTGGTGAAGAGTTTGCCGCAAGGCTTAAGGGGCTTGAAGAAAGGATTTACCAACTTGCAGGCTGCACCTTCAACATAAACTCCCCGAAGCAGCTTGCGGAGATACTCTTTGAAAAACTTGGCCTTCCCCAGCTTAAAAAGACAAGGAAGAAGACAGGTTACTCTACGGATGTGGAGGTGTTAAAGTCCCTTGCAAAGATTCACCCCCTTCCAGAGGTGCTTCTTGAGTACAGGAACCTTTCAAAGCTCAAATCCACATATGTTGAAGGGCTTAAAAAGGAGATCAACCCGGAGACCGGCCGTATCCACACTTCATTCAACCAAACGGTTACGGCCACCGGGAGGCTTTCATCAAGTGAGCCAAACCTACAAAACATACCCATCCGTACTGAAGAAGGCAGGCAGATACGGGCCCTTTTCATTGCAGGGGAAGGAAACGTCTTTGTGGCTGCAGACTACTCCCAGATAGATCTAAGGGTCCTTGCCCATTACTCTCAGGACAGGAATCTCCTTGAGGCCTTTAAAAGGGACGGAGATATTCACAAGCGGACAGCCTCTCTTATTTTCAAGGTGGAACCGCAGTTTGTCACCCCTGAGATGAGGCGAGTGGCAAAGACGGTGAATTTTGGGATCATCTACGGAATGAGTGCCTATGGCCTTGCAAAGGAGCTTGGGATTTCCCGCAAGGAGGCAAAGGCATTCATAGATGCCTACTTCGAAAAGTACCCTGGAGTAAAGAGATACATGGAGGAGACAATCTCTCTTTGCAGAAGGCAGGGCTTTGTGGATACCATCCTTGGAAGAAGACGCTACATCAAGGACATCCGGGCAAGGAGTCGTAACATCAGGCAGTTTGCAGAACGAACTGCCATTAATACCCCCATACAGGGAAGTGCAGCAGACATTATAAAGCTTGCAATGCTAAGGGTACACCAGCGTTTTGAAAAAGGAGACCTTGATGCAAAGCTCCTTCTCCAGGTCCACGATGAGCTGGTGGTTGAGTGTCCGGAGGAAAAGGCCCAGCAGGTTGCGTCAATCTTAAGGCAGATAATGGAAGAGGTGGTGAGACTCAGGGTGCCGCTAAAGGTTTCTGTGGGAATCGGAAAGAACTGGGATGAGGTCAAGTAGCCTTAAAAATCCTTTAAATGGTTCAGCTAAGTATCCAACCAATCAACTTTTTTTCAGGTAAAATTCAGCTTGATGAAAAGGGTGGAGCGCAACTTCTTTTCCAGGTGACACTGAGCTGCGGATGTCCCACATGTGCAG
>JALWNK010000066.1 GCA_026995935.1 Deltaproteobacteria bacterium
ACTCTACCATGGAATGGATTATGGACTGAGGATGGACAACCACATCTATCCTCTCAGGCGGAACTGAAAAGAGCCAGCGCGCTTCAATGACCTCAAGGCCCTTGTTCATCAGGGTGGAGGAATCAACAGATATCTTCGCACCCATGGACCAGTTTGGGTGGGCCACTGCCTCTTCCGGGGTGATGGATGAAAGCTCCTTGGCAGGCTTTTCCCTGAATGGGCCTCCAGAGGCGGTAAGTATTATCTTTTTCACCATGGAGTCCCTGTAGCCCTGGAGACACTGGAATATGGCAGAGTGTTCGCTGTCAATGGGAAGAAGATTCACCCTGTGTTCTTCTACAAGCCTCATTACAAGGGGGCCAGCAGCAACCAGGGTCTCCTTGTTTGCAAGGGCAACGTCCTTTCCTGCCTCTATGGCAGTAACAGTTGGGATAAGGCCAGCAGCGCCCACCATGGAAGAGACCACAAGGTCTGCCCCTGCCATGGATGCAAGCTCGTTGTATCCATCCTTTCCCCAAAGGACCTGCACGGAGCTATTGGAAATCATGCCCTTAAGCCTTTGGGCAAGCTCCTCTGTCATGACAGCAACCTTCAAGGGGGAAAACTCTTCTATCTGTTTTGCCAGAAGCTCAAGGTTTCTGCCTGCGCCAAGGCCAACGATTTTGAGCCTTCCCCTGGAGCGCCTTACTATATCACAGACACTTTTCCCAATGGATCCTGTTGAACCGAGGACTGCTATCTGTTTTTGCTCATTCATAAAAAAGACCTTTCTATCCCATGTAAAAATTGCCCTCGCTGAAGTACAGGACCCAGAAAAGTACCGGACCTGCAAGAAGAAGGGCGTCAACCCTGTCAAAGACTCCCCCGTGGCCAGGGAGAAGACTGCCAGAGTCCTTATGGCCATAGGCCCTTTTGATTATGGATTCCACAAGGTCCCCCACCTGGCTTACCAGGGCCAGAAGAACTGCAAGGGGTACCAGGAGTCTCAGGTCAAAAAAATTAAAAAAAAGGGCCCAGGAAAAAACGGCCCCAAGGGCGCTGAAAAAAAGGCCACCAACAGCCCCCTCAACGGTCTTTCCCTTGCTGATTGAAGGGCAAAGCTTCCTTTTGCCAACTGCCTTCCCAATGTAGTATGCGCCCGTATCCGCTGCAAAAACCACTATGAGCAGAAAGAATATCCACTCCCTGCCGTAGGGCATGTACCTTATTAGTGCTATGAGGCCTGAACAAAGACCTATGTAGGCGGCGCCAAAGACAAGGCTCATCAGGGAGGCCAGGGGACTTTTGAAGCTTGAGTAGGCAAAAAGCGTCACCAGGGCAGAGAAAAAAAATACCAGGAAGGTGCCAAAAAGGACGTGGCTTTCCTGCCTGAAATAAACGGCAAGGGCTGGTGTCACAAGTCCCATGATAATCCCTATTGCGCAAATGAGCGGCCTGGATGGAAAGGCCATCTGGTAGTATTCAAAAAGGCAGAGGAGAGAGACCAAAAGGATTAGAGCTGCGAAAAAAGTATGCCCACCCCACAAAAGCCCGGAAAGGACCAGGGGAAGAAGGATAAGGGCTGTCAGGACTCGCTGCCTGTGCATCTTAAGAGTATCTGCTCACTTGTTTTTCCGAAACGGCGCTCCCTTCCTGAAAAGTCATGCAGGGCCTTAAGGAGCTCTTTTTTGTTAAAATCGGGCCACAAGGTGTCGGTTATGTAAAATTCACTGTAGGCTGCCTGAAAAAGGAGGAAGTTGCTGAGCCTGTGCTCGCCGCTTGTGCGAATTATGAGATCCGGGTCAGGGATATCTTTCGTGTAGAGGAAAGAGGCAAAAAGCGCCTCGTCTATTTCAGAAGGTGACAACTTGCCTTCAATACATCTTTCAGCAATCCTCCTTGCCGCCTCTGCTATCTCGCTTCTGCTTCCGTAGCTCAAGGCCAGGACAAGCTGCATCTCGTAGTTCTTGGAGGTCTTCTCCATGGTCTCAAAGAGAAGGCCTCTGACCCTTTCTGGGAGCCTGTCAAGCTCGCCTATTGCCCGAAGACGTATCCTGTTTCCAAGGAGCTCGTCCACCTCGTTTTGAAGGTATTCGTAGAGGAGATCCATGAGTGCCTGCACCTCTTCCCTTGGTCTAGACCAGTTCTCCTTGGAAAAGGCATAGAGAGTGAGATAGGGAATGCCAAGCTCCCTGCAGGCGGTAACTATCTCCTTTACGGTCTTGGCCCCCTGCCTGTGGCCCATTATCCTTGGCAGAAAACGGCGCTTTGCCCATCGCCCGTTTCCATCCATGATTATGGCAAGATGACGGGGGAGATTGGCCGGCTTGTCAATGGATACGGTATTAGGGGATACAGTATTAGTCATCCAGCCTAGAACTCCATGATCTCCTTTTCCTTTTTGGCAAGGACCTCTTCCACCTGTTTGATGTGTTTGTCTGTAAGCTTTTGCACCTCGTCTTGAAGCTTATACATCTCGTCTTCAGATATGGCCTTGTCCTTTTTCTGGGCCTTCAGCTTTTCAATGGCATCCCTGCGTACGTTTCTGATTGCCACCCTGCAATCTTCTGCCATCTTCTTGATGAGCTTCACAAGCTCCTTCCTTCTTTCCTCAGTAAGAGGAGGCACGCTCACCCTTATGATCTTGCCGTCATTGGACGGAGTAAGCCCCAGATCCGAGGCCAGGATGGCCTTTTCGATGTCACCAAGTATGTTGTTGTCCCAGGGCTGAACGGTAATCAACCTGCTCTCCGGCACGGAGATGGATGCCACCTGGTTAAGGGGCATGCTGGTTCCATAGTAATCAACAGTGATGCCCTCAAGCAGCGCCGCTGAGGCCCTGCCAGTCCTGACGTGTGCAAGATCCCTTTCAAAGGCCTCTATGGCCTTGTCCATTCTCCTGTTGGCATCCTTTATGATATCGCTGCTCATCTTCTCCACCTCCTTGAAACAGGGGATCTACCCGGCATATATCACGCTTCCAATGTCTTCACCGCACACTGCCCTTACGATGTTCCCCTCTTTCTGCATGTTAAAAACCATCACAGGCAGTTTTGCATCCATGGCCAGGGCAATGGCTGCCGCATCCATTACCCTGAACCCCCTTTCCAGGACCTCTGAATAGGTAATGCGGGGAATCCTCACGGCATCCTTGTTCTTGTATGGGTCCCTGTCGTAGACCCCGTCTACCCGGGTGGCCTTAAACAGTATCTCAGCGCCTATCTCAAGGGCCCTGAGGGCTGCTGCAGTGTCGGTTGTGAAAAAGGGATTTCCTGTCCCGGCAGCAAAAATGACTACCCTTCCCTTTTCCAGATGCTTGATGGCCCTTGGCCTTATGAAGGTCTCTGCCATCCTGCCAACCTCCACTGCCGAAAGGACCCTTGCAGGGATCGCTTTCCTTAAAAAGGCGTCCTGCAGGGCAAGGCTGTTGATGACCGTTGCAAGCATGCCCATCTGATCGGCTGCAGCCCGGTTCATCCCCTTAGCAGCACCTGAAACGCCCCTGAATATGTTGCCTCCGCCGACAACCAAGGCTAGCTGAACGCCTAAATCCCTGGCTTTGCCAAGCTCCTCCACCACCTTGTCCATGAATTCGGGGCTTATGCCATAGGGCTGATCCCCCATAAGGGCCTCGCCGCTGAGCTTTATCAGGACCCTTTTATACCTGGCAGGCATGGCTGAGCCTACTTCTCACCAACCTGGTAACGAACAAATCTTCTAATGGAGATATTTTCACCCATCTTTGCAACCAGTTCGTTTAGAAGATCCTGGATGGTGAGATCTGGGTTCTTAACGTAGGGCTGCTCAAGAAGACAAATTTCTTTGAGATACTTCTCTATTCTGCCCTCCACTATCTTGTCAACTATATGCTCAGGCTTTCCCGATTCAAGGGCCTGGTTCCTGTAAATCTCTCTTTCCTTGTCCAAAACGTCCTGGGGGGCATCCTCCCTTTTTATACAAAGGGGATTAGTTGCCGCTATGTGCATGGCGATGTTTCTTGCAAATTCTATGAACTGGTCTGTCTTGGCAACAAAGTCTGTCTCACAGTTCACCTCCACCATGACGCCAAGCTTGTTTCCTGCATGGATGTAACTTTGGACCACGCCCTCACTTGTAGCCCTTCCGGCCCTTTTTGCGGCAACTGCAAGGCCTTTCTGGCGAAGATAGTCAACCGCCTTTTCCATGTCACCGTCGCACTCCTGAAGGGCCTTTTTACAGTCCATCATGCCGGCATTGGTCCTTTCCCTGAGTTCCTTGACCATTGCAGCAGTTATCTCTGCCATGATATCACTCCTCCGTTTGTTTTTCGTATGTCTTTGGATCAGGCCGTGGCGTTGACATTTACAAACCCCAATTAATGTAAGGCGTATTTAACCACAGTCAGATACGCCACTGGCTTTTATTTTATGGTTGATTTGTTAAGCGGTTGTTTCCTGAACGACCTCTTGAGGGCTTTCTTTGGTCTCAGTGCCTTCTGGAGCCGCCTCTACCGAAGGCTTCTCCTGGGCCTGTTCCTCAACTGCCTCTTCTTCGGCCTCCTTGTCGGTCTGGGCCTGCACTGCCTCTTCGTACAGCTCTTTACCCTTAATCACAGCATTTGCAATAAGAGAGGTGAGGAGCCTTATTGCCCTGATGGCGTCGTCGTTTCCCGGAATTATGTAGTCTATGCCGTCCGGGTCACAGTTGGTGTCAACAATGGCAACAACTGGGATACCAAGCTTGTTGGCCTCCTTAACGGCTATCTGCTCGTACCTTGAATCCACAACATACAAGGCTGAAGGTAGCCCATCCATGTCCTTTATGCCGCCAAGGTTCCGCTCAAGCTTCTGCCTGCGCTTTTCAAGCTTCAGTATCTCCTTTTTGGGAAACCGCTCAATGGTGCCGTCCTCGAACATGGACTCTATTCTCTTGAGCTTGTCTATACTCTTGCTGATGGTGTGAAAATTTGTGAGCATGCCGCCAAGCCAGCGATGATTGACATATGGCATGCCGCACCTTGTGGCCTCATCATAAATGGATTCCTGAGCCTGTTTCTTGGTTCCGACAAACAGGATGTTTCCACCGTTGGCAACGGTCTCCACTACAAATTCATAGGCAACCTTGAAAAGCCTTACGGTCTTTTGAAGGTCTATGATGTAGATGCCGTTTCTGGCCCCAAAGATGTACGGTTTCATCTTGGGATTCCAGCGGCGGGTCTGGTGACCAAAATGGACACCTGCCTCAAGAAGCTGTTTCATTGTTACATAAGCCATTTTTAATTCCCCCTTTGTGGTTTTTCTTCCACTCCAAGAAACACCTTGCCTCTTAACTGCACGCGGCAGCACCACAGGGCAACTGGAGTGTGTTTTGTGGTTTTAAAGTGGCGTCTTTCTAACATCTTAAAACCTGTTTGACAAGTAACCATGCCATAATTAGCTTTTTTTTACGCTTTAACCATACTTCAACTATAATGGTATCGACCATAAGCCTTCTCGATCCAGATTTTTTCCCCTTTTCCGGAAATTAGGGATTGACTTTTTAAAAAGGGGGTTTATTTTAAATAAAACTTTTTGGATAAATGAGATAAAAATGGTAGATAATATACTTGTTGCTATGGCCGTCATTGTGGCCTTTTACTTTATTATCAGATTCATTCTGAAAAGACTGGCAGGGGGTAGCGAGGTAAATCCCTGCCAGGGTTGCAGCGGCTGTAGCATGGGTGACACCTGCAAAACCGCACTGAGAGACGAAACAAAAGGAAAATAGACAAAATGAAAAGTCACAGACCAAGGGTTTGTATAAAGACAGGACGGCCGGTTGTCCATGAGGTCATCTGCAAGATGTGCCACCGCAGGTGTCCGCACGCAGGCAAGCAGGGCAGAAGACGCAGTTCCTCATCCAAAAGGGCAAGGGTCTAAGGCAGACGCATAAGGACTTTTCTCTCTCCTTTCTCCCTTCCCTTTACCCACTCCAATATAAAGGTGGGCCTTTTTCTGACTGCCTGAAATATCCGGCCTATATACTCACCGAGAAGTCCCAGGGCAAAAAATTGGCACCCAACCAAAAAAAAGAGGGCTGCAAAAAGGGTAAAGACCCCCTCGGCAGCCCAGCCTGCCCCATAGTAAATCCTTAACCCAACGATTACAGCCGCGGCCAATAGGCCCCCAAAGGCCATGAAGGTCCCAACAAAGAACAGTATCCTAAGAGGCCACATGGAAAAGCCGGTCATAAGATCCAGCTGAAGGCTAAAGAGCCTTAAGAGGGAATACTTTGACTGGCCTGCAGCCCTTTCCTCGTGACGAACGTATATCTCAACAGGGTTTCTGGCAAAAAAGGTGGCAAGGGCAGGAATAAAGGTGCGGTATTCGGGATTGCTCAGGATTCCCTCGACCACCTCTCTGCTGTAGCCCCTCAACATGCAGCCAAAATCGTGCAGGGATATGCCGGAAATCCTTGCAACGATGCGGTTTGTGATCCTGGAGGCAAGTCGTCTGAAGTATGTATCCTGCCTCCCCTCCCTTATGGTGCCTATGAGGTCGTGACCTTTCTTGAACTCTTTCACAAGCTTTGGAATCTCTTCAGGTGGGTTCTGGAGATCCGCATCCATTGTTATTATCCAGTCCCCTTGCGCCTCTGAAAAACCTGCCATGACGGCAGCATGCTGTCCAAAGTTTCGGGCAAGGTTTACCACAACGAGCCCTGGACGCCTTTTAAGCTCCCTTTCAAGTATCTCCAAGGTCCTGTCCCTTGACCCGTCGTTTATGCACACCACCTCAAAGGGCATGTTAAGCCCCTCAAGTACGGGAAAAAGCCTGTCAAAGAGCACTTCTATACTTTCTTCCTCGTTATACATTGGTATTATCACAGAAAGCCTGTTTTTATCCATCGTTACCATCTCTTTTTGTGAAGGAGGATCTCAAAGGCCTCCTTGAGCCTTATAAAGGCCTCATGTTCGCCGCCCTTGTCGGGGTGAAGCTCCTGGGCCTTTTTCCTGAAAAAGCTTACAAACTCCCTTTCACTCATGGCCTCATACTCGCTCCTTGAAAGCCCAAGGAAGGAGAGAAGCTCCGTGTCTGAGGAGGTGGCAGGTGGATGCCAGGCCCCCCTTTCCTCCCTTACCCTTCCAGGCCCAGGGCCTCTAAAGACAAAATCGAAATACTGTATGGCATAACGCCTGAGATAGGGGTGAAGGCCTTTAAAGACAGAGGGACGGGCCCCTTCATCCAGAAAGGACGAATCACTGTTTAACCTGCAAAGCTCTTCGATGAAGAAATCATCCATGAGGTCCTGGTCCTGGGCATCAGGTATGAACCGTGAAAACCTGGGCTTGAATCGTTCTGGAAGCCCAAAGATTGCGTAAATGTACCCTCGCATCTCCCAGGGCCTAAGCTCCATCTCCATGAACTCAAAATTCTGCTCAAGCTCATCCCTGGACTTATCAAGCAGGCTGTTGAGAAATGGAAGCGGTCTTTCCATTAAGGACTCGATGTTGATCTGAAGGAGCTTTAAAAAGAGCATCCTCCTTCTGTCAAAGGGGTGAATGGACGCCTGCATCCTTGTTAGTTCTTCAGGACTAAAACGTCTCTTTCTTTTTATCCCTCTACCCCTTATGCCGCCAAAGTCCTCTATTGTCTGTTTTATGTCAGGGTCTATAAAGGGCCAGAATATCTCCTCCAGCTCTTCATAATCATACTCCACACCCTTTTCATAAAGGGCATCCAATAGCCTGGATGAGATCAAAAAGACCCTTTCATCAATATAATCGATGAATTCCTCAGGGTCCCTTCCAAGGTCGAAGAGATCCTCGCTTATCCAACTGCCGCCGGCCTTTTTGACGGATTGGCGCAGGAAAAAACGCGTGCCTTCAGGGCCTCTTTCTATTGCAAGGTACATGGGCTATTTTTCTTGAGACATGTTATGTTTTCAATAATAATTGGCAAAATCAAAAAGACGTATCAAATGGACACATCAGCGTGGTAAGCCATTTTCGTCTGGAAAAAATTCAGATAGTATTCAAAATATTCTTTTGCTCTGTAAAAGTAAAGGAGCTTGAAGGGATAAGGACATGAAGGTAATTGCATTTAACGGAAGCGCAAGGAAGGACGGAAACACAAGTATTCTTATAAAGACCGTGCTTGAAAGAATTGAGGCAGCCGGCATAGAAACAGAGCTCATCTGGCTTGGTAACAAGCCCCTTGGAGGCTGCATAGCATGCTACAAGTGTCTTAAGAACAAGGACGGCAAATGCGCCCAGGACGACGTGATGAATGAGTATCTTGAAAAGATGCTTCAGGCGGATGGAATCATACTGGGTTCTCCAACATACTTTGCAGATGTGTCCTGCAACATGAAGGCACTTATTGAAAGATGCGGTATGGTAAGCAGGGTCAACGGGGATATGCTAAAGAGAAAGGTTGGCGCGGCAGTTGTGGCGGTAAGGCGCGCAGGTGCCTACCACGTCTTCAGCTCACTCAACAGCTTTTTCCTCATTGGCCAGATGATAGTGGTTGGATCAACCTACTGGAATCTTGGAAGGGGAAAGGACCCAGGTGAGGTAAAGGATGATGCAGAGGGCATGAAGACAATGGCAGACCTTGGTGACAACATGGCCTGGCTTCTCAAAAAAATGGGCAATGAAGGCTGAAAAAAGAGTGACCATACTAAACAGACTTGGCCTACATGCACGGCCCGCCTCGCGTTTTGCCCAGACGGCAAGCACATTTGAGTCTGACATCTGGGTGGAAAAGGACGGCGTGAGCGTTGACGGTAAAAGTATACTGGAGGTGCTTACCGTATCCTGCCCAACAGGGACGGAGATCACCATAAGGGCAGAGGGGCCAGACGCAAGGGAAGCGGTGGAAACGCTGAGTGGCCTTGTTACAGAAAGATTTGGAGAAATCGATTAGCAATAAAATCCTTCATACTCAATTGGAGATACGGTGGAAACCTTAAAGGCAATAGCGGCATCGCCAGGAATCGCCATAGGCCCGGTCTTTTTGCTAAATGCCAAGCGCATAAAGACCATAAAGAGAAAGATAGGCAAGGGGGATGTAAAGACAGAAAAAGAAAGGTTTGAAAGGGCGGTTTCCAGGGTTGAAAATCAGCTAAAGCAGCTTATTTCCGAACTTCCCGAAGAGATCAAGGAACACAGCAACATCCTAAAATCCCATATCCTCATGCTCAGGGACAAGATGGTCTATGACAAGGGGATTGGGTTCATAGAAGAAAAGAGGGTGAATGCAGAGTGGGCCCTTGAACTTGTGCTTAATGAAATAAAAGGCCTCTTCTCCAGGGTCAGGGACGAGTACATCAGGGAAAGGCTGGAAGACATAGGCTTTGTGGTAAACAAGGTAAAGGCCGTCCTTGCAGGTACTGAGACGAGGCTTGATCTATCCTCGGTGGAAGAACCTGTAATCATAGTTGCAAGGAACCTTTCCCCTGCAGACACCCTTCATATCAGCAAGGAAAAGGTCCTGGGCTTTGTAACAGAGCTTGGAAGCAGGACATCGCACACGGCAATCCTTGCTCGATCCCTTGGCATTCCTGCGGTTGTGGGGCTTGAAGGAGTCACATCCATGTGTCTTTCCGGGGAAACCATGATTGTGGACGGCCTAAAGGGCCAGGTGATTATCGAGCCAGATGAGGCAACCCTTTCAGAATACAGGCTTCGCCAGGAAAGATACCTCAAGTACCGGCTAGAGGTCATCCACAACAGCAACCTGCCTGCAGAAACCACAGACGGCTACCGTATAAAGGTTATGGCCAACATGGAGCTTGTGGAGGAGATCCCGATAGTCATCCAGCACGGGGCAGAGGGTGTGGGGCTTTTCAGGACAGAGTTTCTCTACATGACGTCAA
>JALWNK010000067.1 GCA_026995935.1 Deltaproteobacteria bacterium
CTCGAATCTCATAAGTTTGATCTCCTCCATTATATGTGCCCGGCTCATATGGATACCTCCTAAACTCCCATATAAATCCGGACAAGTTATGTGTTAAAATGGAGGACAATTTATTTGCTCGTAACACGCCGGTATGGCTTTGTTGACAAGGAATTGTCCCGATAATAAACTATACCTGCAATCGGCTTGAAGAAACCGTCCCGAAGGGAATATTCAGGTTTAGCAAAGGTCATAGGGGAAGGGAGTGGTACAACCTGTTACCGTTAGCCTCTTTTGTGCCTACCTATCTTGGTCCAGTCAGGTATCTATTCTACCGTGTTTCAGGTTACACGATGGCGCTCTTGTCAAGACTAGCAGTCTGTTCCGGGCTTTCCCTTGGTATGGTTTTCTCAGGCGTGAGTTATAGTGAAGAAAAATTTCTGTTTATGCCTTTTGGGGGTTGGTAATGGTTGAAGCGACATTTCGAAATGGTTCAAATTTATTGTGTCCGTCCAATTGCAAATCATTTTTTTTAATGGCTGTTGTTTCGCTTTTTGTCCTTTGCTCGTGCGGAGAGAAAGAGCCTGAGAAAAAACCAGAGGTGGTCAGGCCCGTAAAGATTCTGACAGTAAAGGACACCTCCGAGATTCTCACCCATGGTTTTCCAGGGGTTGTACGGGCAAGCCGAAGGGCCATACTGTCCTTTGAAGTCTCAGGCCCCCTGGTTGAGCTTCCAGTTGAGGAAGGACAATTTGTAAATGAAGGGGATCTTATTGCCCAGATAGACACACGTGATTTTTTAACTGCAGTAAAACAGGCCCTTGCGCTCTACCGGGAGGCAGAGCAGCAGTTCAGGCGTTACCAGGAGCTTTACGCCAAGAAACAGGTTTCAAAGGCCGACTTCGACAAGTATTTGGCTGCAAGGGATGTGGCCAAGGCAAAACTGGAGGATGCCAAGAATGCCCTTTGCGACACCACCTTGACGGCCCCCTTCGACGGACTCATCGCAAAGAGATACGTTGAGAACTACTACAAGGTCAAGGCCAAGGAGCCCGTAGTCTCTCTACAGGATATTTCCAAGATCGAGATAGTGGTAAATGTTCCTGAGCTTGTAATGGCCGCCATAAGGGAAAGGAGTGCTGGAAAATCCTTTGCCACCTTTCAGGCCATTCCCGGAAAGAAGTTCCCCCTTGCCGTAAAGGAGTATTCCACCCAGGCAGATCCTGCCACCCAGACCTATGAGGTGGTCTTCCAAATGGATCAGCCAGAAGAGGCAGACATACTTCCTGGAATGACTGCCACGGTACTTGCGGAATTCAAGAATTCCAAGGGCGCAAACATTATCGTTCCTGCCCTGGCCGTCCTTGATGCACCTGGTAACAGGCCCTATGTATGGGTCCTGGATAAAAAGGCAGTGGTTGTGCACAAGCGTTTCGTTAAGGTCGGCAGCCTGAAGGATTCTTGCTGCATTAAGATAACCTCCGGACTCAAGCCTGGGGAGACCATCGTGGTGGCTGGAGTGACAAAGCTTAGTGATGGCATGAGAGTAAGGCCCTGGGAGAAACAGCGAGAGGAAATCTGAGCATGAACATTGCCGAATTTGCCATAAAGAAGAATGTCATCACGTGGACACTCACAGTGGTCATGCTCTTTCTCGGATATTTTGCCTACAAGGGGTTGCCACGCCTTGAGGATCCAGAATTTGCCATCAAGGAGGCGGTGATTCTTACCCCCTATCCAGGTGCATCTCCCGAGGAGGTCCAGGAGGAAGTCACTGAGGTTATAGAAAAGGCCTGCCAGGAGATGGGGCAGCTTAAAAGGGTCGAGTCTTATTCAAGCCGCGGCATGTCCCTGGTGCATGTGTACATAAAGGACAAGTACAGAAAGAACGACCTTCCCCAGGTGTGGGATGAACTCAGAAGGCGCATGGCAGATCATCAGGGTGAGCTTCCTCCAGGTGCCGGGCCCATTACGGTAAATGACGCCTTTGGCGACGTATTTGGTGTCTATTTCGCCCTGGTGGGAGATGGATACACCTTTGCGGAGCTCAAGGAGGTGGCGGACCTCCTGCAGCGCGAGCTTCTTGTTGTTAAGGATGTAAAGAAGGTCGAGCTTTTCGGTGTCCGTCCAGAGGCCGTTTACGTGCAAATGTCCCGGTCCAAGATGGCTGCCCTTGGAATCACGAGGCAGCAGATTTTTGATGCCTTGAGGGCCAAGAATCTTGCAGTGGACTCGGGACGCATAAGGTTTGGCACCCAGTACCTGGCCATTAATCCCACCGGTGAGTTCAAGTCGGAGAAGGACTTTGGAAATCTCTTTATCGCCTCTAAAAAGGGCCGACTCATTTATCTAAAGGACGTTGCCACCATAAAACGAGGCTACATGGAGCCTCCCAGCAAGATACTGAGGGTAAATGGCAAGGAGGGCATCGGTATTGCCATATCCACGGTGCTTGGCGGTAATGCCGTCACCATGGGCAATGCAGTGCTAAAACGGTTGGAAGAGCTGAAGGGCCAGATACCTATTGGTATGGACCTTGTGGAAATAGCAATGCAGTCAAAGAGCGTGACCAAGGCGGTAAACGGCTTTGTCACCAATCTGCTTGAGTCCGTGGCCATTGTCATAGTGGTCCTTGCCGTGTTCATGGGGGTTCGTTCGGGAATTATCATCGGCTTCATCCTCATTCTGACCATTGCCGCAACCTTCGTGGTAATGGGTTATTACCACATAACCCTTGAGCGCATCTCCCTTGGTGCCCTGATTATTGCCCTTGGTATGCTGGTGGATAATGCCATAGTGGTGGTGGATGGCATGAAGGTCAAGATGCAGCAGGGCATGGACGGCCTTCAGGCAGCCAAGGAGGTTGTAGGGCAAAACGCCATGCCCCTTCTTGCGGCAACTGCCGTTGCCATTATGGCCTTTGCATCCATAGGAGGCATGTCGAATTCAACGGGTGAGTATTGCCAGTCCCTCTACTATGTGATTCTCATCTCTCTTTCCCTTTCATGGCTTACTGCCGTGACTACCACCCCCCTTGTTACAAAGAAGTTTGTTCTTGGCAAAAAAGACAAGGGCAGTGGTGGGGGCGAAGAGGCCTACGGAGGAAGGTTTTATGCCATTTACAGGAACCTTCTAAGGCTTGCCATTGGTCACAGGTGGGTAACCATAGGTATAGTGGTGGGTCTTTTTGCACTCTCCGTGTTTGGCTTTGGCTTTGTGAAGCAGCTCTTCTTTCCCGCTTCCACAAGGCCCCAGTTCATGGTGGAGTGTTTCTTCAGGGAAGGCATTCATATAGATGAAACAGCCCGCCAGGTGAAAAAGATAGAAAAATATCTCATGAAGCAGGAAGGGGTCACCCAGGTGGCATCTGCCATAGGGGGAGGTCATCCGCGTTTTCTCCTGACCTATGGGGTCCCAGTTGAGGCGGCCAACCAGTATTCAAGCATCCTTGTCTCTGTGGATGACTACAAAAAGATAGATGAGATGCAGCCCAGGTTCCAAAAGGATCTGGAGTCCATGTTCCCTGATGCTGTCATAAACGTAAAAAAGTTCAATCTCGGCCCTGCAAACGGAGGAAAGATACAGCTTAGGATTTACGGAGACGATCCGGAGGAGCTGAGGGCCCTTGCCCACAAGGCCGTAAAGATAATGCGGCAGGAAAACGCCAAGGCCGTACGGACAGAATGGGGGGAAAAGGTGAAGGTTCCGGTACCCATTATTGCCGAGGACAGGGCCATGGCACTTGGAATTACCCGGCCCATGGTGGCCCAGGCAATAGAGGCCAACTTTTCAGGAAAGACTGTGGGCGTTTACCGGGAGGGAGTGAACCTTCTTCCCATAATCGCCAGGGCCCCTGAAAAGGAGCGGGATGCCATAGAGGATCTCAGCGAGATACAGCTTTTCAGCCCCATGGCAGGAAAGTATGTGCCCATACTCCAGGTCCTCAACGGCATCGAGACCAGGTGGGAAAACGCCAGGGTATCCAGGTGGCACCGGAGGCAGATGATAAAAATACACGCTGACCCTAGGCAGGAACTTCCAGCCGAGCTCATGGCACGTGTCAAGCCAAGGATTGAGCAGGCCATGGGCGTTGATCTTTCGGCATACAGGGGAAAGCCCCTTGAAAAGGGAGAGAAGTGGACTGCCTCAACCATTCCCATAAAGTACGATGATATAATTCCCCTGAAGGGCAGGCCAGGCTATTCCATTGCCTGGGGAGGGGAGCTTGAGGACTCTTCAGACTCACAGAAACAGCTTGCTGCAAACATCCCCATTTATTTTGGCATGATGGTGCTTATTGTGATCTGCATGTTTAACGCATTCAGGCAGCCGCTAATAATCTGGCTCACCGTACCCCTTGCCCTTATAGGCGTAACTGCCGGCCTTCTGCTACTTCGTCAGCCCTTTGGCTTCATGGCGCTTTTGGGGCTTATGAGCCTCTCCGGCATGCTCATAAAGAACGCCCTTGTCCTTATTGACCAGATAGACATAAACGTGCGTTCCGGCATGAAGGGGATGGAGGCCATCATTGAGTCGGGGGTTTCCAGGATGCAGCCTGTTATGATGGCCGCCCTTACCACCATGATGGGCATGATTCCTCTCTTTAAGGACGCCTTTTTCGTGTCCATGGCAGTTACCATCGTCTTTGGCCTTGGCTTTGCCACTGTACTTACCCTGGTGTTTGTGCCGGTTCTTTACGCAACCTTTTTCAAGATAAGATGAGACCTGTGGAGTTTAAGAATATGTCCAGGTTATTGAAAATATCCATTCTACTTATGATATTTCTTGGATTTTCTGCACTGGCCTTTGCAGAAAACCCTTCCAAAAGGCAGTGCAACATCACCCTTGATAAGCCAAGGCTTGTCCGGGTGGGCTTTGTGACAGACGGCTCCACCGAGCAGGACAAGGCTCTTGTACGAATTTACAAAAGGCAGCTAAAAAGCACCCTGCCTCCCTATTACAAGGTGATGTTTTCACCAAAGTGGACCTTATCTGGCCGGGATTCAAGGGCGGATACAAAAAAGGCACTTAAACGCCTTTTTTCACCTGGCGGGCCAGACGTGATATTTGCCCTGGGAGTGGTCTCCTCCACCCAGGCCCTTTCCTTAAAGAGGCTTCCGAAACCGGTTATTGCCCCCTTTGTCTCCCGTTTTGCCCTGGAACGGAAATTTGAAATCACGGGAAATAAAACGAAAAGCATCCCAAACTTTATCTACCTCAATATGCTCTATTCCCTGGATGATGACCTTTCAACCTTCCAGGAGATTGCCCCCTTTAAGCGCTGCCTGGTCCTTTTTGATGAGCGGGAGCTGTCTTCCATGGAGTGGCTGAAAGAGAAGGCGAAGGAGTTCGGTAAAAAGCATGCACTTCAAATGGATGTCCTGGGGGCCAGCTCCTCTGCGGATGAGGTACTAAAAAAACTTCCAGAGGGAATCGATGCCGTGTTCGTTGGACCCCTTTGGCACATGGATGAAGAGGAGCAGAGAAGGCTCGCCCAGGGACTAATTGGAAAGGACGTTGCAGGCTTTGGCCTTTGGAGCCAGAAACAGGTGGAGCTTGGTCTTCTGGCAAGCCTTGTTCCCAAAGACAAGCAGGAGATACTTGCCAGGAGGACTGCCGTGGCACTCCTTGATGTGCTGCATGGCAAGGTGCCATCTGGACTCCGCGTGGATTTTTCCAATGAAAGCGATCTTATAATCAACATGGCCACTGCCAGAAGGCTTGGTGTGTATCCCAACCTGGTTCTTCTTACAAAGGCCACGGTGCTGAACGAGAAGGAGACAGAGGGCAGGCATCTCAACATAGCCAGGGCCGTCAAGGAGGCCATCTCAGCAAACCTGCATCTTCAGTCTGCCAGGGTTAACGTCAAGGCAGGAGAGCATGCGGTAAGGGAAAAGATGGCAGAGCTTCTTCCCAGGGTGGATATAGGTACTGGCTACAGGGCCCTTGATCAGGATCGCTCCAAGGCGGCATCGGGTCTTAACCCGGAAAGGGCCTGGACAGGCACTGCTGAGGGGACGATTCTTCTTTATTCAGAGGAAAAGTGGGCAAAATACACGGCAGAATCCCACCTTCAAAGGGCGAGGCGGATGCGCAAGGAAAAGGTCCGACTTGATGTCACCTATGACGCCTCTGTTGCCTACTTGAATGTGCTGCGCGCACAAACCATAGAGAGAATCTACAAGGAGAATCTCAAGCTTACCAAGGCAAATCTGGAGCGGGCAAAGATAAAGGTGCGTACAGGCGCGGCAGGCCCTGACGAGGTGTACAGGTGGGAGTCAAAGTTTGCAAACGACCGGCGTGAGGTCCTTTACAGGGAATCAGATACTATGGACGCCATGGAGGCCCTGAACAGAATACTTCACAGGCCACTGGACGAGGCCTTTGTGCCCGAGGAAGCAAGCCTTAGTGATCCGCTTTTTATAATGGGAGACAAATTCTACCTTAGGCTCATGGACAATCCCTTGCTTTTGAGAAAATTCAAGAGATTTGCCGCAAGGGAGGCGTTATCTGTACGGCCAGAGCTAAAGGGTTTTGACGAGGCCATTAAGGCCAAGGCCAGGCTTGCATCGGGGGCTAGGAGGGAGCTTTGGCTGCCGGATTTTACAGTAGAATGGAAGGTGGATCAGTATTTAGCCGAGGATGGCCACGGTAGGAGAGAGGGAACCTCCTTTGACGATACGGATTGGAATGTTGGCGTGTTCGCTCGAATTCCCCTTTTTGAGGGTGGAAAGACAGCAGCAAAGGCGGGAAGGCTCGAACAGGAGGTGTCAAAGCTCCAGATTGACAGAAACGCCGTTGCCGAGATCATCGTACAGCGCGTGCTTTCTTCAATCAACCGCACCAGGGCCTCCTATCCTTCCATAAGTCTTACAAGAGAGGCCGCTAGTGCAGCCAGGAAAAACCTGGACCTGGTAACAGACTCCTACATTCATGGAATAAAGACCATAATAGACCTTTTGGATGCGCAAAACCAGTATCTCAATGCCGAGCTTGACGCTGCCAACGCGGTTTACAATTTTTTGATTGATTTCATGGGGGTACAAAGGGCCATGGGAGAGTTCATAATCTTCATGCCACAGGAAGAGCGCCAGGAGTGGATGGAAAGGGCACGGCAGGCATTGGGATTAAACCGGTAAGCTCCTGCAAGAATTTGGGCTAAAATTAACCGGATTTTTTTACTATTTTTTGTTTTATTATTTGTCAGGTCGGTTATTATCAAGGTAGAAAAAAGAAAGGAGAAGAAAATCTTATGAAGATGTTTGCCACAAGAGTTGTTTTGTCACTGTTTTTTCTCATTTGTCTAACTGGTGTTTCCGCCTTTGGGGGACAGGCCACCTTAAAGATACTTGCCCCATGGCAGGGAAAGGGGCAGGTTTTCAAGGTGGCTCCCAACAAGGTGAAGGTCGTGGGGGCATTCGATGGAATCATGTACATTGACCAGGGCAAGGGTGAGCTTGATGCGGCTGTTTTCATGTGTCCTGGAACAGAATACATCAACCTCGATACCAAGCAGGCCACCATTAACGCAGACTGCATGATCTCCAAGGGGAAAAACAGGGTCGCCTATGCTAAGCTCACTGCAAAGGGAAAGATGGGCGCATTGGATGGCGATTTTGTCATAGTTGGTGGCGAGAAAAAGTGGAGGGGCATGTCAGGCAAGGGGAAGGTTACCATTCGTACGGCCCTTGGGGCAACCGCCCTTAACAAAAAGACAGGGGAGCTTATAAACTCCGCTGCTGGCCTTGCGGTCTGGCCGGCCTTGAAAGTGAACCTGCCGTAGGGTGCTGATTTACGTTTTTTATGGGGCCGGCAGGGGTCGGCCCCTGAAGGAATTTGAAGGATTTTAACGTCCCTGCTTACAGGAATAGACATTGAGTCAGGAAGCCAAACGCACATTTTTTGAGCGATTTGTCCAATCCCAGGCCTTTGGTAGCATAATCCTCATGCTTGCCGCTGTTACGGCGGTAATATGGGCAAACTCCAGCTGGTCACAGTTTTACAAGCATCTAAGCCATCTGGATATAGGGGTCATATTTGCTGGTAAGACCTATCATATGGGCCTTGCCCACTGGGTAAAAGATGGGCTTATGACCATCTTTTTCTTTGTGGTTGGGCTTGAGATAAAGAGAGAAGTGCTTCTTGGGGAGCTGTCGTCCATGAGGAAGGCAACTCTTCCTGTGCTTGCTGCTGTAGGCGGCAGTGTGACCCCTGCCCTTATCTACTACTACTTTAACAGAAGTGGTGCTGCCCTTTCCGGCTGGGGCATTCCCATGGCAACAGACATTGCCTTTGCAATAGGGATACTCGCCCTTCTTGGAAGTAGAGTCCCTACGGGGCTCAAGGTATTCTTGACGGCCCTCGCCATTGTAGACGATCTCATTGCCGTACTGGTTATTGCCATATTCTATACTGCAGAAATCCACATAAAGAGCCTTGTTGCGGCAGCGTTTTTCCTCTTTCTGTTTTACCTGGCAGTAAAGTCAAAGAGCAGGAGGCCCTTTCTTTACCTTATGCCTGCCATAGGTGTCTGGGCAAGTTTCATGGTTTCTGGCATTCACGCAACCATTGCCGGTGTCCTGATAGCCCTGCTCGTGCCTGTAAAGTCGCGGATTGATCCAGGCAGGTTTCTTGAGCAGGTAAAAGAAAGCATAGAAAGGCTTGCTGGTACCGGGCCTTTGACCCGCGACAGTCTCACCTACAACAAGGAACAGTGGAAACTGGTGGAAGAGATCTATCTTTCAGCAGACGACATGATTCCGCCTGGAATATTTCTTGAAAAGCACCTTCATCCCGTTCAGGCCTTGTTCATTTTGCCCCTTTTTGCCCTTTTTGCAGCAGGGGTAACCATAAACGCCCAGACCTTTGAGTCTTTCCCAGGCCCGGTGAGCCTTGGAGTAATCAGTGGCCTTATACTTGGCAAGCAGATCGGAATCACCCTTTTCAGCTGGCTCGCCATAGTCACAGGACTTGCGGACCTTCCCGAGGGGGTGGGCTGGACACACATCTGGGGAGTAAGTATCCTTGCAGGCATTGGTTTTACCATGTCAATCTTTATTAGTGAGCTTGGCCTCGGCTCCCCTGCCCTGGTGGATGAGGCCAAGATATCCATATTCATTGCCTCGTTACTGGCAGGGGGTTTGGGTTATCTGGTTCTGAGAAAAACCCTTCCAGCCAGTGAAAACACCTGACAGCAGTCTTTTGATGTTGAAATTTCGTTTTCGCTACAGTTTTCATAACCTCCTGGTCTGGTTGCTCCTGTATATTATTGTCTCCCCTTTCCTGTTGCATATGCCAGGAGCCAAGATCGTTTTTTCCCTTTTCATTTCCCTGGTGCTTTTTTTTGCTGTTTATGCCATGGAGCGCAGGGAGAGGCTCTTTAAGATAGCAGTTGCAATCCTTGGTGCTTCCTTGCTCCTATTGTGGCTTGATGTGCTGAACATCTGGAAGCTTCCAAGACAGGTGGATACGGCCCTTACTATGATATATATAGGAATACTAATCTATTCCTTTTCCAAACACGTTTTCAGGGCAAGAATCGTGGATTCAAGGCTAATCTGTGCCGCCCTTTGCCTCTACCTGTTTCTGGGTACCTTCTGGGGCTACCTTTACGAGACCCTCTACAGCCTTGCCCCTTCCTCTTTTTCAGGTGACATCCTGGCTAGTGACGTACATTCCATGGTGATTCTCAGACACCACTTTCAATATTTCAGCTTTGTGACCCTGACTACCCTTGGCTATGGAGACATTGTCCCCAGGACACCAGGCGCCTCAGCCCTTTGCGTCTCAGAGGCCATCATGGGTCAGTTTTTCATGGCAGTGCTTGTGGCAAGGCTAGTGGGCATACAGGTCGCCCAGCACTTTTCCGGTGGCGGACAAAACGAGGAGCTAAGGCAGTACTTTCATGATTCCCAAGGAAAATGAAAAAATCCACAGGAAAAACCTGGCAGTGTGTCCTGATTGCGACCTGGTTCTAAGATACAGGGAGCCTGAGCCTGGTCAGAGGCTTTGCTGCCCACGGTGCAACTGCACCCTCTCAGCTCCAGTTGAAAACAGTGTTGAAAAGACCATGGCCTTATCTCTGACCGGGCTTTTCCTCTTTTTCCCGGCCATTTTTCTCCCTCTTCTCACCCTTGACATACTTGGCCTTGAAAGCACCGGGAGCATATTTTCAAGTGCCCGGGCCATGGTTGAATCAGGTTTTGTCTTTACTGGAGTGGCGGTCTTCCTTACAAGCATTGTCATCCCATTTGTAAAGCTCTTGCTGCTCTTCCTGGTTTCTTTGCAGTTGTATCTTTCCCGAGGGGACATTTCCACGGTCTTCATGTTTAAGGTCTACAGGAGGCTTGATGAGTGGGGCATGCTGGAGGTGTACATGATCGGGATTCTGGTGACTGTCATAAAGCTCTTGCACATGGCAAAGATAGAGTATGACGTGGGTTTTTTCTGCTTTATAGGTCTTCTTAGCGCAACCCTTCTTTCATCGTCCTTCCTGGATGAAAACTACTACTGGAAGGAAATAGAGGAGAATGTCAAGGGAGCAGATAAACGTGTCTCTTTAAAGGCAGCAGAGGCATTGGAGGAGTGGCTGTGAAGGCTGATATGGAGGCAGATGGAGTGACCACTGGCAAGGAAATGGGACTTATGGTCTGCCATGAGTGCCACAAGGTGGTTGAAGGAGATGGGGAAAATGTTTCTGTCACCTGCCCCAGGTGTGGAAGCAGCGTTCATCCCAGAAAGCCAGAGAGCATTATGAAGTCCTGGGCCCTGGTCATAACCTCCCTCATACTGCTTTTCCCTGCAAATCTTCTTCCAATAATGAAGGTGGATTACATGGGAGCCGCAGAATATTCCACCATAATGGATGGAATCATCTATTTTTTCAAGGAAGGCTCCTACGGGATAGGTCTAGTGATACTGGTTGCCAGTGTGCTGGTGCCGGTATTCAAGATCATTGGCATCATGATGATACTCCTTTCCATACAGTTCAATGTTGAAAGCTTTCTGGAGCACAAGACCTTGATGTTCAGGTTCATAAAGTTTATTGGCCGATGGTCCATGCTAGACATATTCGTAATAGCACTTCTTACTGGCCTGGTTGATTTTGGTTTCCTGACCACCATAGCGGCTGCCCCTGCCGCTCCCTTCTTCTGCGGCGTGGTTATTTCCACCATGCTCGCAGCAGAGGTCTTTGATACCAGGCTCATATGGGACACCAAGAGCAGGGGCAGAAAGGTCCAAATACCAGCTGAGGAACATTAAAGGATTATTAAGGCTTGCCAGGGTGGATATGAAATGGAAGAAAGCGTAATAAAGAAAAAACGTGGAATTTCACCGATTTGGATACTGCCCGCAGTAGCTCTTGCCATTGGGATGTGGCTTCTTTACAAGAGCATTGTAGAAAAGCCCATAGACATAATAGTGCATTTCCACAGTGCAGAAGGAGTCACGGCAGGAAAGACCAAGGTCATGTTCAAGGGCCTGCCCATTGGCATAGTGAAAAAGATAACCGTGGACAAGGGCCTTGATACCGTTTCCATGAAGATTGCAATAAGCAGGCAGGCGGAAAAGGGGCTGGTCCAGGACGTAAAGTTCTGGATAGTCAGACCCGAGATTGCAGCCGGCAGGGTAAGAGGCCTTGAGACCTTGCTTACCGGCTCATACATTGCGGTTCAGCCTGGAAAGTCCAAAGTCCCGTGCCGGGAGTTCATAGGCCTTGATGAGCCACCTCCGGTTCCTGAGGACGCACCTGGCCTCCATGTGCGCCTGGAAACGGATGCCTTGAACTCCCTTCAGAAGGGCTCGGCCATCTACTACAGGGACATAAAGGTGGGTTCCATCCAGGGCTACAAGATGGAAGAAAACGGCAAGATACTGGTGGATGGTTACATAGAGCCTGAGTATGCAAATCTAGTCCGGCCCGGGACCCGGTTCTGGAACGCAAGCGGCATAACCCTTAAAGGAGGGCTCAACGGGATAATTTTTCACATGGAATCCCTGAGCGCACTAATAAACGGAGGTGTGAGCTTTTATACGCCAAAAGAGCTGATGAGCCAGCCGCCTGCAAGAAACGGTGAGGTCTTTAAGCTGTACAAGGACTATGAAGATGCCCAGTATGGCATTGAAGTTAAGCTCAAGCTATTTGACGGTGAAAATGTTGCGGAAGGCCTTACCAAGGTCATATATCACGGCATAGAGGTAGGCCGGGTAAAGAAAATACGCCTCAATGACAAGGACAAACGGTATAAGGTTGTTGCAACCATTCTCATGGATCCAATGGCGGAGTCAGCCTTGAGGGATGGAACGAAATTCTGGCTCATAAGGCCCAGGGTGGGGCTTGGAGGTGTCAGCAACCTGAGTACGCTTGTCTCTGGCCCCTACATTACGTTCGTGCCTGGAAAGGGGAGGCCGTGCAGGGAATTTGCCGTTCAGGGCAGTCACTCCAAGGAGATACTAAAGGAAGGTACTTACTACAGGCTGGTTGCCAAGGACCTTCACGCCCTTGACCCAGGTGCACCGGTCCTCTTCAAGCACATCCAGGTGGGAGAGGTTGCCAAATACCATCTCAACAGGGACAACAGTGTGGACCTTGTTTTCATAATATACGATGAATTCAAGCATCTCATAAATGATAAATGCGTGTTCTGGAATTACAGCGGTTTGAATCTGAAGGTCACCCCTGCAGCGGTAAGCCTTAGCACAGACTCCCTCAAGGCCATTCTTTCAGGGGGCATTGCCTTTGATTACCCCCACAGGTACTACAAAAGGAAATTGAAGCAGGCAAAGCCCATGCACCGTTTCAGGTTATACGACAGTTTTGCCGATGCCGTCAGACACGTGCCCCAGCTTAAGCCAGGCGGAATATTCGTAAGACTTGAGACAGATGAGCCCGTCTCAGTCATCTCAGGCAGCCCAGTTTATTACAAAAACATCCAGGTTGGGGAGATAACTGGCGTGAGTCTTGATACAAAAAAGGACAAAATTGTCATAAAGGCCTTTATAAACAGGCAATACACAAGGCTTCTCACCACCTCTTCCCGTTTTTTCCTGACAAGCGGTCTTGAGATGCAGGGAAGCATCAGAAGCGGACTCAAGGTAAGGACCTCCCCCCTGGCGTCGGTTGTAATGGGTTCGGTAAGCTTCATCAATCCCCAAAAGGGCAAACACGTAAGGGAATGGCACGTCTTCAGGCTTTATCACGACCTTGAAAGCGCAAGGGGAGCCGATTACAAGCCCATTGCCATACGCTTTGCCTCTTCCCAGGACCTTGAGCCAAATGCAAAGATCCGTTACCAGGGTGTTACAATAGGCAGGGTAAAGGAGGTACAGTTTGCGCATGGCATGAAGGGCGTACTGGTCTCCGCCCTTGTAAACAGGAAATATGCCTCCCTTATAAGGGCAGGTACCAGGGTCTGGGTGGTGCGACCCGAGTTTGGCCTAAGCGGGGTCAGGAACCTGGATACGGTGGTTACAGGGCCATACCTTGCCATATTGCCGGGCAAAGGCCCGTTGGTCAGCGAGCTTACAGGCATGGACAGCCCTCCTACGGTGCCCTATTTCAAGAAGGGCCTCCACGTGGTGGTTGAGGCAGAAAGCCTTGGGTCCCTGAAGCGTGGCTGCCCTGTCTATTACAAGCAGGTCCAGGTGGGAAGGGTTCTTGGCTATGAGTTGTCTCCAGATGCCAGGAAGGTATGGGTCCATTTGAATATCTTTGATCCATACAGGCCCCTTGTCAGGCAGGGGAGCCGTTTCTGGAATGCCAGCGGCGTAAGGATACATGCAGGGCTCTTTTCCGGGGTAAACGTAAAAACAGAGTCTGTGGAGGCAATAGTCGCAGGTGGAATAGCCTTTGCCACGCCACCAGGCCAGGAGATGGGCAGGCTGGTGGCGGCAGGCACACACTTTGTGCTGCATGAAAAGCCAGATGACGACTGGCTCAAGTGGAGTCCCAAAATTGCCCTTAAAGGGAGTAAAAGCAAGTGTGACTCTTTTGTACAGGTAAAAGACAAAGAGGTGGTAGAGACGAGGTAAAATAAAGCTCCTCCATGTTCATCAAAAGGGCCTGTTTCCGCTTGGACGCAGGCCCTTTTTATGTGGGGCCTTACGTCTTTTCAGAGACATAGGGAAAATTTTTACCATGAGCCTTGACGAAAAAGATGCCATACGATATCTTGTAGTAAGATTGTTTTTATCAACAATATGATGTATTTTTCGTCAACGATTTCACTTGCTTTTCAACGCAAAACCTTTGGGAGGGGTTATGAAGCTTACGCTTGAGCAGGTAGAGCCCGCAGCCAGCCACTTCTTTTTTGACAGAATCGTCAAGCGGGATGGCAGGATCGTTCCCTTTGCCAGCTCCAAGATCACCAATGCCATTTTGAAGGCAGGACGCGCAACAGGGGAATTCGGGGAGGCAGAGGCAAGGAGACTCACCATTAGGGTGCTTACACTGGCGCAGGCAGTTTTCGACTCTTCTATACCAAGTGTTGAAGGGATACAGGATCTGGTGGAGGAGGTGCTCCTGGCCTCTCCGTTTAAGCGCACTGCAAAGGCCTACATTCTTTACCGGGACCAGCATGCCCGTATCCGGGAGATGGTGAAAAAGGCCGATGTGGATCTCATTGAAAAGTATCTTGAGCGACTTGACTGGAAGGTCAAGGAAAACAGCAACATGGCCTATTCGCTTCAGGGCCTGAACAACTATGTATCAAGCGAAATAACAAAGACCTACTGGCTGAATAAGATTTATACCCCGGAAGTGAGAAAGGCCCACAGCCAGGGTGACATACACATACATGATCTTGGTCTTCTCTCTGTTTACTGCGTGGGCTGGGACCTCCAGGACCTTCTCCTTTCAGGTTTTAAGGGCGCGCCTGGAAAGGCCGAGAGCAGCCCTGCAAAACATTTTAGAAGCGCCCTTGGGCAGATAGTGAACTTCTTCTACACCCTCCAGGGAGAGGCGGCAGGGGCCCAGGCCTTTGCCAACTTTGATACCCTCCTGGCACCATTTATCCGTTACGACGCCCTTTCATACAGGGAGGTGAAGCAGGCACTTCAGGAGTTTGTCTTCAATGTCAACGTCCCCACCAGGGTGGGTTTCCAGACCCCTTTCACCAATCTTACCATGGATCTGGTTCCTCCCTCCACACTGAAGGATCAGAGGGTGATAGTTGGAGGCAGTTACAGGGAGGAAACCTACGGAGAGTTTCAGGAAGAGATGAATACATTCAACCAGGCCTTTCTGGAGGTTATGTCAGAGGGAGACGCCAGAGGCAGGGTTTTCACCTTCCCAATTCCAACCTACAATATCACACCGGATTTTGACTGGGAAAACCCAGGAGTCCAAAGGCTGTGGGAGGTTACGGCAAAGTACGGAATTCCTTACTTTGCAAACTTTGTAAATTCCGACATGTCGCCGGACGATGCGCGTTCCATGTGCTGCAGGCTGCGCCTTGATGTAAGAAACCTTGAAAGGCGTGGAGGCGGGCTCTTTGGAGCAAATCCACTCACTGGCTCAATAGGCGTTGTCACAATAAACATGGCAGCCATTGGGTATAAGGCCACCTCTGAAAGGCAGTTTTTTTCGCTCCTTGAAAGGATGATGGAAACGGCCCGGACGAGCCTTGAGAGCAAGCGAAAGGTCCTTGAACACTTTGCAGAACAGGGCCTTTACCCATACACCAAGTTTTATCTAAGAAACGTTAAGAGAAGATACGACAGGTACTGGAGCAATCACTTCTCCACCATTGGCCTTATAGGTATGAATGAGGCATGCCTGAACTTTCTTGGTAAGGACCTTTCCGAGCCTGAAAGCATAGATTTCACTGTAAAGGTCCTTGACTTTATGAAAAAGACCCTGGTTCGGTTCCAGGAAGAGACCGGAAACCTCTACAACCTGGAGGCAACCCCTGGCGAGGGAACGGCCTACAGGCTTGCAAGGCTTGATGAGGAGCGCTTTCCTGGCATACGCTGCAGGAACATGGAGATTACCGGAACTCCCTTTTACACCAACTCAACGCAGCTTCCAGTAAATTTTACCGACGATGTCATAAAGGTTCTGGATCTCCAGGAACCGCTCCAGTCGAGGTACACGGGAGGCACGGTGCTACACGTCTTTCTTGGGGAGGCAGCCCCGGACCCTGAGGCCGTACGCGAGTTCGTAAAGATGGTGTGTAACAACTACTCTCTGCCCTATTTCACCGTTACCCCATCCTTTTCCATCTGCCCGGACCACGGCTACATAAAGGGGGAGCAGTCCGTGTGCCCGGACTGCGGTCAGAGCACCGAGGTTTACTCCCGTGTGGTTGGATACCTGCGCCCAGTAAACCAGTGGAATGACGGCAAGCAGGCGGAGTTTGGAATAAGAAAGAGGTTTTCTGTTCCAGGATAACACATTTATGGATTTTCATATTGGGGGATTCATCCCCTTTACCCTGACCGATTACCCGGGCAGGGTTGCAGCCGTGGTCTTTACCCAAGGCTGCAACCTTGCATGCCCATTCTGCCACAACAAATCTTTGATCCCCAAAAAGGAAGCAGCACAGACAGCAAGTAACCGTCATGTCCATGAAGTATTGTACCTTCTTCATGAGCGTAAGGGCAGGCTTAAGGCCGTTGTGATATCTGGCGGTGAGCCAACGCTTCAGCCAGGCCTTGCTGGGTTTATCAAGGAGATACGGTCAAGAGGCTATCTGGTGAAACTTGATACAAACGGTACCAAGCCAGAGGTTATCAGGGATCTCATTGAAAAAGGCCTTCTTGATTTCGTGGCAATGGATGTAAAGGCTCCACTTGAAAAGTACAATCTGCTTTGCGGAGGCAAGGTGGATACCCAGGCCATTTTAAGCTCCATACGGGTTATTGCTGAAAGCGGGATTTCGTGCCAGTTCAGGACCACATTTGTTCCGCATCTTTTAAGCAAAGAGGATATCTGTGCCATCCGGGCGCTTCTTCCAAAAGGGGCAGAGCACAAGATTCAAAGATACGTGGCTCCGAGGATGCAGGACTCCTTGGAACATAAGTCCTTTAATGTTGTCCCGGTCTGATGGAACCGTTATCATGTGCCTGTCATGGATTCCTTGAAGGTCCTTCAGGTCGCCACATCCTATCCCCAGTTTCGAAATGACGTATCTGGCCCGTTCATACACCGTTTTGTAAAGGCCCTTGAAAGGAGCGGAGGTGTTTCGTGCAACGTTCTTACGCCTTGCGGCACGGTGAAGTCATCCTGGCCAGGTGCGGGTAGGGTTATACGTTTTCCCTATGCGCCAAGGCGTCTCCAGGTGCTTGCCCAGAGACCAGGAGGCATTCCAAGGGCCCTAGATGAAAATCCTGCCAATTACCTGCTGGTTGGCCCCTTTCTTTTTTCCATGTGGCTTCATCTTTTACGTCACTCCTACCGGTTCCAGCTTATCCACGCCCACTGGTCTGTTACGGGCTTTGTGGCATCCCTTATTCCTTGCTCCCGGCCCCTGGTTGTCACTCTCCATGGCTCAGATGTCAACAGGGCAGCAACAAGCAAGGCTTACTCCTTTATACTTAAAAGGGTGTTAAAGAGGGCAGATGCAGTGGTGGCGGTAAGTGAGCAGATGCGCCTTGGGCTCAAGGATGCATTCAGTCAGCATGCCTCAAAGATATACTTTATCGCAAACGGGGTGGATGAGGAGTTTTATGAAATCGATCCTGCTCCAAGATGGCAAAGGCGACCCGTGAGGTTTCTATATCTTGGAAGTCTGCTGGAGGCCAAGGGGGTCTCGGTCCTTATTGAGGCCCTGGCAGGGCTTAAGGAAAAGGGCGACTGGGTCCTTGATGTTGCAGGAGAAGGCCCTGAAAGGGAGCGACTCGAGGCCTTGGTGCAAGGCCACAACTTTAGTAATCGGGTTTTTTTTAAGGGGTGCATCCCGCCAGGCAAGGTTGCCCAACTCATGGCCTCCTGCCACTGCCTTGTTCTGCCGTCGTTCCAGGAGGGACGGCCGAGCGTTGTACTTGAGGCCATGGCGGCTGCCCTACCCGTTATTACAACGGACATTCCAGGTACCAGGGAGCTTGTAAAAAGTGGTGAAACAGGCCTTCTGGTTCCTCAAAAGAACCGGGATGAATTGACTAAGGCCCTTGAAACTGTCCTTGATCACCCTGAAAGGGCCCAGCGTTTTGGTGAAATGGGAAGGATGTGGATGGTTGAAAAGGGCTTGACCTGGGAAAACACAGCCAAGAGATATATGGCCCTTTACAGGCAGATTTTGAAGATGGATTAATCTGCACTAAGGGCGGCCTCTTCTATTACCTTTTTGTATCTTAAGGCGATTTTTGAAGGCTCAAAGTCCCTTGCCCGTATTCTGCCAGCCTCCATGAATTCTTTTCTAAGCTCACCATATTCAAGGAAAAGCCTCATGGCCTTCTCCAGCTCTTTTTCGTTATCGGGAGCAATCAACATGCCGAATCTTCCATCCTCAAGCATCTCCTCTGGCCCTCCTCCGCACCTTGTGGCTATGACCGGGCAGCCGCACCAAAGGGCCTCTGCCAGAACATTTGGCCAGCCCTCATACCTTGAGGGGTGGACGAGAAAGAGTGCCTTTTTCATGAGTGGGCGAGGGTCCTTAACCCATCCCAAGAATCTGATTTTTTCATAAACGCCCAGCTTCTTTGCAAGTTGTTCAAGCCTTTGTCTGTCAGGCCCTTCTCCTGCAAAAACCAGATGGAGATTGGGAAAGACTTCAAGCAGGTTTCTGAATGCCCTTAATGTGATATCTTGCCCTTTTTGGACAGTTAGTCTGCCTACCTGCAGGATAAAATGTTGTTGAATATCGATTTTTGCATGGCACGTGTGGTCTATGGGATCTGGGTTGATGGGATTAGGAATAAAAGTCAAATTGCAAGGATTTATCGAATAGTACGTCTCCAATGTCCTGCATATCTGTTTTGAAACACAGATGGTGATCCGTGCCCTTTTATAAAGGTACTTGCTAGCAAAAAGGATGGATTTCCCTAAGAGTCCCTTGTAACTGTATTGTTTTACCGGATCATTTCTCTCAGAAAGTATGGTTGGATGTTTTGTAATAATAGATGCAAGCGAGTTTATGATGTTTGCCTGTTCCATGAAGCTTAAGACTGCAATGGGCCTTTTCCTTTTTACCATCCGGGAAATCCTGGCCACCTGGTATGGAATGCGAAGTATGTGTACCAGCGGGGAAGAGCTAGGCCTGCCAAAGACTACCGGCCTTACATTATCTGGGAGCTTGTAGTCCATGGAGCCGTCAAGAAGGACAAGGGTGAGATCAAAGTCCCTGTAAAATTCCGGTATAAGAATGGAGGCCACGCGCTCTGCGCCTCCTCCAGCAAGGGAAGGTAAGAGGAAGATGAGGCCTTTTTTGTCAGATTTGGCGTTCATGTGGCCTTTAACCCTTCTGGTTTTTCCTGTTCGTATAGCCCTAAAAATAACTCTTCGTAGGCGCTCACCATTCTTTCCAGGCCGAAGCGTTCCACAATACGTTGTCTTGCGGCCTGTTCCATTTTGACCCTTTTATCTTTAGGCATGGAAAGGAGGTCATGTGCAGCCCTTGCAAGTGCCTCAGGATTATTTGGCGAAACCGCTATGCCTCCAACCGCTCCAAGGATTTTCCTTGTATCTCCCACTTCTGTTGCCGCACAAAGTCTTTCACAGGCCATTGATTCAGCCACTGCATTAGGAAAGCCCTCACCGGAAGACGAGGAGCAGGTAATTTCACATGCACTGTAAAAGGCGCTTATTTTTTCCGTTTGTCCAAGCCAGCAGATCCTTTTTTCGATTCCCAGGGATGATGCAAGTTTCTTGAGTCCATCTTTAAGACCTTTGTCTCCGTCTCCAGCAATGAGGAACAAGGCATCCTGGTATCTTTTTGAAAGAATGGCTGCTGCCTTTAAAAAGGTAGGATAATCCTTCATGGGATCAATCCTTCCGACTCGTCCAATAAGCCGGACTTTTGCAGGCAAATCAAGGGACTTGCGCAGGGCCCTTGCCCCCTGGCTGTTGTAAGAAAAAAGATCCGTATCTATTCCGTTTGGGATCACCACAATCTTGGATTTCCTGTAACCATTCAGGGCATGGTAGGAGCGGCCGCTCCAGGAATTTGAGACGATAACATCCACGAGACCGGAAACCCTTGCGTTCAATTTGTAAATCCACTTGGAAGTGGGGCTGTAGCAGTCAAAATCCATGTTTGTGGCCCTAAGGCCCCATACTACCTTGCAGCCACCCAGGAATTTTGCCGGCAGGGATGCGGTACATGCATCGCCCATTAACCCAAAGACTATAGAGGGTCTGTAGTACCTGACAAGTTTAAGGATACCAGTGAAGAGCCCTGCCAGGTCGAAACGCCCCTTGATGTTCAGACAGTGGTACCTTACTCCTGAAATGGCCTTAACGCGTCCTTCCCACCGGCCGCCCTCGTAGTAGGTGGCTACTATGGGCATGAATTTCTCCTTGTTAAGGCCCTTTAGCAGATTGAGAAGCTGCCTTTCCGCCCCCCCTTGGTCAAACTTTCCTAAGATAAAGAGGATCCCTATGCGCCCCATCTTTCAAGCCATGCCTGAAACATTAGAATGTTCCAGAGGGTGTATTGGTGGTTGCATCTCCCCGTTACGTGCTCTTTCCAGATTTTTGAGACGGTTTCCTGGCGCAGATACCCCTGGCTCCGTATCCTGTGGGGAGAGAGTAGTTCCTCTGCCCACTCACGAAGGGGGCCTCTGATCCAATCTCCAAGGGGAATTCCGAATCCCATCTTTGGCCTGTCCACCAGATCTTTGGGAAGGTATCTGTAAAGGAGATGTCTCAGTATCAGTTTTCCGGTTCCATTCCTGTGCTTGAACCTTCCAGGAAGCCTGAAGGAAAGCTCTACCACCCTGTGATCGAGTATGGGAACCCTGGCTTCCAGGGCAACGGCCATGCTGGCCCTGTCCACCTTAGTGAGAATGTCGTCCGGAAGGTAGGTGATAATATCAAGAAGGGCCATGAGTTCCCTTTCTTCTCCCTGGCACTTACTTATTTCGTAGAAGGCAGGGGCAATGTCATCATGTTCCTTGCAGATTTTCCCAAATGGCAGGATGTGGCTGTTGGCCCAGCCGTAAAACTGGCAGTAGCCATGGGCACTTAAAAGTTCCTGAATTCTTTTAGAGATGCGGCTTAGCGGCCCTTTTGCTCCATACCTTTCCATTATGGGGCCAGCGGCCAGTCCCAGGATATCAAGGAGCATGTCTGGAAAAAATTCCAGCATCTTATTTATTGGAGGCCTTAAACTTTCTGGTATCTTTTCAATCAGGCTCCATACTGCCAGGCTTTTTTCGTAGCGTGGATAACCCCAGAAAAGCTCGTCACCTCCGTCTCCAGAAAGTGCTACTGTGACATGTCTCCTGGTGAGGCTGGATATAAGGAGGGTAGGTATCTGGGAGGAATCTGCAAAGGGTTCGTCCCAAAACTCTGGAATTTGTGGGATGAGTTCAAGGGCATCCCTTGCGGTAATGTATAATTCCGTGTGCTCTGTTCCAAGATGATTTGCCACCTTCTTGGCAAATGGTGCCTCGTTGTATTCGGCTTCTTTAAATCCCACGCTGAAGGTTCGTACAGGTCGGTTGCTTACCGCCTGCATAATGGCCACCACTGTGGATGAATCTATTCCGCCTGACAAAAAGGCGCCAAGAGGGACATCGGTCACGAGCCTCAGCCTGACTGAGTCTGTAAGGGTTCCTTCCAGGAGGTCCACGGCCTCTTCAAAGCTTCCCTGGAATGGGTCGGCCTTTGCCATCTTCCAGGCCTTTTCAGCAGACCAGTAGGTGGTTTTCTGGACCATTTTGTTGGGGATGTCCTTCAAATCCAGGGTTACCACCTCGCCAGGCATTACCTTAAAGACCTGTTCATATATGGTAAGAGGGGCGGGAATGTAATTGTGACGAAAGAAGACTCCCAAGGCCTCAAAGTTCAACCTGTTTTTAAAGCCTGGATAGGCACTAAGGGCCTTGAGCTCCGAACCAAAGACGAAGGCTGAATCGTGGCGGCTCCAGCCGTAGTATAGGGGCTTTATTCCAAGCCTGTCCCTTACAAGATGCAGCCTTTTTTCCAGCCCGTCCCAAATGGCAAATGCAAACATGCCTATGAATCGTTTTACAGACTCAACTCCCCACTCTGAAAAGGCTGCCAGCAGGACCTCGGTGTCACAGTTGCTGGAAAAACTATGGCCTCTTTCTTGGAACTCTTTACGTATTTCCAGGTAGTTATATATCTCCCCGTTGTAGACGACAGTATATCTTCCTTCCCCGTAGGTCATGGGCTGTCTGCCAGCAGGAGAAAGATCCAGGATGGCAAGCCTTCTGTGTCCAAGGGCCACTGGGTCTTCCTGACCGACCCAGGTGTCACCGTCATCTGGCCCCCTGTGGACAAGGGTGGATGTCATCTTGCGGATGTACTGCCTGAGATTTTGGGCCTGGCTGTTATTAGGAAGTATGATTCCTGTTATTCCACACATTCTGAATCTTATTTAGATAGAAGTTTTTCCCAGGGATTGGAAAACTCTCGCCAATATTTTTGATACAACTTCACTGCTGTAATGGGAAATTACCACTCTTCTGCCCTCTTCCCCCATTTTTTTTGCGCTTTCTCTGCTCTTGTAAAAGAATTCAAGGGCACCAAGCCACTCGTCAATGGAGTGTACAGGAAGACCAATCTGGCCCTTTTCAAATACCTCCCTGTTCATCCCGACTGGAGAGGAAATAACCGGTACGCCACAGGCCATGTACTGTAACATCTTGAAACTGCATTTTCCTTTCGTCCATTCTGTGTCCTTTAAGGGCATTATCCCTACATCCATCTCTTGAATGGCTGATACTTCTAAGCCCTCTGACCACTTGACAAATTCAACCTGTTTATAACCCATTTTGGGAAAATGTGGTTTGGCATTTGACACCAGGAGCAATTTCGAATCAGGATGTCTGTTAAAGAAGTTCATCAAAGGCCTTTCAATTAATTCAAGGTTTGACAGGTTACTTGATGTGCCTATCCAGCCTATGATGAATGAAGCCCGCTTTTTCCTTTTTGGTGCCGGGATAAAACGCCTGGTATCAACGCTTGTTGGTACTACTATTACGTTCTTGTTAACCTTGGAAAACCAGTTGGCAAGGAACTTATTTCCCGCCGCTATGCACGAAACCCCTTTTAAAAAAGAGGACGGTTTTTCCCTTATGTCCCGGTTAGTGAGCCATATTGCATCGTCAACGTCAAATACCACCGGAGGCCGTATATGGCTTTCAAGGGTTAAATAGCCCTCTATCATTTCCCTCTGGAGCCAGACAATATCGAATGCATTACTTTTTCTAAGATGCATCAGCCTGGAGAAAAACTTGGCAGGCAAAATGGAGAGGGAAAAAAACCTGCGCAAACCTTTAGGCAGGGCCTGAAGGGAAGGTGGTAGGGTATATTGGGGGAAATACTCTGTAACAAGGATACCCTGTTCTTTTAGATAGGGAATAAGCTGTCTGACTCGGTACCTCGCAGACGGGACATATCCGCCCTGGGTGATGGCCGCGACCTTGATCATGATTTGGGTCTTGCCCAAATGGTCATCCTGCCAGTCTGACCAAAAAAACCAAGAAACAGGGCCAAAGGATATAAAATATAATTGGACATGCGTGATGTTTCTGGCATATGGATAAATTTTTGGGCTATTTTCTCCATTTTTAGGTCTTGCATGATATATCCAAGGCTTGCCATGGTATTAGTTAAGGTCCTTTGGTGATGAATTTTTTTCATTTCCCATCCCCCTGCATTTAATATCTTTTCGACCGTACCGGGCGTAAAGTGAAAAAGATGGCTGGGTAACTGCAAGGCATACCATTTGTCCCTGAATATCCTAAACTCTAGTGAACCGGCATTTGGTACCGAAAGTACCAGCCAGCCCTCAGGCTTAATCCAGCCACGGAGCCTTTTCAGTGCCAATACAGGTTCATGAAGGTGTTCCAGCACCATCCAGCCTACTATCAAGTCAAATGGACCTTTGGGACCTTTGATGCTTTCCACTTGCCCTGCATATACTGTGTAGCCAAGTTTTGCCGCCTCCCTGGCTGCACTTTTTGAAAATTCAATGCCTTCCACCTGCCAACCTTCTTGAGACATCTTGTGGAGAAAGGCGCCTGAGGCGCATCCGATTTCCAGTAGTCTTCCCGGTTTTAGAGGCGGTAGCGATGTTGTTTTAAAATCAAATATCTTTCGTGCTACCTTCTTTAGACGCGGTTTTAAAAACGTGCTGGAAACCCTGTCTTTGCACCTGACTTTTGTGCCAACATAGGGCCCATAGTCTTCCGGATAGTAGTAAGCCATGCTTTGAGGGCCTGGTCTCGGATTTGTCCGCATGAGGCCGCAGTTCAGGCATTTTACCACACTGAATGTCCCAGGAAGATTATTTAACCGATCCGTTCCAGTAAGGATCAACTCGTCATCCCTTTTGCAACCAAGGGGACAACCCCTGTCTTCCAATATCACCTCATTCATGAAGATATTTCCTTCTAAAGAAATGGAACTGGAGAAAAAAGTTGAGCAAATAGTAAAGGCTGGTTACGGTAGCCAGCCCCAAAACGCCACTTTTAAGAAATGCAAATACCTTGCAGGGGATATATAGGGTATACGTAACCATAGAGAGTTTGGTGGGGGTTTTTGTATCCCCGCAGGCATAGAAAGAGACAGAGGCGATCTGCCCCAAGAGCCCGCCAATAAGCATACCGCCAAGGCAAATAAGAATCCAGTAAAGGCGAGTTATATCGTTAGCTGTAAACTTTCCCAAAAGGGTCAATAGTCCCAGTAGTCTTGGTCCCAGGAGTGAAACCGTCAAGAGGCAACCAGTTCCAAGGAGAAAGACAATAAATAATTTTTTATAATAGACCTTGCGAATGGAGGAAGTCTCTTTTCGAACGTGAAAATTACTCATCTTCGGTACCAAGGGTGCGGCAATGGCCTTATTTAAAACCTGGCACACGGCTCCATAGATTTGCTGGGCAAAATAGTAGAGAGAGAGGCTTCCGCTAAGGGCAGTTGAAAGAAGCGCGCGTTCTACCAAGGGGTCTGTCTTGTAGTAGGCGGTTCCCACGAGAAGAGGTGCTATGCGCCTTCGCATTTCTCTAAGGACATAGGAAGAAATCCTTGGAGGACGTGGTCTTCCCATGCCAGGTAAGAGAAACAGGGTTTGCAGAATGAGTTTCAGCAAAGTTAGCCATGCACCTGCAATCACCCCAAACCTCGGAAGTGCCCAGACAAGCATGGGCAGGACAGCTATACTTGCGCTCATGGGTACGCACTCCGCCCAAATGAATTTTTGCTTTGAATGGTATGCTGCCCATTGAACAGCATTCACTGCTGAAAGTATCATGCCTGCAAGTTGAATTCTAGACAGTGTAACCGTTAAGTGAGCTTCATGCCCCTTAAACCCTGGGAACAGCAATGGCACCCACAAGTTTGCAGAAACAATCAAGATGAATGCAATAAGGCCAAAGACCAGACCGATGAACCAGAAGGCAATCCATGCATCCTGATCGATCCTTTCACGGGGACGGGTGGAAAGGATGGGTACCAGTACATGCATAAGGGAGCTTCCCACCATGGCAATTACAAACTGGGGAATGGTGAAGCTTGCAAAAAAGGCATCTGTTTCAATGCCTGCGCCCAATTTGGAAAGCAGGTACCACTGGAAGAAAAAGGCAGCTACAATGTTTGTGCCGGAAAAGAGGCTCAGATAAACCCCTTGTTTTGTCTCTCTGTTTAGAATAGGTGTCAATGTGTTATTAATTTGTTCAATTGGAAAGGAGATTGGTCTTCTTGTACCTGAGAGAAGGCCAATGGAAAATTTCTGAATGATTTACCTTTGTAAATAAAGATTTTATGATTTTTCCCATAATGTTAAGAATATTTGACTAAGAAATAATCTAATACAATGAGAAAGTAAAACCATGCAAAGACCTTTTATTGAAGCCTTGTTGGATTCACCCTTGTTGGCAGACGGCGCTTTAGGCACCTACTTTTACGAAAAGGGAGTGGCCCTTGGCACTAACACCGACCTTTTAAACATCTCTGATCCAGACCTGGTCTATTCAGTACACGAGGAATATATCCGGGCAGGTAGCCAGCTCATAGAGACAAATACCTTTGGTGCAAACCGTTTCAGGCTAGGCCACCTGGGCCGGAAGCTCTCTGTTCGTGAAATAAACCAGGCGGGTGCTGCTGTTGCAAGAAAGGCTGCTGGAAAGGACATTTTTGTGGCAGGCTCCATGGGGCCAACCGGAGTGGATTTTCCTTTGGACCTTGAGGAGCTTACTGAGTCTGACATAGAAGCGGCCTTCAGGGAGCAGGCAGAGGCCCTCCTTGATGGCGGGGTTGATCTTTTGATCCTTGAAACGTTTACCCACCTGGACGAGCTTCTTGTTGCAATAAGGACCGTTAGAAAGATGGACGCAGGCATCCCTATTGTGGCCCAGATGGTCTTCCCGTCTCGTGGAAAAACCGCCCACGGCCTCGATGCACTCTACTGTGCCGACATGGCCATCCAGGAAGGCTGCAACTGTTTTGGTACAAACTGCGGCAGAGGGGTAAAGGCCATGCTGGAGGCCATTGAACACTTATCTTCCATAAGGGACAGGGTGCCCCTTTCTGCCTTCCCAAATGCAGGAATTCCCGAGGTCATGGACTGCCGAATGGTCTATTCCACGCCACCCTCCTACATGGCTGAAAAGGTGGTGGAGATGGTTCGCCATGGGGTAAGGCTTATTGGCGGCTGCTGTGGAACCACTCCGGCCCACATCCATGAGTTCAAAAAGAGGCTTCACCTAAGGGCCAAAAAGGCCCGGATAGTTGCCGTCTCAAGCGTGAGAGAAAAGGAAGAGGCAAAGGAGCAAAAAGGATATGGGCCAGGTGGGCTTCTATCCGCCCTGGAAAAGGATCGTCTTCCGGTTTTCGTGGAGCTTGACCCGCCTCCCCACCTGAAGATAGATGGTGTGCTTGAGGGGGCAGGGGCCTTGAAGGAGGCAGGCGCAGACTGCATCACCCTTGCAGAAAATCCCCTTGCAGTCCTAAGGGCGGACAATCTTTCAATTGCCCACCTCATAAAGAAAAAGTATGAAATCGAAACGGTGATTCATCTTACAGGCCGTGACAGGAACGTTTTGGGCCTTCAGACTCAGGTCATGGGGGCCCACCTCCTTGGAATCAGGGGAATTCTTGCGGTTACCGGGGACCCTGCATCATCCAGTGACCAGCCAGGGGTAAGCGGTGTTTTTGACCTTAATTCCTTTGGGCTAGTGAAGATGATTTCAGGCTTCAACCAGGGGAAGAACCTTGCAGGCCGGGATATGAAAGACCGAACGGACTTTTCAATAGGTGTGGCCTTCAGCTTCAGGCCCAACAACCCGGATCTCCAGCTAAGAAGGCTTGAGAAAAAGGCTTCCCTTGGCGCACACTTTGTAATGACCCAGCCCATCTTTGATGCCTCATCCATAGAAAAGATGATGGAGCTTACCTCCCACCTTGATCTCCTGATCCTGCCAGGCCTTTTTCCCTTGATTTCTGCAAGAAATGCAGAGTTTCTCCACAATGAGCTTCCCGGGATTACCATCCCGGAGGAGATAAGAAAGAGGCTCAGGCGTTTTGAAAAGGTGGAAGACCAGCGAAAAGAGGGAATAGACATAGTGAGGGATCTCATAGAGCAGACTGCTCCATTTGTTGACGGCCTTTATCTTATAAGCCCCCTTAACAAGTGGGAAGTACCGGTTGCCCTGTTGAAGGACATAAGATCTAGCGGCTGGAAGGGCTCTGGCAGGCTTAAGGCCCTGTGCAAGGGGGAGTAATCGTGGGGAAAGACTTTTTTCTTACAAAGGACTCTACTGGAAGGGCGGTTCTTAAAGGGGTAGCAAGTGTAAATGGCAGTGAGGAGGTGGTCGTCCGGGCAGGCTTTTCAGAAGAAAGGGGTGAAGAAGAGTCTGGAGACGGCCCTATTATTTCCCCTACTTTGATGCTGAACTGGAAAATGACTGACCTTTCGGAGCAGGTGCTAAGGGATGTGGCCCTTTGTGAAAAACACCGTTTTGAATCTATATCCGTAAGGTCCTATACCAGAACATTTAACCCGAAGGTATTGGTGCTTGCCACAGATGGCAACTTTACAAAAGACATTGTTGCCACCTACGGAGGCGTTCTGGAGCTTGTCCCTTTAAGTCTTGATCCGGGCCACCCTCCCAAAATCTCACCCAAAGGCTCAGGCCTTTTGGTGGAGTATGAGAGGCCGCTTCCCCTGGACCCTGACCTTTGCACCCTTTGCAGAAGGTGCGTATCCGTCTGTGAGGAAGATGCCATAGACAGCTCCCCCATGATCACGCTCGCCAGATGCTCTTTTTGTAATGAGTGTGTAAAAGCGTGTGAGTCTGGGGCCATAGACCTTCACAGACTGGAAAAGGTGTCTGTTGAGGCAGATGTTGCCATCATCCATGAGGACTTTCCCTTTGAGATTTCCTCGGAACTTTCATCCCTTTTTTTTACACCTGCCACTCTTCCTGCGCTCTTTTCCCTCATTGGGGATTTCCAGGTGGAAGAGGCAGTAGTACACAGGGTCGAGTTTTGTGCCTATGAGCCAAGGCTTGGCATAGGATGCAAGAGGTGTATTTCTGCCTGCAGGCACGGTGCAGTTGTTGCTGGTGAAAGGGGAATTGAGATCCGCCAGGACATGTGCAAGGAGTGCGGTGCCTGCGTAAGTTGCTGCCCTACAGGGGCCATGGAGTATGATAGATTTCCCTTTTACATTTTCAGGGACTATTTCAGCCGTTTGGACCTTGCTCCTGGAAGCCAGGTAGTAATCGCTAGTGAGGCCCACCTTAGAAAATTTTGGTGGCAAAATCCTGATGTCAGGTTTGAGAAGGCCTTTTTTATTGAGCACCCACAGCCTGCCTCCCTTTCCGCCATTCACTTCCTCTATCTCTTTTTAAGAGGTGTTGGCAGGGTAATTATTGTGCCAAATGAAGCCAGCGGGAATGGTTTATCAGAAAAAAAGGCCCCAATAGAAGAGCAGGCAGGGCTTGCAAACACCATCTTAAAAGGGCTTTTCCCGAAAATGGCAGACTTTGTGGCCTTTGAGAACATATCCACCCTAAAAAGACGTCTTCAAGACGGAATTTATGAAGAATTGGCACTGAAGGAGATTATGTCTTCTGACCATTTACCTTCAGGAAACAAGAGAGAGGCCTTAAACGTAATTCTGCATCAGCTTTTTTCAGAAAAAGCTCTTAATGGGCAAAAGGGCCTGGAAATCCAGGAAACAAGAGACTTTGCAGACATTCATCTTAAGGATGACTGCTGCCTCTGCTTTTCCTGCCTTAATGTGTGCAGCCAGGATGCCCTTTCTGCCCAGGGTTCCAATGGAGTTGAGCTTGTTTTTGAAAGGGGAAGGTGCATAAACTGCTCTTCCTGTCAGAGAGTCTGTCCGGAAGAGGCCATAACCCTTGAGCCAGGCCTTTTTCTTGATGACGGATACCTTTCTCAAAGGATTGTGGCAAGGGATGAGCCTGTTCAGTGCAAAAGGTGTGGAAAGGTCTTTGGCAACAAAAAGGCCTTTGAACGAACCGTGAATATTTTAAGGGAGTCGGGAAGATATGACAGTGATCAGCTCGATGTCCTTTATCTTTGTGAAGATTGCAGGGCCATAGCCATGCTGGAAGACATATTTGGAGATCTGGGATGAATAATACAGTCCAGGATACAGATAGCGCCCGTCTAGTGCTTTACGCCTTTGTTCGTTCTTTTTTTGACTCTCAACCCTCTAAAGAGAAGCACGAGTACTGGCTTATGCTCCTTGATGCCCTTGGAAGCGGCACAGGGTCAAGGCCCCTTGACGAGGCCCTTTTGGCCCTTAAAACCGCCCTTTCAAGCAGTGAAGTCATAGACGTTCAGAACGAATACTACGAGCTTTTTGAAAATCCCTTCAGCCCCAACCGAATCCAGCCCTTTTCCTCCTGGTACAAGGATGGGAAAATCATGGGCCCAAGCCTTGTAAAATTGAGACAGTTGCTCTATAACCTAAATTTAGGGAAGGAAGACAGTTTCAGGGAAACCGAGGATCATTTGGTCTTTTTGATAGACGTTATAATGCACCTCATTGAAGAGTCTGGCAGACAGGATTGTGAAAACACAGGGGTGCAGGCCAGCATCCTACGGAACTATCTTCTCCCAGTCATAAGGGGCATGGAGGAAAAAATGGGGTCCTTGGAAAATTTTACCGTTTACAAGGCAGTCATTTCGGTTGCAAGTGCCTTTCTTGGTCTTGAGGAATGTCTTTTCCCCTCGGGTGATTCAACTTAAAAGGAGGGAATCATGGAAAATCAAAATAAAAGGGAACAACGGCGCTCCTTGATAAAGGGGTTTTTTGCTGCTGGGGCTGCTGCCGTATTGGGGGCCTCTGCAAGCAAAAAGGCAAGGGCCTCCCAGATGGAGCAGAAAGGGCAAGATAGTGAGGAGATCCTTTACCGGGAGACAGAGGAGTTCAGGGCCTATTACGATTCCCTTTTGGACTGATTGAAAAAGGAGGTTTCAGATGGCTTCCAGAAAGATAACAAAGGCTGGTGGCTCTGAGGGTAGGGGAGTTGCCACAACTTCTAAGTTTACAATCAATCCCAGGGTTGCAAGGCGTTCTTTCATGAAGATCGCTGCTGCCACTGCGGCCCTGGCCGGTATGAGCCTTGGGCCAAAGGTGGTTCACGAGCTCAATGCCCAGGAGAAAAAGGAGGCATACCCGGGTTCCAAGATGGTGCGAACGGTATGTACCCACTGTGCCGTAGGCTGCGGCATAAAGGCCCAGGTGCAAAACGGCTTATGGGTGCGCCAGGAAGTGGCCTCGGATCATCCTGTTTCACGAGGTGGCCACTGCTGCAAGGGGGCAGGCGCCATAGACATGGTGACAAGTGAGAAGCGCCTCACCTCTCCCATGAAAAGGGTCAACGGAAAATGGCAGAAGATATCCTGGGAGCAGGCCCTTGACGAGGTGTGTGGAAAGCTTCTTGACATAAGAAAAAAGGACGGCCCCGATGCTGTACACTGGAATGGCAGCGCCAAGGTCTCAAACGAGATGGCCTATTTGCAAAGGAAGCTTGCCGCCTTCTGGGGGACCAACAACATAGACCATCAGGCCCGAATATGACACTCCACCACGGTGGCAGGTGTCGCCAACACATGGGGTTACGGGGCAATGACAAACAGCATGAACGACATTCGCCATTCAAAGCTCGTCTTCATGCTTGGTTCAAATGCCGCAGAGGCCCATCCAGTGGCCATGCAGCACATACTTTACGCAAAAGAGGTGAATAACGCACCTCTCATCGTTGTTGACCCTCGTTTTACAAAGCTTGCCGCAAAGGCCACGGATTACGTACGCATCCGTCCAGGCACGGATACGGCCTTTGTCATGGGCCTTGTGAATGAGATAGTCACAAACGGCTGGCACGACAAGGATTTCATTAGAAAGCGGGTGGCCGGCTTTCCTGAAATGTGCGAGATTGCAAAGCACTACACACCGGAGGTGGTGGAAGACATAACCGGAATCCCTGCCTCTGAGGTGAAGAGGATAGCAAAGCTCCTTGCCACCCATAGGCCTGGCACGGTTGTCTGGTGCATGGGCGCAACCCAGCACTCCATAGGTTCCAGCAACACCAGGGCACTTTGCATTCTCCAGCTCGTTCTCGGAAATATGGGGGTTTCAGGTGGTGGAACCAACATCTTCCGGGGCCACGACAACGTCCAGGGCGCAACGGACATGTGCGTGCTCTCCCATTCCCTGCCAGCCTATTACGGCATAAAGGACGGTTCCTGGAAGCACTGGTGCAGGGTTTGGGACGTGGATTACGAGTGGATGAAGTCCCGCTTTCACAGCAAGGAGTACATGAACAAAAAGGGGTTCACCCTTGCCCGCTGGTACCAGGGGGTCATCCAGGAGGACAAGATAAGCCAGTACACGCCAATAAAGGCGGTGGTGTTCTGGGGATGCGCATCAAATTCCCAGTCCCAGTACCACAAGCTGAAAAAGGCCCTGGATAAGCTGGATCTCGTGGTGATAATCGATCCTTTTCCCACAATGACTGCAGCGGCCTGCGAAAAGGACAACGTTTACCTCTTGCCCTCGTCCAGCCAGTACGAGACAGAGGGAAGCGTCACCTCGAGTTCACGCCAGATACAGTGGAGGTTCAAGGTAGTGGACCCTGTCCATGACTCAAGGGACGACTACTGGATCATGGGCCAGATGGTCAAGCGTTTTGGTTTTCACGACAAGTTCTACAAGAACATAAAAAAGGTTCCAGACGACATTACAAGGGAGCTTTGCAAGGGTTCCCTCACCATTGGCTACAATGGCGCACTTCCTGAGCGGATAAAGAAACACACCCTTCACTGGGAGACCTTTGACGTGGACAGTCTCCAGGCAAAGGGCGGACCGTGTGACGGCGAGTACTACGGGCTTCCGTGGCCCTGTTGGACCGAGACCCATCCGGGAACGCCAATTTTATACGACATCTCAAAGCCTGTGGCCAAGGGAGGCCTGCCCTTCAGGGCGCGTTTTGGCACAGAGCATACCTACTGGAACGGCAGGAAGGAGAATCTACTGGCCGCCCCTGGCGTATACAATCCGGGAAGCCAGGTAAAGGGAGGATATCCTGAGTTCAAGGATATCGTGCCTGGGACCAACTGGAAGACAGATCTTTCTCAAAAGACTATAAAGGTCGCCATTTCAAGGGGAATGGCCCCCTTTGGAAATGCCAGGGCAAGGTGCGTGTGCTGGAATTTTCCAGACCAGGTGCCTGTCCACAGGGAGCCCCTTCACTCCCCAAGGCCCGATCTCATTGCAAAGTATCCGACATATCCGGACAAGAAGGAGCAGTACAGGGTCTATACCAGGTTCAAGAGCGAGCAGAAACCGGAGCTTGTCAAGAACTTCCCTTACGTCCTAATTACTGGAAGGATGGTGGAGCACATGGGAGGTGGTGCGGAAACCAGGAGCAACAAGTACCTGGCAGAGCTTGCTCCAAAGATGTATGCAGAGATAAGCACCCGTCTTGCCAACAACCTTGGCATAAGGGACGGTGACATGATGTGGATAGAATCCCCTGAACAGGGCAAGGTGAAGGTCATGGCAAGGGTTACAGATCGCGTTGACGACAAGACCATCTTCATGCCCTTCCACTTTGGAGGCATGTTCATGGGCCAGGACCTTTCCGGAAACTATCCCAAGGGTCACGAACCCTACTGTATAGGCGAGCCTGCCAACATCTGCACCAACTACGGCTATGACATCGTCACCCAGATACAGGGGACAAAGGAAGGGCTTTGCCAGGTGAAAAAGGCCTGATACAGGGGCAGGAGGTTAAAAAATGGCAAGAATGAAATTCCTGTGTGATATAGAGCGCTGCATTGACTGTAAGGGCTGCGTGATTGCCTGCAAGGAAGGAAACGGTGTCCCTGTAGGCATAAACCGCAGGCGTGTTATCACCATCAACCAGGGAAAGCCCGGTGAAAGGAGCATTTCCATTGCATGCATGCACTGCTCGGATGCCCCGTGTATTGCTGTCTGCCCTGTGAGTGCTTTGTACCAGAGGGATGACGGTATCGTGCTGGTGAACAAGGATGTGTGCATTGGATGCGGCTACTGTTTTATCGCCTGCCCCTTTGGGGTGCCCCAGTTTCCCAAGGGCGACACCTTTGGAAAGCGCGGGGTCATGGACAAATGCACCTTCTGCGCAGGCGGGCCTGCCCCGAACTTCAGCGAGAAGGAGCGGAGGCTCTACGGGCAGAACAGGATAGCAGAGGGCAAGGTGCCCCTTTGCGCTGCAATGTGTTCCACCAAGGCCCTTCTTGCAGGAGATGGCGACAAGATTGCGCGAATATTTCAGGAAAGGGTAGCAAGGAGGGGTACAGGAGCAAAGGCCCCTGGCTGGTCAACTGCCTATAAGTAGGCAGGAGGTAGCGGCATGAAGACATCACGCTGGATGGAAGTGGTGAATCTATGCCTCCTTTTCTGTTTTCTGGGCGGGGGGCTTGCCTATGGCGCTGAAATGCTTCTTAGGGGCTTTGGTGCCATATCCACGGTGCAGGCCTTCAAGGAGTTTGGCGTGGTGGTGTCCCCCCACTGGCAGGCCTATGCAGAGGATTTCATCTCCTTTGTAAACGGGGTGGGCAGGCTTTACTTGCCGGTAATTGTGGGCGTTCCCCTTGTCTTTCTCATCCACTTTGTCGCAGTAGGCCCCAAGGGCTTTGAACACAAGGGCAGGAGAATCTCCTTCTATGGCCTGTTTACCCGCTTTCTTCACTGGATGTGCGCAATCTTCTTCTCACTCGTTGTGGTGAGCGGGATCATGGTGCTCTTTGCAAAGGCCCTTGGAGGCGGAAGTCTTGTGCTTTCTGCCAGAGGCGTTCATCTTTTTTGCGCCTATGGATTCATGGTCTTTGCGGCTCCACTCTTTCTCATCTGGTTAAAGGACATGTTTCCCGCTCCCTATGACATCAAATGGCTCCTTTGCGGTGGAGGCTACCTTTCAAAAAAGAAGGTGGAGGTGCCGGCAGGCAAGTTTAACCTTGGTCAAAAGATGTGGTTCTGGCTTGCCTTTGTGGGCGGGGCAGTGATGTTTTACACGGGCTACGTGGTAAGTGGCCTTTCACTGCCGCAGGCCCAGATTGCAGGATACATCAAGATACATCTCATTCTAGGCCTCTTTCTAGTGGCGCTGTTTATAACCCATCTCTACATGTCCCTTTTTGCCGTAAAAGGTTCCTTAAAGAGCATGATTTCAGGCTACAAGTGGGAGGAAGAGGTAAGGGTGCTTCACAGCAGGATGCTCAAGTAGTTGCCTGCCTCCTTAAAGGGACTGGAATTTTAGATGCCAGCAGTTTCAACCGGCCTTGAATGCTTTATTAGTAACAGGCCTTCCTGGGCAAGGGGCAGAAGGCTAGGCCTCCTTTGTAACCAGGCCTCTGTGGATGCAAGGCTAAGGCACGCTCGCTTACTAGTTGATGAGGCCTTCCCGGGAAGTCTAAAGGCCGTTTTCAGCCCGCAACACGGCCTATTTTCTGAAAAACAGGACAACATGAAGGAGTCTGAGGATCTTTTGGATGAGCGACTCAAGATTCCTGTCTTCAGTCTCTACAGTGATAAAAGGGCTCCAACCAGGCGGCAGCTTGAAGGCATTGATCTTCTCTTAATCGATCTTCAGGACTGCGGAACAAGGGTTTATACCTACATCTGGACAATGCTTCTTGCCATGAGGGCCTGTGCAAAAAATGGTGTTTCAGTGGCCGTTCTTGACAGGCCAAACCCCATAGGGGGCGAGGATGTGGAGGGGAACCTGCTTGAAAGTGAGCTCTTTTCCTTTGTGGGCATGGCACGGATCCCCATGAGACACGGCATGACCATCTGTGAGCTTGCAAGTTTTTTCAAAGAAAGCGAAAAGCTCGATCTGGAACTTCATCTGGTTTCAATGGATGGCTGGAAAAGAAACATGTACTTTGATGACACAGGCCTTCCCTGGGTCCTTCCATCTCCAAACATGCCTCGGCTGGAGACGGCCCTGGTGTATCCAGGCCAGGTGATACTTGAAGGGACCAATCTTTCAGAGGGCAGGGGGACAACCCTTCCCTTTGAGATATTTGGAGCCCCTTATCTTAATGACAGGCTTGTTGAAGAACATTTCAAGGGGCTTGATGGCGGAAGACTTCGCTACCAATCCTTTGAACCCACCTTTAACAAGTGGCATGGCCACAGTTGCAGGGGCTTTCAGATACATGTCACAGACCGAAGGCGTTTCCGCCCCTACCGCTTCACCCTTAACCTTCTCTCCCTGCTGAGCAGGGTCCAGAAGGAGCAGTTTTCATGGACCCCTCCGCCATATGAATACGATTTCTGGAACCTTCCGGCAGACCTCATCATGGGAAGCAGGAAGGTAAGAAGAATGGTGGAAGAGGGTGTGGAAATGGAGGATTTTGACCAGGTTTTGTCAGAAGATGAGGCCTTTTTCCTCAAGATGAGACAGAAGTTTTTGATGTACGCCTGACTAAGGCCGCTCCTTTTTCCTGGTAACCTCCTTTTTTATCCGGTTGAGGCAATGGGTGAGGGCGGAGATGACGTTTTCCCGATAGTCTCCTGCTATCCCAAGAAGCATCACGTCATCCCCCTTTTCCAGATGCCCCTGGCTTATCTCCACCTCGGCGGCAAGAACCCCGGGAAGACCCCTTGTCTCATCCATTATCTCCGAGAGCCTTTCAAAGTCCACCACCATCTCAAGGCTTGAGCAAGGGCTTCCATCCCTTGAATATTCCCTTACAAGGCCGTTGTGAATAAGGATCATCCCAGCCTTTGTGCCGGCCTTTTCCTTTAGCCTTTTCCTGAATCCTTCTATATCCATAGTTTCTGGCCTCCTTTTTACGTTTTTTCCTCCTGGGCAACCCTTCTTATTGCATCCCCGTAGGCCTTTTTGAGAGATGAAAGGTAGTCCGCATCCGCTGGCCCCTTCCAGGATACCACCTTGAAGAAGCGTCTTGGAATGGTAATTGATTCAGGGTCAAAACCCGTTTTGAACCTGAGTTTCCACCTGGAGGCCCGGATGCCTGATGCCGCATCATCAAGATTTTGCGCTAGTTCCACGTAGCCAAGGGATTCCAGACACTGGGCCAGCCTCTTTTTTTTGTAGACCTTTCTTGAAAAAAGGCAGGCAACCATGGAGTTAAGCAGACACCTTGAAAGTTCATCATCAAGAAGAAAGGATATGGCCTTGTCAAGGTCTCTTTCTGCGTGTTTTTGTTCGTAGGAGTACGCGGCAGTGTCGAGATGGGAGTGGCGAAAGCCCAGGGACTGTGCGGTAAAAAAGAGCTCCCCTGTGGCATACCCGGCCATTTCCTGGCCGAGGACGCAGGCAAATTCACTGCCTCCGTAGCTTTCCGCCGCCTTGAGCGTCCCCTGGGCAAGGAGGCTGTAAAATCTGTTTGTGCCCTGGGCAAGGAATGTAACGGCCTCAAGGTATGCTGAAGCATCACCAAAGGAAAGGTCAACCATTGTCTGATCCCTGCTGATTATCCCCCTTTCAGTTGCCTCTGTGGCCCAGGCCAGGGCAACGCCTGCAGAGATGACATCAAGCCCCATGCGGTCGGTCTTTTCAATGAGTTTTAATACGGAGACGGGTTCCTTGATGCCAAGCATGCTTCCTACGGCAAAGATGGGCTCGTAATCGTAGGCCATTTGCAGGTAATAGTAGCGGCTGTCTTCCATGAATTTTTCCCTTACAAAGCCTACGTGTATGCAGCCAACGGGGCAGCCGGAACAGGCCAGATTTCTCAAGAGGTGTTTTGCAGCAAAGGTTTCGCCGGAGATCCGGTGCGCCTCCGGGTCAAAGCTCTCCTTTAGATTTCTCCAGGGAAGGGACTTTAGCTGGTTTAACCGTTCAAGGTTGGCAGGGGTTCCGAGGTCATGATACTTGTGCATCATTCCTGAGTCATGAACGTCACGGTAGACCTCTTTCCATGCCTTTTTGTAGGCGCTTGGCTCTTCGGGAAGGGAAATGGATGAATCCCCCATGATGACTATGGCCTTAAGTTTTTTTACGCCCATGACAGAGCCAGCGCCAAGACGGCCGAAGTGGCGGTAGGTGTCTGCGTTTATGCAGGCCATGGCAGAAAGATTTTCCCCTGCAGGGCCTATTCTTAAAATGGACCTGTGGCCATGTGCCCTTTCAACCATTCGGCGAATTATCCTTCCAGAACGGATTACGTCCATGCCCCAGAGAAAATGGGCGTCTCGTATTTCCACGTTCCTTGAGCCGACCGTAAGGATGCACGGTCTTTCAGAGCGCCCAGTGATTACAAGGGCGTCAAGGCCCGCGAATCTGAGGCCGAGGGCCGAGCGCCCGCCCGCATGGCTTTCCGTGTACTGGTTGTGGTAGGGAGATCTGAAGGCGCAGACCGTTTTGCTCATCAGGGGGAAATAGCCAGTAAGAGGGCCTATGGCGAAAATCAGGGGCTGCCCAGGGTGATCCCAAGATTCATCTATGAGTCCAAACCTTTCAAAGAGCATGGCGCAGAGGCCGCTTCCGCCAAGGGCCTGCTCCCTGCCTTCAAGTTTAAGGATGGAGGCCTTTGAAGTGGAAAGGTCCACCTTCATTACGCGAAATCTTCTGGCGTTCACCTTGCTGCCTCCATGGATTTGTCATTCAAGGGAGCCTCTTCATTCACCTCTACCATTTCAAGGCAGCCGTGTGGACAAAACCTGGTGCAAAGCCCGCAATGTATGCACACAATGGGGTCGCCTGATGGGCTGAGGGTAATTGCCTCAACCGGGCATGCTTCCTTGCACTTTGTGCATTTTATGCAAAGTTCCCTTTTTATCTTTATTCCACCTGACCTTCGCACAATAATAGCCTCAGTTGGGCAGGCCCTGGCACATGCAGGGTCCTCGCAGGCAAGGCAGTATCTTGCCTCAAAACCAGTGGATATCCCGCCCGTACTCCTTATGCGTATCCCCGCGTTTTCCCATGACAGGATATTGTGCACCAGCCTTGCGCAGGTCATGGAACAGACGTGGCAGCCAATACACCTTTCTATTCGTAAGGCCTTAAGGACCTTCATGGATTGTCTCCCCTGTTAAAAATAGAGGCAATTTTTCTGGCTTTGATCAGGGAGCGTATCATCGTATTGTAGTTAAGACTTTTCCTTTCAGGTACGAGTGCTTTTTTAGGTAAAAAGAATCTCTATTCTAAGTCTAAAGGACCGTTTAGGAAAGTCGAAATTGCCACATTACTAAACCGTTTTGGGATGTTACAGTAAAATAATTTCACGTGGGACTAATTTTAGCTGAGTATAAGGCCTTGTTGAAAAAATGTTAGAGAGTCCGCGAGATTACAGAGACGGCATCAGGACAGCCAGACAGAGGGCCCTTTCTTCCTTCATTCTTAACGTGGTTCTTGCCCTCGTAAAGGGCTACTTCGGAAGCATTACAAACAGTAAGGCGCTTCTTGGGGATGCAATACACTCGGCAACAGATGTTGTGGCTTCGCTTGCCACCTTTTTGGGCATATGGGCGGCTAACAAGCGGCATCCCTCCTTTCCGTACGGGCTTTATAAGGCGGAAACCCTTGCCACCCTGGTAAGCTCCATTGCAATACTCTTTGCCGGATATGAGATTGCAAAGAGTGCCTTAGTCTGCCCTGAGACCCATCCTGACGTGGCCGTTGCCCTGCCTGTGGCCGTCTTGTGTCTTTTAGTGAGCCTTGTATTTGGAATTTTGCAGGTCCGGGCAGGAGAGCGGCTTGGAAGGCCGGCACTTGTGGCAGATGGCAAGGATTACCTTGCTGACAGCCTTTCCACAGCCGTGGTTGTTGCTGGCCTTCTGGCAGGCCTTGCAGGTTTCCACCTTGACAGGCTTGCCGCTGTGATCGTGTCCCTTTTCGTTTTCAGGGCTGGGGGAGTAATTTTGTGGGCCTCCTTAAAGGAGCTCCTGGATGCCGCAATAGACCGGGAGACGGAACGGGAAATCATTGGATTTGTGGAGTCTAATCCGGTGGTTACCAGGGTAAAGCGTGTCTACAGCAGGGGAGCCGGTGGGAGGATCATAATAGACATGGACGTTGTCATGAAGACCATGTCCCATCAGGTTGCAGACAAGGTCGCTGATGAGTTGGAGGAGGAGATTGTAAAACGTTATCCAAAGGTGGTACTTGCCAGGATTCGTCCGCATTTTGAGCCTTCGGAAAGGATTGTAAGGATAACACCTGTAGAGGAGCCTGGTGGCCCTGTGTCTGAGCATCTGGCAGGTGCCCCGTGGTTCATGGTGGAGGAGATGGATACAACAACAGGTGAGGTTGTGGAGAGGCGTTTTGTTCAAAATCCCCATGTAAAGGCGGAAAGACGAAAGGGTTTTCTTGTAGGAAAGTGGCTGCTTTCTTTTAAACCTGACCAGGTGGTTGTGAAAAGGCGTCATGGAGGTACTGCCGAGGCCTTGCTTGAAGGGGCTGGTGTCCAACTAAAGACTTAGTTCTTTCTTTTGCTCGCCCAAAAGAAAGAACCAAAGAAAACGGCGCCCCATTGCCGCTTTTATCCTGTGCGCGCAAGGTCTTGAGTCCTGGCCGCCCAAAGGGGCCATCCATGGCCCAATGGGCGGTGGCGGTATCCATCCCGCCACCCCTTCGGGGCCTTGTCGGACTCAAGACCTTCCGTGCTCGGCGCGGCAAAAGGGGGTGAAAAACACGGCCTTACCCCAACTGGAATTACTTAAATCTCTTTACTTCGAAATTGGTCAATGTACGTGATAACTAATTTTGAAATACGGGCTACGATATTTTGATTTCATGAAAAAGAGGTTCGATCTCGGGCAGTCTAAATTCGATAATGCTAGAATATTCGGCTAATATGAAATGAAAATGCATTTTGGACGAAAAGGAGCATTGGGGGTGTATGTAAACAGAACCTTAGAAAGGTTTTTTTCCTTGAGGCCGACAAACACTTCCCAGTGTTACTGTTAACAGGCGCACGCCAGGTTGGGAAGACAACCATGTTGAAACATCTTCGCAAAGACGGCATGCAGTACGTTACCTTTGATGAGCCACTGATCCTGAGCCTGGCAAAAGAAGACCCCCCGCTTTTTATGCAAAGGTTTGAAGCCCCTTTGATCCTTGATGAGATCCAGTACGCTCCAGAGTTGCTTCCTTATATAAAGATGTCTGTGGACAGATATATGCAGCCGGGGATGTTCTGGCTTACTGGCTCCCAGCAATTTCATATGATGAGAGATGTTTCAGAGTCTCTGGCGGGGCGAATTGCACTTCTTTCGTTGCTAGGCCTGTCACGGCGGAAATGTTACGAGAAATCGCCACATCAGGGCCATTTCTTCCAATTCCTGAAGTTGTTAAGGAAAGGCTTGCAGCAAACGGAAGGCTTTCTTTAACAGATGCATATGCCCTTATTTGGCGCGGCTCTCTACCAAGGATTGCCTTAGATAAAAAAATTGACAGAGACCTCTTTTATTCCTCCTGCGTTCAGACGTATCTGCAAAGAGACGTTCGGGATCTCGCCAGGGTTGGTGATGAAATGGCCTTTTTGCGCTTTTTAAGAGCCTGTGCCGCAAGGACTGGGCAGATGCTCAACATGGCGGATTTGGCAAGGGATGCAGACATTGCCCCCAATACTGCGAAAAACTGGCTGTCGATTCTTGAGACCTCAGGGATTGTTTATCTTTTACCTCCTTATGCGGCAAACCTGACAAAGCGGTTGGTCAAAAGACCCAAGCTATATTTTCTGGATACCGGCCTTTGTTCCTATCTTACAAACTGGTCCAGTCCTGAGACTCTAGAGGCCGGGGCAATGGGAGGCGCCATTTTTGAGACCTGGGTAATTGGAGAGATACTGAAAAGCTATTTTCACAATGGAAAACAGCCCGCCCTTTACTATTACCGGGATAAGGACAAAAAGGAGATCGATTTACTTATAATCAGGGACGACACTGCCTATCCCATAGAAATCAAGAAAACCGCAAGCCCAACAAGCAAGGACGTGCGCCACTTTCGGATAATTGAGCGTCTTGGGGTTCATCGAGGAGAGGGAGTAGTAATATGTTTTGTGGATGATTTCCTTCCACTTACGAAAGATATAAACGCCATTCCAGTAGCGGCCCTTTAACTGCAATGAGTTAGGGCATTGGAAAACCTTTAGTAAAGGATAAAAGCCTAGCTGGGGTGAGCTAATTAAATAAGCGCTACTTAATCTGTGAATATCTCCAGGACCTCGTAGGTTTTTACTCCGGATGGGGAGCGAAATTCCACCTCGTCTCCCTCTTCCTTTCCAAGAAGCGCCATGCCAAGGGGGGATTTTATGGATATCTTTCCAAGTTTTATATCAGACTCGTCAGGCCCAACCAGCTGGTAAACTACCTCCTCACCGGTATCCAGGTTCTCAAGACGGACCTTTACCCCAAAAACCACCTTTTCACAGGACTGGTTGGAGCAGTCTATTACATCTGCTGCTGCAAGCTTGCTGTTAAGATACTGTATTCTTGCCTCAAGCTGGCCTTGACGTTCCTTTGCAGCATGGTACTCGGCATTCTCCGACAGGTCGCCGTGGGCCCTTGCCTCTTCAATGGCCTTTATGACCTCATATCTCTCAACCCGTTCAAGGTGTTCAAGCTCTTCCTTCAGTTTTTGATAACCCTCTGGTGTAAACGGAATCCTTTCCATCCTCTTGGAAACCTCTTTTGTCAAATGAATAATCTAAAAAAGACTGCCGCAATGAGACGGCAGCCTTTTTTTAGTAAAGGCTAGAATAACAAAAAATGGAAGAGATTCAAGACATTTGTTCATGGCTTTGCCGAAATTATGCTACGGTCTTGCTGATTTTGCTCCTGAATTCAGGAGCGCCCTCAAAATTTTTCTGTGCATGTCGTCATCAATGGAGCCTTCTTTAAGTTTGGATACGCCTTTGGCAAGGTTGCCTGCATCCCAGCCGTGGCAGGAGGCGCATGTACCAACCCGAATAATCCGCCGGATTTCCTCCTTGTTAAAGGGACGTGCCCCTTCGTGGCTGGTTGCCTGGAGCTGGGTTCCGTTTTCATCAACTATTTGTTCAAGACTGAAGGGCAGATCAACGCCATTTGCCTTGGTGACGTACAAATCGCGGCCAAGTCCCAGGCTCTTTCTGTTTGCATGGCAGCTTTCACAGCTTCTGGCCTTTTTGCTCGTGGTGTGGGGCTGGATGGGGTTTGTGGCAATGGCATAGACTCCATCTGTTGTCTTGTACACCTTGTTGTGCACCCTGCATTTCCCGTCAGGTCCAATCTGGGTAAAGATGACCTGGCAGCCTGGAATAAAGGGGCTTACAAGCCCCTCGCTGTTTATCCCCAGGGTGGGTGTCTCCCATCGGAGAAAGGACCTCGTCTCTCTCCACTTGTATGCCGTTTTTGCGCGATAGACAGCCTTCCCGGAAAGTGTAGGATCAGGCGCCTTAGTGCTTTTTACCCAGTCAAGGGAACTGGTGCTTGCGTCCTGCTGGGCATGGCAGCCGTAACACTGGGGTGCCCAGCGGCTGTGGCAACTGTAGCATTCCATCTTATCAAGGTGGGCACTTATGCCCATGGCGTCCCTTGCCTTTTTGGGGCCTGATTTCAGGATGTCCTTTACCTGGGGAACAACATATTTTTTACCAGAGGCTGAGTTCAATAGAATTTGTCCCTTTTGAAGCTCAAGCCTCTCCATCCGGTTTCCCCTTGAAGAGAGCAGGCGGCTTTTTTGATTTTTTGTTCCATGACAGTCCTGGCACTCGATTTCAACGGCCTGCTCTTTTTTGGAATAGATGTTTCCGTCTCCGTGGACATCCCTTTCCGTATGGCAGTCAATGCAGAAAAGCCCCTGGGCGTAGTGGACATCCGGGGTAAGGTGATTGTAGTACTTTCCGTGGATCTTTCTTCCCCCTTTAACCCCTGGTTTTTGAGACCACGGCGAGCCGTATCCGTCTGACTCCATTGTCCCGATAAAGCTCACCCCTATGCGTCCGCCCCTGTTGTGACAGTGTATGCACTGAGAGGGCGGAATCGTAACCGTTACCCTGTGAAGCCTCGGCCTCGGTGTAAAATCCTTTTTCTTGGACTCGCCCCTTATGGCCGCATCCCTACCTTTGTATTTGCCATCGTCATCGTAGAGCACGTGGCAGGCAGCGCATCCAGAGGACCTAAAGTCGCCAAATCGTTCTGCCCCGTAGCTGTAAAGATGGCACCTCAGGCACTCTTCACGCAGGTAGTCGTCAGCAGGGCTGTTAGTGGGTGATTCTGGCTCGTTTGGATGAAAAAAGGGCAGGGCCTTTAGTTCTTTTACTGCCCCCATATTTTGGGGTACCTCTAGGTCCTCATCCCTTACCGGCCTTACCGCGTAGATGGCATTTTTCGTCCCTTGAGCGGAAAAGAGGTAGCGGGTGGCGCTTATTATGCCCGCGCTCGTTGCGTGAAGGGATTTTTTCGACCGTTTAAGTATGTCTTCATGGCACAGGCCGCAGGTTTTGTCTGCAACGGAGTAGTCAGAGGGATTTGCCCACATGCCTTTGTGTGCCTCATCCTTTTTAGCCTTTTCAGGATGCCCCGTGTGGCAGAAGCTGCACTCAAGTCCCTTCATGGCAGGGTTACTGGCTATGGGTTCAATCCCCTTGTGACACCTTTTGCAGCTTCCTGCAAAAACGAGGCAGTTCAGACAAAGGAATATGAAAGGCAAAGACAGGATAATCAGGTATCTATTCATGGCAACATCACTATTTTTTAAGTGAGGTTTCTATGACAATTGGCAAAAGTCAACCGTCAAGGGAATATATTAGAAATTTGACAATTTCACATTCTAAGTCCATGCTGATAAAAAAGGCCTGGAGGAAAAAGATGGCAGAATATCACTTTTCAAACTTTGTCTTTGAAGGCGGAGGTGTAAAGGGGATTGCCTATGTAGGCGCTCTCGAGGAGCTTGATGAACGGGGAATCCTTCCAAAAATCAGCAGGGTGGGTGGCACCTCTGCCGGGGCCATAAACGCGGTGCTTCTTGGCCTCAATTTCACCCCTGACGAGGTCAGGGACATCCTCTGGAGGCTCAACTTCAGGAATTTCATGGACGATTCCTTTGGCATTATAAGGGATACAGACAGGCTCTTGACCGAGTTTGGCTGGTACAAGGGCGACTATTTCAGAAACTGGATAGGTGAGCTCATAAGGGAAAAGACTGGAAATACCGAGGCCACCTTTGCAGACGTTTTCGCCCTCAAATCAAAAAAGGGATTTCGGGACATCTACCTCATTGGTACTAATCTATCCACCAGGTTCTCAGAGATTTTCTCCATTGAACACACTCCAAGGATGTGCATAGCCGATGCCGTTCGTATATCCATGTCCATCCCCCTGTTTTTTAAGGCAATAAGAAGCGCCAGGGACGACGTTTACGTTGACGGAGGGGTGCTGAGAAACTATCCAATAAAGCTCTTTGACAGGGAAAAGTACGTAATCGGAAAACTGGCCAGAAAGACCGAATACTACGAAAGGATCAACAAAAAGATTGCAAAGCTGGAGCGGCCCATTTCCAAGTACGTGTTCAATAAGCAGACCCTGGGCTTCAGGCTCGATACAAAGGAAGAGATATCCATGTTCAGGGATCATGCAGAGCCCAAACACCACGAAATCAATGACCTATTCGATTACATCTTGAATCTTGTCATTACCATGAAGGACGCCCAGGAAAACAGCCACCTTCACAGCGACGACTGGCAACGCACCATTTACATAGACACCCTTGGGGTGAAGACGACGGATTTTGATATTGATGACGAGAAAAAACATGCCCTGATAGAGTCTGGCAGGAAAGGGGTGAGGGAGTACTTTAAGTGGTATGATGGAGTAAAGCGGGCCGTGAACAAGTAAGTAATGGGTTTATGCTAGCATGGCACCACATCTACTGCGTTATCTGAGGTTAGACCTACAGGGAGCACGCCTTCATGCCATACGCCTTGTATCTGCAGCACCCCTCTGGCCTTTTATTTCGTTTACGCAGGAATGCCAGATTAAGTAGTGATTGTTTCTAGGTGATTTGATTGTGTTTTGGACCTTGTGGAGGCCAAGTCAAGTGGTGCCGAAGGGGAGATTCGAACTCCCACGGGAATAACTCCCACTAGATCCTGAATCTAGCGCGTCTACCAATTCCGCCACTTCGGCCTGGGTTGCCTGCTAATTAAATAAAGAGGAGTTGCGCTTGTCAAGTGGTCATATTACTGTTTCCCAGACAAATAACCGGGGACCTACATGAAGATATATACCGCACTTGAGGAGATAGAAAGGCCATTTAACAGGCCCGCTCTCACCATTGGCAATTTCGACGGGGTACACCTTGGCCACCAGGCGCTTTTTAAAAAGGTGGTGGAACTGGCTGAAAAAAGAGGTGGCGACAAGGTGGCATTAACATTTCACCCCCATCCCATGAAGGTCCTCAGGCCAGAAAATCCTCCAAAGCTTATTTGTACACTTGAACAGAAGGTAGAACTTATCATGGAAGCGGGAATAGAACACCTGGTCTGCCTGCCATTTACCAGGGAGTTTGCCAAGACCAGTGCCACTGAATTTGTTGAGAACATACTTTATGACACCATAGGGGTAGATGACCTTGTGGTTGGTTACGATTATGCATGTGGCAGGGGCAGAGAGGGTGACATAAAATTTTTGAAGACCATGGGTGAAAAGCTGGGCTTCCATGTCCATGTCATTCCACCTGTAAAGATAGATGGAATTATTGTTAGCAGTACTGCCATACGGGAGTTTGTAAAAAAGGGCGACATGACAATGGTTCGCAAGATGCTTGGCAGATTCTACCAGATTAGAGGAGTGGTAAAGAAAGGCAAGAGAAGGGGCGGGCCTGTGGTTGGTTTCCCCACTGCCAATTTATCCATAAATCCCGAGGACCTTTGCCCCAAGCCGGGTGTCTATGCGGTTCAGGTAATCCATGGAGAGAAACTATACAACGGTGTTGTAAACATAGGATTCAATCCCACCTTTGGTGATGGAAAGCTTGGTGCCGAGGTTCATATCTTCAACTTTGACAAGGACATTTACGGTCATGAGATCAAGGTCAATGTGGTAGAAAGGATAAGGGATGAAAAACGCTTTTCAGGCCCGAAGGAACTGGCAAAACAGATAAAAAAGGATATTGAAAGGGCCCAAGAAATTCTTAACTCCTTGAATCTGCAATGAATTTGATACAGTTATCACTTCTGGGGTCGCAGTAAAAGCCAGGGCAGGGGCTTAAATGAAATACGGAAAAGGGACCAGGAACGTCAATGTAGGTCAAAAGAGGACTCCAAGGTTTTCCGGTGCCAGATTCGTTGCCACATATGTCCTCCTCATGGGAGGCCTGGCCCTTGCAATGAGTCTTGAGCCCATAAAGAGGGTCATTGATATAAATGGGCTCTATACAGACTTCATAGTAAAGGCCACGGCCATGGTCCTGAGGCCCTTTGGGTTTGTGAAAGGAGTACAGGGCTCGATTATACATCTTAAGGGGATATCTCTTGATGTGAAATTTGGATGCAACGGCCTGGAGGCATTTCTCATCTATATGGTGGCCATTTTGGCCTTTCCTGCCCGCTGGGAAAAGAAGCTATGGGGCATTCTGGTGGGTTTCCTGGTCATTCAGATCCTCAATGTGGCACGGATTGCAGCCCTTGGCTACTGTGGTGTCCATTTTGCAAGTTTTTTCCATGTGTTCCACATCTATGTGGCCCAGGGCATAATGATTGCCATCGCATTTGTCCTCTTCCTCTTTTGGCTTAACAATGTGGTCAAGGAATAGAGTACTCTTAGCCACCATCATCTTTTTAGTGGCGTATAGCCTGGGGGTCTTTTTATGGGTTTACATTAAGGCCTATTATGGCATGGCAATCACCAGTGTGGGTGCCCATCTTTCTGCCCTTGTTTCCGGGTGTTTTGTTGACAAAATAGAATTTCATGGTGAACGGGCGGTATGCAATTTTGTATACCAGGCCCTAACGGTTCGAGGACCTGCAAACCTTCATTTTGCCACCCAACTGTACGTATCAAACTATTCCTACAATGTGCCTCTGACTCTTTCCTTAATGGCCGCTCTCTATCCATTCATCAAATACAAGAGGCGATTTTTGATGGAGGCCCTGGGTTTGCTGGTGGTGATACATGTACTTTATGTGTTTTGGTATTGTGGTTTGCAGACCTACTATTCCCTTATTAAAGCAGGGGTAAAGACCGTCTGGAAACCGGAGGCATTTTTCTGGGAATTTCCCTGGGTATTTATTAATGCCATGGTCATCAGATTTGAACCCTTTCTTATTGGGGCCTTTTTGTGGTTCAGAAATATGGGTTTTAAGGTTTCAGTACAGGATAGAGCGGCCTGAATCCAAGGCGGTTCGAGGGGCTGCGTTAAAATGAAAAAAGGCCCCTTAAAGGGGCCAGAATGCTCAACTTACATCGAGTAATTAAGTTGGCAACTTAGACTTCTTCCACTGTGATTGCACCTACAGGGCAGACCTCAACGCAGGTTTCGCAACCAAGGCAATCATCAGGCCTAGCTATTACTGGCTTGTCATCCTCAAAGTCATAGACTTCTGCAGGACAAGCGTTTACGCATTCCTCATCGCCCTGGCACTTGTCGTAATCGATTGTAATCTGAAACATGGCTTCCTCCTTGATCTTTTAGTTTGTGGGAACATATCCCTGGATTCTTTGACTTAAAAAAACAGGATTCATATAGACAAAAGACAAAGGCCTTGTCAAGCCTATTTTGTGTTTTTTGCTCAAAATCTCACAAGCTCTCTTCGCTTTTTATTTTTGGCCTTCAGAGTACCGGCTTACGCCTCTGAGGAAGGTAGAGGCCCACTCTTTCTGACCCAAGGCGTGTATGTGTGTATATGTAGAAAATATATTTTTTAAAGCAAATCCTTCCTGGGCACCTGGGAAACCGCTCCCTCTAATGACCTTGCAGACAAACTTGTAATGTGTAGGCTGCCGGGCCTTCAATATGGGAAGAGAGTAGTGAAATTCATGGCCCTTGACCCTTGCTCCTTTTTTGTAAAACGGGCTGTCATCCACGAAGTCCAGGGCGGTATAGCCATGACCTGCAGGCCTTCTCTTCATTTCAAAATCAAGTGGCAAAGCCCTAACCATCTGGAACTTCCTTCCTTGCCACAGGATATTTTGGCCAAGATACATGAGTCCTCCGCACTCGGCATAAACGGGAAGGCCTTGGTCGATAAGACTTAGGAGCTGGGTTCTGAATTTGCTGTTTTCTTCCAGTTGCCTTGCCTGGGTCTCAGGAAATCCACCCCCAATGTAAATTCCGTCAATGGGTGGGATAGAATTGTCAGAAAGGGCGTTCAAAAATAAAAGCTTTGCACCCAAGAGTTTAATTGCCTCCAGGTTTTCTGGGTAATAAAATTGAAAGGCGGCATCTCTGATAACCCCGATCCTAAGACCTGTAAACGGCTGGTCTTCGATCTCAAAAAGTGCCCTGACGTCCCTGTTTACAACCCTGGTTACTGCCCTTTGGGAAGCAAGGTTGAGGATTTTGTCTATATCGATGTTTTTCCTCAAAAGTGTGGCCAGGAAATCCAGGGCCCTGGATGGGCCGGTAAATTCGTCTGCAGGCGTCAGACCCAGGTGCCGCATGGGAAGGGGATCCTCTTTCATCCGGGGAATGAAGCCCAGAACAGGAAGGCCGGTATATGTCTCAATGGCCTCGGTTACCACCTTGATGTGCCTGCTTCCTCCAACCCTGTTGAGCACTACTCCCATGAAATCAAGCCCCTGTTCGAACCTCATGCATCCAAGGACCATGGCAGCTACTGTTCTGGTTGATTTGGTGCAATCGACCACCAAAAGCACCGGGACCTTAAGGGTGCTGCAAAGTCTTGAGGTGCTGGAGGTGCCTTTTACATCCATGCCGTCAAAAAGCCCCCTGTTACCCTCAATTATGGCTATGTCAGCGTCTTTGGCCCTCAAATGCAAGGAATCCCTGATTGTTTCTTCATCCATCAAAAAGGGGTCAAGGTTGTAACAGGGATTTGATGAGGCACAGGCAAGCCATGCCGCGTCAATGTAGTCAGGGCCTTTCTTGAAACAGCAAACGCGTTTCCCCATTTGGTGGAAGGCCCTTGCAAGCCCCAGGCTTAAAATAGTCTTTCCAGATCCACCGCGAAGGGCTGCAACGGTGAAGGCAGGGACCTTGTGAGTTTCTTTAGTAGTTTTGTTTTTCATGCGTTTTTCAGTGGGGTATGACAGGCCCGAGTCTTGTGAAGGTTCTTTATCTTTTCTTCAAGGATCGATGCAAGCCCAAATTTTCCAAGGCATTTTGCACATTGGACAGCGTAACGTAGATTTTGTTCAGAGGAATCGTGTTTCATAAAGAGGTCAAGGGCCTTGTCAAACTCTCCCAAAGACATGAGGCTCACTCCAAGGCATCCACTCAAGTCAGAAGAATTCGGATAGTGCACGAGGCCCTTTTCCAGTAGTCTGATTGCCCTGTCATGTTGTCCGTTTCTTTGAAGAAGTATGGCTAGACCAAGATAGGCCCTGTGGTCTGGGAAAAAGGTCAGTGCCTGCTCAAAAAGGGCCATTGCAGTCCTTTCCTTGTGCGGTATTTCGTCGATCTTGCCATAGTCTCCAAAAACAAATGTCATGCCTAATCGTGAAAGAAAGGAAGCATGATAAGGTGCAAGCTCAGGCAGATTCTTTAACTTCACATTCAGGGCAAAGTCTGGAAGTTTTGAGTAAAAGGCCTTTCTAAGCCTCTTGCCGAATTTTAGGACCTTTTCTTCACTTAGTTTTTCATCGGTCTGAAAATACATTATATCCTCTATTCTGTTCAGCCAGATATCGTCATCCCTTCCAGTACGCTTTTTGAAATCATCGTAAAGTCTTGTACCAGGAAATATGTCAAGAATGTAGAATATTGCCCCCAAGGGCCTTATCCTTTCTATTAACCTTATTGACTCGTCTATGGTCTTGTTGTTTTCACCAGGGCTTCCATAAATAAAATAGGCCCTTGGCATCATGCCGTAGGCCCGGGTAGTTTCAAAGGCCTTCTTAATTTCCCCGTCTTTAATGGTTTTGTTAAGGGCCCTTCTAATTTTAGGAGATCCACTTTCAACACCGTAGCTGATCTGAATACAGCCGGCCCTTCTCATCCAGTAAGCGATCTCCTCATCTACTATGTTTACCCTTGAGATGGCCGCCCATTCGATTTGAAGCCGCCTCTGAATAATCTTGTTGCAGATGGATATGACCCTGTCCTTTTTGAGTGTAAAGGTGTCATCGGAGACGTAGAAAAAGTTGACCCCCTTTTTATTCAGTCTTTCCAGTTGGTTGACAAAATATTCTGCCCCATGAAAGCGAACCTTTCTGTTCCATATCCTTGGAGAGCCGCAAAAGGCACAGTTCCAGGGGCATCCCCTTGATGAAATCACGTGCTGAAAGGTGAAGAACCTCGCGGGATCAGGAAGGCTGTCAAGATCGGAAATGAAGGGCCTGTCTCCAGTTCTTGTTGGCACACCTCCTTCTCTGTATGCTATGCCTCGAACCTCCTTCAATCTACCAAGCTTCTGTTTTTCAATCAGCCTAACAAGTTCAGAGAGCGTCTCTTCTCCCTCTCCCATAATGATGGCATCCACCTCTTTAAAGTGCGTCAGCAGGTGCTCCCACAAAAAGGTGGCCCCTGGGCCTCCAAATATAACCGGGGTTTCAGGAAAGAGGCGCTTTGAAATCCTGGCAATATCCAGGCCGCCCCATCTGTTGGCGTGAAGAATGGAGATAGCGGTAACATCAGGATGGATGCGCCTCAGTTCCTTCTCCATGTGAATTTCTTTGCCCTTCATGGCGTGCCAATTGAGTATCTCGCAGTCGTGCCCTTGTTCCTTTAGTATTGCCGCAAGGTAATAAAGACCAATGGGAGGAACCCTGATATCGTAATCGTTAATTCGTGGGTCAAGGCAATATGGGTTGATAAAGGCGATTTTCACTCAAATTTTTCCTGTACGTATCGTTCGTCAGAGACTTTATGAAAATTTTTTCATGCTTTTTCACCATCAAGAGTACGGCCAAATGCCTGGTTTTTCAAGATGAATTACCTTTATACACCTGAGGTTTTGAATTAGTGACTTGACACACAAGCTCTTTTTGTCTATAGATAGAAATCGCTGGCTGAATGACCATTCATTGTGGGCTTAAGCCAACTGGGGAGGAAAACGGGTTGCTTTTAACCCCGGAATCTCTTTTTAAAGGAGGCATCGTGGGGAGAAAAATTCATAAGGGACTTAGGGAGATCCTGGAACAGAAAAAGGGCCCGATAGTCGAAAAGTGGAGGAAACATATCCACAAATCCTATCCCCCTGAAACTGCTCAATTCCTGCAAAGAGAGAAAAACAAGTTCTCAAATCCCATCGGTTCATCTATAGAGGAAAGCATCTGGCCCCTTTATGATCAGCTTATAGGCGAGGCGGATCCGGCCACTACCAAGAAACTCCTTGACAACCTGGTGAGGGTAAGGGCTGTACAGGACTTTACTCCGGCCAGCGCGGTTCAGATTATCTTCGCACTCAAGAAGATAATCCGCAAGGAGGTCTTTGGAATTGTGCAGAAAAAAGGCCTCGTCAAGGAGTACCTGGAGTTTGAGTCGGAGATAGACAGGTTTGGGCTCCTGGCCTTTGATGTCTTTATGGAGTGCAGGGAGCGGGTTTGGGAAATTAAGCGTAATGACCTTTTGAAGAGACCGTATCTGCTTTCAGGGGGTATGTGTCCTTCCTATATGATGAAGCGTGGTATCAAGCATTTGGAAAAGCTAAAAAAAGAGATAACCCAACATTAATTTTAGAGGAGTAGGTATGGCAGCGCGTATTTTGTTTCCACTAGCAGTAGTTCTGGCAATCGTGGCAGTGGCCTTGATAGGAGGGTCAATATCCTTCCTACAGCCCTTGTTCAGCGTGGCCCTGCTCTATGTAGCCTTTGCCATATTCTTTTTTGGTTTCATGGCAAAGGTTATTGACTGGGCCAAGTCGCCAGTACCTTTTCGTATTCCTACAACAGCGGGTCAGGAATTCTCCCTGCCTTGGATCAAGTGGGCCAAGATAGACAACCCAAGCACCACTGGCGGGGTGCTTATGAGGATGTTTTTTGAGGTCTGTCTGTTTCGCTCGCTTTTCAGGAATATGAGAACGGACCTTCGTTCGGGCTGGCTCATCCACTCACCTACCAAGTGGCTCTGGCTCCTGGCACTCGGTTTTCACTATTCATTCTTGATTATAGCCATAAGGCACCTGCGCCTCTTCGTGCATCCAATTCCTGGATTTGTTGAGACCCTGGATGCTGTAGACGGGATGTTTCAGATAGGCATTCCGCCAATTTATCTTACGGACCTAGTGATTCTGCTTTGTGTTACTGGGCTTCTTGTTAGGAGGCTTTGTCTCCCAAAGGTTCGTTTTGTTTCTCTTGCTGCCGATTATTTTCCGCTTTTCCTCATCTTGGGAATAGTAATCAGTGGGCTACTGATGAGATTTGTTTTTAGGGTGGACATTACGGCTGTCAAAGCCCTGGCAAATGGCATAGTAAGTTTTCATCCAGTGGTACCAAAGGGGATCGGAGCAATATTTTTTGTTCACCTGGCTCTAGTCTGTACGCTCATAGCTTACTTCCCATTCAGTAAACTTATGCACATGGGAGGTATATTTATGAGTCCTACCAGGAATCTGGCGAATACCACCAGAATGGCGTACCACGAGAATCCCTGGAGGCAGCCACCCAAGTTCCATTCCTATGAGGAATATGAAGATATGTACAGGGAATATATGAAAGAGGCAGGACTACCGCTTGAGAGAGAATAATTAAAAGGGAAAGGTATCATGACTAAAGAATTAACACCCCAAGAGATGTTGAGGATTGACCTTACTCCCCCAAATCGGGATTGGATGGACATTCCTACTGTCATTAAGCCGGGCATATACTGTTACCCTGCAAAGCCCGAGAAGGTTGAGGCAGTTGGTATGCCCAATCCCCACGTCTGGAGTCCACTGGATGATGATTGGGGTCTTCCTGAGGACTGGAAGGAAACCTTCCTTGAAGGCATGAGGGAAAGGCTTAACAAGCACCGGTCCTTCAAGATTTTTATGGACATATGTGTGAGGTGCGGCGCGTGTGCAGATAAATGTCACTTTTTCCTTGGCTCTGGCGATCCTAAGAACATGCCTGTAGCAAGGGCTGAACTTATACGTTCGGTTTACAGGGGCGAGTTTACCAAGGCAGGCCAGATACTTGGAAGGCTGGCAGGCGGCAGGAAGCTCACTGAAGATGTTCTGAAGGAAATCTGGTATTACATGTTCCAGTGCACGGAGTGCCGCAGATGCTCCCTGTTCTGTCCATATGGAATCGATACCGCAGAGGTCACCATCATAGGCAGGGAGCTTATAAACCTCTTTGGTCTCAATATCAACTGGATACAGGAACCGGTTGCCAACTGCTATGAGACAGGTAACCACCTAGGACTCCTTCCACATACATTCAAGCAAAATGTGGAATTCATGTGTATGGATATTGAGGAGTTTGTGGGGATCAAGATAGAGCCGCCCTTTAACAGAAAAGGTGCTGAAATACTCTTCGTTACCCCGTCTGGTGATGTCTTTGCAGAACCTGGCATCTATACCCTTATGGGCTACCTGATGCTTTTTGAGCACATAGGCCTTGATTATACCTGGAGCACCTATGCAAGCGAGGGCGGTAACTTTGGTTTCTTTACCTCCCTTGACATGGCACAGAGGCTAAATGCAAAGATATATGCAGAGGCCAGGCGCCTCGGGGTCAAATGGATACTTGGCGGTGAATGCGGACATATGTGGCGCGTCGTCCACCAGTACATGAACACCTTTAACGGACCGCCAGATTTTCTCGAAGAACCAGTCAACCCGCTTACCGGCACCAAGTTTGAAAATGCAAAGTCTGCAAAGATGGTTCACATATCAGAATTTACCGCAGATCTAATAAAACACGGTAAATTAAAGCTTAATCCCAAGAGAAACGACCACCTCAAGGTCACTTACCACGACTCCTGCAATCCATCCCGTGGTATGGGAATGTTTGAAGAGCCTCGTTACGTAATCAAGAACGTATGTAATAACTTCTATGAGATGCCAGAAAATACCATTCGCGAGCAGACCTTCTGTTGCGGAAGCGGTGCAGGCCTTAACGCTGGTGAAAATATGGAATTGAGGCTTCGGGGCGGACTTCCAAGGGCAAACGCCGTAAAGTACGTGCATGAACGTTACGGTGTGAACATGCTCTCCTGTGTCTGCGCCATTGACAGGGCTGTTCTCCCAGCATCCATGGAATATTGGGTCCCAGAGGTCAACGTCTGCGGTGTCTCTGAACTGGTTGGTAACGCACTTATCATGGAAGGGGAACACGAGCGGACAACCGATCTCAGGGGAGAGGAAATACCTGGCTTTGCCAAGGCTGAAGGTGAGGAGGTAACAGAAGATGTATGATGCTGGAAAGGTAGTAATAGGATTAGCCATATTCGCGTGTATCTTTTTATTCCCCTTCCTATATAACCATGGCTCCGCTGCGCCACAGCCTAAGCCGAGTCTTGATACACCGGCCATTAAGGCACTTCCCCAGAAAAAGTGTGTGGAAGATACCAAGTTCATGATTACCACTCATATGCAGTTTCTGAATGACTGGCGCGATCAGGCATTGAGGGATGGGAACCGGTGGTACGTGAACAAGGAGGGTAAGAAGGTCTGGATCAGCCTCCAAAATACTTGTTTGAAATGTCATTCCAACAAGAAGGAGTTTTGCGACAAGTGCCACAACTATGCAGGCGTGGATCCCTACTGTTGGGACTGTCATTATGATCCAAATGGGAGCAAGCTATGAGCATGGATAGAAGGAAATTTTTAAAGGCTGCTGGTCTTACCACTCTGGTGGGACTGGGAGGAAAAGGTGTATTTGAACTTTTAAGGCCTGGCACCGTAGAGGCCGAGATGAACCATGAAGGTCATGGCAAAGAGGCGCATGGTGAGAAAGACGCGGGTTCGAAGATCCGTTGGGCCATGCTGATAGATGTCATGGCCCTCAACAAGGAGAAGATAGAGAAGATTGTCCATACATGTCACCATATCCATAACGTGCCGAACTGGGGTGATCCAAAGAACGAGATCAAGTGGATATGGGAAGACGAATATGAACACGTATTCCCGGACAGTTACAATGAGTACAACGATATCCTCAACGGTATGCCTTTCCTCCTAATGTGCAATCATTGCGACAACCCGCCTTGCGTGAGGGTCTGTCCTGTTCAGGCAACATTCCGGCGGCCAGACGGGATAGTAGCTCAGGACTACCATCGCTGCATTGGTTGCCGTTTCTGCATGGCAGCATGCCCTTACGGTTCAAGGAGTTTCAATTGGCTAGACCCACGGGTTCATCTTGAACAGGAGATAGCACAGGGCAGAAAGCTCAACAAACGGTTCCCGACGCGTATGAGAGGTGTGGTAGAAAAGTGCAACTTCTGTGTTGAACGTCTGGCTGAGGGCAAGCAGCCTGGCTGCGTAGAGGTTGCCCCTGATGTCATGTTCTTTGGTAATTTGGCGGATCCAAATTCCAATGTGCGCAAGATACTGAAGGAGAGAATCTCTTTAAGGCGTAAATTGGAACTAGGTACCAAACCTTCAGTTTTTTACCTGATATAGTGTGAGGGCGTCATGATAGAAAAGGCATTAAAGGGATCATCAGTTTATTGGGGTTGGATTATATTTCTCCTCTGTATAATCGGGGCAGGCTTCATGGCCTATCTGTATCAGTTGAAGGTAGGTCTCGGGATCACAGGTATGAGCCGTGACATATCGTGGGGTGTTTATATCGCCCAGTTCACCTACTTTGTGGGTGTCGCTGCTGGTGGAGTCATGGTGGTTATTCCGAAGTATCTGCACCATTACTCAAAGTATGCCAAGATAGTGGTCTTTGGAGAGTTCCTTGCCATCGCGGCCGTAGTAATGTGTCTGCTCTTTATCATTGTGGACATTGGGCAGCCTATGAGAATGCTGAACGTGCTGCTTCATCCAACTCCCCATTCCATGCTCTTTTACGATATGATAGTGCTCAACGGCTACCTGTTGTTGAATATCATCTGCGGATATAACACCCTGCTTGCAGACAAAAAGGGAGTGCCGTGTCCTGGCTGGGTCAAGCCATTCATTTATATCTCCATCCCATGGGCCATAAGTATCCACACAGTTACGGCCTTCTTGTATGCCGGTCTTCCAGGAAGGCATTTCTGGCTCACGGCCATAATGGCCCCCAGATTTCTGGCATCGGCCTTCGCTGCAGGTCCTGCCCTTCTCATAATGATACTTCTCTTTGTAAGAAGGGTAACAAAGTTTGATCCGGGTATGGACGCAATACAGACCCTTGCCAAAACGGTCTGTTACGCCATGATCACAAATCTGTTCTTCATGGGATGTGAGTTCTTCACTGCATATTACAGTCAGATCCCGGGCCACATGCATACGCTGGATTACCTGTTTCGTGGTCTTCACGGCTATGGAGAGCTAGTGCCGTTCATGAGGGCGGCAATTGTCATCGGACTTTTTGGGGTCTTTTTGCTTCTCGTTCCGCCTATCAGGCGTAATACAAAGTGGCTGGCAGTGGCTGCAGCATCCGTATTCGTTGCTACTTGGATTGACAAGGGTGTAGGGCTGGTAATTGGCGGTTTTATACCAAACCCCTTTGAGACGATTACAGAATATCATCCAACACTTCCAGAAATTACCATTGCCACGGCAATCTGGGGTGTGGGGGCCCTGATAGTAACGGTGCTTTATAAGGTAGCTATTTCCGTAAGAGAACAACAGGCTGCCTAGACAAAGAAAATAAAGTCCATTTGGTAGAAAAAGCGGCTCTTGGGCCGCTTTTTCTATTTGGTCTTTTTCTCAAGACAAGATTCCATCAGTTTCTCCTTCATCCGTTCTATCTCCTGCTCATACTCGCTTGCTGCTAGCTCCATCCCGCAATCCTTGCAGGAGACCCTTGCATTTGCTCATCTGCCGGTTATCCTGGCCTCTCCACCGCAAAATTTGCATATTAGGCCAACGGTTTTTGCATCCTTACTCGGTGTCATGATCCTTTTTTGTGTGTTAATCTGTCCAACGTTATGTTAATTTATTCATTTTACCACAATAAAAACTACGTATCTTGCATATTCAGGAGGAAACATGGCTCAAAATCCCATTAAAAGTGGCGATATCAAGCAGGTTATAGCCGATCTTGAAAAGGAGACAAAGGAAAATCCCAATTCCGTGGTGGCACATCACCGACTTGCCCTTGCGTACTGGCGCGCTAACAGGCTAAATGAGGCCATAACGAGTTTTCAAAAGGCTCTTGAAATAGACCCTACTTCTCACGAGGTAAGAATTAATCTGGGTACGTTGTTTTTCCAGATGGGTAGGTTGGAAGACGGCATCCGTGAGAACAAGGAGGCCCTAAGGGCACATCCTGGCTCTGCTGAGGCAATGGCCAACATCGGTTCTGCCTACATGCAGCTTGGGAAGTGGCAGGAGGCAGCAGATTATTTTGAACAGGCCCTTGAGAAGAAACCAGAAATGGTTCCTGCCCTTATTAATCTGTCCTCTGTGCTCGTGGAGCTGGATAAACTTGAGCGTGCTGTGGAACTTGCTGAAAAGGCAGTAAGTCTGTCTCCCCGTTTTGGCCTGGCCCGTAATAATCTAGCAGTAGCTTGCTATTTCAGCGGGGATTACAACAGGGCCAAGGAAGAGATGGAAAAGGCCAAGGAACTTGGTTATCCTGTCCATCCCGATTTTGAGAAACAGGTCAACGAAAAGGCGGCATAAGCGTACAAAATGGCTATCAGCAAAGGCTTGATAGAACCTCTTTGTCCATTTTGTTCTCAAAGGCTTCCAAGGCCCCGCCAAATTGAGCCAAAAAGGCTTGGGGATTTTGATTTTGGAGTCTGTGAGTGTGGCGCGGTATTTGCCCACGATGTCACAGGTCACAATCTTGGCGCTGCCATGGTGGAGGCCCTGGGCTTTGCCTGTGATGATGATTGGGATCTCGCCTGGAGTCTTATGCCTGGAGAGGATTATCAGGATGCACTAATTGAGGGGTACGACTTTGAAAGGCACGCAGTTTTCCCCAAGGGCTACGACGCAGAAGGTAAAAGGATAAGGGGAGCCTTGAGCTTCATAAGACTTAAGGATGATCTGCAGGAGCTTAAAAACAGTGGAGTCCGGGCCAAGTTTGCCAGCGGTACCCATACTGAGGCACTTCAGTCGAGTCTCGACCCTGGACGAGGCTCCATCAGGGGTAAGAACAAACGTTTTTCAAAGCGTGAGGTTTCAAGACTTGTAAAAAAGGCGGACGTGGAAAGTCTAGCCAGGATGGCCCTTGAAGACAAGCTAGTATTAAGAAAGATTCAGAGGCTTCTCTACTCGGCGGATCTTGAATCGAGGTGGCAGGCGGTCTTGGTTCTTGGTCAGGTTGCAGCAGCCATCAGCCATCATGATCCAGCCACAGTGGGAGATCTTTTGAGGAGGCTGCTCTATTCTGCAAACGATTCTGCTGCGGCCAACTGGGGCGCAATAGAGACGGTAGGGGAAATTATTCGTAACCAGCCAAGTCTTTACGGCTCATTTGTAAGACACATATTGGGGCTGGTGGGAGATGCGCCTTCGAGGCCTGCAATACTGTGGGCAATCGGAAGAATAGGAGAGTGTCACCCCAAAATAGTGCGAACGAATTCCTTCTTTGTCCTCTTTGATCTTCTGGACTCGAAAGATCCGTCAGTCCGTGGACATGCCGCCTGGGCCCTGGGTAAGATAGGGGCCAGGGAGGCAAGGAACGTCATTTCCAAGATGATGGATGATAAGGAGGAGTTTTCCCTTTTTGACGGAAAGGAATTGAAATATACAACAGTTGGAGAGACAGCCAGGGAGGCTTTAACCCTTATGAATAAAAAGGATGAAATTTCTATGAAGGAAACCAGTGAACAGGTAGGCCAGGGCTTAAAAAAGGAGCCACCCGAGATTTTAGAGGCAAGGCGAGGCTACCAGGAGGCAGAGATACTCAAAAACCGTGGTCAGTCCCTGGATGCCCTTTCCAAGTTCGAGGAGGTGCTAGCGGTATTTGATAGCGCTGGATATGACGTGGAAGTGGCAAATATTTGTGAAAAGATGGGTGATCTACATGTCATGCGAGGAAACATGAAGGCTGCCCTGGCGCCCTATCAGCGTACCCTTGCCATTTGTGAGAAAAAAAATGATCCAATAAGCACTGTGATAATGCTTGAGAAGGTCATAGATATTTACCGTCATCTTGAGGAGTATAGCAAGACACTGCCATACTATTTCAGGGCCCTGGAGCTTGTTGAAAACCTGAGCGATGTTAAGCGTTCAGCCCTTTTTCTTGCAGGAATAGCAGACGTCTATGAAAGGGAAGGGAAAATGGCCGAGGCCCTGGACGCTTACAAACTGGCCGAAAGGCTTTTTCGAGGCATGGGAGCGCGGGAACGTGCAGATATCTTGAAAGAAGGGATAGCCATTCTTGAGGAAAGATTGAGGGCAGAATCCCAGGCTACTTAATGTCTCCAAGAAGGATGGCAGAGATTGGCCATCTTTTTTGCGCTAGCCGTGGCTCAACCTCCTTGCCGATTTTCAGGAGTTGCTCTTGTATTACGTTCAGCCTTATGGTGGGATAGCTCTTGCCTGGCAAGAATCCGGAAAACGAACACACGTGCCCTTTACCGTTTATTTCTGTTGGGACACCATAGGTCCTGCAGTTGACTGGCCTGACCTCGTACAAAAGGCACTCTTCATCCTCGCTTAAGAGGGGGCATGGTATCCTTACCGTCGATATGTTTTCTGGTGCCTTCTCAACCGTCTCTTCCCAAAGTCTCTGTGCTGCCTTTGCCCTTTTCAGTATCTGCTTCCTGGTCTTGCGCCCCAATATCAGAAAGCTTTTCTTAAGGAGACGGGCCTCGGCGAATGATATGTCAAAGGCGGCATTGCAGCAGTCAGAACATCCCTTCCTGCACTTGAAGGCGTTGGGAAATTGAGAAGATACTGTATTGACCGCATTGTCTATCTGCTTAAAAAGTTGCCGTAGTTGCTTTTCCATGGTTTAAGATTTCGAAAATTGTGAATTTTTGGCCCACATGCACCATAATGTAACCCAGAAAGAATGCAAGAGGTGTGGAAAATGCTGCATTGCCGGAGGCCCCGCCCTTCATATTGAAGACAGGGGGCTCGTTGTTGCTGGGAGACTCAGGCCATCAGACCTGGTTACTCTCAGAAGGGGTGAGCCCGCTTACGACCCGGTGAATAGGAGGGTTGTTTTCTTGGAAGAGGAAATGATCAAACTGAGGGGGCATGGGAAGATAGGGGCATGTATTTTTTATGACGCGAATGGAAATTCCTGTGCCATTTATCAGTGGCGTCCCCTGGAATGCCGAGTCCTTAAATGCTGGGACACGTCTGACCTTGAAGGTGTTTACATGAGAAACCTTCTCAAAAGAAACCATCTCATACCGGAAGGCTCAACCCTTGCCAGGCTTATTAAAAAATATGAAGAGGTACTCTGCATAAAACATTTTGCTTCAACCCTGGTGGATTGCTCTAAGGGCGGAGGTCATGTGGCAACCAAGTTGCAGGGGCATATAGATCGTGACTTTGCCTTCCGCAGGGCCGTGATCAAGGATTTTTCCGTTCCAGAGGAATATCTTGATTTCTTTTTTGGGAGGCCACTAAGAGATATAATTGTTCCAATGATTGATGATTCTGGAAAATTGGATCACAGGAATGAAAATGAATGAAAATTCATTTTGTTCTTTTATTCACTGAAGGTGAGATTTTTTGATAACATCCTGAAATAGCAAACTTTTCTCTAAAGTGAATAATTTCTTTTTCAAGTCTAACTGCTTGTTTTTACGTCAATTGGGGCTTGACAAGGAATGTATAACAATATTATAAAAGTTTTCACGCACTAGAAGATTCCGCCGAATGAGCCCTCATTTTTTTAGAGGGTAATCAGGCAGAAGGCATAGAGCAGTTTGAAAAAATACCTAAGGAGGGAGATTTAAATGGCTGATGTCAAAAAGCATGACACTCCACAGTGCGATGAGCTCAAAAACGGGCCATGGCCAAGTTTTGTAGATGACATTGAACAAAAGGGACTTTCAGGGCAGCAGGCCTGCCTGGACCTGCTGGGTCAGCTTGAGTTGTCCTATACCCACAAGGAAACCCACTGGAAACATGGTGGAATCGTTGGTGTGTTTGGGTATGGCGGTGGGGTCATTGGACGCTATTCTGATGCACCGGAAAAGTTCCCGGCAGTTGCCCACTTTCACACAATTCGTGTTAATCAGCCTGCAAGTAAATTTTACAGCTCCGCATTCCTCAGAAAGCTGTGTGACATGTGGGATCATAGGGGCAGCGGCATGACAAATTTTCATGGCTCCACTGGTGATATGGTTCTTCTTGGAACCACTACTGACCAGCTTGAGCCTGTATTTTACGATCTTACTCACCAGATGGAGGTTGACCTTGGAGGGTCTGGCTCCAACCTTCGTACGCCGTCTTGTTGTGTGGGAAAGGCCCGTTGCGAGTGGTCATGCCTTGATACCCAGGCAATCTGTTATGACCTTACCCAGACCTATCAGGATGAGCTACACAGGCCCGCCTTCCCCTACAAATTCAAGTTTAAGGTTTCTGGTTGCCCCAACGACTGTGTTGCAGCCATCGCCCGTTCCTGCTGCTCAATAATCGGTACCTGGAAGGATGATATCCGGATAGATCAGGCGGCTGTCAAGGCTTATATCGGTGGTGAGTTAAAGCCCAATGCTGGAGCACACAGTGACAGGGACTGGGGTGCCTTTGACATCCAAAAAGAGGTTATCGACCTCTGTCCAACCCAGTGTATGTGGATGGAAGGAGATGAACTCAAGATAGACAACAGGGAATGTACAAGGTGTATGCATTGCATCAACGTTATGCCAGAGGCACTGAGGCCGGGTACTGATACAGGCGCCACCATTCTTGTCGGAGCCAAGGCCCCAATCCTGGAAGGTGCTCAGATGTCCACCCTCGCCATTCCTTTCATAAGAATGGAGCCACCATTTGACGAATTCAAGGAGTTCGTTGACAAGATTTGGGATTGGTGGATGGAGGAAGGAAAGAATAGAGAGCGTTTTGGCGAACTTATCCAGCGTCAGAGCCTCCAGGAGTTCATTCGCAGGGCAGAACTTAAGCCCATTCCACAGATGGTCAAGGAACCAAGATCTAACCCCTACGTCTTCTGGAGCGAGGACGAGGTGGAGGGTGGTTGGAAGCGTGACATCAAAGAGTTCCGTGCACGTCACGCTGCATAATTAAAACAACAGACAGGAGGTAACTATAAATGGACCTGAAAGAAATACGTGAAAAATTGCAAGAAGACTGGGGAGATCTTCCAAGTTTTGATATAACCGAAGTCATTAATAAACCCTATGACCCCAACCTGGCCGAGCAGCTTTATGATCCCAAAAAGCCTATGGCCAACAGGGTTACCGATATTGGGCCTCCATACTTCGAGCAGTTCTTCCCAGAAGTCATCAAGAAGAACTATGGAAAATGGAAGAGCCACGAGATTGTGGAGCCTGGTGTAATAAAGTACACCAGCGAAACCGGTGATGTGGTTTATGCCGTACGCTGTGGTTCTCCTCGTTTGATCACAACCGACACCATAAGAGAGATATGCGATATTGCTGACAAGTACTGTGACGGGTACGTTCGCTGGACAACCCGTAACAACATCGAATTCCACGTTGAGACCGAAGATCAGCTCAGGGCCTTGATGGATGATCTTAAGGGACGCAAGTTCCCTGGTGGCTCCTACAAGTTCCCAATAGGTGGTACCGGGGCCTGCGTAACAAACATCGTTCACACCCAGGGCTGGGTACACTGCCACACACCTGCAACAGACGCCTCAGGTGTGGTTAAGGCAGTAATGGATGACCTATTCGAGTACTTTGGAAGCCACAAGCTACCTGCACAGGTACGTATTGCCCTGGCTTGTTGTCTGAACATGTGCGGTGCTGTCCACTGTTCCGATATAGCCATCCTCGGTGTCCACAGGAAGCCACCTTTTGTTGAAGATGATCGTATTACAGGTGTGTGCGAGATTCCTCTTGCAGTTGCAGCCTGTCCTCTCGGGGCAATCAAGCCGGCTACTGTTGAGCTCGACGGTAAGAAGATAAAGACAGTCCGCGTCAACGAAAAGAGGTGTATGTTCTGCGGTAACTGCTACACCATGTGTCCGGCCATGCCTCTGGCCGATATGGAAGGTGACGGTATCGCAATACTTGTTGGTGGAAAGATATCTAACAGGGTGAGTGCTCCAAAGTTCTCCAAGCTGGTAATCCCATACATCCCGAATGAGCCTCCTCGCTGGCCTTCCACCGTTAAGGTAATAAGAAAGATCCTAGAGACCTACGCAAGTGACGCAAGGAAGTACGAGCGCGTAGGCGAGTGGGCAGAAAGGATTGGTTGGGAGCGCTTCTTTGAAAAGTGCGACATACCATTTACCGACAAGTCCATTGATGACTACAGGCTTGCATACGATACATATCACACCACTACGCAGTTCAAGTGGAGTGTACATACCGATAATCTGTAAAAAAGGAGGCTATCATGGCCGTTGATATGGAAGAACTGAAACAAAAGATCCTTGAGTTTGCTACAAAAAAGGCAAAGCATAAATCAAAGATGTATATAAAGGATCTCTACAAAGCAGATCCAAATGCAAAGCCCAGAGAGATAAAGAAGGCTGCCAATCAGCTTGTGCAAGAAGGTAAGCTGGAATTCTTCTCTTCAGGAAGCACTACCATGTACGGAGTACCAGGTTTTGGAAAGAGCGAAGAAGACCAGTTCGGTACTCTGGAAGAGTAGATAAGAATAGATAATTGTTTTTGAGAGCGGGGGCCATGCTCCCGCTCTTATCTTTTCCCCCAGACCAGGAAATGCCTGTCGCTGACTACTTCAACGGTCAAATGTGACAGGTTTGTCTTTTTTAAGAATTCACTCACCTCATTATCTCTGTACGCTGCCAGAAGGGAGTTATAAAAATCCCGCTTGAGTATCTCAGGCTCCGAGCCGCTGTAGGTTTCAACCAGTCTCTGTGCTGTTTCTTTGTCTTTAGGCCTTAAAAGATCCATTACAAATATGACGCCACCTGGTTTTACGAGTTCTTCCACGGCGTCCCAGAAGATGGCCTGGTTTGGAAGATGGTGGAGCAGGCTGTTGACAATCAGGCCATCATAGGATTTACACGGAAGTTCATTCCCAGTAAGAGGGAGCCTTGCGTGAAAAAGTCTTATCCTTTCCTTGAGGTTCTCTTTAGTTATCAGCCGTTTCGCCTGGGTAAGCATGGGGGCCGAGGCATCAAGGGCATGTAGCCGAACGTTTGGAAACCGTTTTAAAAAGCGAACCGAAATGTCGCATGGCCCACATCCAAGATCAAGAAAAAGACCTTCAATGTTTTTGCCGAGGCGCTTTTCAAAAAGATCCACAAACATCTCGTGTGGCGCAGAAAAATCCGCCTCAGCATAGGCCCTGACCTGCTCATCCTCATCCATTATTTCAGGCTCAGGAATTCTCTGATGAAGGGGATAAGGGGGGCCTTCAGGCATGGCTTCAGCCTTCTGTGACAATACAGGAAAGGTCACCTATTTTGAGAAACAGCCTTGATATTACCCAGAGCAGCGAGAGCCTGTTGTGTCTTTGGGTCCTATCTTCAACCATGACCATTACATTATCAAAGAACCGGTCTATATGAGGCTTAAGAGAAAGTAACAGTATTAAGGCATCCTGATACCGCTCTGCTCCTGGGGATCTGCCGGTTTCGTCATCGGCAAGCATAGGTGCTATATTTTCCTTGACCTGAAGAAATGCCTCATAAAGAACCTTTTCTTCCTCGGTCTCAAAAAACTGGCTCCTTGGGTTTCCTCCCTCAAAGCCCTTTAGGATGTTCATTACCCGTTTAAAGGCTATGCTGATATCCTGGAATTCAGGCCTTTGGCGAACGGCCTTTAGTGCCAGGGCCCTTTGGTAACAATCGTACACTGAGTCAAAACTGGCGCCTATTGCAGCATCAACCACATCGTAGTCTATCCTCCGGGCAATCAGTTCGTTTCTGAAACGTTTCTTGAAAAAGTCAATAACCTCCCCTTTTAATTTGGAGGGAGCCTCTGGGAGAAATTCCATAAGACATCTTATTGTCTCATCTGTAAGCTCAAGAAGGGAAAGGTCTATTTCACGCTCTATAAGAATGTTTACTATTCCAAGAGCCTGACGCCTTAAGGCATACGGGTCCTGGGTGCCGGAGGGCTTAAGCCCAAGCGCAAAGGTGGCGGTTATGGTGTCCATCTTGTCGGCAATGCTAAGGATAATTCCTGGCATGGTCTCGGGCAGGGGCCCTCCAGAACGTGTTGGCAGGTAATGTTCCTCAATGGCCAAGGCAACTGTCTGATCCTCACCCGAGATCAGGGCGTATTCTTTTCCCATTACGCCTTGCAGTGTGGGAAATTCACCAACCATTTCCGTGCATAGATCCGCCTTGCAAAGATAGGCGGCCCTTTTAACGATCTGTGTTTCTCTGTAGCCTATCACGTGTGCTATAAACTCGGACAGACGCTGGATTCTCTCAACCTTGTCAAGGAGGGAGCCCAGCCCCTTATGGAACACCATGCCTGAAAGCTCAGAAACGAAGTCCTCGAGTCTCTTTTTGGTATCTTCCTTGAAGAAAAAGTCTGCATCAGAAAGCCTTGCACCAAGGACGCGCTCATGCCCTTTTTTAACTATGTCGGGCCTTTTGGAAGGCGTGTTGTTAATGGCAATAAAATTGGGCTTGAGTGCCCCAGAGGAGTCCTGCACTGCAAAGTACTTTTGATGCTCCTTCATGCAGGTGATAAGAACAGCATCTGGAAGGGCCAGAAAGTCCCTTGAAAAGCTGCCGCAGGTTGCCCAGGGAAACTCGGTGAGGAAGGTGTTAAGCTCCTCAAGTTCCTGGTCTTCAAGAACAAGGCCATCTGCTTGCCGGGCTTTTTCCTGTGCATCCTCCTTGAGAATCTGTCTCCTTTCCCTTACATCTACAATGCACTTTGCCTCCTTTAGCCTGCCAAGGTAAAGCTCGTAAGAGGCGGATTCCAATGTAATGGGGCCTGGGGAGGCAAATCTGTGACCGTAGGTTATCCTGTCGCTTCGTACGCTTCCATAGCTGAAAGGCACGATTTCATTGCCGCAGATGGCAACTATCCACCTGACGGGCCGGGCAAATCGCACCTTCTCACTACCCCATTTCATGGTCTTTCTAAATGGAATGGCTTCCATTATATCAGGCAGCATTTCGGCAAGTATCTGGGTTGCCGGAAGGCCCTTAACGACCTTTGAGATATAGAGATAATCGCCCCTTTCAGTTGCCTTTATCTCAATATCTTCAAGTGTTGCGTTGTTTTTCCTGGCAAAACCTTCTGCTGCCTTGGTGGGCTTTCCGTTTTCATCAAAGGCCACTGCCTTTGGAGGCCCAAGGATCTCAATTTCCCTGTCAGGTTGTCTGGAGTCAAGATCGGAAATGTGCAGCATAAGCCTTCTGGGAGTGCCAGCAGTCCGTATCGGGCCAAAGAGCAGGTAGCCTTTTTCAAGACGGGTAGATATCTCTCTTTTTAAAAAATCAAGGGCCCCTGGAATGTAGCCAGCTGGGATCTCCTCTGTTCCTATTTCAAGCAGAAACTGCGTTTTTTCGATCAACTTGCAGCCTCCTTCCTTTCCGTAATCTGTTCGTTGTACTTTTTGGCTACGGCCCTGGCTATCTTTCTTACTCTTCCTATGTAGGCAGTCCTTTCAGATACGCTTATGGCGCCACGTGCCTCAAGAAGATTGAAGGTGTGGGAACATTTCAGGCACTGGTCATAGGCCGGTCTCACCAGTCCCATATGGACAAGTTTGTGGGCCTCGGATTCAAACTTATCGAAAAGATCCCTTAGAAGACCTGTTCCGGCCGCCTCAAAGTTGTATTTGGAGAATTCTATCTCGTCCTGAAGGTGGACCATCCCGTAGGTAGTATCCTCATTCCATTTAAGGTCATAGACGTTATCCACCTCCTGCAGATACATAGCAATACGTTCAAGGCCGTAGGTGATTTCTACGGAGACAGGGAAGACATCAATGCTTCCTATCTGCTGAAAGTAAGTGAACTGGGTTATTTCCATGCCATCCAGCCACACCTCCCAGCCAAGCCCCCAGGCTCCAAGGGTCGGGCTTTCCCAGTCGTCCTCCACGAATCTTATGTCATGCTCCATGAGATTGAGCCCAAAGGCCTCAAGGCTTTTCAGATAGAGATCCTGCACATTGTCAGGGCTTGGCTTCAATATTACCTGATATTGGTAGTAATGTTGGAGCCTGTTGGGATTCTGGCCATATCTGCCATCTGTTGGCCGCCTTGAAGGCTGAACATATGCCACCTTCCAGGGATCAGGCCCAAGGGACTTTAAGAAGGTGGCAGGGTGAAAGGTGCCTGCCCCCACTTCAAGGTCGTAGGGCTGAAGTAAGAGACAGCCCTGATTTTTCCAATAGTTATCCAGTGAAAGGATCAGGTCCTGAAAATACATATCCTCTCCTTTTCATTTTTTAAGTGTGGAGCCGCTGGGAAGGCTGCCCTCCTTCCAGTCATCTGCAGTGACTCTGGGGTAAATGATGCAGTTTCCGCCAACTCTGGCATTGGAAGGAATTTCCGCCCATTTTCCAATAAGGGTGATCCCAGTGTTGAGGTGTGACGGAAAGTCCCTGTTGGCCTCTTTGGTGTCTGGATCGCCAACCTGGGCATTCTGGCCAATGACCACCTCCTTGTCTGATATGACCTTGTTCACGGAAGATCCCCTTGATACCCTTGATTTATGCATAATGATGGAGTCTTTGACCACTGCACCCTCTTCCACTGTAACCCCCGGAGAGAGGACGGAGTTTATAACCTGTCCTTTAATGGTGCAGCCTGCGGAGACAGCGGAGTTTACTATTACCGCATCTGGCACCACGTGGGCAGGCGGCCAATCGCAGGGCATGGAGCCTGCTTCCAGGTTTGTCACTATTCCCCATGTCTGCGGGTCAAGGCCGCTTGATTGATCAAGAAGGTCCATGTGGGCATCCCAGAATGATTGGATGGTCCCAACGTCCCGCCAATAACCCCTGAATACGTAGCCATAGAGCTGTCCGTCAGCCATGGCCTGGGGCAGGATGTGATGGCCAAAGTCAGTCTCTGTTGTCCTTTTAAGGGAATCAACCAGATAGTCCGTATCAAAGACGTATATGCCCATGGAGGCCAGATTGGATTTCGCCTTCCTTGGCTTTTCCTCCCAGTCAACTATGCGTCCCCCGTCATCCAAAATTCCTATGCCAAACTGGCTCGTCTGCTCCCATGGAACTATCATCATAGCTACGGTAACCTTGGCCCCTATTGCCCGGTGATGCCGCACCATGTCCTTGTAGTCCATGTAGTAAACGTGGTCACCTGAAAGGATGAGTATCTGGGAAGAGGGTCTTGATTCTATGAAGTCAAGATTTTGCCTTACAGCATCCGCGGTACCCTTGTACCAGTCAGAGTCCTCCTCTCCTGTCCGCGGAGGAAGTATTTTCACCTCCCTGGTGCGTCCTGCCAGGTCCCATGCAGAGCCGTCTCCAATGTGGCTCATAAGGGAAAGGGGCTTGTACTGGGTAAGTACCGCAACCCGGGTAAGATCAGAGTTCATGACGTTAGAAAGGGCAAAATCTATTATGCGATAGATACCACCAAAGGGCACAGCAGGCTTGGCCCTGTGCTTTACAAGGATGTTAAGACGTGAGCCGACTCCACCGGCAAGTATCATCGCAAGTGTATCACGCATGGTTATTCGTTTATTTTATCATCTTTCAGATACTGGTTAAGGGTGATTTCTGCATTTTTAAGTGCACAAAGCTCTCCGCACATGGAGCAACCCTTGTTGGACAGGGATTTGCGGGATTCAAGTATTTGCCTGGCATCATCCGGAAAGAGCATATTCTTGAACTGCTCGTTCCACTTAAAATCCCTTCTGTCCTTTGAAATCTGTTTGTCCTTCTCGTCAGCCTTGCCCTTCAGCTTTACCACGTCGCCCACATGGGCTGCCAGCCTCGCCACCTTTACTCCAGTAGCAACATCCTCCTCATTTGGAAGGGCAAGGTGCTCAGAGGGGGTGATGTAACAGATGAGATCTGCCCCGTACATGGACGACTGGGCTGCCCCTATGGCGGCTGTAACGTGGTCCCAGCCAGCGCCAACATCAGTAGGAAGGGGGCCAAGCATGTAGTATGGGGCGTGGTTGGACATCTTTTTTTGAAGGATGATGTTGGCCTCTATTTCGTCAAGAGGCACGTGTCCAGGGCCTTCCACCATGGCCTGGCAGCCCATGTCCCTGGCAATTTCGCACAGCTCGCAGTTTAGAATGAGTTCTGCCATCTGGGCTCGATCCAGGGAATCGTGTATGGCCCCGGCCCTGATGCCGTTTCCAAGGCTTAGTACCGTGTCATACTTCTTTAAAATGGAGCAGACCCTGTCAAAATGTTCATAAAGGGGGTTTTCCTTCCCATTCTTCATCATCCACTGGATCATCAGGGTGCCTCCCTTGGAGCAGAGCCCCCCATAGCGGTATCCCTGTTTTTTCATCCTCTCTATGGTAAAAAGATTTATCCCGCAGTGTATGGCCATGAAGGCTATTCCGTCCTGGCATTGCTTTTCAATAAGATCAAAGAGGAATTCCGGATCAAGACGTGTCGGGTCCTTGTATTTTTGTATTGTCTCGCAAAAGGCCTGATATAGGGGTACGTTCCCAACTGGCAAGGACACCTCAGACAGTATCTCTCTTCTTATGAGATCAAGGTCTCCTGCTGCAGAAAGCTCCATGAGCGTGTCAGCGCCATGCTCCTCTGCAATCCGTGCCTTTCTCTTTTCGTGTTCCACGTCGCATACATCGGTGGACGTTCCAATGGAGGCATTTATCTTGGTACGAAGGCCCCTTCCGATGCCTACTACCTTTTTTTCATTGAACCTTCCCTTTAAAATGACGATCTGGCCCTGGCGGACCCTGTCAAGAAGCAGTTCGGGAGAGACGGCCTCCTCACGGCATATCTCTTCCATCTCCTTTGTCAGTTGGTTTTTGGCAGCATGTTCAAGTTGCGTAGCCAAGTCTTTCTCCTTTCCCAATCATTATGGTCTTAGAAAATATGCTTCGTAGACTGAAGTCAAGGCTTTATCAAGGAAAAGCCTCGTCAACATACTATAACTGTCTGGCCTTACCAAGGCAGAGTTTGAAGGGCTTGTTTTATCCCTCTTTTTCAGTTTAATGTCCCAATGAGTCTTTAAATGAACTAATAAAGGAAAAGGTTTCAGGCCGTGAGAAAGGCTGTATTTATAGTAGCAGGTTCTGACCCTTCTGGTGGAGCTGGTATCCAGCAGGATATCAAGGTGTTTACCTGTCTTAAACTTTATGCGTGCGCCGCAGTCACAGCCCTTACAGTGCAAAATACCCAGGGAGTGAAATCTGTAAATCCTGTTGACTCACACCTTCTTGAGGCGCAGGTAAGGGCCGTCCTTGAAGATATAAACATCTCTGGAATAAAGATTGGCATGCTTTCAACAGAAGAAAATGTGGCCGCTCTTTCAAGGGTGCTCGCTTTAAAGAATAGGGCCTGGGTTGTGGCGGACCCAGTGATGCGTTCAAAAAACAACAGGGTACTCCTGGAGGATGATGCCTGGAAAGTGTACGAGGAACTCCTTTTTCCCCACATAGATATACTGACCCCCAATATTAACGAGGCAGAGGTTATTTCCTCTTTTTCCATAGATTCAGTGGAAAAGATGAAGGAGGCAGCCCGGGTTATTCAAAAAAAGATGACCAGGAAGAGGATGTCCATTCATGAGCCAGGAGTTTACCTTAAGGGAGGGCATCTTGTGAAGGGAAAAGGGGTTGTCGATATTTTTTGCCACAGGGGAAAAATCATTACGTTAAAGGCGCCGCGCATAGAAAACATCCACACCCATGGCACAGGCTGTACCTTTTCTTCTGCTCTTTGCGGCTATCTGGTAATCGGGAAAGATCCCGAGGAGGCCGCCTTCAAGGCAAAGGCCTTTGTAAGTTCTGCAATAAAGGCTGGTTTTGGCCTCGGCAGGGGAACAGGACCTGTTGACCCTCTAATTTTTTTAAAATAGACTTTACTGAATCGTTATTCAGTATTAAAAGGTATAATACTTTTAAAAGGAGACCTGTTTTTCAAGTCTCGCGTGACATAAATCACATTATTTCCTGGTCTTGGAAATAAAAACATCATTTCTACCCAATCTTAAGGAGGTTAAGAAAATGGCAGTTTATGTTCTTGGTCACAAAAGTCCTGACACAGATTCAGTAACGGCAGCGATAGCCTTTGCCGAGCTTCAGAAGATGCTTGGCGTGGATGCAGTTCCCTGCAGGCAGGGGGAATTAAATCCAGAGACAAAGGTTGTCCTTGAAAAGTTTGGCTTTGACGCACCTGAGCTTAGAACTGATGTGACTGGCGAAAAATACATGCTGGTTGACCACAGTGATATCAAACAGGCCCCGGACAACTGGGATCAGGGAGAACTCATGGCAGTGGTTGACCACCACAAGATTGGCGATATCACCACGCCCAATCCCATTCTATTTGTGGCCATGCCTGTGGGTTGTACGGGCACGGTCCTCTATACCCTGTACAAGGACGTTTTCAAGAAGGACATCCCGGCAAATGTTGCTGGTCTCATGATGTCGGCCATCCTTAGCGACACGGTTCTTTTCAAGTCAGCAACCTGTACCCCGGAGGACAAGGCTGCTGCAGAGGCCCTGGCAAAGATTGCAGGCGTGGACGACATGATGGCCTGGGGAATGGAAATGGCAAAGGCCAAGAGTGCCGTTGAAGGTGTATCGCCAAGAGACCTTGTATTTCGTGACTACAAAGACTTTGATATGAGTGGCAAGGCCATTGGAATTGGTCAGCTGGAGCTTGTATCCCTTGATCTCGTTGACAAGATAAGGGATGATCTCTATGCAGAGCTAGAAAAGATCAAGCAGGAAAAGAACGCCCACAGCATTTTCCTTATGCTGACAGACATCATGAAAGAAGGGACCGATCTCATGGCAGTAACCGACGATCCTTCAATCGTGGAAAAGGCCTTTGGTGCAAAACTTGAAGGCAAGTCTGTTTGGCTGCCAGGCGTAATGAGCAGGAAAAAACAGATGGTTCCGAACCTGGAGAAGGCCTGCGCATCCTAAACGCTTTTAATTTCTCAATAGATATCCTGGGCCGGTGTAACAGCCGGCCTTTTTTGGTTGTAGAAACCCGTATTAAATTGGATTATTATTTTCCCAACATATTAAAATGATAAAGGAGGTGATAGAATGACCCCTGAAGTGGAAGAACTCTTTACTGATGGTCAGTTCAAGTTCATGGACGAAGAGTATGATGAGGCCATAGAGGTCTTTACGAGGGTTATAGAGCTTGAGCCTGGCTTTGGAAAGGCCTATCAGGCCCGGGCCATTGCCTATCTAAAGAAGGGTGACAATGCCAAGGCTATGGATGACATAAACAAGGCAATAGAGGTAGAACCGGAAAACCACAGGTATCACTATCATAAGGGGGCAATTCACCTCAAAAACAACGACCTGGACGAGGCAGTGGAGGCACTTTCACGGGCCATTGACCTTGCGCCCCAGTATGCTCCTGCCTATTTCCTCAGAAGCGAGGTTTTTGACAAGCTAGGTGAAGAAGAGGCTGCGGCGGCAGACTTTAACAAGGCGGATGTGCTCAGAAAAGAGCAGACCCATGCAAGCAAAATAGTGGATTTCTGGCGGTAGGTCTTTAATGGCCGGCCTGGTTGAGGGGGCTGGCCATTTTACCAGAATCTATATTTGAGTGAAAAGTAAACGGTAAGTGGTGCGCTTTTCTTTGTACTGTAAATCCCTGGAACCCTGTATCTCTCATTGAACAGGTTCTTTATTGCCACCTGTGCATCAAGGTGTTTCAAGAAGGCGTCCCTGTACGTTCCTGTCAAATCAGTTATCCACAGATTAGTACTGGAAAATTTTTCTGTTCCCTTGTTGTAGTAACCCGTGTAGGCACTTCCGTAGTTAAGCTTTGCAGTGACCTTGAGCTTGGAGGTGATGTCGAATTCTGCCCCCAGGTTGAAAAGGTTTTTAGGTCCGGTCTCAAAGGGGGTCTTCCACTGTGAGTAAAAGGGTTTGAAAGAGCCGTCCGGTTCAATGATTATGTAGTCAAGCACCTTGTAATTTTCCTTGTCACCGTAGTTGTTCAAGAGAGTGGTGTTGAACCAAAGGTTCAGCCAGTAGGCAGGTCTCCAGTTTAGTGATGCCTCTAGGCCATAAATGTCCTGGGAATTTGGCCTTGAAAGGCCCCCGTTTGGATCTTCGTTTACGTGGTGCTTTATCTTGTTCCAAAAACCCGTGGCGGTGACATGAATGTTTCTAAGTGGCTTCCAGTCAATATTAAGACTGGCATTTTGTATCTTTTCAGGGTCCATTCCCTTCCTGTTAACAAGCTGGGTGTTGTATGGAGTTCGATAGGCAGTGCCAAAGAGGAGCTTGATTCGAAGGGGTTTCAGTGGCTGCCATCCTGCCCCCAGGTTGTATGAAATGGAATTGTCATACTGGTTGTGGTCGTCAAATCTCATGCCGGCCCAAAGGTCAAACCACCTCCAGTGCTTTCTTATTTGCCCGTAAATGGAAAAGAGGTTGGTGTCAAAGTCCTTTTGATTGATGATGGGTGTAAAAAGCGGGTTTCCGGGCTGGAGGAAATCTGGCAAAAAGCTCTTTGAAAGCACGGCCCCGGTTATGCGGTTATAGCGGTACGATGTGCCAAGGGTCAAAAGCCCTGTGGAATCCCAAAGTTGCCTGTCAGCGAATATCTCGCCATAATAGACGTGGCTGTTTGAGTGCCATGAGACGTCAACCAGTTGTTCCTCAAAGGGGATCTTGCTGTAGTAGGTGCTGAAATGGAAGTTATAGAGCCCAAGGCCCTTCCGCGCCTCAAGTTTTATGAACCTGAATGGCATCTTTTTCTTTGCCGCCCACTTTTTATCTGAGTCTATTTCACCAACAACGTATCTGTCCGTCATGGTGGACCATCTCCCAGACAACTTAAGCCACTCCTTCCAGGAGAAGTTAAAGACGGTCTCCAGGTATTTTGAGCTGTCAAGGCTTCCACTTCCGCGTACGTATGGATCCGTACAGGCCTCTTTGTCACCGCATTTTAGGACGTTATAACCATCGTCAAAGGCGTGTTTTGAAGTGGCACTTACGGCCACAAAGCCCTCCCATAGGCCAAAGTTCTTTCCAAGGCTTAGGGTGAAGTGTCCTTCATGGTCAGGAGTGCCTGCCCGGAATTTCAGGGAAACGCCGTCTATGTCCCTTCCTTCCATGGGAACGATATTTACAACACCTGCAAAGGCGTCTGGCCCCCACAGAACTGATGCTGGGCCTTTTATTATTTCAATGCGTTTAACAAAGTCCAGGGTGAGTTCCTCTCCCAGGGGGAATATGGACTTGGTGCTGTCAGAGGTCATGGGAACGGAATCGTAAAGGAAGAGGAAGCTGTCTGGAATGCCTCTCAGGAATGGCTGCCCTCCAGCCTCCCTGTCTGCTATGTAAAAGCCTGGCACCATGGAGAGGGCCTCTCCAAGGGTCCTAAGTCCGTACCTATCTATTTTTTTCTGATCTATGATGGAGACCACCGCCGGGGCATCTTCTGTAGACTCGGGGTGCTTGGATGCACTTGTGACCACTTCTATATCTTCACCAACGAACAGGACCTTGGTAGGAACTGTAGCGAAGGCCACATCCATCTTGCAGACCAGCAGGCTCAAGGCAATCAGGCCTGTAAGAACGAAGATGGAAGAAAGATACCCTGCCCTTCTGTTTAGAGTAATCAACGTCCCTCCTCCAGCTGTTTCAGCCTGGTGCGGAATTTAGAGCGTGTAAGTCCAAGGAGTTTTGCTGCTGCGCTTTGGTTTTTACCTGTCATTTCAAGGGCTTGTCTAATTAGGTCCTTCTCCAGCTCCTCAAGGTTAATACCTTCTTCAGGCAGCTTGAAGGATTTTTTATCAGACGCAAGGTTTTTACAGTATAGAAACGACAAATGTTCCGCAGTTATTGGCGGAAGACCTGCCAGTATGGCCGCACGTTCCATGGTATTGGCAAGCTCTCTGATGTTGCCGGGCCAGTTGTACTCCTTAAGGATCCTTTTGGCTCCATCTGTTAAGAGTTGTTCAGAGGAGTCAAAGTCATCCAGGAATTTCTTTACAAAGAACTCTGCCAGGGGAATTATTGCCTCTTTTCTCTCCCTAAGCGGGGGGATGTGAATGGGAAACACGTTTATCCTGAAAAAGAGGTCCTGACGAAAGTGTCCCTGTTCAACCAGTTCTTGAAGGTCTTGATTGGTGGCGCATATCACCCTTACGTCCACAGGAATGGGTTCGTTTCCGCCGACCCTCTGGATGGTCTTTTCCTGTAAGGCCCTTAAAAGCTTTGCCTGGGCCTCAAGGGGGAGATCCCCGATCTCATCAAGAAACAGGGTACCTCCAGAGGCATATTCGAATACGCCCTGTTTGGAGCGGTCTGCACCGGTAAAGGCGCCCTTCTCGTGGCCAAAGAGCGTGCTTTCCACCAGGGTGTCGGTTATGGCCGCACAGTTTAGGGCCACGAAACGGTTTTTGCTTCTGGGACTGTTGTCATGGATGAACCTTGCCACCACCTCTTTTCCCGTGCCCGACTCCCCTGTGATAAGCACGGTGGTCTCTGCCTTTGCAGCCACCTTCATGGCCAGATCCATGACCTGCTGCATGGCAGATGAAACACAGACTATCTCTCCAGCCTTTGAAAGCCTCTTGACCCTGCGTTTAAGATCAATATTTTCCTGAATTATTTTTGAAAGTCCTATGGCCTTTTCAACGGCAAGTAATATTTGCCCTTCCTCAAAGGGTTTTGTGATGTAATCAACGGCTCCTTTTTTCATGGCCTCAACCGCAGACTCAACCGTAGCGTAAGCCGTAATCACTATTACAGGAATGGGGTTGTCTGACTCTTTCACAAGTTGGAGTAGCTGATAACCATCCATTTCAGGCATCTTAAGGTCTGTAATAATTACGTCAAAGGGTTCCTGTTCAAGGAGGCCCAGGGCCTCCTTGCCGTTTGCAGCCTCTTGGGTCTGATGCCCCTTTAGTTTCAGCATTATGGACAGAATGTGTCTTATTTTTTCTTCGTCATCTACTATTAGTATTCTTGCCATGGTCAACCGTTCATTTTCCAGAAGATTATTTCTATCCCGGTTCCTGTTGGTTCGTTATCCTTGACCTCAATTTGACCCATGTGGGCCTCTATGAGTTTTTTTGTAAGGGTAAGGCCAAGTCCTGTTCCTTTGGACTTTCCAGTAAAAAAAGGTTCAAATATTTTCCCCTTTTTTTCATCTGGTATACCGTCTCCAAGGTCTGAGACCACAACCTTGAAAAAGGAGCCCTCATCGAAGAGACCCACTGTAACTCCAGAGCCCTCTGGAGATGCCTCGCATGCGTTTTTTATTATGTTTACCATTGCCCGGGAAAGGGCGTCTTTGTCCGCCTGGATTGTTGCCTCTTGGACACTGGTTTTAAAATCAATCACTACTCTTTTTGGCTCCCACTCAAGATTCATTCGTTCCACAAGATTTCTTAAAAAAGATGTTAAATTCGTTTTTTTAAAGCTGAGGGATCTTGGCCTTGAAAAATCGAGAAAGTCGCGGATGAGCATGTCTAGCCGCCTGATTTCGTCTTCAACATATGAGATCATGGTGACCTTGACCTGTTCATCGATCCCCTCTTTTCTTAAAATGTCCAGCGCCCCCTTTATGATTCCCAGGGGATTTTTCACCTCGTGGGCTACGGTTACGGCAAAGTGGCCCACTTCTGCCAGGGCCTGTTCCTGGATGAGTTTTTGATAAGTCTCCTCAAGGTTCCTCCTGCTTTCTTTTAGGGCCTGGGTCATGGTGTTGAAGGAGGTGGCAAGTTTTCTCGTTTCAGGCAGGGAGCCCTTTTCAAGTTTCACCTCAAGATTGCCTTCTGCAACCTTCTGGGCGGCCTCAACCAGGTTCGCAAGTGGTGCCATAAGAGACCTGGTAAATAAAAGGAAAAATAGTATGCCGGCAAAGAATATGAGAAGGGTGAGAAGAAGGTAGCGGGTCCTGAGCCGGCTGGTGAGCTCGTCTATGCTGGTTGTCACATAGGATATTTCTACCTTACCAATTATCTTGTTTTTCTTCTCGCCCTGGCCGAATACGAGGTTTTCCGATGCGGTGGTAAGGACCACTGGTGCCGAGGTTTTTCTTATTGAAGATGCGTTGGCGTTGTCCCTGACCTTTGCAAGCTCATTACCCTTGTCATCGCTTATTCTGACCTCTACCACATCCTTTTCTGCAAGCAGGTTGGAGGCAAGCCTCTTAAGCATGGGCCTGTCACCAAGGAGTATCCCAAGCTCACTGTTGGCAGCAAGATACTTTGCCAGGAAATCCATCCTGTCATCAAACCTGATGAGGAGAAAATTTTTAGCAAGTTCGTTTCCTGCAATCCCTAAAGTAAGGGTGGTAACGGCCATGAGAAGGGCTATTCCAAGGATAAGGCGCTGTTGAAAGGTGAGATTGTTAAAGGATACCCGGGTCTTATTCATTTTTCTACCTCCCGGATATCCAGGTTTTTCCATTTCTCAGGACGAGTCTTGAGGAGTATTTTTAGGGCACGCTCGTTCCACAGAAGTTTGACCTTTGGTGGTGTTAAAATGCAAATGTGCTCCCTGACCAGTTTTTCAACGAGTCTTGCTGCCCGCCGACCCACCTCTTCGTAGTCGATTATGAAGGAAAGAAGGGCCCCTGTTTCATAAAAGAAGCGATTGAAACCACAGACGGCAACACCCTTTAAAAGGGCTGTCTTTGTGATATGGGAGACGATTTTTTCAGAAATAACGACAGAATCAGGGATGAACAGGATTATATCTATTTGATTTAGAACCGGTTCAAGCCTTTCCATTATCTGGGAGGGGCCTTGCACTTCAAGGGGTACAAGGGTCAGCCTCTTTTCTTTTGCATCTTTTAAGGCCCCTTGTATTAACTCTCCATTCTCTGACTTGTTGTAAATTATGGCCACCTTCTTGCCAGGGCCAAGTTTTTCTCGGATGATCTTCAATTGAAAGGAAATTGGGATTCTGAGATCTATGCCGCACAGGGTGTGGTTTCCAACCAGTTTTTCAGGGTCAAGGGCCATTATTGCAAGCTTGTTGGGTATGGCGCTGCCGAAGTGGTAGAGCAGCCTTATTGCCTCGGGTCCTATGGCCACGCAGGTCTGGAAACGTCTGCTCCGGGCGTAGTGCCTGGCAAGCTCGTAATTTTCGCTAAGGTCAAATACCTGGTAGTCGAAATCCAATTCGTCTTCCATACCGTGCAGTGCCTGCAGGTAAGGACGGATCTTTGAAGAAAGGAAGATGCCAATAGGTGGTTCACTGGCAGGGACGTGTCTTGATACCAGGCAGTCCCCCAGACTGAAGACCAGCACGAGCAAAAAAACGATCAGCCGATGGTGCCTACCCATTTTTTACAGCCCAAAGAATCTGCCTCAAAAATCCCCGCACCGTCTTTACATCCCTTGCCGTAAGTTCCTTGTTACTGAAAAATCTCCTGGCATTCTGGATCCAGTAAGAAGGCGTCTGTTTGTCATAAAGGCCAATGGCCTCAAAGACCTGCTCAAGATGAGAAAACATGCCCTCCCTTTCTCTTGCCGTAGCAAGCCTGGGCATTTGGATATGTCTCCTGTCTCCCGAGGCAAGCATTATCTCGTAACAGATGATCATGACGCTTTGGGCAAGGTTTAGGGAGGAAAAATCCGCAGTGGGAATGGAAACAACCCAGTTACAAAGGTTCAATTCACTGTTTGAAAGCCCCCATTTTTCAGACCCAAACACAATGCCTATTTTAACGCTTGAAGGGTAGGTTACCACCTTTTGGGCAATGGTCCTGGGTGTGTGGGTAGGCCTTCTTTTTCTTCCGGTTCTTGCAGTAGTTCCTGCAAGAAGGTTAAGGTCAGAAACTGCATCATCAAGCCGGTCAAAATGAGTTGCTGCGTCTATGATGTCTGAAGCCTCGTGGGTTGCCATTTTCAGGATTTTTTCTTCGTTCCAGTTTTGAGGCTTTACTATTCTAAGGTGAGAAAGGCCCATGTTCTTGAGGCATCTTGCCGAGGCACCTATATTTTCCGGGTAACGAGGTTCGTTAAGGATTATTACTATGTTATTCAAATCCTTGACCATAGATTCCCTAATCTTTAGTAAAGACAAGGGCCAAAAGCAACAGAAACGGCCATATCAAAAATAAAGGATGAAGAAAATAGTTGCGTTACTATCCCTGACAGCTCTTTTGGCCATTTTTCTGTACGGCTGGCTGATAGAGCCTCAAAGGGTGACTGTCAAATATGTGAGAATTTCAGACAGCAATCTCTACAACGCCTGGGGCGGGCTCAGAATAGTCCACATATCAGATATTCATCTTACAAGGCTTGGAAGCAGGGAGGAACGCATTATTCGAATAATTAACGGCCTTGAACCAGACCTTGTATGTGTGACCGGAGATCTTGGCCAGTGGGGAGCAACAACTACCCAGGTGATAAGGTTTTTAAACAGTTTGAAGGGCAAATATGGGGTCTTTGTGGTCCTTGGGGATTCTGACATGAGTTCAGGCCCCCAAAGGTGCTTTTATTGTCATGAAAACAATAACATACACAGGCTCAGGAAGAGGCCAAACTTTTTAAGGGATCAGTGTATCCTTATTAATCTGGAAGAAGGCCGCAGGATGAACCTTTGTGGAATAGATCCTTCCACAGGCGATGACGAAGAGGGTATGGATCATTTCTGGAAGGAGGTATCCGAAAAAGGCCTTCTTAAAAAAGGCCCCATTCTGGTTATAAGTCACTTTTCAAGATACTGGTCAAAACTTCCTGAAAACACGAGGCTTCTGTGGCTTTCTGGAAACACCCATGGGGGTCAGGTCCTTATCCCTGAGTGGCTAAGGCCTTATCTGTTTTCCGGAAAAGACTGGAGGCATCTTTCCGGCCTTTTTGGTTCAGGAAAGGGTAAGTGGCTCTACGTGAATCAAGGTCTTGGAACAACTGAGGGGTTCCCCGTGAGAATTGGGGTTCCACCTGAGATAACAGTAATCCATATAACAAAGAAGTAGCTTGAAAAAAGAAAGGGCCCTGGCTTACACCAGGGCCCCTGCTTGTAAGAGAAGAGGAGGGTTCTCTTATTTTGATATGATCATGGTTCCATCATTGGCGTTTGTGCTTATGTGGAAGTATTTAAGAAATGACATACCCAGGAGAGGAGTTTTTATTGCTCCATTGTTTGTACTGTTGGCAGAGTCATCTGGGATAAAGGCTTCCACGTTTTTATGTTTCAATACCCCTTCAACCTCTATATCTACAAGGCATACATGGCCTCCAACAGAACCTCCGATACCAGCACCGGTTGCGTTGGTACACAGTTCCTGGGAAAGGGTGCCGTTTTCATCCAAAAGCCCGTAATCTCTTGCGTAATCTGGACTTAGAAATACAATTTCAGCGCCAGTGTCAACTATGAACGGAGTGGCTATACCGTTGACCTTCCCTGCAACCTTGTAGCAGTTACAGTTGGGATCGAGAGGGACAACCACATCTTCCGTAATGGCAATAAAGTGTTCTGGTACCGACCAACTCCGGTCGCCAACTGCTCTGTATTGCCACTGACCCTCTATTCTACCAGCGGACTTTACGTCATATTTGTCGATTCTGTATAGGTACTCAAATGGTCCCCAAATAGTATTTTCGGTAAAATAGATTTCGTATTTACCTGGGCGTATGCAGTTGTCTATAAGTACCCTTTGGCCCTGAATGGTGAACTGGTTACATACCTGGTCAGACGTGTTTGCATATTTTACCGCAAGCACTGTCTGTCCTTTTGGAGTGAGCCATACACCGCTAAGCTTTCCACGCTCCTCATTCAGGTTTAAGGGATAAACAATGCCAGTGGCATCATCTATGTATGTGGTGGTTTCTCCGCCGTACTCCTCGGTTACAACCCACCTGCCCTTGAGGGGGGTGATGTGAAGCACATAATAGAGGAGCTCTCGCCAAGAACTGTAGTTCTGAATGTCTGTAGGGTCTCCGACAACGGCCCTTATTATCCAGTCTCCTTCCAGCCCAATGAGCCTTATTCCACCACCAAAGGGGACGGGAATAAACGCCCTTATGTCCGGGAAATCTCCAGACATTCCCACATTGGTTTCCTTATAAGGAATGGGTGTGAATTCAGCAAGATACTGATTTACTGTTTGAGAAGTTATATTATTTGGATCAGTATTATCATTACTATAGGGCAATGCAATGGGAGTATTCTGAATATCCCGCGCATAATAGAGGTTTTCGGCTCCTGGCACCGGATGACCCCACTTGCTGAAAAGATCAAACTGCGGCTTGCCATTTATCCAGCGATAGGCGAACACCTGGCCTGGAGACAGGGATGGATGCTCTGCAAGTATGTAAAGGGCACCCTTTGTATCTGTTGAAACAGGGACATTGAGTGTTAAATCCATCCAGTCGGTTGTAGCAACCTTTTCCTCAGCAGCATATCTAAGGGAATTAACGTATACCTCCACAGGTATCCACCAGGTGGACATCTGTTGTTTTATCTCATGTTCATAATCTCCAAGTATCAGCCCTTTTTCAGACTCGATTTGCTGCCACCAATCTGAGAGCGTTGCCGTAATATGTTTTTTTATTTCGTCATCCACGTAGCTGCGCATATAGGTGGAATTGTCGCCGTGGACACTAGGGTCGTGGATAGTGGTGGTTACCTGTATCCACCCTTTTTTTACAATGGGTTTGCCATTAAAGATGGCTGTGCCATCTAATAGCTTGTTCACATCCACAGTCACGGTGAAAGTGCCGTTTCCATTGGCAGAATCAACAACAACACCGGCCGGCTGACCGTTTATGTCTATCCACTGTTCAGTAGGGGCTGCGATCCAGCAAAAGTCCAGGGTTTCAGGCCAGACGATAGTGTGAGCAGAAAGATCATCACTGCGCGGAATGGTTCCATTTACCGTGCCATTTGCATCGTATGTGAATTCTTCCATTTTCTCTGTGGTACAATTTCCGTCAATGCAGTTTGGCAGTGCGAATCCGGTAAGACGGATTGTAATGGGCTTGGGATTGTCCAGCTGCTCCTGATTCACATAGAACTGGAGGCTTGTTGGCGATATTACCAGGCGCCCCGTTTTAGTGGTGCTGCACACTTGATTGTAAGGACTTGCCGTGCTGTCCTCCGACCATGCCGGAGAAGACAGCACAAGGCTTAAGCCGAGTATTGTTACAATGAGTGGGATGATTCTTCCCTTCATGATATCCTCCTGTCTTCTGAACTAAGATCCCAGGTTTTCTGGGCTGGCTGGTTCCTTAATTATCTCCATGCCTTCTTCCTGGACATTGTGTCCACGTACTGAGGTTTTGGCTCTCGGGGCCATGCTCTGGCATTCATTTTGGGCCACTGCCTGTGCCGCCTGGGAACACTTCGGGCACATGGCCAGTGTGTTGGTTAGGTCCTGGAGAAGCGTCCTGGCCGCCTCTTCCACTGC
>JALWNK010000068.1 GCA_026995935.1 Deltaproteobacteria bacterium
AAGAAAGGGAATCATCATGTGCACAATATGTCACTGGGGCTGGGGATTCCCGGCATGGCCGATAAAGTATGTATGAGCCGTCCCGACACCTAAGGGACAGGACCGAAACATGGTAGCATGGCCAGCCCGGAATAATTCACCTGGGACTTGAAAGAGAGATTCTATGTAAGATATGCATTCTTACCTCAGGAGAGGCTTGACATCCTTCGTCTAAAGGTACCTTATTGTTAGCCAAATTATTTATTGTTTTCGTCACAAAAGGTCTGAAAACTATGGTTGTTATCATTAAAAATCTCCTCGCATATATTGTTAAATTGCTGACAACCAAGGCATAAAGCCTTTGCTATTCTGTTTTCTTTTATCATTTTATGTTTATTAATGATGATCCCCTTTATTCTTTGTGCAAATTCTTGTACATCGCAACAAATTTCTTTATAAATATGGCACTCATCTAACCACATTAGATCATCATAATTAGCAGGTGTCTCTATTTTTCCTTCCGGAGCAAAGCCATATTTCGCTTGAATCCTATATCGTAGTAACTTTTTAATTCCGGCATCTGCATCTGTCAGTTTGGCAAGATAGAATGGTGTTAAACAAAGATTTTGCAAATTTGAATGGTAATAAGGACCATTGTTAGCTGATTTATAAATATGATTCAGTGTTGTTGATTTAACAATTCTTTCTGCTTTGAAACAGGAACAAAATAAGTGATGAGGTATTGCATTATCATCTAATATTACCTTAATGTCTTTTTTATTATCATATTGTTCTATAAACTTTGCTTCTACGTTAAAATTTGATACACTACCCCTATCACCATCAAATTTACTGGTATTACGTACGGCAGGAAATAATTTCCATGTTTGTAACTCTGCAATTTCTACTGGTGGAAATATAGTATTTTGTGCGATGGCTTGCTCTATTGATCCGAATTGATTAATTAATAGTTGCTTATATTGTTGAAATCCGTCAAATTTCATTTTTCCACTTTCTGCAATAAGAAAAGCTAGATTATTGGCTACCATCAATCAGTCACCATTTAGTGTTTACCTGGCTAACGTCAGAATTCACCTGCCGCTATGGAGCGCAGCGGAATAGCGGTCAGGTGCAATGAATTGTTCGCTTCTTCTTTTTATATTCTTAAATGAATTACACAACTTCTACTTTTAAAGTTTTCCCTAATGCCTGAGCAATCTTTTCCAGTGTTGATAACTTTATATCTTCAGCATGGTTTTCAATCCTGGAGATAGCTGATTTTTTTGTACGGAGTTTCCGGGCAAGTTGTTCTTGGGTTAAACCAGCTTCTTCTCTAGCTAATCTTAGCATGGCTCCTATTTTAAATTGCTGATATCCAGATTCATAATGAGTTGCAAAATCAGGATCAATTGCTTTGCGTTTTTCAATGTATCTCTGAAGATCACTCATCTTTTACACCTCCTTTGCAAATAATCTCTTTTCCTAGCCTCTGCTAATTTAATTGCCTGTAGAGGTGTCTTCTGCGTCTTTTTGTGAAAACCATGCGTAAGAACCACAAGATTAGGGCCATCCCAAAAGCCTAAAATTCTGATTATGTTCCCACTTAAAATTACTCTTACCTCCCAAATATCATCAGTATTTGCTAATTTTTTAAAATATTGGGATGGAACCCTAGGTAGTTCTTCAACAAGCCTTAGAACCCATGTTACCTTCTGAGCTTCTTTTGCATTCAGAGAATCCAAAAATTCCTCAACAGGGCATTTGCCAGAATCAGTTCTGTAAAAGATAATTTCTCGCATTCACTATTGTTAACATACACGTGAACCCTGTCAAGACTCTAAATTTTGAAGCGAACGATGAGTTCAGCGGCTTGCGAGCGTAGCGAGCAAGTCCGCTGCAATGAGTGTTAGGCACGCCCATATTTTTGCAGGGCAGCCAATCGTTCGCGGTAGTCATCATCGGAATAACCAAGTTGCTCACCGCGAGCAATTGCGACTTCGAGAACATTCGCCAACTCGGTGCTTTGCTCGTCAAGCAACTCGGTGAGTTTTACAACTGTTGCCGTAAGTTCTTTCTGCGAGAACTGACGCCAAGCACCGTCCGGCGACGTGCGGTAGCACAACACACCATTGATCCCAAATTATGCACTTCTCAGTAACATAGCCCATGGCTGGCATTTTTGATAGGAGCGGCCTTGTTTTGAGCGTCATGCAAGGATACCTGCAGACAGATTTTCCAAATTTTGACACAGTCAGGCCC
>JALWNK010000069.1 GCA_026995935.1 Deltaproteobacteria bacterium
CGAATGAAGGAGCTCCCTGACCTTCCAGGGCGTCAACATGGCAGGCCGGCCTGAAACCCTGGAAAGGGCAAGGGAAAGGAGAGCAGAAAATCGAAGAAAGCCGGCAGGAACGTGTATGGGCACCACCTTTTTGCCTTTAACCCGGCAGAAGGTCTCCACCACCTCCATCCAGTCGTAACCTCCGGGGGTGCCGTCATGAAGCTCAAGTATCTTTCCTGCCACTGCCTCTGACTGGCACGCCTCAAGGATGGCCTCTGAAAGGTCCAGCACATGGATGAGGGAAAAGCGGTTTGTTTTAGGCGCAGGGATTATGGCAACACCCCTTTCCATGGCCTTAAAGAGGGGAAGTATCTCCCTGTCCCCTGGGCCGTACACGGCAGGAGGCCTGACAATGGTCCATGGCACAGGGCAGTCCCCCTTTACCATCTCCTCTGCCTCCCTCTTGCTCTTTGCATAAGGGGAGATATCTGGATGCCTTGCCGCAAGAGAAGAGATGAAGACAAGGGGCCCCTTGAATGAGACCTTATGAAGGGCATCCAAGACGGAGCGTGTGCCCTGGGTATTTACCTGAAAAAAATCCTCTTCCCTGTTGGCCTTAACCAGGCCTGCGCAGTGAACAAGGGCGTCTGCCCCGCTAACAAGTCCCCTCAGGGCAAGGGAATCCTCCAGGGTTCCTTCTATCCATTCGATTCCTGGAAGATCAGGCCGCATGTTTGTGGACTTGGGCCTGTAAAGGGCCCTTATCCGCATCCCCGCCCGTACAAAGACGTGGAGGAGGTTTATGCCGATAAAGCCTGTAGCACCGGTTATGGCAACGGTTTGAACCAATTTCATTTAATATTTTTAAATAGATGGATTTAAGACGGGTCTAGTCCAAGTGGATGAGGCCGAGTTTGAGGCACCTTTTCTTTGTGCCGCTCCTTGAGGGCTTGCCAGATGTTGTGCGCACCAGGGTATTTCTGGGGACGATTTCCACATGACATTCTATTCCAAGTTCCGTGGCAATGAGCCCCTTGAGCCTGTCCTTGAAGGCCTGAAGGTCGTTGCCGTTTGAGTTCCTGAGCTGCACAACAACCACGGCCCTTTCCTTTCCATGCTCGCCAGTCAAGGAAAAGGCGCAGGCATCGCCTATGCGCACCTCGTCCATGGTTTCAGCCAGGTATTCTATGTCCTGGGGCCAGATGTTTCTGCCGTTTATGATAATGAGATCCTTGGATCTGCCGGTTATGACTATCTCTGACTCTGAGATAAAGGCCACATCGCCCGTGTTTAGCCATCCATCCTCAGAGAGTACCTCCTTTGTGGCCTCTGGGTCGTTGAAGTAGCCTTCCATGAGGCTTGGGCCCCTAAGAAATAACGTTCCGCACTGCCCCTCGTTCACCATTTGGCCCTTTTCGTCCCTTATTTGTGCCTCAAAACCGGGAAGAAGCCGTCCGCACCTTACGAACTCCTTGACCTTGGCTCCCTTTGGAGTTCCAGGGGCTATTTTTATGACCTTGTTTTTTTCTGCAAGCTGTTCCTGGTCGACCCTGTCTATCTTGAGGCCTTCTCCGACTTTCGAGAAGCTTACCGCCAGGGAGCATTCGGCCATGCCGTAGCAGGGCATGAAGGCCCTCTTGTCAAAACCGCACACCTCAAGGCGCTGGGCAAACCTTTCCAGGAGCTCGGGCCGGATCATCTCTGCCCCGATTCCAGCCACCCTCCAGTGGGAAAGGTCAAAGGTCTCAATGTCGTTTTGCCTAAGTCTCATGGCGGCAAGCTCATAACCAAAGGGCGGACTGAAGGAGATGGTTCCCCTGTTCTCTGACATGAGCCTTATCCACAGCCCTGGCCTCATGGCAAAGTCCGCAGTGGAAAAGAAGTCAACGGAAAGCTGTGAGCCCAGGCTTGCAAGCACAAGGCCCACAAGCCCCATGTCGTGATAGAAGGGAAGCCAGGAAACGGCCCTGTCCCCAATCTGGCAGTTGATCCCGTGGTGGGTAATTACGTTTATGTTATTCATTACGGCCTTCTGGCTCACCATGACGCCCTTTGGAAAGCGTGTGCTGCCTGAGGTGAACTGGAGATATGCAAGCTCTTCCGGCCCCAGGGGTTCAAGCTTTGCATTTGACTCCGGGAGCCCGTGGTAGTCCTCTGGTGAGCCTGTGCGTTCCATCTCAAGGCCCTTTGAGGCCTCCTTAAGGAAGGGAAGATAGTCAGAAGTTGCGACCGCAAGACGTG
>JALWNK010000070.1 GCA_026995935.1 Deltaproteobacteria bacterium
TCTTCCCTTTTGGGATGCGGCCTTCCAGAAAACGTGGTGCTTCTCCGTTCCTTTTCAAAGATCTACGGCATCCCCGGACTCAGGGTCGGATGCCTTGTTACCAGGGCCAAGGTTATGGAACAGCTCATGGGAATCATGCGCCCATGGGCGGTCAATCGCATGGCCCAGCTTGCCGTGGAATTTCTCCTAAAGGAACAGGAAATAGAGGAACAGGCCAGAAACTACTGCCAGAAAGAAAAGGACTTCATAGTAGAGGGGCTTTCAAAATTAGCAGGCCTTTTTCAGGTGGAAGGAAGATGCCACTACGTTCTATTTAGCCTAAAAGGCTTAAGCGCCCAAAACATCACAAATTCCCTCAAAAAAAGGGGCATTCTTATAAGAAACTGCCATAATTTCAAGGGTCTTGACGGCCAGTTCATTCGCATAAGCCCAAGGCTTCACAAGGACAATCAAAGGCTTATGTCAGAAATGACATCCCTTTGTTCCTGAGAATGTACTAGCCAAGCTCGCCGACCTTGTGGCCCCTCACCTCCTTCCTTATTTTTTCACTCTTTTCCACAAGCCTTTCAAAGTCAGTATCGGGGATATAATAGACCTCTAGCATCCCTCTTTCCAAAGCCCCCTCCATCTCTGAGAATATCTCATTGCTTATTCCAAGCCCCCTAATGGCATCTACAAGTGCCTTGGAGTCCAATACACCCCTTTCCGAACAACCAAGTCCTGAAAGCGCATCCCTTCCCTTTTCCTTTAAAAGTGCAGAAATTCCGTAAAGTATGCAAGTATTGTCTGAAAGGATGGCATATTCGGCACTTCTAATGGCATACCGGTTTCCATTAAAGGAAATGGCAATTCCTCCAGCATTTCTTACAAGGTCAAGGGCCTGACAATCTGTAATGCTGTCTCCTGCATACACAACGTGATTAAGAGCGAGTCCTGTTCGTTTCACGCTGTCTTCTACAGCCCTTGCCTTTTCCTGGCCTCCAATGGGATTTACATCATTAAGAATCCTTCCTATAGACATGGATGGGATGATCTTCCAGAAGATCTCATCAAGACGCAAAATAGTCTTTTGATGTAGGGGTTCGAGGTCCTCGTGGCCTTTGGCGTCAAGGGGCCATTTAATCATCGCCATCTTGGCTATTTCAGATGCAAGTGCCTTTAAGGTCTCTGCCTCCTCTTTTGGCAAAAAATACTCATCCAGGTTTACGAAGGTACAGTAACAATTTTTCATAGGGAAGCTGGTTAGCTTACAAAGTGCCTCAAGGTACGGCATGTAACTTGTGCTAATTATGAAGGAAGGGAGAAGGCCGTTTATAAGTGGCAGCATCACCTCAGTTCCAGGAAGAAGGACGAGGGTTTTTTCGGAAAACTCTTCCATTTTTTCATCGGTAACGCCAAAGGCCTTCAGAAAAGGAAGCACAAGCCTCAATGTATCCCCTGCCTTGTAGCCGGGCTTTTTTACAACATCTGCAAGAAAATCATCGTATTTGCTCACAATAGAAAAGAACCGCCCCCCCTCTGGGATAAACTCCTGGCATAGTTCATAGGCATTGTCATTTTGTGTAAGTGGACCTTCACAGTCCATATTGAGCTGATACATGTTAACATCCCCTTTCATGCAGTTATTTCCGCCTCTTTAAGAAGGGTATCAACGAATTTCAAAATAAACTGTCTTTGCTGTGGGCTTGCATAGGATATGCAGTTACAGCGAAGTTTTTTGCGGCTTCTTATGAGCATTTCAAAGACTACCTTGTCTTCTGTGACCTCAATTCCTATGCAAAACGGGCTGCAATCCTTGTGTTCGTACTGTACAGGGGTCAAAAGATCGTCTGGAAGCTTGAGCCAGAAAAGGTTATCAAGGGTGCTTCTTTCACAACTTTTTTCAAGGTAATCTGTTATCCTTTCTATCTCTCTGCTTCTAAGTTCATCCACCACATACTGTTGCATATCTTTCTCCTCATAAAGGGCTTCTTTTTCATCTCAAAATAGGCTAATCAGAATAAAAAAAGATTGGTTCCTTTGGAAGGGAAAAGAATTGTCCAGAAAAAAGTCCGGGGGGAAACATCCCAACAACTCAAATGGTGAATTCCCCAAAACAGTATCCCTTGAAATCACTGGAGAGTTGGACCTTCACACCTTTAACCCCAAGGATCTGGGTTCTCTTGTGCCAGAATATTTGAAGGCCTGCAAGGATGCTGGTATAAACACCGTTAGAATAATTCATGGAAAGGGCACAGGTACACTCAGAAGGTCTGTTCACAGCATTTTGAAGGATCTCGATATGGTTGATTCCTTCAAGATAGCAGGCCTTCATCAAGGCCACTGGGGAGCAACCCTTGTCTTTTTAAAATAATTTGACTGATTGGAGAAGAAAATGAAAACAAAATTTACTTTATTTTTTGTGTTTTTCTGCGTGTCTCTTGTTCTTGCTGGCTGCCAGGGTTCTGAACAAAAGGCATCTAAAAAGCCACAAGAAAAGGCAAAGGCGTCACATCCCGCCCAGAAGCCCGATTACATTTACGGGAAGGTCAAAGAGACCATGAATGGGGGCGGCTACACCTACATACTCCTTGACTTTGAAGGAAAGAGTACCTGGGTAGCAGTGCCTCCAATGGATGTGAAGGTGGGGGATGAGGTTATGCTGTACCCGGGTCAAGTAATGAAAAACTTTCACAGCAAGAGCCTCAACAGAACATTTGAAACAATAGTATTTTCTCAGGGGCCAGTTTCACCTCCATCCTCTAAGGGCAAGGCATCAAACCCATCACAGATGGCCCTAAAGGCACACTCTTCAACCCCCAGAATGGCAAAAAAAGCAGTCAAGGTTGAGCCTGCTACCGGGCCGGGGGCAATAACAGTGGCCATGGCCTTTAAAAAGGCAAAGGAACTTAACGGCAAAAAGGTGGTCCTTAAGGCAGTGGTGGTAAAGGTTTCAAAGAACATCCTGGGAAAGAACTGGATCCACTGCCAGGATGGCACCGGCTCTGAAAGCGGTAAAGACTTCGATATTACCGTTACCACCAAGGCATCACCAGCGGTTGGAGACACAGTACTTGTCAAGGGAACCCTTTCAAAGGACAAGGACATTGGGGCTGGATACTTCTACCCTGTGATTATTGAGGATGCAGAGGTAGAGATACTCAAAAAATAATTCTGCAGGCAAAGGCAGTTCAAGGAAAAGGCGAGGCCAGGGACCTTGCGATATCCCTGGCCCTTTTTTCCATCTCAGCAAGCTGGGTCTGGTTGTGTCCGTAACGAGGATAATGCTTACGCATGAAGGAGTGGTGCCTTGGATTTATTCCGGCAATGGTCATAAAGGTGCCTATGGTGCTCCATGGCTCCTTTATAAGGTGTGTAAAGACAATGGGAGAGAGGCATTTTCCCCCGCAAGAGGTGATTTTTCTCTTTAGATACCTGTAATGGGTACGCCAGTACTTCCTGCATGATATGACCGGCAGGACCTTCTTGCCCTTCAAAAGGTATGAATATTTGTCGAGAAAATCAAGGACAGGCCCACTTGGATTATAGGACCAAGTCGGACCTGCCAGAACGATTATATCCGCCTTCCTGATTTGCTCCTTATCCACAGGTTTGATCTGCACCCGTTGCCGGAAAAAGGTGCGAAGCATCATTGAGATGGTTCGTGAAACGCTGTGAAGCGGAAAAGAAAGTTTCTTTTCAGGAATGAGTTTGAGGGTCTCAACTTCAATTCCCGCTTCCTTGAACCCCTTTCTTAGGTGATGAACCAGTTTTGCCGTTTGGGTGCTAAAGGTATAATAGATTATAAGCGCCCGCTTTGGTTTTTCCGAATCTGTACCCATTTGCCCCCCTCTTTTTCAGGTGGCCTGTTCCCTTATCTTTTGGAGGAGACTTAAGGCCATGCGTTTGACCTCCATGGAATTGTCATCAAGGAGAGAAACAAGCTCATCCTGGCCCAGAACACCGAGTTCTCCAAGCCTTTCAAGGGCCATGGCGCGAATCTTTGCACTCTTGTCCCCTAAAAGTTCCCTGTAGACCTTCTCGTTTTCAGGCCTTGCTCCAAGCTGGCCTAGCAGGATCAGGATGTCCAGTTTCAGGGCCGGATCTCCTGCTTCGAGCTCCTGCTTGTAGATGGCTGCTACCTCGTCCTCCTTGTCCCTAAAACGCCACAGGTTAAAAAGTATAGCCCTTTTCTGATCAAAGGAGCAGCTCTTCAAACGGTCTGCCAAAAGGCCCATGAGTCTGCTGTCCTTCAGATTGCAAAGGGCATTAACTGCAACCTCCTGGACCTCAGGGTCAGGCTCGTAAATACACTCTATAAGAGGAAGGACAGCAGAAAGGTTGCCCTCCCAGCCAAGAGCCATTATGGCCCTTATCTTTATCTCTTTATCCAAAGAGGATACATCCCGAACAAGCCTTCTTACAAGGCCTTGCGGATCATCCAGAAAGGGTCCGATTACTGCTAGATGTATCGCAGCCTGGTCCCTGAGCTCATCTGGCTCCTCCTGATCTTTCATAATGTCATAAAGTGGCCAGTATATTTCGTCCTTGGCCACACTTCCAAGAAGAAAGATGATCTGCTTCCTGAGATTGACATCTCCTGCACGAAGGGCCTTAAGCAACAGGGGGATGGCCTTGTGCCTCTCCTTTAGGATAAGGCCCGGATTTTCCATGTAACACTTTGCCTGGCTTATTACCCTTTGGGCCAGGTCAAAGGGAATCACCGGTTTTTTCAATGTCTTACATCAAACTCCAGGTCGAATTTGACACCCTTTTCCTTTGAAACCAGTGAAAGCGCAAGGGTGCCCACCTCGGTCACCTCTGCCTGGAGGGTGACAGGTATTACTGTCCCAGGCTCAATGCCAGGCGCTTCCATCTTTGTGCGAAGGGTACTAACTGGCTCTATTTCATCCTCTTCCCACGAATCGATAAGATCCCCAGGCTGGTCCTGTGGTCTCTGGCTTGAGCCCATGAACTGAAACTCCACCTCCTGACCCACAACCAGACCAAATTCCTTTTCTGGAATATCCACAACGGTTCCCTCTTCAAGCCCCTTTGGAACTACACAAAGGGCCTTTATCACAGGAGGCATTCCAGGGATGGCAAGCCCGGAAGATTCAACGGCAATATAGTAGGACCTTGCAATTCCCCCACGTATCTTTATGCCCTCTCCCATCTGGACAAGGCCAAAGTGAGCGGCACCACGGGAGACGGCAAGATCAAGATCCGTTCCCAAAAGCTCCTTTGGGGCCTCTTCTTCATTGACCCAAGAGCCCAGGATAGACATGACCCTCTGTCTCAATACCGAGGCCTTGAAGACACCGCCATTAAAAAGAACGGCAGTGGGTCTCACCGGGCCGTCCATTCCAAGGGCCTCACCCTGAACGGTCAAAAACCTTGCAAGGTGCCTTGTAACTCCGGTATCGCTGCAATAGGGCAGGCCCAACTCCTTAAGACCCAGGGTCTGCCGTTCAGTCGGCATGTCTGTTACCTGGCATTCAGGGAAGAAACCATCAAGTATGATACGGGTCACAAGCTCGCGGCTGAGCTCCGTCCTTATGGTGCCTCCCACCAGTCCGGACCCCCGCCCTGGGATCACCACCGGAACCTCATCAAGCCCTTCGTCTGCAAGGAGTTTTTCCTTGGCAAGCCTTACGTTGTTCCAAAGGCTTTGGAACTGGCCCTGATCCAGGTTATGACCCTTCTTTTTGAGCTCCTCAAAGAGTACGTGGGTAAGGGTCAGATCCATATTGTCTCCGCCAAGAAGCAGGTGCTCACCAACCGCAAGCCTTTCAAGGGTGAGGATGTTATCCCTGTTCTCCACCTGGATGAGGCTGAAATCCGATGTTCCTCCACCAACATCTACCACAAGGATGATGTCCCCAGGCTCAACCTGCTTCTTCCATTCGTCCCCCATTTTGCTGAGCCAGGCATAGAAGGCCGCCTGGGGCTCTTCCAGGAGGGTGACATTTGAAAGCCCTGCTGAGTTCGCTGCCCGAACTGTCAGGTCCCTGGCAACTGCATCAAATGAGGCAGGAATGGTGATATAGACCTTCTGATCCTCGAGGTTTAGGCCTGCCTCTTTGCCCATCTTGTGGTTCCAGGACGCCTTGAAGTGTCTCAGAAAGGTTGCTGTGGCAACAATGGGAGAAAGCTTCTGTACGTCTTCAGCAGCATCAAGAGGCAGGATAGGGGCTGTCCTGTCAATGCCCTTGTGGCAAAGCCAGCTCTTGGCAGATGCAATGAGGCGCCCTGGCACCTCCGCCCCCCTGATCCTTGCCCATTTTCCAACCACCCTTTCGCCAAAAGGGTCCCAGGGCATGACCAGCCCTCCTCCCTCCTTCTCCTTGGCAGTTGGAAGATATATGAAGGACGGAAGAAGCTTGTACTCCCTGATTTCTCCTGGCGATTCCACTTGCGGGACATCAAAAACCTCTATCTCATCTCCTTCCTTTTCAAGATCAAGGAAGGAAAGGACACAGTTGGTTGTCCCCAGATCTATTCCAACAACAAAACGTGACTTTTCTTCGGACATTCGCCTCTTTCTACTGAATCTCTACTTCGGCAGGCGCAATTACATCTGTCTTTTCCTTGCCTGTCCACTTGGGAAGGTTTAGCCTGGTGAATCTCCAGCCGCAGTGACGAATTATTCCCCTGTAGGGAGGCTCTCCGTGAAGGTTACCAATGAGACGAATCTTTGACGGATCAAAATCGTCTTCTATCTCCACCTCGCTTCCCTCACCTGCATCAAGAACGGGCTTAAGGCCCAAGGTATCCATGAGAGCCGCCCTGCAGCCACGGTGCACCTCTCTTACTGCAGCTCCTATCTGGGCATCTTCAAAGGGCTCGATGTCTTCCTGCAAAAAATCTATCAGGCGCCCTTCCCTCTGTAAAAGCCCCAAAAGCTGCACAACGGCCACCTCCTTCGGATATAGCTCCTCTGCGTCCTTTTCTGTCTCCTCCTCTATAGAAGAGACCTCCTCGGCCTCTTTTTCCCCTTTTGATGCGGGAAGCTCTTCATCACCTTCTCCACGGCCCTCCTTGGCCTGCCCTGATGGAATGGTCGCAAGGATCAATGCGAATATGACCCAGGCCACCATGGGGCCTGCTGCAAGGGCCCAGCCCTCCCAGTTGTTGTCCTTAAGGAAGAGGTCCTGGTGAAGGTAGACGATGTAACCGGCAAGTCCGCTTACGCACGCAAAAAGGAAAAAGGATATAGTCAAGATTGTACCTTTTTTCATAATCCATGCCTTCCGTCCAGTTTTTAAATTCCATCAGGACAATAATTCCAGGCGCATGATAGGTCAATACGCCATCTATGTTGTTAACCCTTAACGCTTCTGCATCCGGCCTTCTTTTTTTGCCCTTCTTGATGCCTTTTTAAGAATGCTGCCAGGGGATTTGAGCTTGGAAATAATGGCCCTATCCACCTTAAAGACATACCCCCTATCATCCCTTAAAAGACAGTAACCTTCCTTTTCATGGCATCCAGAGATGAGGAGGCTGTGCTCCTTCCCATCGCGGTCTTTATAAACAAACTTCCCCTTTTTAACCAAGGCCTCGAACTCCCCTTTCGGCAAAGCATCCCGTGCATAAAAGGGAAAGAACTGATCCAGGATTTTTGAGGCATCTTCCTGGCTTATAAGCCGCTTCTTACCTTTCACCGTAAAGGCCCACGTCCCATTTCCGTCTTTTTCATCTCCCTTTTGCCTGGAAAGGCTCCAGTTAACGGCCTTGGACTCAAATCTACACTCTTCTATGTCTATAGATGTATTTGGGATGACAACCATATCCATCCAGGGTCTGACCTCTATTGGTCCTCTTATTTCATTGGTCCAGATGGCAAAATCTCCTAAAAGGTCCCTTGATACCAGAAAAACCCTGTCTGAATCATCCCTTTTTACAAATGAAGTCCCCCAGCTTGGACCCTTTTTGCCAACAACTATCTTGGCGATATGGCTTCCGTCTCTTTTAAGGACCACTTCAAGACCTTGGCCTTGACCCAGGCCAAAATCACGGAGATACTTCTTGTTGCTCGAGCGAAGCTCACCTGTAAAATCAGAAAGGTCCTTTATCAATTTTTCTACCCTTGACTCCTTGGCAGGCGCCCAGAAATCCTGTTCCTTTTGCTTCACATGGACTTCCCATCCATCTTTTGTTTTTCTAAGCTCTAACTTTTTGCTGGTATCTGAACGGGAAACCGCACAGATATAATCAGGTCTGCCCTCCTTTATTTCTGGCAAAAGGGTTATGAAAACCTTTGCCATTTCCTGGCTCATTGGCCGCTGTTTTAAAAAATAAAGGAGGGTTAGCGAAATAAATATGAGGCCAAGTGCAATCAGCTGCCAAAATCTCATCTTTTACCTCCAAAAACTAATTCCATGAAAAGCTGCAATTTTGGCGCGCCCTTTTCCTTTTAACGGCGTGAAAAACTCCAAAAAGAGCCCAAAGACAAGGCATTAAGAATATGGTGACGGCCTTCCACAAAAGCCTTTGGGCAGGAGTAACATCTCTGATGAACCTTTGCATCTGGCTCTTTGTCCTTATATGGATAAGATCTTCGCCTAGACACATGACATCCATGCAGTTCAGGAGAAATGGGGCGTTTGAGTATGCGGAAATGCTGCTGTCTGAAAACATCTCGCTTGAACCAATAAGGATAAGCCTGGATATCTTGTTCTCGTTTGGTTTACCCCGACCTTTTTCATTTTGATGGGGCTTATTTTCCTTCCCTGTCTTTTTTGCACCATCCTTTTCCTCGCCAGGCCATTTTGGTACACCCTTTTCTCCAAAGGGGTTTTTGAACTTGCCCTTAAGCATCACAGCAAGTGGCCTTTGGGAAAATTCGGTTTCACTTGGGATAAGGTCCTTTGCTGAAAGGTCACCTGGATGATATGGCCTTGTCCAGCTGTAAGGGCTTGTCTGAAACAGTGTCAAAAGTCCAAGGCCCTTTTTTGCCATGATTTTTTTATCTATTTCAAGGTTGTTGCCCCACAGATAGAGCAGGGCCGACAGGTCACTTGTTACAGAAATATTCTGATTCATTGAGTCTCGCAGGACCTTTATCTGCATTGGGAAATCTACCGGAGTCCTTACAAGGGCAGTAAAAAGACCCATTTGGGTGCTTGACTCAATGGAAAGAACCGCGTGTCGTTTGTCAAAGAGCATCTTTTTGCTAACGCTTATACCGAGATCTTCCACCAGCCTGTTGAGGTTGTTGGGCATCTTTTCCGCATTTACTGTTACCGTACCCTGTGGATTTGAATAACGGTATTTGTAATGTTGAAAGGCAAGGATGACAGGTCTTCCAGAAGCAAGAAAACGCCTTATCTCAAATAACTGCCTTTCATTCATGTGTAGAGGCCCAAGTATAAAAAGAGCCTTGGCATCTTCGGGAATGGGATAATCCTTTTTTATCTCCTGCCGTAAGACCGTGTAGCCCTGCGATCTTAAAAGCTGTTCCACCACTTGGTAACGATCCACAGCCGGCGGAACAGACTGCCCCATCCTTTGATACATCAGATACATCTGGGGTGGTATCTGCTCCTTTTGAGCAACCATCACTACCTTGGGGTTTTCCTTCAAGGTGAGCCGGAAAATCTTTGAAACAATGTCATATTCAAGGCTTCCCAGGGAGTCTGGCAAC
>JALWNK010000071.1 GCA_026995935.1 Deltaproteobacteria bacterium
TTCTCAAGGCCATCACCACGTCGGCATCCCTTACCGCCTGCCTCAAATCGTACAATGCGCGGCATCCAAGCGTTTCTATGCCAGGAGGCATCATGGTTGCCGGGCCGCAGACCGTGACTTTTGCCCCCATTTTTGAAAAGGCCAGGATATCTGAATGGGCAACCCTGCTGTGGGCAATGTCACCTATTATGGTGATGTTAAGCCCCTCAATCCTCCCAAAGTGCTCCTTTACAGACATAAGGTCAAGAAGTGCCTGGGATGGGTGTTCGTTTGTCCCGTCTCCTGCATTGATCACGGCGGAATTGATGTATCTGGCCAGAAGGTGTGGCGCGCCCGACATGGAGTGACGCATAACTATTATGTCCGGCCTCATGGCCTCTATGTTCCTGGCGGTGTCTATGAGGGTTTCTCCCTTTACCACGCTGCTGGTGCTGGCAGAGATTCCTACTGTGTCTGCGCTCAGCCTCTTGGCGGCAAGCTCAAAGGAGAGCTTTGTCCTGGTGCTTGGCTCGAAAAATAGGTTTACAATGGTCCTGCCCCTCAGGGGCGGCACCTTTTTGATGGGTCTTTCAAGGATCTCCTTCAGGGATTCGGCAGTATCGAGTATGAAGGATATCTCCTTACGATCCAGGTGGGATATGCCAAGTATGTGTCTGCTCTTCAGTTTTGTCATGCCAAAAAAAAGCCCCCTTTCTTTTGAAAGGAGGCTTGTTTTTGTTTGCCCCTTAGTCCATTTCAGCGAGCCTCAGTAGCTTCTCGTATTCTGCATCCACCCTTCTTTGGATGTACTCGATGTGCTCCTCGTCCAGGTGGCGGAAGCGCCTCTGGCCCTTGAGATACTCGGTAACGGGCTTTGGCTTGGTTATCTTCCTGCTGATTATGTAACGGCCTTCAATGACCTCGTAGAGGGGGAAGACCTTGGTCTCAACGGCCAGCCTGGATATCTCAATGGAACGCTCACCTGCTGAACCCCAGCCTGTTGGGCATGGAGAGTATATGTGAACGTAGGCAGGGCCCTTGACCAGGGCGGCCTTCTTGACCTTGTTCATGAGGTCAACAAAGTAGGCAGGTGAGGCAGTTGCCACATATGGAATGTTGTGGGCCACCATTATGGCCGGAACATTCTTCTTCCAGGTCACCTGTCCGAAGCTCTTTTTGCCCGGTGGGCTGGTTGTTGTCATGGCGCCGTAGGGTGTACAGCCTGAACGCTGAACTCCTGTGTTCATGTACGCCTCGTTGTCAAGGCATACGTAGAGGAAGTCATGACCCCTTTCCATGGCACCGGAGATGAACTGAAGACCAATGTCTCCAGTGGCGCCGTCACCGCCAACCGCCAGGATATCAACATGCTTCTTTGGTATCTTGCCCTTTCTGGCAAGTACTCTCCTTGCAGACTCCACGCCTGAGGCAACGGAGGCGGCATTCTCGAAGGCAATGTGTATCCATGGCACCTTCCAGGCGGTGTGTGGATATGGAGATGTGATGATCTCCATGCAACCCGTTGCATTACAAACTATTACATCCTTGCCAAGGGCCTTCATGACCATCCTCAGGGCAAGCACCTCGCCGCAGCCCTGGCATGCCCTGTGCCCCGATGACAAGGGTTCATCCTTTGGTAGATTCTTTGCCTTAAAGCCTTTGAATTTTTCGAATTCTGGTATCATTTTTCCCGCACCCCAATCACTTCGTAGAGTTCTCTTGGACGTTTCTTGGCAAATGCCCTTGCCTTGTCCACGATTTCTTCAAAACGTTCCACCGTTACGTCCCTTCCGCCAAGACCGGCCACGAAGCTGAATATCTTCGGTGCTCCGGGGATCTTGTAGAAGAGGGAACGCAGTTCTGCCCCAACAGGACCGCACAGGGCCCCTGGTGGCAGGCACCGGTCTATGACTGCCAGGACCTTGGCCTTTCCTACCGCCTTTCTGAATTCCTGGCCAGGGAAGGGCCTCCACAGGCGGATTCTCAAGAGACCAACCTTCTGTCCGGCGTCCCTCATGGCATCCACTGCAGTCATTGCGGTTTCGGAGATACTGCCCATGGTTACAAGCAGCACCTCTGCGTCTTCTGTCCTGTAGGATTCCACGGGATTGTACTTTCTTCCAAAGATTTCCTCAAACTCATCCCATGCCTTGAGGATATATCTCTTGGCCTTTTTCATTGCCTTGTCATGGGCAACCTTGGCCTCGGTGTAGACCTCAGGAATTCCAACAGGCCCCATGCTTATTGGACGCCTTGGATCAAGCTTGTAACGGGGCTTGAACGGGGGAAGGAACTTGTCCACTTCTTCCTGGTCAGGAAGCTCTATTGGCTCAATGACGTGACTCAGGGTGAAACCGTCGATGTTTACGATCATTGGCAGGGAGACGTTTCTGTCCTCTGCCACCCGGAAGGCGTGAAGTGTAAGGTCCACTGCCTCCTGGCCGTTTTCTGCAAAGGTCTGAATCCAGCCGATATCCCTTTGAACCATAATGTCCTGGTGATCATTCCAGATGCTGATTGGTGCGGACATTGCCCTGTTGGCAACCACCATCACAATGGGAAGCCTCATGGTGCTGGGGATGTAAAGGATCTCGCTCATGAGGCTGAGCCCCTGGGAGCTTGAGGAGGTAAAGGTCCTTGCCCCAGCCGCAATGGAGCCGCAGCAGCAGCTCATTGCTGCGTGTTCGCTCTCTACAGGGACGAACTCTGCATCCACTTCCCCGTTTGCCACCATCTCTGACAAATGTTCCACAATATGGGTCTGGGGTGTGATGGGGTAGGCAGGTATGACCTCTGCCCTTGCCAGACCAACTGCCTCAGCGATTGCAATCGAAACTTCTATTCCCACGCGTTTTGACATGATATTACCCCTCCTCCGGAACCATCGTTATGGCATCTTTGGGGCACTCGTGGGCGCATATGCCACAACCCTTGCAATATTCCAAGTCCACCACAAAGTATCCATCCTCGTCCTGACTGTAAGCCATATCCGGGCAAAACACCCAGCACATGCCGCACTTGATGCACTTTTCCTTGTCAACCACTGGCCTCTGAGAGCGCCAATCCCCGGTCCTGAAGTTCGCAGCGTTGCCAGGCTCCAGGATATGGCATCCAAAGGTTATTGTTTTCCAGCCTACTATGGCGTCTGAATTGGCCATATCACAAACTCCTTAATATTTTTGGTTTTGTTATCCAGCAATTACTGTCTCGTTATAGGCCCTGTCCAATGCAGCCTTGTTTTTCTCTGCCAACCTGCCGAAACGCTTCTCAAGGGCCTCGAAAAGGGCGTCCTTGTTAACAATGCCTGTTGCCTTTAAAAGGGCCCCAAGCATGGTGGTGTTGGTGATGGGCAGGCCCAGCTCCTCAGTGGCTATCTTAGTTGCATCCACCATGGCGAGCTTGGACTTGATACCAAACTTGTCCCTGATTTCATCTTCTGAAAGCTCTGTGTTGAGAACGACAATGCCGTCATCCTTGAGTCCCTCGGCCACATTGACTAGCGCTGGAAGAGACGGATCCAGCACCATGACGATGTCCGGATGGTAGACCTTTTCCCTGGTCCTGATCTGGCTGTCGCTAACCCGGATAAATGCTGCAACCGGTGCACCCCTCCTCTCAGGGCCAAAGCTGGGGAAGGCCTGGGCATACTTTCCTTCAGCAATTGCGGCGGTAGCAACAAGCTCTGCAGAGGTAACACCTCCCTGTCCGCCTCGGCCATGAATTCTTACTTCTTTCATTGGTGATCTCCTATGTTTTGTTATGGATTTCCAACGACTGGTTCACGAGTGTATGATGTGAAATGCATCATCTTGTCTTTCCTGAAGGCCGACAGATGGCCTCTTTAGGGTGAACCAGAATTCAAAAAAACTGCCTCACTGTTTACATGCCGCCATACCCTTTGTCAAGAGACTTTGGCCTCAAAAGTTTGGGTGGTAACCTTGTCACCTACAACTTTTTTCTTTGGATGCCTGCCTGGGAAGGATCTGCCAGCATGTATATTCTCACCTTCCTGCTGCGAGGAAATTCCCGTTTCATCATGGCCTTCAGATGGCGCTGGAGCTCCTTTGACGTGCAGGATATTTCCCGGTTCTCATAGCCCCTTTCCCTCAAAACGAAAGAGTCAGGGGATTCCTTGAGCACCGTTATGCCCCTGTTGCGCTTGTAGGATAGCATCTCAAGCCCGCTTCCTTCCTGGGCCTTTTTGAGGCTGTTTAGAACCTTTCTAAGGGCGCTTTCAATGTTTACCAGGGCCATGGTCTTTCCTTTTAAGTGCGTTGTCTATGGCCTTTTTAAGGGCTGCCTTATGGACCTCCCCTGCAAAGTGAAGGGCGCTCTTTCCGCTTACAGGGTCAAAATCAGACGGGTCTGAAAGGCAAAGGTACTGAACACGCCTGGAAATTTCTGTTGGGGCCTTTTCTATCTCGGTACCAATGAGCTCTCGCACCACCTGATAGGTTGCCCCGCAGGAGGCAGCCCTCTTTACGCGTACGTCCGAAATCCTGCCGTCTTCTATCTCCACCTCATACTCTGGCACTCCAAATTGCTGGCCGTAGGCCCCAAGCCCCTCTTTCTTGCCAAGGCCGCAGCAGGTAAATGGGCAGATGGCACCAGGTATTTGCTGTCCTGAGGCAATAACCGGAATGCCCTTTTTGTTGCAAAGTCTTACCAGATATTCGGAAAGATCCGGGTGCTTCAGAAAGTTGAGCACAAGGTCCCCATGAAAATCCTCGCTTATGTACTCGTCAGGCTCATCAATAATGGGGGGAAGGGGTGCTTCAATGTTAAAGACCTTTGCAATTTCCATGTCCCGTCCGTAAACCTCTATCCCAGCTATCTTGTAGTCGCCTGAGCCCCTTTCCTCAAAGATGACGAGCCTTTGGGGCCGTTTTGATCTTTCCTCTGCCATGATGTCAGGTGGTCAGAATCCTGTATATCTCTGGCACCCTCTTGTGAAGAAGTTTTACGTCTGGCACCAGAATGAAGTTTGCAGCCCCATACATCCTTGGAAGGTACTGCCTTGCCTCCTTGTCTATGGTGATGCAAAAGGGCTTTATGCCCTGCTGCCGTGCCTCAAAGAGGGCCATTCGCGTATCCTCTATGGCGTATGGGCCCTTGTATTCGTCATAGTCTTCGGGTTTTCCGTCACTCAGGGTGAGAAGTATCTTTACCCGCGCATCCACCTCCTTGAGCTTTTCTGTTGAGTGCCTGATTGCAGGGCCCATCCTGGTGTAGTCCTTTGGGCTTATCCCAGTGATCCTGGCCTTTACCTGATAGGAAAACTCATCCTTGAAGTCCTTTATTACGAAATACTGGCATCCTGTTCGCCTCATGCCTGAAAAACCAAATATGGAGTACTGATCGCCAACGCATTCCATGGCAGTTGAAAGAAGCACCAGGGACTCCTTTATGGCCCTGTTTATCCAGCCTTCGGTGGAAGCACTCATGTCCACCAGGAAGAGGACGGCTATGTCGCGCCTGTTCTGAATGAGCCTGTGATAAAGATTTTCAGACGGACTCAGCCTGGCCTTGATATCGGTGTAGGCCTCCACAAAGGCGTCTATGTCCACCTCCTGTCCATCCCTTTGTCTCTTCACCACCTTGTAGTCCTGCCGTATCATTTCAAACTGGCGCCTCAGCGCCTCCACCTGGCCCTTGTAGGTCTTAAGGACATCTCTTACAAAGCTTCCAGATGAGCCCTTGGCAGTCATCTCCTTGAGGGTGCACCAGTTCTGCCTGTAGTCCGAGCGCCTGAAATCCCACTCTGGATACAAATGAAAAGAAAAGGCAGGCGCCTGATCTTCTGTTTCGGTAACGCAAAGCCTTGGGTCGTAGAGACCTGTGGCAAGGTCAAGGGCGGATGAGACGTAAAAACTCGGAACCTGGCCAAGGTCCTGAACTATTTCCCTGGATACCTCTGCCAGTTTCTCAAGAAGCTCCTCGTTTCCCTGAAGCTGTAGATGGGAGATCAGCTCCTGCTGAAGGGCCTCGTCCCTTTCTTCCTTTTTTGCACCGCTTATTATCATGGCCAGGGCCTCTTTCACATCTTCTAGGCCAAGGCCTGCTCCTTTGGCGGGCTCTTCTGCCTCTCCTCCGGCTTCGCCCTGGCGTTTGTCCGCCTTTGCCACAAGGCTTCCAAGTATCTGAACGAAGTTTTCTTCAAGCTCCTTTCTTCTCTGCCTGATCTTCGTATCAAGTGCTCCTAAATTCAGGGAGCCCACGTGGGGAAGAAGCCTGGATACGGGGCCAAAGTCAATGGGCCCAAAAAGGAGAAGTTGCCTGACAAGGCAAAAGGTGTCAAGGACGCTGCTTTCTGGACGGCAAAGGGCAAGGGCATGGCCCCTTATGTCCGGGTCCTGGATAAGCGATTCATCCTTAAAACCGTAAATTATGAAGCGCACAAGTTCACCAACAGGGCCTGAAAGCCCCCTGATTTCGCCTTGGTATCTTTCAAGAATGAGCTTCTTAAAAAGGTCCATGTCCCTGGCAATGCCCTTAAACTCCCTGGAAAGATGCTGCTCAAGGCGTATGAGATCTGCCAGGCAAAAGTAGGCTTCAACATCCGTTTCCGGGAACTGCTCCTTTAAAAGCCTTAAAAGGAGCACCACTGCCGGGGGCCTTTCCCCTTTTTCTGGCCATTTCAGTTCGGGGAACAGCCCTTTTAGCCTGTCTTCCGGGCACAGAAAGCTCTTGTAACGTATCTGGGCGCACTTATGTATGGCACAGACGCGGAAAAAAAGGCGGTTATCCTGCCTTGAAGGAAAAAGGGAAAAGGAGCCGGGCATCCAGATGGTCTCTGTATCGGTAGAAGGCATCCTTGAAGGCTTGAAGACAACGCTTTTTCCAGAAAGTCCACAGGCAAGCATACTTAGTCCAAGGGAGGTCTCTTCAAGGGTTGCTACGCGCCTTTCCCCTCCATATCTGAGGGTCGTCTCCTGCGGATTTGAAAAGAAGTCCCTGGCTGGATGAAGCCCCTTTGACTCGTAGATGGAAAGGGCCTCTGTCACCCATTCTTCAAGCTGGTCAACGCTCAAGAAGGAAAGGGCCCTTTCAACGTTTTCCATGAAGCTAAAGGCCAAAAGATCAGACACGGAGCAGGCAATGAGTTTTACAAGCCTTAGAACAGGCCCGATCTTGTCATTTGGCAGGGGCCTAAGAAATTCCACTGCATTTTCCACGTGGCAAGAACCAATGGTGTCTGTAAAAAAGATGTTCAAAAGGGCCTGCTTCAGGGCCTCGTCCCTCTTTTCTGTGGGTGTTGTTTCCTGTCTTTCTGTTAGAACCTGCATGATTTAGAACACCGCCCTGATCATCTCCTTAAGGCCCTGGAGCAGTTCCTCATCGTCAGTAAGGGGCTGGCAGATTGACGTTTCACAAGCAAGCACGGGCTCGATACCAGAGCCAATGAGTTTTCCTGCATGGATGAGAAGCCTTGTGCTTGCACCTTCCTGAAGACCCTGGTCCTTAAGGTTCCTGGTCATACGTCCAAGGCGCACAAGGCTTTCTGCAAGGCCGGCGTCGATGCGGGCTTCGTGGGCCACGATTTCTACCTCGTGTTCTTCATCCGGATATCTGAAGTCAAGGGCAATGAAACGCTGCCTGGTGCTTGGTTTGAGGTCCTTTAGTACGCTTTGATAGCCCGGGTTGTAGGATATGGCTAGCATGAACTCAGGCGGGGCCTTTATGACCTCGCCACGCTTTTCAATGGGAAGCTGCCGCCTGTCATCTGCAAGGGGGTGGATCACCACTGTGGTGTCCTTTCTTGCCTCGACAATCTCGTCCAGATAGCATATTCCTCCGTTTCTGACTGCCATGGTGAGAGGGCCATCCATCCAGACGGTCTCGCCCCCTTTTATGAGGTAGCGGCCCACAAGATCGCTGGTTGAAAGATCGTCATGACAAGAAACGGTAAAAAGGGGCCTTTTTAGCCTCCAGGCCATATACTCCATGAACCTGGTCTTTCCACACCCGGTAGGGCCCTTTAGAAGGAGAGGGAGCCTGAACCTGTAGGCAGTTTCTGCAAGCTCCACCTCTTGCCCTTGCGGAAGGTAATATGGCATTTCCTCTATGAAAAAACTGGATAGGGCAGCCTTGTTTTCTGATTCCTTCATGGATTTTCTCTGCTCTTTTTTAAGACACTTTAAACATGAAAGGGGCTCTTGCCAAATAAGGGCCGCTTGAAATTGTTTTCTCCGGGGTACCGATAGGTAAACGCAGGCAAGCCTTCCAGGATACTACGGATAAGGTACGCCCCTTTGATAGAGCCCGTTTTTTATGAGTCTGCCTTCTGGGTGGTCATTAAAGTAAAGATAGGCATGCCAGACAGTGCCGTCTTCCAGTACCACCTTTGTGAGGGAGCGTTTGTACCAGAAGGGATGCTCCTCAAGGCAGTCAATCCTTGAAAGGGTGTTTCTGTCAACAAGGTAGAGCTCCCCGCTTATGGGGCATATCCTTTTTCGGGCAGTCACGTATGGAAAACGGCCCACAAAGAGGGCAAGATTTTTCTTGGTTCGGGCCCGTCCAAGAAAGATCGTGTTTCTTCCAGAAAGAAAATGATGGTTGCAAAAGCCACGTTTAAGCGTCCCGTAAACAAAAAGTGGAAATAGTGGGCCTATGCCCCGCGGGTCTGTGCCGGTAGGCGGTTTGAAAACTGAGGGATTCTCTTGCTTTCTCATATTTTTTTAAATTTGGACAAAATCGATTTTTAGCAGTTGATTTGTAGTGAATGCTACCTAACTTATTATAAAACACGCAACAAAAATAAGAGAAAAGGAGGGCGCCATGGACAAAAAAGAACTTTGCAAGAAGATTCTAGAGATCTATCCAGACATTGGTCAGTGCGGCATAAACCTGGATGTTGATTACGATGATGAAAAAAAGACCTGGGTAGTACACCTTGAACGAAAGGGCAAGAAACTTGATCACTATCTTGACGAGGAAGACATAAAGGCCTGTCTGGAAGGGCGTCAATGCGTGGCCCTGGGAATTCAGATAGGAGAGCTTAAGAAGGACGTGGAGGAGATGCCTCCAACCAGACAGTCAGAAGGGGTGTAGTGCCTTTTCTGGGGAGGGCTCTCGGAGGGCCCTTCTTTTTTTGTGACTTTTCCTTTGCCAAGATTTCCGAGGCCTTTTATGTTTACAGGGCAAGGTAGATGTGTGCCTGAAAAGGCTGGCCGGAAAAGATGAATAAAAGACATGGCAAGATTTAAGGCGGTTATATTCGATCTTGACGGGACACTCCTTGATACCCTGAAGGACCTCGCCCTTTCCATGAACAGGGTTCTTGAAAGAAACGGCCTTCCTGTTCATCCAGAAGACAGGTACCGTTACTTTGTTGGAGACGGCGCAAGGACACTTGTTTACAGGGCAGTTCCAGAATCCCTCAGGAAGAACGAGGATGCCCTTAAGGAACTCCTGGCCCAGTTTCTTTCAGATTACAAGGAAAACTGGGACAGGAATACCAGGCTTTATGAAGGCATAGAGGAGATGCTTGATCAGGTAATGGAGAAAGGGCTTAAGATGGCCGTGCTCTCCAACAAGCCCCACGAGTTCACCCGTCTGTGTGTTGAGCGTTACCTTGGACAGTGGAACTTCCACAAGGTCCTTGGCGAACTGCCAGAAATACCAAGAAAACCTGATCCAACAGGGGCCCTCACAGTGGCAAGGAATATTGGCATTGACCCGAAAGGGTTCCTTTACCTGGGTGACACCTCCATTGATATGAAAACGGCAAACCAGGCAGGCATGTATCCAGTGGGGGTGCTCTGGGGATTCAGGGACAGGGATGAGCTCAAGAATGCTGGCGCACAGACCCTTCTTAAGCGCCCTCAGGAAATTGCCTCCCTGCTATGAGCTTGGGCAGGCCCCAGTGTTCCATGTGAAACGTTTTTGTCTCCCATTGGTACAGGGAACAAAATAAATCATATTGGTTTATAAACGGGCATGATCCATTTTATCCAAGAAGTCTTATCCTTTTCCTGGCTCCTTTTTCGCCAGGCAGCCCCATTTTTCGTGTTTGGTCTGGTTCTTGCTGGTGTAATCAGGATGTTTCTTTCTCCAGAATACATTGCAAGGCACCTGGGAAGGCAGGGGCTTTCTTCCGTAATGAAGGCGGCCCTTGCTGGCATTCCTTTGCCCCTTTGTTCCTGCAGCGTGCTTCCTGTGGCTGCCTCCCTTAAAAAACAGGGTGCCGACAAGGCGGCCGTGTCTTCATTTCTTATTTCCACTCCTGAATCTGGCGTGGATTCCATTCTCATTTCCTGGGCCCTCCTTGACCCGGTAATGACAGTGGCAAGGCCCCTTGCCGCTTTCATAACAGCCGTTGCCGCAGGCTTGTTCCAGAACCTTTTTGGCAAGAGGCCTTCAGGGGAAACCTTGGTGGGCCCTGATGTCAGTGAATCGCCAGGTTGTACGTCGTGTGGCTGCAGCTCTGGCTGCTGTTCTGCTTCCACGGATGAAGGCCCCCAAAAGAAGGGTCTCCTTGGCGTCCTTAAGGGTATCTTAAACTATGCCTTCTTTGATCTTTGGGAGGAGCTTGCAGGTTGGTTTTTTGCTGGCCTACTGGTTGCTGGAATAATATCGGCCATTTTGCCCCAGGATTTTTTTTCGCAGCATCTTGGAGGAGGCGTAGAGTCCATGCTTTTGATGCTTGTGGTGGGCATTCCCCTTTACATATGCGCAACTGCCTCAACGCCCATTGCCGCAGCCCTTATTCTTAAGGGCATGAGCCCGGGAACCGCCCTTGTGTTTCTTCTTGTTGGCCCTGCCACCAATGTCACCTCGTTGTCCGTGCTCCTTGGAATACTTGGCCGCACGGGCACTGTAATCTACCTTGCCACCATTGCAGTTTTCAGTGTGGTATTTGGGCTCATCCTGGACGCATTTTATTCAGTCTCTGGCATCGTTCCTTCTGCTGTCATGGGAAAGGCTGCCGAGATAGTCCCTGATGGCCTTATGACATCTTCGGCGCTTTTGCTGGTGGTTATGTTCCTGGCTGCAAGGTATAAAAGCCGTTAAGAGGGCGAAACAGTGTTCGCCCCCTTTTTAGTCTCAGACCATTAATGTTTCCCAGGGTCCAGAGGCTTGCCCTTTCTTTCATAGGTAATGTATGCCTCAAGAGCAATCATCTTGGGGTCATCAAGCTTTAAGGGGTCCCCTTCAAGGGGATTTTGAATGCACCAGTTTATCATGTCCCTGAGGGCAACCACCTTGCCGATCTGTTTCTGGAACTTTGGATAGGTCTCCGGATGTGTATTCGCCCCATTTGGGTGGCACATGTCACAGGAGACCTTATTCTTCCCAAGGGCGCTGTGAAAAAGCCTTTCCCCTTCCTTGACCACACTCATGAACTCCTTGTTCCACTTCTCAAGGTCCTTTTTGGTAAATTCGTCTGCCTGGACTGCAAAGGCTCCTAAAATACTCAGGGCCACTGCAAGGGTCATGGCTGCAACCATCTTTTTCATGTCTTACTCCTCCTTTTAGTAGTGTTCCTGTGGCGGGATACGGTTTGCCGGATTCTGGTAAAGGGTGTCCACTGGATAGCCCAGTTTCTCATCATACCTGAGTATCCTGTCCCTGTTTTCCCACAGTTTGTAGTGGTTGGTTACCCTGCCGTTTTCAAGATTGAGAATGGACCAGCCTGTTGCATCCCTTTCGTGAAAGGGATCTGCCCTGTTCATGAAAACGGTTATCTTTGGAATCTGGTTGGGCTTCTTGATATAACTCAAGGGGTAGGGCCAGGGCCATGCAGTAGACATCATGGCCTGAAAGGTGATGTTGCCTATCTGGTTGTAGAGAATCTGGTGGACGTGTCCATGGAGCACTGTCACCTTGTTGAAGGGCTTTAGCACGGCCTGCACCTTCTCGGCATCGTCAGTCCAGAAATTCCAGGGCTTGAATATCTTGTAAAGGGGCGAATGGGACATGACAACTATGGGGGTGTCCTTGGAGACCCTGGCAAGATCCTTTTTCAGCCACTTTATCTGTCTGTCACCTACCATGAAGGGCGAACCATTGGGGTTGTCAAGACGGGCCATGTTTGCCATTCGCTCTTCAGGGGTTTTCCACCTCTTTATCCAGGAGTCGTAGGTAAGAATGGAATTTAGCACCACGAAGTGTACTCTCTTGTGGTCGAAGCTGTAGGTGGTCTTTGAGATCTTGTCTTCCCAGAACCTGCCCATGTCCAGGTAGAAATCATGCTCTCCAATGACCCAGCGGACAGGGTGTCTAAGCTTGGACATTATTTCAAGGCCGTGCTCCAGCTCTTCTTTTTTCCCAAGCTGGGCCAGATCCCCACCGTAAACCACAAAATCGGGTTTGGGGGACATGAAATTGCATTCCATCACTGCCTTTTTTAGCCCCTTGTCAAAGTTTCTCACAAACTTCGTCCCCTTTATGTGGGTAAGATGTGAGTCTGAGATGTAGGCAAAGGTGAAATTTTGGGCATTTCCCTTGCCCCACGAAATCTCTACAAGGCTCAAGGGCAGGGTGGCTGCGGCAGCGGCCACAGCGCCCCGTTTTAGAAGTCTTCTTCTTGTAATCTTCTTCATGTGGTCCTCCTTTTTACTTTTTGTCCTTTAAAAGACCGGCATATTCAGGGCTTGTCAGGGCCTTTAAAAACTCAACCAGGTCCGCCTTTTCCTGCTCCGTAAGTTCAAGGGGCCTGATTCCGCTGTCAAGCATGGGATTATCCTCGCCTCCCTGGTTATATAGCTCTATCACATCCTCCAGGGTCTCCACGCTTCCATCATGCATGTAAGGGCCTGTAACGGCCACGTTTCTAAGTGTTGGCGTCTTGAACCTTCCTATGTCCTCTATATTCAGGGTTACTACAAAGCGGCCAAGCTCCGAGATATCCTGTTTCTGAAGGATTGTCTCGTCAAGCTTAAGTCCCTTCTCCTTGGCCTTTTTCACCTTTTCCACAATCTCCATAAGCCTTGGCTCTATGACTGAAAATCCAACTCCCAGATTGTGAAACTTGTTGTCCGTGAAGATGGCGCTTGTTTGACCAATGGGGTGACAATCCTGGCACCTTGCCTTTGTACGGTATAGCTTCAGCCCCCTGATGGCGGCCTCAGACATAGCCCCCTTCTCCCCTCCGTACATGTAACGGTCAAAGGGTGAATCGCCTGATACTATAGTCCTTTCAAAGGATGCAATGGCCTTTACAACATGTTCTATCCCGATCCTGTCTGCGTCTATTCCAAAGGCCTTTTTGAAAAGCGAAGAATATTTAGGATCCCTTTTGATAACCTGCAGGATGGGGGAAAAATCCTTAAGCCCATGTTCCACTGGATTTACAAAGGGGCCCTTGGCCTGCTCCTCAAGGGATGGTGCCCTGCCGTCCCAGAACTGAGAGGTATAGTAGGCTGCGTTTATGACGGTTGGAGAATTGCGCGTGCCTTTTTTCTTCTTAATGCCTTCGGCAATGGGAAGACCGTCTGTAAAGGCCCTTTTTGGATCATGACAGGTTGCGCAGCTCACGGTTGAATCTGCACTGAATCTCTTGTCCATGAAAAGTTTCATTCCAAGGGCGATTTTGGCAGCATTTTGCGGATTATCCGAGGGAATGGGCACTGGGGGAAGCCCCAAGGCCCTTGTCTTGCCAGCCAATACGGATGTGCTTAACCAAAGAGGCATCAGCACTAACACCAAGATAACCACTGGTATCAATCTGTTTCTCATTTCAATTCCTCCTTTCAAATATATTGTTTCTTTAAGTTTAATTAGCATTAAAATTTAATCGAAAACAATTTTTAAGAAAAGCCCAAAGGCAAACCTAAGCTGGCATTGTAAGAACTTAAACTGTTTTCAGCAATGAACTATTTAAGAATTATTCGCAAGTGGTTACAAAAAATTTTTGCCTTAAGCTATGTCTCAGTCCCTTTCATGCCTTCCTGACACTCCTTGCAAACGCCTCTAATCTCAACTTGATGATCCAACACCCTTCCAAGGTCCTGGAGATGTTCCGGCAGCGGAAATTTATCAAATTCGGGCCAGCTAAAGTCGACTATTTTTTTGCAAACAGTGCAAATAAAGTGATGATGCCTTGAAATATCCGGATCAAACCTTATGTGATCAAATATCTGTACCTTTTTGATCAACCCCAGCCTTTCAAATGTAGAAAGGGTCCTGTAAACCGTGTCCAGGGATATGGTTGGGGCCTCCTTCCTCAGGCGCTCATAGACCGCCTCCGCAGACGGATGGTCCTTTGCGTGGCAAATGGCCTCGTAAATCATTATCCTTTGATGGGTAAGCCTTAAGCCCGCCTCCTCAAAGACCTTTTTAAGCTCTGAAAGAGACAGCTTTTTATCCACTGGTTTTATTTTTTTCTTACGATTTTCCATTTAATCTTTAATAAGAAATATTCTGAAATAAGATTAGCAAACAACTGATACCAGTGCAAGTATTATTTGGCCTCCAAAAGAAAAGGCCGGAACCAATGGTTCCCGGCCTGAAACGCTGGCTGTCCACGTTATTTACTGGAAGGACGAAACCTTGAATTTTCTGATGATTTTTTCCACCTGTTTGGCCTTTCTCTGAAGGGCCTCCATAGATCCTAGGGCCTTCTCGGCACCCTGGGCATTTTGAAGCGCAACAGATGCCACCATATCCATGAGCTTTTGAAGTGACGCACTCCTCTCCTTCTGCTTGGATGTACGCCCTGTAATTTCGTTTGAATTCAACACCACCTTGTCCACTGTCTCCACAGCTGTCCTAGTGGTAAGGGTCGTGGAATTTGCAATGGAACTGATATCATCACTAAGCTTTTCAAGCTCAGCAATGGCCTGTTCGGCAAGCTTTCTCCTTTCGGCCTGTTTGTTCGTCATATCAACTATTGCCCCTGACCGCACCTTGAGGCTGTCCATGGAAGAAAGGAGTTTTTGAATGGACTGTGTCTGCCTTCCAGAAATGGCAGCAATACCCATGGTCACCTTACTGCTGTTTTCCACCGTGTTCAGAAGCTCTGAAAGGGTCCTTTCACTCTCAGCCGCAAGCTTTAATCCCTTTACCACACTTTCACGGCTCCCCTGAATAAGGCTTTCGATTTCCTTGGTTGATTCGCTGGTACGATCGGCAAGTTTCCTGATTTCGTCAGCAACCACGGCAAAACCTCTTCCGTGCTGGCCTGCCCTCGCCGCCTCAATGGCGGCATTAAGAGCAAGAAGGTTTGTCTGTTCAGCAATGTCAGAGATGAGGTCAACAATCTCCCTGACCTGTTCGGAACTTCTGGCAATCTCTTGCATACCCCTGACCGTCTCAGCTATTGCTGCACGGCCCTTCTGGGCGCTATCCAGGGTATGCCTGGCCTGGGCAGCGGCATTGTTTGCCTCGTGAGCCATTTCCTCCAACTCCGCTGCCATGTTGTTAAGGGCCTTTGCTGTCTGTTCGGCAGCTTCCGACTGCCTTATTGCCTTTTCCTGGACTTTCTTTGCAGTGGCGCCCATGGCGGCAACTGTTTGCGCAACACCTTCCGCCCCCTCCTTGTTCTGTGCGGAAACCTCAGTAATTTTGGCATTTGTCTTTGCCATTTCCTCAATCACCTGGGCAGCCTCCCTTGCAAGCCTTGCTGAGGATTCAGCGTGAAAGGCGACCTCCTGGGCAGTTTGCCCCATGAGCGCAACCTTCTGACGCACTTCGTCAGCCCTCTTTGCCTGCTGTGTGGCGTTTTCAGTGATTCTCTTTGCGACTTCAAAAACTTCGGAGCTTGCCTCGCTAAACTCGCCAGTGGTTTGAATAACGTCCTTGAATGCCTCCTGCAAACGGGCCAGGAACTTGTTTACAGACTCCGCCATCTCACCAACTTCGTCTCTACTGGTAACTTTTAATCTGCGGGTAATGTCCATGTTTCTCGCTGTTGTATTCAGGAACTTGGCAGCATCAACAATTGGCCGCACCACGTCCCTGTTGAGAAAATAGGCCAGAAGAAGGAGCATGAGAAATACAAGGCCATTTGCGATAATGGTTGGCTGTAAAAGTTCCTTCATGGATGAAAAGAGGGCATCCTCAACAACAAAGGATACGGCAAAAGCCTCCTTCCCGGTAAGGCGTTTCCAGACATCAACCTTCTTTGCGGCAAGAGCCATGTTGCCATCTTGAGCCTTTACAAGGGCACTCCCGGAAACAGTACTGCGCAATCCAGAAAGTACCCAGGAAGGCGCCTTTAAACCTATTCTCCCCCTGTCAGGGGTCATCACAACGGTTCCGTCGCTGTTTACAAATAGGAAACCAGCCCCATGTTGCCACTTTTTTAGATGTGCGATCAGGGAATCAGGACTAATGGAGGCCACGAGATAGGCCCATTGTCCAGAGGCCAGTTTTATTCCCCTTACAAGGAGGTAGACTTTATTTCCTGGGCCAAAGGGGTTGTTTACAGGCCCTGCAAGGGCAGGACCAGTTCTCAGATAGGAATTGGGGGACTTGAAACGCCTTCCAATCAACTTGGATTTGCTGGCAGAAATAATGGTACCACTTTTGATAATAGCAATGGTATTGTAATAAGAGTATTTTGAAACCATCTTGGTAAGAAGGCTGTTGGCTCCGGAAAAACCGTTTCCTTCCTTAGCTGAAGACCTGATGGTGTCCAGGGATGCCAGGGTTTCCATATCATTTAACCTGTTTTCCCAGTAACTGTTGAAGGATTCTGCAAGCCCCATTGAGACGAGCTCCAACTGCTTCGCCCCGTCCTGTTTCAGCAGATTATGGATTGCATAAAAGTGATAGGCCTGCGTTACAAGGGCTACAAGGCCGGTCAAAAATATCAGGAATAAAACCTTGTTCTGTATCTTCATATTTTTGAAATTTACTAAATGGCCTATCATTGAATTCCTCCTGCCTCTGAAGAAACTTCTTTCTTTTTACTTTGTTCATACAGGCTGTCCATAGCCTGAGTCTTAACGGACTCTATCGCCAGCTTGGCATCCACCATGGGGGTTAAACCGGACTCAGAAAGATACACCCTGCAGGAAACGATCTCCCGCAAGGCCGTATCGTCAATTTCTGATCCAACATCAAAGGCATGTATATCCTCGATGGAGCAAACCTGAGAAACCTTTAACCCCACATTTCCCTCATCGGACTTGAGTATCACCACGGTTTCCTTGTACCTGGAACGGGATCGTCTTGTGACAGGGGGGGTATCATTCCAGAAATTGAGGACCGGAACCACCTCGCCCCTGACATTAATGACGCCAGCCACCTTGTTCAGGGAATTGGGAAGCCCTGTGATTTGGGGGGAGCGGACGATCTCCTTCACCTTTGAAAGTTCACAGGCCCATTTCTTTCCCCCTGCCTCGAAAACAAGCGCCTTTCCAAGGCTAGGGGCCTCTTTCTTTTTGTCTGTACCCAATGATATTCTCCTGGAATCTAAATAAAAAATTTCCTTTTTTACTTTTCGGTACAAAAAAAAAGAACTTAAACGGACTGGTGGAGAATCAAATAAGCAGGCCCATATCTGTGCTTTCTGAAAATTCCGGTGATATTAAAAGGACTCTTACTCAAAAATCGTAAAGATTCGTTCACCCTGATATATTGGTGAAGGTCAAAAGGGAGCGTTAACTTGTCTCATTGCCTATCTTTCCGATAATTGGAAAGTTGAAAGCACCTTGTAGATGGGCCCTGATGGCTTAAGTATGCTTTGATACAGGTTTACAGCGTTAATACTTGACCTGATGGGGGGGACCTCGGACTTCAAAAAATCATTGATGTCAAGCATGAATCCCCTTCTGGCCTTAATCCTGCCAACGGTAACATGGGGTACAAAACCCTTTTTTTCAGGCTCAAATCCAAGGGGTTCCAGTGCTGTCTCCAAGCTGTTTTGTAACTGCTTAAGTTTACCTGTTTCTCCCTTAAGGCCAATCCACAAGACCCTGGGGAATCTCGGATTGGGGAATACCCCTGGACTTGAAAGCTCTAACTCAAAAGGGACATGGGAGGAGGCCGCAACAGAAACATTTTTTTCTATTTTGGCCACAAGGGACTCCTTCACCTCGCCAAGGAATTTTAAGGTAAGATGGCAGTTTTCAGGGCGAACCCACCTCACCTGCTTCCTGTATTGGGTGTGCCACGTTTTTACAGAGGCTGCCAGAAAGTCGTGGGTCTCAGTGGACAGGTTTATAGCCAGGAAGCAACGAACCATATTTCAGATATCTTCTCAGCCAATCAAGGGCGGTCTCAACCGTGAGTCTTCTAACCTCGTTCCTGTCACCTGGGAAGAGAAAGCGGTGAACAAGGTTATTATCATCCACTGATATGGAGATATAGACTGTACCCACAGGTTTTTCTGGAGTGCCGCCACCAGGGCCTGCTATACCAGTGATGGCAATGGCAGCCTGACACCCAGACCTGGCTCTTGCCCCGGTTACCATCTCAAGGGCCGTCTGGCTGCTCACGGCACCGTGGGCAGCCAAGGTGGCCTTTGAAACGCCCAGGAGCTCCATTTTGGCACGGTTGCTGTATGTCACCATGGACCTGTCAAACCACTCAGAACTTCCAGCCACAGAGGTAAGTGTTCCGCCAAGAAGGCCTCCGGTGCAGGATTCGGCTGCTGCAAGCATGTAGCCCTTAAGCTTTAAGAGCTCCCCAAGGGTGGCTGCCAGGCTCCCCTGTTCGTCTTCAGCAACTATAAAGTGTTCAAACTCATTTCTAATGGCAGAAGAGGCATAATCAAGGAGACGTTTTGCCTCCTCTTGAGAGTCCTCGATTACGGTTATGCTTACGTGGACCTCAGGAAAGACGGGATAGTAGCCAAGCTTTACCCGGCTGTTGGAAACCCCCATTTCTTCCAAGCGGGTATTTATCTCTATCTCAGGAAGACCAAAGAGCTTGAACACCTTCTGGAGGACATAGGGGCGATCCTTGTCCAGATCGTTCAGCCTTGGAAGAACCCTTTTTACCAAATGTTCCCTGAGCTGCTCTGGAACACCTGGCAGGAAAAAGAGATGGACGTCATGGTAAAGGAGTTCATAGCCTGCTGCGTGGCCTTCTGGATTGAGCACCCTGGCGCCCTGCGGGAGCATGGTGAGCTTACGCCTGAATTGATCCGGGGTGGTCTCACCAAGATGCTCCTCCATCTCCCTTATCTGTTTTTCGATCTGGTGATTTTTTTCCAGGGGCAGCCCCAGGGCCATGGAGACGGATTCATTGGTTATGTCATCAGATGTGGGGCCAAGCCCGCCGCTTATTATTACAAACTGGTTCCTTTTGATTGCGTCAAGCAGCGCATCCTTGATTATTTCTGGCTCATCTCCAATCACGGTTATGCGCCTTACAGTGTGGCCTGCTGAGAAAAGGCGCGATGCCACAAAGCTGCTGGTGGTGTTTACCACCCTTCCAGAAATGAGCTCATCTCCAATGGCAATGATCTCTCCAATCATGACAAAATGAGCCTCCCGACCCTGAAAAGGATGTTTGCAAGAACACCTGCCATGACGTCATCCATGACAATGCCAGCTCCTCCCCTAAATATCTCCTCCATCTGTTTTACAGGAAAAGGTTTGTAGATGTCAAACAGACGAAAGAGGACGAACTGCACCAAAATCACCGTCATGGAACCAGGAAGAAGCCAAAGGGCCACGGTCATGCCGATTATTTCATCTATGACAACTATCTGGGGGTCCTTAAGGCCAAGCCCCTTTTCGGTAACGTGGGCACATGCGCAAGAAAAGACTGTCAGGAACAAGAGGATGAGGAAGGAACCCCCTGTGCTCTGCATCTGATTGATTGCCATTCCAAGTGGAATGCCCAGGATTGCACCGGCGGTTCCTGGTGCCTTGGGAATAAAACCCACCCCGAAACCAGTTGCGAAAAACCTGCAAGTCCTTTCAAAAAGGTCCCTAGTCATCTTGTTCCCCGTCTCCCCCTCTGGCCTCTTTGCTGCAAATAACCTCTTTGTAAACATCCCTTATGGGCACGTCAAAGCCTTCGGAGATGGCCCTGCACTCCTCAAACTCCGGAATTATCTCTTTTTTGCCGTCTGGCCTTATGACTGCCTTTGCCTTTATATCCCCCCATCTTGTAGAGACGGTCACCTCATGCCTTGGCAGAATAACCCTCCTGCTCCTTCTAGTGCGAAGGCCAAGGGATGTGGTATGTGAGAGGACAAAATCAATCAGCTCATGGTATTTTTCAGGGCGAAGGATAATGGAAATCTCAAAGCCGGGTCTGTTTTTCTTCATAAACACAGGTGTTATCCAGGCATCCAGGGCCCCTTTTAAAAGGACCTCCTTCATGAAAAGGCCTGCGTGTTCCGGATTCATATCGTCTATTACCGCCTTTAGTTCCAGCACCTCATCAGAAAGGATATTTGGGCCGTTCTCCTGACCCAAAACGATTCTGAGCAGATTTGGGCGCCCCTTTAATTTCCATGAACCGGCTCCATAACCCGTTCTTTTCACCTTAAATGCAGGAAATTCTTCCCAGGAATCTGAAAGTTCAACTGCCAGAAGGGCGCCAGTAGGTGTCACAAGTTCCTTTTCCTCATCAACGAAGTACACTTCCCTTTCAGTCAAGATTTCAAGCACCGCTGGTGCTGGAAGGGGAAGACGGCCGTGTTGGCACTGGACAAAACCCCTTGATAAGGGCAAGGGGGAACAGATGAGCCTTTCAAGCCCAAGGGCCCTCTTTGCCGCAAAGGCGCCAGTAATGTCAATTATGGCATCCTCTGCCCCTGTTTCATGAAAGTGCACCTCATCCACAGAAACCCCGTGGATACGGGCCTCCACCTCTGCAAGCCTTTTAAAGGCTGCTGTTGCCTCATCCTTTACTTGCGGTTCAAGTCCAGAGGAAGAGATCAGCCGGGCTATCTCCGAAAACCCTCTCTTGGGCGGATTCGAGGACTTTTCTGTTATTTCCACCTTTACAGCAGAGATTCCCTGCCTCTTTACCCTCTTTACTGCTATTTTAACATCCTTTAGCTTCAAAAGACGTGGCAGTTCCTTAAGTTCCTGCTCCTCCCAGCCTGCATCAATAAAGGCGCCAAGAAGCATATCCCCGCTTATGCCTGAAAAACAGTCAAGATATCCGGTTTTCACTAAAGGTCACCTTCTGTCTTGGACTCAACCCATGCGTATATCCTTTCCCTGTAGTACCAGGCAGGGGCAGCAACCAGCAGCGTGATCAGCAAAATGGATATAAAGCCTGCCCAGTTGCCATTATAGATCTCTGCACCCTGCCAGCTGAGCATTAGGGTCCCGGGTATGCGCCCAACTGTTGATATGAACAAGAATATCTGCCAGGGCATCCTGGTAAGCCCGAGGAAGTAGCAGAGAAAATCCTTTGGAAAGCCCGGGAAGACATAAAGGAAAAAACAGATGAAGATTCCCTGGTGTTCAAGAAGCCCTTCAAGCTTCCAGTACCAATCGGACTTTTGCAGCCAGGGCTCTATAATACGGCGGAATCGGCGGGAAATGGAAAAGGCCATGATGGAGCCCAGGCCAAGGCCTATAGTGGAATAGAGGAGTCCAAGCCACTTTCCGAAGATAAAGCCTCCAACCACCCCCGTGGCCTCACCTGGAATGGGAGACAACACAACCTGAAGGGCCTGAAGAAGAATGAAACCAACCGGGCCAAAGGGACCTAGGGATAACACAAAGTCCCTGATGGCCTCCCTCTTTTCAAGAAGGGCCAGACACCAGTCCCAAATTCCGTGGAGTCTTGGACCGAAGACCAGAAAAATGAATGCAACCAGTAAAAGGATTCCGGTAAGGATCAAAAAATGTCCGTTTTTCATTGGGAATGCAGTCTATTTCAGGCAGGACCTTGAATCAACTTCTTTGAAGCAGGGTGTCGCGGCGCCAGTTCCAGTCGTCCTTTTCCGGATGGTCAATTATGAAATGGCCACCCCTGCTTTCCCTTCGCATGGAGGCAGCCTCTATTATAAGGCCTGCCGTCATGGCAAGGTTTCTGAGCTCCAGGAAATCCCTGGTTATGATGTAATCCCAGTAGTGCTGATTTATCTCTTCAAGGATGGGTTTGAGCCTCTGGGCCGCAAGCCTGAGCCTTTTGGAGCTCCTTACAATGCCCACATAGTTCCACATTAGACGCCTGATGACGTCCCAGTTGTGGCTTATGAGCACTGCCTCTTCCATGTCCACTGCCCCTCCCGTATCCCACGGGGGCACCTGAACCGAGGGATGGACCTTCAGCTCCTCGTGGAGCTCAAGGGCGCGTTTAGCCGCCCTGTAACCCATCACAAGCCCTTCCAAAAGAGAATTTGAAGCCAGCCTGTTTGCGCCGTGAAAGCCCGTACAGGCCGTCTCTCCAAGGGCAAAGAGGCCTGGAAGGTCCGTCTGCCCCCATACATCCGTAACGACACCGCCGCACATATAGTGGGCGGCAGGCACAACGGGAATGGGCTCCTTGGTGATATCAATCCCGAATTTCAGGCATGTCTTGTATATGTTTGGAAATCGGTTTTTTATGAAATCTGCAGGCCTGTGGCTTATGTCCAAATAGACGCATTCCTTGCCCGTTTTCTTAAGCTCTGCATCTATGGCCCTGGCAACAACGTCCCTTCCGGCAAGCTCACGCCTTACAGGGTCGTACTTTTCCATGAAGGGCCTGCCCTGCCAGTCTATGAGCCTTGCGCCCTCTCCCCTCAAGGCCTCTGATATGAGAAAATTTTTCGCCTTGGAATGGTATAGAATGGTGGGGTGAAACTGGACAAACTCAAGGTTTGCAATACGAACCCCTGCCCTGTACGAAATGGCTATCCCGTCTCCCGTGGCCACATCTGGATTGCTTGTGTATAGATAGACCTTTCCTGCCCCCCCTGTTGCCAGGAAGGTGATGTCAGCCAGGATGGCGTGTATCTTCCCAGTGGATGCATCGAGGACATAGGCCCCAAGACACCTGTCTTGCGAGCAGGGACACCTGGCATCCTCTTGCGGACTGCTCTTTATCTTGCAGGTAGTAAGAAGATCCACCACCACGAAGTCCTCGAGGATATCTATGTTGGGGTTTGAAGAAGCCTTATCCACCAGGGCCTTTTGTATCTCAAGACCTGTAAAATCGCCGCTGTGGGCAACACGGCGCCTGCTGTGCCCTCCCTCCTTGCCAAGGTCAAAGGAACCGTCCGGGCGCCTGGCAAACCTTACGCCCATCCTTTCGAGCTCCTTTATCCTTTCGGGGCCATCCCTTACTATGGCACGGACAACACCCTCGTGGCACAGGCCGTCGCCTGCAAGGATGGTATCATACTCGTGGAACACGAAATCATCGTCAGGGCCAAGGACCGATGCAATTCCCCCCTGGGCAAGCCTGGTGGCTGTGTCTGAACGGTTCTTCTTTGTAACAACAAGTACACTGCCCTTGCTGGCAAGGTTTATGGCAAGGCTGAGACCGGCAATGCCGCTTCCAACCACCAGGAAATCCGTTTTCATGCTACTGTTCTACGCTGTCTATTATTTCCTTGAAAACAGGTGGAAATCGCCTGGCAAATTCTGGAAGCATCATAAGCATTATCTCCCTCATGGACGGATCTGCTGCCTTTGAGGCCCTGAGTCTGAAAATGTGCTTCCACTCCTCCAGGGTGGCATGGACCATTATCTCCGTCTTGCACGAATTTGGAAGGACGGTTCTGGCCGCCTGGGGGGATGATGTCTTAAGTAACTCAAGATAAATGGCCTCGGTCTCCTCCATGGCCCTTTCCCACATCTCGTATTCCCTGGAGCCCTCATCAAAAAAGCATGGTTTTATGAAGGTGACTGCGCCACCAAATTTTTCTTCCCCATAGCGGCAGTATCTCTGGGATTCCTGAAGGTACGATGCCACCCGGTGACGCACAAGCTCATGGGTCACTGCCCTGTTGACAATGATATGGGCAAGAAGGCACCTGTGTTTTACAAGAAGTGGAAGCTCAAGGCTGTCAACCTCTTGGGGTGAAAGCAGCCTCACCTCAATATCTTGTCCGGCCTCTCCCTTAGTTTCTATATCCTCAAAAAGGACCGGGTAGGCACCTTTAAGTTTCGCCTTTATGGCACAAATTAGCGAGGCAGTGGGAAGGCGCCTTGCAAGGTCCCTGAAGGATCTTGGATTTCCAGAAACAATGAATTTACCATCTGAAATCCTTGAGGCCTGGCAAAAGCGTGGAATATGGATGAAAAAGTCCTGGTAGAACCGTTCCTCAGGGGCGGAAACCTCCAGCACCAGGTTGGCCATCTCGATTACCGACTCATGCCCCCGCCTTATAATGCCCCTGATAAAGGGCACTGCACTTTCAGTACTTATCTTGTCTTCGCTCTTGTAACAGACCCTTCCGCAACGCTCTATCTGCTCAAGGACCTTTCCCTTTTGGAAATAATCGTCCAGGACCTCGAAACCCGGTGAAATGACCCTCATGGCGCCTCCTTCTTTTTAGGTACTGGTAATTTTCAACCGTCTTTTTTGAAAGGCACTACCCTAACATTTACCCGCCTGGCTCCATGCCCTTTTGAGCCTATTTCCTCAAAGGAGACCAGAGGCCTCATCTGAACACACTCTACGCCAAGCCTCTTGCACCTTTTGTACATGGAGTCAAAGAGAGGGAAGGGAGATGACAAAATGGCTATGAAAACCATCTTTATGCCGTATCTTTTGACCAGCCGTTCCAGGTCCTTCCCGGTTCCAATGACCTTGACTCCATGGATCTCCTGGCCAAGCTTGGCCACGTCGTCATCTATGAATCCCACGGGCAGGTAATCATGGTTCTTCCTCTTTCTAAGTTCTCTCAGGAAGAGGTCCCCGCCGTCGCCTGCCCCGTAAATGAGTATTGGAATGGAGTGGCCCTTTTCCGCCTGCCTTACAAAGTACTCGTTAAACATCCTGAGCAGGAACCGGATACCGCCAATCAGCATGAAGGTCATTATGGCATCTATGAAAAAGACAACCCTGGAAAATCCCTGGAACCTGTAAACGAATACGAGAACCCCCACGATGATGGCAGAGCTTGCAAGGGTTGCCTTTATTATCTTGAATGTGTCATCCAGGCTGGCAAAACGCCATTGGCCCCTGTAAAGGCCAAAAAACCAGAAACAGCTCACCTTGACTCCAAGGACAAGGGGAAGGGTCTTTTCAATAAGGTCCTGATTAAAGGGGCTGATTTGCCCGTCAAATTTTACAAGATATGCCGAATAGTAACCCACTGTCAGAAGAAAAAGATCAACGCATACCTGGAGGATCTGCTTCTTGTTGAGTACCGTGGCCATGACACCTGCAACCCTGGAGCATTCCCCCCTGTTTTGACAGGCATCGTACACATCCTTGTTCAGGTAACCCAGAAAGACACCAAAAAACATGGAAAACACTGCTGTAATGCTGAGTACAGCCAGAAGTCCCTCCATGGAACAGGCTGCCATGTAAAGGGTGACGGCAGAGACACAGGCAGCCGCTACCATGAGGGTAAGAACCGTACGTTTCTCAGAAAGCCCCAAGAGCACCAATCTGTGAGAGGTGTGATCCCTTCCGCCCTGGGCTATGGAACGGCCTGCCCTGAGCCTGGAAAGGGAGACAAATGCAGTATCAAAAATGGGAATTATCAATACGGAGACGGGTACTGCAAGCATGAGAAGTATGTTTGACAGTCCCGCAAAGGACTCGCTGCCTGCTGCAAGGGCCGAATGTTTTATGTGGGTGCTTATAATTGCCAAGGCCCCAAGTACAAAGCCCAGGAACAGGCTTCCACAGTCTCCCATGAAGATCTTTGCCGGGTTGAAATTATAGACAAAAAAACCAAGGCATGCCCCTGCCAGGATTACTGCTGGAACGGCAACGGTTGCCATATCAAACATCAGACCGTAGGCTGCAAGGGACAGAGATGCCACCATGGAAATACCTGCAGAAAGCCCGTCCATGTTGTCCAGGATGTTTACCGCGTTGGCCATGCCTATAAGCCAGAACACGCTTAAACATATGGAGAGCACCGGATATCCAGAAAGGTTGACCTTGAGCCCAAACCCCACCAGCAAGACTGCGCAAACCAGCTGTGCAAGGAATTTGCTTTGCGGGGAAAACTCCAGGAAATCATCAAGCAGTCCTATAAGGAAAAAGAGTCCCGCCCCTGTAAGAAGTAGAAGATTTTCATTGGCCTGTATCTGGTTGGCTGCCAGGAAGGGAATAATAAAGGCGAAAAATATGGCTACTCCGCCATAGAGGGCAGTAGGACGCTCATGCCACCTGTCCTTTCTGGGCATGGCCACAAGGCCCGTTTTTCTTGCAAAGACTATAACTACAGGGGTGAAGGCCGCGCTCAGGACAAAGGAGATGAGAAGATATCCTGCCAGTTGCGCCACCATGGCGTACATTTCAGACAGCCCTTGACCTGAAATATTCTATGGTGTGCTGCAGGATTTCATCTAGCGGGGTTTCCGGAATAAAACCAATCAGCCCTTTTAGCTTATCGAGTGACGGAACCCTTCTCATCATGTCCTCAAAGTCCTTACCGTAGGCCTGATCATACGGAATGAATACGATCTCGGACCTGCTTCCAACAAGTTCCTTAATCTTTTGGGCAAGATCCGCTATGCTTATCTCCTCGGTCCCGCCTATATTAACCACTTCACCTGAGCCTTCCTGGCACTTTATGAGCTTGTAAATGGCCCGTACCACGTCTCCTACGTAGGTGAAAGTGCGGGTCTGCTTGCCATCTCCATAGACAGTTATCGGGTCATCCCTAAGTGCCTGCTGGATGAATCTTGGCACGACCATGCCATACATGCCCGTCTGTCTTGGACCAATGGTGTTAAAACACCGGATAATGATGGTATCCAGTTTTTTGGTGCGATGGTATGCCAGGGCAGTAAACTCATCCACAAGCTTGCTGGCTGCATAGCTCCATCTCATGGTGCTTGGCGGGCCATAGATGAGATTGTCATCTTCCTTCAGCGGGGCATGCATGTGCTTGCCGTACACCTCCGATGTTGAGGCAACCAGGATCTTCTTCTTGTACCTGTTCGCAAGTTTAAGTGCCGTTTCCGTCCCCAAAATATTTGTCTCAATGGATGAAAGTGGATTTTCAAGAACATGTTTCACGCCAACTGCGGCTGCAAGATGCACCACGCAGTCGCAGGAGGAAATGAGATCATCCATCACTCTTTCGTTCAATATTGTATCTATGACGTAGCTGAATCTGGGATTATCGAAAAGGTGAGATATGTTATCAAGGCTTCCTGTTGACAGATCGTCTACTACCGATACCGTTTCTCCCTTTTCCAAAAGAAGGTCACACAAATTTGACCCTATAAACCCAGCTCCCCCTGTAACAAGGATATTCATCAATCTCCCCTGTGAAAAATTCGCTTACCTCGTGTTAAAAACGTTCATGAACAAAGTAAGAGAAATTTGACAGCTACTTTTGAAAATATCAACTATAACTTGTTAGTTTTAACGTAATACTCCTTGTCTTTCAATAACCACTATTTAAAATTGTAGCACGTTTTATACCGTTAATCAGCCTATCAATCAGATTATCAGATTGTTTTTCTAAACTGAAAGTCCAAGGGCCGCGCGTTTTTTAGATATCCTTGCATCAATGAGCTTTGCTGCCTTAAAAGGGTCGGGTTCGATGCAAAAACAGGCGCCCAGAAGCTCATCCAGCCCTTTTAAGGCAAGATCAGTTACAACGCTGGAACCCGTGATGTTTGGAGGATGGCCCAGGTGTGTAAAGATGCCCGAGGCCACTGCATAGGTCCCGATGGTCGCCGCCTTTTCCGAATACCATTCAGGGGAAGAGGCAGCCAGGGGCAAATCACTAATGGAAACACCTAGCTCATTTGCCAAAAGCGAAGCAAGCTGAAGTATCCTGGCATTGTCAACGCAGCTTCCCATGTGAAGAACTGGGGGAATTTTAAGGGCCTCACAGACCTCTCCAAGGTTTGGACCTGCATATTTTGAGGCCTCGGGCAGGAGCAGACCTCCCTTTCCAGCTGCAACAGTAACGCAACCTGTTACTATTACCAGGATATCCCTCTTAATCAGCTCCCTTGTCAGGTTGAGATTGCAGTAGTCATGCTTGTACTTGGGGTTGTTACATCCCACTATCCCAACGGCACCACGAATCCTGCCAGACTTAATTGCATCTACCAAGGGCGAAAGGGAGCCTCCAAGTGCGGAGATGATTGCCTCTACTGAGAAACCGGTCATCAGCTCTACAGGCTCAGATGGTATGAGAACCCGGTCCTTGTTTCTTAGGGGATAGCGGTCTATGGCCATGCGCACCAGCTTTCTTGCCTGCTGCCCTGCGCTCACCATGTCAAAACGCACATGTTCTGCACCAGTAAAGCGTGCCTTGTCCGCAGTTGTCACCATCTTTGTATGGTAGCACTTTGCCACCTGAACAAGACTTGGCATTATGCACTGATAGTCAACAATGATGAGTTCGACCGCTCCCGTGACTATTGCAAGCTCTGTCATCAGGTGATTCCCTGCCATGGGAATGCCCTTTCTCATCATGAGCTCGTTGCCTGTGCAACACAGGCCAGCCAGATTGATTCCCTTGGCCCCCTTGTTCCTTGCCCTTGAAACAAGTTCTGGGTCTTGTACTGCCTCAAGGACCTTTTCAGACACTATGGGATTGTGGCCGTGAACCAGTATATTTACATGATCTTCCTTGAGGACCCCAAGGTTCACCTTTGACATATGAGGTGTTGGGGTGCCAAAGAGAATATCTGACAGCTCAGTGGCAATCATTGAACCTGCCCAGCCGTCTGCCAGGCACATCCTGAGACCGTGAAGCAGGGTATTTGTAGCATCGTTATCACAACCCATGTGGGTCCTGTGCATCATCTCGGTAATCTCCCTGTCAACGCCCCTTGGAACAATACCAAGATCCTTCCATTTTTTTCTCTGAACAGAGGGGACGCGTCTTACAAAGGCCACTTCTTCCCTGCGGCTGCCAAAGCTTTCAAGAAATTCGTCAGCAAGATCCCTTGCCACACGGAGAGCTGACCTGCCTTCTGTTTCTATCCCCATCTCCCTTGCAATTCGGAGCATTTTATCCTGATCCGTGATGGAATAGTCAGATGTCTCCTGGTTGGCCACGGCGTGAAAGGCCTCAATGCAATCCCTGCCATGATCAGAATGGCCTGCAGCCCCTCCAGCCAGAAAACGTCCAAAATTCCTGGCTACGATAACATGTTCATCTGCGCCACAAACGCCAAGGGGGGCCTTTTTGGATATCCTGCATGGGCCCATGGTGCAAATTCGGCAACAAACTCCGCTCTCCCCAAACTTGCAGTGGGGGCTTTGCTTCAAAAGCCTGTCCCAGGCCGTTTCAACCCCGTCCCTGGATGCCTTTTCAAGCATTATCCTGGCATCCTCCCAAACACTCTTTTCGCGCGCTTCCTTTTCCCTATTTGCCATGATTAAAGTCCCCCATATTCTAAAGACCTTCAAAACCTTATTATCTTAAAACGACCTCTTCCTTTAGCATGCAGCAGGCTACCTTGTACATGGGTTCTCCCTGCGGGTCATACTCCAGGTTTCCTGGATGAAAAAGTTTGTTCATTACACACCCTTCTGGAATCTTCAGGTTGTAAAGCTCGGATTCCGTAAGGGGAGCCCTTTTCTCAAGACGGCCCTTTCTTATTTCATAGGAATGAAGGGGATAATCCTCACACAGGGGGCAGGTATAAACCCGACCGTTTGGAAAGACAAAGTAATTCTCAGCCACAAATCCGGCACATTCAAAGGGTTCATCCCTTTCCAAAAAGACCTTGGGATAGTGGCAGACAAGCCCCAGTTTTGCAGCCTCAAACGCCGTCTCAGGAACAACAGATTCCCATACATCCCTTGTCAGTTGAAGTCTTGCGCCTCCTTCCCTGGCAGGATTGCCCCTTATGCCAATCACCTGGATGAAAAAGCGTGAAACGCCAAGCTTTTGTAAGAGTTTTGGCATGTTTGGAAGATCATGAATATTGGCCGCACTTGCCGTAAAAATGGAACTTACTGAAAACCCCCTTTTTACAGTGGCTCGAATCCCCTTGGTGCAGGTCTCAAAGGTCCCGCGCCCCCTGATGGAATCGTTTATTTCAGGCTTGGAGCCGTCAAGGCTGAAGCTAAAGTAGTCCACCTCCTCTGGAGTCACCTTATCCAAGATATTGTGAAAAAGGTAACCGTTGGTATCAACAGTTATGGAGGCGTATCCTAGTCTCCTTGCCTCCTTGATCCCAGTGGCAAGAGCGGGATTTAACGTGGGCTCACCACCCAGAAAGATGACATTGGTATCCTGCACCTTTTTTATGGCGCCTGAGCCGTGTTCAAGGGAAAAAAGTCTCAGCCAGCCATTTATGGTATCTTCGTCAAGGGTTCTTGTGCCGTGCTGATCGGGATTTATGTAACAGTGGGCGCACTTGAGATTACAGGCGGTGAGTATATGAAAAAAAAGGTTTCGACTGTGGGGCTGAAACTCAACAGTGCGCCTTAAAAAATTGTTGCCTTTTGTAGTTGTCTCTTTCATTAAAACTTCAAACCTCTTGCAGGGTATATCTTTCAAGAAGGGTATTTTTAAGATAATGGGTTTTAGGGCTTGAAAAAAAGGACTTGAAAAGCCGGATGCTCTCTTTCCTCAAGACTCCTCCAATTATCTCAACCTCCGCACTGTTGTAAAGGCACCTTTCTGCCATATTCTTGCCTGATACGGAAAAGGGACCCCTGAACTCCATTCCGCAGGCACCGCCCATTACGTCTTCATAGGCAAAAACAATGCGTTTCACCCCGCTTATGATCAGGGCCCCGGTACACATAAGGCATGGCTCAAGGGTGGAATAGCAAGTAATCTCGCCCCCAGGTCTTCTAGCATCGAACCAGTTTCTAAGGGCAACCATCTCGGCATGGTCAAGCTCGTTCTGGAGCTTGCCGCTACTGTTCATCCTGCTTCCCCTTGCAATTATGCCACCTTCGCCAACCAGAACACATCCAACAGGAAACTCCCCGGCCTTAAGGGCCTTCTCAGCAAGGGCCAGTGCCTCTGCCATCCATCTTTCATGCATATGAAGGTACTTATTCATTTCTGGCAAGCCACATCTTTATGTACTCTTCCAGTATAAAGGCCCTCTCTGTCTCTTCCTGCATGGCGTGTTGCACCTTTTTTATGGCTTCGGGACTGAGCCTGTCATAAAGCCGTCTGCACATGAAGTTAACACAGATTACATGGCGTGCGGTAATAAGACAGCCCTTTTCACCCAGGAACCAGCAGCCTGTGGAATCCCAGGGCCTTGAAGGCAGCTTTACGCCCAAAAGGAGGTTGATTAGCAGATTGACCACGTCAAACTTGTTTTCTATGCCGCTTCCGCAACAACTTCCTCCATCTTGGAGGGCACACCGGGTACATTCATCCACAACACCCGTTTCCGCCATTTTTTCCCAATTGCTGGCTATGCTCTCTTTGTATTCCTCAAGAAGGCGAACCACTGTAGCATCCGAGAGCAACTCCTTTGAGCAGTTATCAAAGAGTAGGTGTGCCCATTTGAGTTTTACTTCAATGGGATGGTCCGTGCCCATGGGAATTTTTTTAAAATCCATTTCCATTTTTCCTGAGTCAGTTGCAAGACCTTATAATTTACACTATCCATGGGGATTGCAGCACATCTAAATGGAGAATATCATATACAAGGCATGTTGATAAATTCTATTTTGAAAAGTTGCGATTGAGAGGAAAAGGTGAACGAAAAAAAATCCTTATATGCCAAGGCCGGTGTAGACATAGACAAGGCCAATCGCCTTGTGACAAGCATAAGGGACGTAGTGTCCTCCACATATACCAAGGGTGTTATCACGGAGATAGGTGGCTTTGCAGGGCTCTTCGCCCTTGATCATGACAAGTACAAAAACCCCGTGCTGGTTTCATCCACGGACGGAGTGGGTACCAAGCTGAAGATCGCCTTTATGACAGGGACCCACAGCAGCGTTGGCATAGATCTGGTTGCCATGTGCGTTAACGACATAGTGGTGACAGGTGCGGCCCCTTTATTCTTCCTGGACTACTTTGCCACTGGCAAACTGAAGGAAGATATGGCAAAGGCAGTCATTCAGGGGATTGCAGAGGGATGCAAACAGGCAGGCTGTGCCCTTATTGGGGGAGAGACCGCAGAGATGCCTGGCATGTATCCTGAAAACGAATACGATCTTGCCGGCTTTGCCGTGGGCGTTGTTGACAGAGACAGGATAATAGATGGCTCTGACATAAGCGTTGGTCATGAGATAATCGGGATCGCCTCCTCTGGCCTTCACAGTAACGGTTACTCCCTGGTGAGAAAACTCATCTTTGAGGAAATGGGTCTTTCTGACACGGATACCATTGAGGAGGTACCTGGTGGCACAATAGGCGACATTCTCCTTACACCCACAAGAATTTATGTAAAAACCATCTTGAACCTGCTGAAAAGCTTTAGTATCCACGGCATAGTGCACATTACAGGGGGAGGGTTCCAGGACAACATTCCAAGGGTGCTGCCGGATCAGTGCAAGGCGGTAATCAACAAGGGAAGCTGGTACGTACATCCAATATTCAAGTTCCTTCAAAGAAAGGGCAACATTCCTGAGGATGAGATGCTTAGGACCTTTAACTGCGGAATCGGCATGATAATTATCGTGCCCGCCTCTGAGAGCCAGGAGGTCTTGCTTCAGCTAAAGGCCCTTAACGAGGAGCCCTTTCTTCTTGGCCACATAGAGGAGCGCTCCCAGGATGAACCATCAGTGGTATTTAAAGGAGAGGCACTCTTTTGATCCTGGTAAGTGGCTGCCTCCTTGGTATCTGCTGCAGGTATGATGGTTTGTCCAAGCCGGACGCAGACGTAATGGCCCTTGTCCACAGAAGAAACATCTTGCCGGTTTGTCCAGAACAGCTTGGAGGCCTGCCAACTCCAAGAAAGGCGGCCTATATTGCAGGAGGAGACGGCTTTGAAGTACTTTCTGGAACAGCCAGGGTCCTTACTGTGGAAAACAAAAAAGATGTCACAGATGCCTTTATAAGAGGGGCAAGGGAGTGTGAAAGGCTTGCTAGGCTATTTGGAATAAAAAAGGCCATACTTAAATCCCGCAGCCCATCCTGCGGCCTGACCATGCAGACAGGGGTTACGGCTGCCGCACTCATTCTTGCAGGATTAGAGGTGCTTGAGGCAGGTTAAGTGCCTGCCTTTGCCATTACGCGTTCCTTGAGGTCTTTGCCCACCTTGAAAAAGGGCAGTTTCTTGGGTTTTACCTTGATCTTTTCTCCAGTCTTTGG
>JALWNK010000072.1 GCA_026995935.1 Deltaproteobacteria bacterium
ACAGGACTGTCTCAATCAGGGTATCTCTTACATAATTAAACCATGTTTCACTGTCATTGATCAGAAGAGCCGCTCCTGGATAACCTCCATAAAACAGATAGGTCTCCAAATCCCAGCCAAAGGCCTTTTTCATCTCCGCATAGCTCCAATGCCCGCAGCGGTAAATATAAAAACGCCCTGCAAGGCTTTCGGTAACCCCCTTTTGTAAAAGCAGAGCAGATGAACCAAGGAGAAGCACCTCAATCGATTTTTCCTTGACCAGGTCTTCATCCCAAAGAGCCTTTACGGCCTCGCTCCAGCCCGCCACCTTCTGTACTTCGTCAAGCACAAGAAGTACCGGCGCAGACCTGTTTCTTTGGGCCTTTCGTCTTGCCATTTCCCACTGGGCATGGATCCATTCAGGGCCAGGCGGGATTGGAAGGTCTGCAGAGGCAATGACCGCCTCTCCCTGCCATTTTGCGGCAATCTGCAGGGATGCCACTGTTTTCCCTACTTGCCGGGGTCCAGTAATGATGTGCAGAAGGCGTTTTTTCCGGGAAAATCCGGAGAAAATTTGGTTTACAATGGTTCTTTCATAAGGGTATTGATTCATTATTAATACCTGCCTGATAGTAAAAATACTCAACCGATGAGTAATTTTACTCAATAATTGAGTAAAATCAAGTTGAGTAAATTTTCACGGGCAGTCTGGTGGTTGAAATAGTTGTGTATTTTGAACCTACCCTGAAATTGTACAGACCCGGTTAAGCTGCTTTTTGCAGTTCAGAACAATTTTATGGCGTCGTGTAGTGAGATCACCCTTACCCCTAAGGAAGATACAATGGGGTGCTGCACAAGTGATACAACCTAAATTGGACGTTTCAAAATCTGGAAAATTGTTTTTTCAGCGAAATTAAAAGGAGTTATATCGATTATAGCTTTCCAGTTTTGAAACCCTTCGGGATTGCCGTATTTTCGCATCTCTTTTGTCAGTGGAATTCCCCTTTCGCGGATATGCAGCAAATCCGACAATCGCTCAATTCAGGTACAATATTCTTTACCAGATGATATCGATTTCGTATTGGCTGAATTGCCTGTCAGCGCTCATTACGGTCATGGATTCGATTAGGGCCTGGGCTATCATCATTCTGTCAAAGGGGTCCCGGTGGTGTAAGGGGAGGGTAGCAACACAGTTACAGTGTTCGGTACGGATTGGCAGGAACCTGATATTGTTTCTTTGCATTTCATTTTCCATAATCTTGTTCCAGCCGGGAGCCAGTTCCAGTTTGCCTATGTTGATCTTGACGGCAATCTCCCAGTAGCCAGCCATGCTGAAAAAAAGGGAATTTGTCGGGTCTAACCAGGCCTCACGGCTCCTGTTGCTCAGGCGTCTGTCACCACTGAGGGCCCAGAGGAGCGCCTGTGTATCCAGGAGAATATTCACTACATATATTCCTTGAAATCCTCAAGAGGTTCATTGAAATCGTCGTCCATCCTGACGACCAGGCCCTTTGCTCCGCCGATGGAGCGTTTAGGCCTTGCCTCTGGCAAAACGTCAAGCCTGACCAGTGGAGTACGATTTTTAGCTATAATGATCTCTTCCCCGGCCAGGGCTTCCCTAATCAGTTTGGAGAGATGGGTCTTTGCCTCGTGAATAGTGACCTGTCGCATTTTTTTCTCCTGGGCAGTTATATATGACTAATTTAATTAGTCATGCTGTCAAGGTCAATAAAGCAAATTGAAACGGATCAACCGTATCTTGTCAGGACAAATGAATTTTCCGCTGTTTAATTCAAAAAGACTTCAGGGTCCCTGATTTTTTTGGCATCCGCGGGACGTTCGAAGTCCAGGTAAACTGCATTCTTGATTTTTAAAATGATGTGTTTTGCAAGGGTGATTTTAGCCCATCGCCTCGGACCAATAAGTGCTACAGTACAACAGTACCTTAGCCGCTTAAAAATGTGGGGAAATATTTCTGAATGTAAGTTTGCATATTGGAAGACTGCCTTCCAATTTGGCATGTCGTAAGGTCTTTTAACCCCCTTTTGCCGCGCCGAGAAGGGAAGGCATGAGGTCTTAATAGGCCCCGAAGGGGTGGTGACAGGGACGTCACCACCTGTCATTGGGCCATGGATGGCCCCTTTGACGGGCCAAAACGAAGGCCTTCCGGGCGAGGGAAAAAGCGGCAACGGGGCGCCGTTTTCTTTGGTTCGTTTCTTTTGGGCGAGCAAAAGAAATGAACGCACTACTTTTGAAGCCCAACTGCAACAGACCCTGGGCCTTGTAAGGTCTTTACTATACCTTTACTGTTTGTATCCGCTGAGCACGGTTATTATGGTGCCCGAAGGTTTTAGAGTATACCCTGTTGCATAGTCATAGGTGATGACTTCAAGATAAACGTCCCGCCACTTTCCCTCGTAGGCCATTATCCTTTTTTGCACCCCGTGTTTAAGTCTAACGCTCTTGGCGTAAAGCCTGCGCCAGCCCCGCCTTGGGAACTCGCTTTCAAGGTGTTTAAGAATGGATTCGAACGAGTTTTGCTCCCTGTTTACAAAGTATTCAATGTCAACAAGAGGGTATTTTTTCCTGAAAAGGGCCGTTTTTGACCCATCGAACCTGGTTACACCCTTTCCCCACAACCTGACCGGCTTGTAAAGAGAGGAGTATGGGAAGGTGCCTTTAAGGGCTTCAAGGATATTCTTGAAGCCAAGCACCTTGACGGCCCAGTTGATTCGGCCCCTTGATAGCTGAGTGGTATCTCCAATAACCACAAGGCTTATGGTTTCGGCCATATCCTCAAGGACGTTTTTCTTGCCGTATGAGGATGTCTTTTCATCTTTTCTATTGTGCAGCCTCACACGGTGTGATCGGGGACTGATGCTCCAGCCGGTAACCTCAACAAAGGATCGCACAAGCTTCGTGTCAAGGGCCTGCCTGTTCCAGATTTTTTGCACGCCCCTTTGCCTGAAACGGAAAAGGGCCTTTTCCATGTCCATGGAAGATGTGGTTCGGTCAAACTGCAGTACATGGACAAGCTCATGTTCAAATGCCCGAAAGACGCCTTCAGTGGAGCCAGCGGAGAAGGTTCCCCTTGTGTTAAAGGACGAGGAGTCAAAAAAGACGTAGGGACCGCTGGCAAGGGCCAGTGAAAGGGGCGATGTGCCAGGCGGAAAATGCACCTCGCCTTTTCTGTAGGTTATTATGGCGCTTGGGCCAGGGTTTAGAAGAAGCCTTGGTGTTCTGTCAATGAACATCTTTAACAGCTTAAGCTGTCTTCTGCTGTACCTGCTTGATGGCGAGGCAAGAAACTTTATGCCCTTGTATATTTCCTGAACTCTGGCGCCCCTTGGAGGCATCACCACGCCAAGCATCCTTAGCTCCTCAAGGGTGTAAGGGGAAAAGGTCTCTTGGCCCTTTAAGACGTCATGCCCTTTGGCATGGCCTTTTTCAGGAAAAGTTATCTCAAGGGTCCCTGCCTCTGAGCCAGTAAAAGGACAAAGCAACAAGGCCAGAAACAAGGCAAAAGGAGCAAGTCTTAAGACTGAAAGTTGAAAAACCCGTCTATCCCTCCATGGTCTTTGTGTCAATTTCCTCCTCCCTGAAATAAGACATTAGGTATTTATACTAAAAAATAATTTTCAGTCAAATAAATGCGTATTGACAGAATTGGGGGTTCTTCTCCATAATGAATATGAAGCAACAAACAGAAAGGAGGAGAGATATGAGCGTTTACAAGTTTATAGAGCTTGTTGGCACCAGTGAAAAGTCCTGGGAAGATGCCGTGGCACAAGTGGTTGAGACTGCTGGAAAGAGTCTTAAGGACTTAAGGGTTGCCGAGGTCAAGGAGATGGATGTGAAGATAGAAGATGGCAAAGTGGCCCTTTACAGGGTAAAGGTGAGCCTGTCTTTCAAGTACCATCAAGGGTAAAAAGGCAGGCAGGCCCTCTGTATTACAAAAAGCCTATTGCTGAGGCCTGAAAGTCTGGCAGCACTGCGGGTATGTCCTGATAACCCAGGTGTTGTGTAAGCACCTCTGCCAGTATGTTCCTGAAGTCTATGGAATAGGCAAGGTAACGGCCAAGATAGAGCCTGTCCTGGGCTAGTCCCGGCCAGGTCCCGAAGATTCCTCCCTTTACTGCTCCGCCCATTGCCATCCAGCAGGAGGCGTTACCGTGGTCCGTGCCCCTGCTGCCGTTTTCCCTGGCCGTTCTGCCAAATTCCGTCATGGTCAAGGTCAGAACGTCTGTTCCCAGCCCGCCAAGATCCGCATAAAATGCGCTAAGGCCCCTTGAAAGCTCCTCGATTCTTGCAGCCTGCCTGGAGGCCTGCTGGGAATGTGTATCCCAGCCGCCATGATCAATGCACACTATCTCAAGGCCGAGCCCCGCCTTAATAAGGCGGGCAGTAAGCATCAGTCGCCTTCCAAAGGAGCCGGAAGGGTAACTTGCACCGTTTTCAGGCTGGTAGCCTCCCCTTTGGAGGCCTTCCATGAGGTCAAGGTTATCCAGCATCACCAGGCCCTCCCTTTTTAGAAGGCCAAGGTTTTGCCTCTTTCCTTCAACCAGCCCCTGGAGAGCCGACCTGAGCCTGCTCCTGAGCTCCTGTTGAAAGTCACCCTTTCCAAAGCCAAAGGATGAAAGGTCATCCAGCACGGATGCCGGTGCCTCTCCCTTAAGGGCATGGACAAGGTTTGTGCCTATGCTTGCGGCGCGAAGGGGTCTTTTTTCATCACCCGTCGCTCCAAGATACCTGTTGAGCCACCCGGAGTAGAGCTTCCTGTCAGAGCCGCTTTCAATGATAACCTCGCTGTCAAAGTGGGACCTGCTGGCATGGGGATAGTGAACAGCCGGAAAGACGGCAAGCCTGCCTTCCTTAAAGAGGGCGTGGAGGCCTGACATGCGCGGATGAAATCCAAAGAAGCCGTCTAGGTCCAGGGTGGATTCCCTTGGGTTTCCACCAGGAGGCGAAATGGCAATGGTTGGGCGCAATAAGTGGTAATTTTCATCTCCAAAGGGCACGCAAAGGTTCAGGCCGTCGCAGCCCCCCCTTTGAAAAACCACCACCAGGGTCTTTCCGGAAAAGGCCAAGGCTCTTTTGGTTCGGAAAAGGAGGGGGCCTTGTGAAAGCCCCATGCCGGCAAGCGCTGCCGTGGAGGATAAAAGGGTCTTTATGAAGGTGCGTCTATTCATGGTGATTCTTGCAATCAGTCCATTTTGTTTATTGAAGCTGATACTGCGGAAAGGAGAGAACAAGGACCACCAGCTCCCTTAGCCTTTTTTCCGCATCTGGCATGTCCATTTTGAAACCCCCTGCACTTCCCCTGTTTAGAAGCTCTAGGGCTGTCTGCCGTTCTTCCTCTGTATAATCGCCTGAAAGGGCAAGCTCCATCAAAAAGGTGACAATTTCTTCCGGCTCTGATAGGCCTGCGTCGGTAAAGAATTTCTTGATATCCACCCGGCAGTATTTGTCCTTGTTCACATTGAACACGCTACGGCTTACGAATCTAAGCCTCTGGAGATACTGATCCGAATTTATCCACTTTGTTCCCCTCTCTGGCCATCCGGTTGGAAAGGGGTAGAAGAAGGGTCTCATTCCAAGCACGTCAAGGGTCCTTCTAAGGTGTTCCGGAGAGGGCTCCACGTTCAGATTCCTGACAAAACCTGCCACGAACTCAAGGGGAGTCTTAACCTTGTTGTGGAAGTTTTCCTGGCTGTTAAACTCCTCGGAGTGAAGGAGCATGGAGACCACCTCTCCAATGTTTCCGTCACTTGCTCGAAAGATGGTGGCGCACCTTTCAATGAGCCCGCTTGAAGCGTTATCGTCCACAAGGTAAACAGCCAGCTTTTTGCAGATGAACCTTGCCGTATTTGGGTGGGTTGCAAGGATGTCAAGTACCTGCTCTCCGTCTTGAGTGCCCTGGCCTGCAGGCAGAACGTGGCCCAGCACGTGCTTTTCACCGTAGTCGTGGCGTCTTTGGTCAAAATAGAATTGTCCGTCCTTTACCCTCCAGCCTGTAAAGCACCTTGCAACCTGGACGATATCCTCCTGGGTGTACCCGTTATCCACACCCAGGGTGTGAAGCTCCATGATCTCCCTGGCATAGTTTTCGTTTGGGCTTTCCTTCCTGTTAGACACGTTGTCCAGGTAGTAGAGCATGGCAGGGCTCTTTGCGCTTATTTCAAGAAGGTCCCTGAACCGTCCGAGGGCATGCTTTCTGAAGAGGTTGTTTTCCTTAAGTTCGTATTCCACGTGGTAGTGGCGGGTGATGTCTGTGTTGAAGTGATTTTCCCAGAACCACGTCATGACCTCAAGGAGCTGTCTGCTGCTGTAGATGCTCCTTGCAAGTTGAAGCTGGATAAGGTCATATTTTTTCTCCGGAACGAAGGAGCCAAAGTGACTCTCAAACCAGGAGTCATCAACGCTTGAGGGGTTGAGCTGGGCTGCCAGATACCCCCCTGGCCCCTCTTTAAGCACCCTGTAAAGAAGCGCCGGGGTGGCACCAAAGGTGACCCTGTTTACGACCTGGATGGGGTTAAGCCTTGTTTCATGGGTGGTCACTTTGAACCTGTAACTTGCACTGTTTCCGCTTGTGTCCTGGCCGCTTACCAACACGTCAATGTCACTGCAAGGTGGAAGCTCCCCTTTATTAAATGAAGCCATCCACCTTCCCTCAGAAAGATCCACCAGTGCGTTTTTTGTTGCCCCTGCCTTTTCATCTCCCGGGCATGAAAGCTGAACAGTTACCCCCTTTACGGCCGTCTCCTCTGTAATGTTTCCTGAAAGGGCAAATCCGTGTCTTTCAAGTTTCTGGCTGGCTGATGGATAATCCAGGGTTATGACAGGTGCTTGAGAGTCAGATACTGCAATGAGGCTGATGGTGGCGTTTGAAGAGTTGAGCATTCGGTCTGTGGCAGTGGCCGTGATGGTAAGCGTTCCCGGGGTGATAAGGGCCCTTTCAATGTGCGCTTGCCAGGAGTTTGTGGCCCTGTTTACATGTGCGCTCACAAGTGTGGTGTTTCCGGATTCCCCCTTGATGAAAAGGCCTACCGAGTGAATCTCCTGGTTGTCCGTAACCTTTCCTGTAAGGTCAAAGCCTGAAGCCGTCACCTTCTGCCCGCTTTCATGGCTGCTGAATCCTATCCATGGAGGCTCCAGGTCAAGGTCAAAATCCCCCTCCCTGTCTATGGCGAAATCAACAGGCCCTGGGCCAGTTATAAGGGGGCTGAAGTAGCGTTTTTTGTCTTTAAAGGGCTTATCTGCCCGAACGACATATCTAGGACCTGAGCCAAGCCTGTAATCATCAAAAATGACCATGCCGTTTTGGTCTGCTTTGGCGCTTTTAAGCCACTCAAGCTTGCTGTTCTCCTTTATGCGGTAGAGGATAAGCTTGACACCGGCAAGGGGCCGACTGTTTTTCCGTTCTGTAAGCCTTACCGGTATAAGCCCTACCTTGAAATCAAATGTCCCCGTATTTGTAATATCCGGGGTGAAAACGGTTCCGCCGTTGTAAGGCTTGGAATAGAGGCGATAGATTGCCCCATTGCCGAGGTCCTCCAGGTCAAAGACCACGGTTCCGTTTTCATCGGTTTTGTGACTTGAAACCCATTTCTTCTTGCCGTTTGTTAATATCCTTACTGCCGTCACCTTAAGGCCTTGAAGAGGCTGGTTCGTAAGACCATTGGTGACGCTTACCACCAGGGGCTTGTTACCCACGTTGAAGGTAAAAGTCCCCTCAGTGGAAATGGTATCTGAATACTTGTAGGAGCCGTCCTGGGGGCTCTTTGCCGCAAGGAGATAGGTCTTCCCAGAGCCCAGGCCTTCTGGATCAAAGCGTATGACGCCGTTTTCATCCGTTTTTCCAGAACTTACCCAGCGGAGTTTTCCGTCTTTAAGGACCTCCTTGAGGGTTACCTTGTAGCCTGAAAGTATGTTTCCATCCGCCCCGTTTCTCACCTCTACCTTAAGCCTCCCAACCCTGAATGTGACAGTCCCAGAGGCAGAGATCTTCTGGCTGTAGGATGTTACGTTATTAAAGACCCTTGCAGAAAAGAGATAGGAGCGCCCTTCACCAAGCCCTTCAAGGTCAAAGACACCAAGCCCCTTTTCATCGGTTGTCCCGCTTTTTGCCCACTTTGTCTTGCCACCTGAAAGGACCTCTTTTGCAACGACCTTTGTGTTTGTAATCGGCGCCCCGGTAATGGCGTCAACAAGAAAGACCCTTGCCGTTCCTGAAAGGGCGAAGGCGCTTCCTGAAAGAAAAAGCAGGGCCAGGGCCTGAAGGGTTAATAAAAGAAGGAAAATTTTTTTTGTCTTTTTTAATTTTTTAAACATTATCTTCAATGATATTAAACCGACTTAAAAATAAGCAATTTATGTACCGTTTGAGGGGGGATTTTTCGGTTTCATGGGCGCTGACAGAGCCTTGTTTAAGAAGGGGATTCAAGGGCCATCTTTGCCCTTTTCAAATTAAGGGTACGGCAAAAGTGCATGGAAATTCATACGCAAGGTGCCTGTTCATGGTCTTTCATGGACGGTGCGCCTGTTTCATGCAACTGGGATAGCGTTCAAACAATAAAGGGGGGCGGCACGGATAATGCTACATAAATCTAGGTTTAAACCAGTTCATTTTAGCGGAGAATCCCCAATGAAAGGTTACCTGAAACAGGCTATCTGTCTCTTTTTCTCTTTGTTTTTCCTGGCATTGCTTTTGGGTTCAGCCTGCGCTGCTGTCTACGAGGTGGGGCCAGGTCTTACTTACGAAAGCATAGGTCAGGTGCCGTGGAACAGCCTTGGCCCTGGGGACAAGGTCCTGATTCACTACAAGGCCAGCCCCTATCATGAAAAATGGGTAATTGCCAGGGCAGGAACAGCGGAAAATCCCATTATAATAAGGGGCGTTCCGGGGCCTTCCGGGCAGCTTCCAATAATCGATGGCAATAATGCCGTGACCAGTCAGAGCCTCAACTTCTGGTCTGAAGAAAGGGGGATCATAAATATTGGTGGCTCAAATGTTGGCAGCCAGTTTCCAAGAAACATCGTCATAGAGAACCTGGATATCAGAAATGCCAGGCCTCCCTATACCTTCAAGGATGATCACGGCTCTACCAAGAGCTATTCAAAAAACGCTGCAGCTATCTATATCATAGAGGGAGAAGGGATCACAATTAGAAACTGCCGGATACATAACTGCGGAAACGGGCTTTTGGCCTGCCATGCCTCTGGCTCCATTGTCATTGAGTACTGTCATATATTCGATAACGGCATTGAGGGCAGCTACTACCAGCACAACACGTACACCGAGGCAAAGGGCATTGTTTACCAGTTCAACCACTTTGGTCCACTCAGGGACGGCTGCGGAGGCAACAATTTAAAGGACCGTTCTGCCGGCACGGTTATCCGCTATAACTGGATCGAAGGCGGCAACAGGCAGCTCGACCTTGTTGATTCAGACTACCAGGAGCTCATAGGCCTTCCCTCATACAGAAAGACCTTTGTTTACGGAAACGTGCTCTTTGAGCGGGGTAATGAGGGAAACAGCCAGATAGTCCACTACGGGGGCGACTCCGGGGAGCTATCAAGGTACCGGAAGGGCACACTC
>JALWNK010000073.1 GCA_026995935.1 Deltaproteobacteria bacterium
CTCGAATCTCATAAGTTTGATCTCCTCCATTATATGTGCCCGGCTCATATGGATACCTCCTAAACTCCCATATAAATCCGGACAAGTTATGTGTTAAAATGGAGGACAATTTATTTGCTCGTAACATAGCCGAGAGAAATTAGATGGCGGAAAAGAATCGGGTATCTATTTGTCTGTAAGAACTTTCCAGACTTATGGACCTATGGCCAGTCCTTTAAGTAACGACCTGACCCTTCCTTTAATGAATCGAGTGGGACTGAATATAATGGGGTCCAGTTCTCCAGGAAGCCTGAAATCCGCCGTCTCTTCTATTTCTTCCAAGGAAAGCCATGGGAATCTAATATTTTGATAAAATGCACAAGGGATGCCCATTTTCTGAGACTCTTTCCAGATGGGAATCCTTTCGGGTGTTGCGCCAAATGCGTTATAAAAGGTGGTGTCAAGGGCATGGGCCGACTGGGACGAGGCAACAGTTCCCAGCCATATAGGGCTTCCGCCACTTGGCCCATTTTCGTGCATGCAAAGCGTTGCGTCCATGAGATTAACCGTTGGGGGCAGCTGCTGGCCTATTTCGATAATCATTCGTGCGAAAAGTGATGATTCCTTTCCATACAAAAGGTGATAAAGGGCCTTTCTGAACCCTGGAACGACACCGTAGAGGTTTTTCACAGCTCCAGTTAAGCCCATCTGGCAATGGGCCTTAAGGCGAGGCAGGTTAAATATGATATCTGTTTCCAAGGCCTTTTTCGAAATCGAGATATCCAATCCGCAAGGTAAACCTATCTTTTGGGGCACTGAAAGTCCGGTGCATGGTATACCGATTTTTGAAAAAAAGTCCAGTATGCCCGCTGCTTTAAGGACCTGAATTGCATTACCGAATGCAGGGCTGTCACCCACTGTCACTTTAGCGCCCCTGTTTTTCAAAAGAACAGCAACTGTTGCCATGAGTTGCCATGATGTGATACAAAGGGGATCCTTGGATTTTAAAAGGTTGGGTTTAAGAAGGATATTTAGGCCCTTGATATCTCTGGGTAAGACAGCACCAAGAAGCTCATCAACAGCCTTTACAAGATCAAGGTTTTTGTCATCTATAATATCGCTAGGACGAAGCCGATCATACTCCTCCTTATTTACCCTTTTTATGAAAACGTCTGTGTTGAGACGGTGATTTACCAAAACTTTTTCAGTCCAAATGGCTCAAGGGGGCTACAGCCTACTACTACTTAATAAGCAGTAAGATGTTGTGCCAATTTATTACGTAGTAGCAAATAAACGATGATAAGAGGACAAAAATAAGACCGCACAATAGATCAAGGACTACCGGGGGCCTGAATGTGTTAGTCTCTATCTCTTTCTCAACTCTCACGAAACGGATCATTGCAAGAAAACCCATGATTACCCCCAAAATGATGAAGATAACACCAAGCAAGTTAGAAATTTCAAGCGCAGAAAAACGGGGCCCTTTATTGATACCCTTGTCAAGGACCAGGAAGAGTGAAAATTTTTCAACTACAAATCCAAAGGCCATAATGGATATGGCCGTCCTGATCCATGCAAGAAATGTCCTTTCGTTAGCAAGGTGGGTTCTTCTGTCACCTACATGGCTCTGGGCTGCCTCTTTGGTAAGATGCCTGTGTCTGGAGGAAAAGATCAAATCTGCCCCCTGTTGATGGATTTTTGAAGTCAAATACAAATATTGAAACTAGTCATATGTGTTCATATGTCAAGGTCGCCATGCCTTGGAGGGAGATACCTGCCTCCTATTGATTGAGCCGCAGGCCATCCCATGTTAAAGACAAACCAGTGTTCTCTTTATACATAATTGAAAGGTGTTCCTCCATGGAAATAAAAAGTGTTGTGATGCTTTCACGGGAATATGCAGGAATAGCTGGTGCAGGCGGGGTCAAGGATGTGGTAAAGGGTCTTTGTTGTGCCCTATCAAAACGCGGAATAGAAACCTGTGTCATCCTGCCAAGATATGGATTTCTTGATCCTGATTCCCTAGGTTTCAAACGTCTTAATCTGTCCTTCAAGGTGGACATGAACTATGCCTCACAGGAAAGAACGGAAACCGTAGGATTCTGGCATGGCAAAAAGGACGGGGTCAGCTGTTTTCTTGTAGAGGCGGAGAGGTTCGCGGAAAAGCGGGGTATCTACACATATACTGAGGAAGACGAGAAGGAAGATCCATCAAAACGAAAAGGTGAGGGGCACTTTGACTATTTTGCAGTAAACGTTCTTCACCAGAAGGCAGCCCTTGGACTGCTTGAGTGCCTTGACATAAGGCCAGATGTCATACACTGCCACGACGGTCATACCGGGCTTGTACCTGCCATAATCAGGGAAGAAGACGGATTTCGCCATTTTTTTCTGAAAACCGCTACCCTGCTCACCATTCACAATGCAGGCATAGGCTACCACCAGGATGTTTCTGACCTTCCATTTGCCAAGGCCATCACTGGCCTTCCCTGGAGGGTGATCTATCACAACCTGTTAAACGGAAGCTTTGACCCCCTTATGGTTGGCTCCACCTACGGGCCGGTGAATACCGTTAGCGAAAACTACGCCCGGGAGCTTCAGGAAACCGAGCTTGACGCACTTACCGGCTGGCTGGGCCACGCCCTTAAGGACAGGGGAATAAGGCTTGAGGGCATTACAAACGGAATTGATCCAGACGACTTCAATCCCAAGTATGGCGAATCACTTGGACTTCCCTGCTCATTTGATTCCCTTTCTGGAGATTTTCAAGGCAAATCCCTTTGCAAAAAGGCGCTTCTAAGGCTTCTTTCTGCTGGTGGGGCATCGGCAGAATTCATGGATGGCCCCTTCAAGGACATAAATGTAACCGGCAGCCTGGAATACCGGCCTGATCTTCCCCTGTTTACTGTGGTGAGCAGGCTTACAGAACAAAAGGGTATTGATATACTGGCAAAGGCCCTGGAAGGAAGGCTTGGCAGTGAAAATTCCTTCAACATTGCCATACTCGGAAGCGGAAAGGCAGAGATAGAGGAACATCTTAAATGGGTAAGCTCTCTTCCTCAAAACAGTGGAAGGATGTGCGTGCTTTCCGGTTACGACAGGGTGCTTGCCAACAGGATGTATGGTGGGGGGGATTTTTTCATAATCCCTTCACGATATGAGCCTTGCGGCCTTACAGATTTTATTGCCCAGATAATGGGTAATATACCCATAGTCAGAAACACAGGGGGCCTGGTAAAGGTAAAGGATGGGGTAAACGGCCTGAGTTTTTCCTCTGAAGACCCTTCTGAGCTTGCCTCTGTGATGGCAAGGGCAGTTGCCATATTCAATGAGTCTCCTGAGACCCTTTTAAAGATGCAAAGAAGGGCAGTTGAGATAATCCTTGAAGACTATACTTGGGACAAGGTGGTGCTAAGGTATCTTGATCTTTACAAGAATGCCCCAAAAGAAACCATAGGAGAAGAGGCATGAAGTCAGGGCTTACTGCTGAGGTAATGAGCTGTGACAGCGCAAAGGCCACCTTTTGCCTCTTTCTATAGCGGCTACCTCACTTGCCATGGCCATGAGTTCTGTTACCGTAGTAACCAATGCTGTAAGGCTTAGAAAGATCAAAAAAATCTGAAAAATTGGGGACATAACATGGATTTTGAACTTAAGTGGCTTGCATGGGAGATTACAAGAAGATGTAATCTCCACTGTGTTCACTGCAGGTCGTCATCTGAACTTGAGGTAAAGGAACATCCGGATTTTTCAACAGAAGAGGGCAAGAGGATTCTCGATGATATCTCTTCCTTTGCAAAGCCTGTTGTGGTGCTCTCTGGAGGGGAGCCGCTTCTGAGACCCGACTGGTTTGACCTTGCTACCTATGGAACAGACAAGGGGCTCAGGATGTGTCTTGCCACAAATGGGACCCTTGTAACACCTGAAGTCTGCTCAAAAATAAAGGAAGCAGGCATCAAAATGGTTTCCCTGAGCCTTGACGGCTCTACTGCAGAAATTCACGATAATTTCAGGAACCAGCCTGGGGCCTTTGAAGGGACCATGAAGGCGGCCAGGCTCTTTAGAGAACACGGCATTAGCTTTCTTATAAACTCATCCTTTACCAAGAGAAATCAGCACGACATAAAAAACGTGTACAAACTCGCCAAGGAAATTGGGGCCACTGCCTGGTACATGTTCATGATAGTTCCTACTGGCAGGGGGGAAGACATCATGGATGAGCTTATTAGTCCTGAGGACTATGAAAGGCTCCTTGAGTGGCACTACGAAATGGAGAAGAATGAGAAGGACCTCCTGGTTCGCCCCACCTGTGCCCCCCATTACTACAGGGTCAAGATGCAGCTTGCCAAAAGGGACGGAGAAAAACTGGAACACAGAAGTCTAAAGTTTTCCACAGGAGGTTCCAAGGGGTGCCTGGCGGGCCAGCTCATCTGTCTCATAGACGTTGATGGAAACGTCCTGCCCTGCAGTTACTTTCCATTGGCTGCAGGAAACGTTCGGCAGAATTCTCTCAAGGAAATATGGGAGCATTCAAATCTCTTCAGGGAGCTTCGCGACTTTTCATCGTACAAAGGCGCATGCGGCGCTTGTGAATACATAAGGGTGTGTGGCGGCTGCAGGGCGCGGGCCTATGCAGTCACAGGGGATTATCTTGAACAGGAGCCCTTTTGCAGTTACACGCCAAGAAAACTTCAAAGAGGGGAGGGTTAGAGACCTATGAGGGACATCTTTCTCAGGGCCTGCAAGGGGGAAAAGACTACCCCTGTGCCAGTATGGTTCATGAGGCAGGCAGGAAGATACCTGCCAGAATACCAGGAGATACGGGGAAAGGCGGACTTTCTCACCATGTGTAAGACCCCGGAGCTTGCCGCAGAGGTGACCCTGCAGCCAGTTGACATCCTGGGTGTGGATGCTGCAATACTCTTTTCAGATATCCTCATACCCCTTGAGGCAATGGGAGCAGGCCTTTCCTTCAAGGAGGGAAAGGGACCTATTATTTCCCCGCCGGTGAGAAGCAGGAAGGAACTTGAAAGGCTTCATACAATTGAACCGGAAAGAGACGTTCCCTTTGTGCTTGAGACCATAAAGATACTGAGAAAGGAGCTTTCAGAAAGGGTACCACTTATAGGCTTTGCTGGCGCCCCGTTCACCATGGCCACATACCTGATTGAGGGTGGCACCACCAAGAGCTTTGTCAACATAAAGAAGATGCTCTTTTCTGACCCGGCCCTGTTTCGCTCAGTGATGGAGCTTATAACCGAGGTGACAATTTCATATCTTTCGGCACAGATAGAGGCGGGTGTCCAGGCCATTCAGCTTTTCGATACCTGGGCAGGGGTGCTCACCCGCCACGACTTCCGCGATGCGGCCCTTGTTTACGCAAGGAGGATATTTAATGCCCTAAGAACAAGGGGCGTTCCAATGATCTACTTTGTTTACGATGGGGGGCATCTTCTCGACCTTACCCGCCTTGCAGGATCGGATGTGATAGGCCTTGACTGGCGCACAGACATAGAAACGGCCCTAAAGGTCCTTGGTAAAGACGTGGTGGTCCAGGGCAACCTTGATCCCTGCCTCCTGTTTCTCGAGGAAGAAAGGCTTCGGGACCGTATTTCCGAGATCATCCAGCAGGGCCTTGGTGCCAAGGCGCACATCTTCAATTTGGGCCACGGCGTACTTCCAGAGATACCCCCAGAAAAGGTGAGACTCGCAATAGAGATGATACACGAACTTTCAAGCTGAGGAAGCCTTGGATATGGCTACGGGAGTAATCCTTTTGAACATGGGCGGGCCAGACTCCCTGGAGGCGGTTCGCCCATTTTTATACAATCTCTTTTCTGACAGGAAGATAATCAGGCTTGGTCCTGGTTTTTTGCAAAAGCCCATTGCCTGGTTTATTGCAAGGAAGAGGGCACCAAAAAGCGCCAAGGCCTATGAAAAAATAGGCGGGAAAAGTCCTCTTCTTGAAATAACTAACAATCAGGCCAGGGCCCTTGAAAGAGAACTCAACAGAATGCAGGATGAACGGGCGCCCTATGTGTGCAAGGTTGGCATGAGATACTTTAAGCCGAGAACACCACAACAGGTTGCGCTTCTAAAAAAGCAAGGTGTTACCAGGCTTATTGGTCTATCAATGTATCCGCACTACAGCCTTGCAACCAGCGGCACCTCCATTGATGACTTTATGGAGGCGGCCAGGGATGAAGGTTTCAGGCAGCCGCTTGTTGTTGACAGCTTTCCAGACCATCCCCTCTACATAAAGGCCCTTTCAGAGTGTGTTCAAAGGGGCCTTGAAAGGATAAGGGACAGGGCCGGTTTCATCCTTGTTTACAGCGCCCACTCCCTGCCGAAAAAGATGGTGGATGAAGGGGACCCTTACGTTGACCATGTAAAGAGGACTATTTATGCCCTGGAGAAGGAAACTGGCATAAATGGAAGGCTTTGTTTTCAAAGCAGGAGCGGACCAGTTAAGTGGCTTGAGCCTGCAACAGATGAGTTACTCCTTGAACTTGCTCAACAAGGGGTCAAGGAAATCCTTTGCGTGCCCATTAGTTTTGTTTCAGACCACATTGAAACACTATATGAGATAGACATGCTTTACAGGGATATGATGAAGAAAAAGGGGGTGCGACTTGTCAGAACGCCCTCTTTAAATACCAGTCCCACATTTATTTCCTGTCTCAGGGACCTGGTGCAGGGCTGCAAGTAACAGGGCAGGAGGCAACTTTAACTCCTAGGAGGCATATTCATGATTTCACCACATATATTCAGGGAGTACGACATAAGGGGCGTTGTGGATGAGGACCTTACAGAGGAGGCGGTCACTGACATAGGAAGGGCCTTTGGCACAACACTTAAAAGGCAGGGAGGAAACGTAATCACCTGTGGAAGGGACGGACGCCTTCATTCAAAAAGGCTTCAAGATGCCCTTATAAAGGGGCTTGTTTCCACAGGAATCAAGGTGATTGACATTGGTGAATGCCCAACCCCTGTTCTCTATTTTTCCATATTCCATCTAAAGACTGATGGAGGCATACAGATAACAGGCAGCCACAATCCGCCAGACTTTAATGGACTTAAGATGTGCATGGGAAGCTCAACAATCCACGGAGAAGAGATACAGGAACTAAAGGCAATAATAGAGGAAGGGGATTTTGAAGAAGGTGACGGGAAAGAAGAAAAGTATGGAATAATTGATGATTATCTATCATATTTAAAAGATAACATTAATATTGTGCGCCCCCTCAAGGTAGTCCTTGACTGTGGAAATGGGGTTTCCGCCCTTGTTGCCCCGGCTGCCTTTTCCCAGGCAGGGTGCCAGGTGGAAAGCCTCTACTGCCAGGTGGACGGCACATTTCCAAACCACCATCCTGACCCAACGGTTCTTGAAAACCTTGAGGATCTTAAGAAAAAGGTACTTGAGACCGGAGCGGACCTTGGAATCGCCTTTGACGGGGATGGTGACAGGGTAGGGGTGGTGGATGAAAAGGCCAATATAATCTTTGGGGATAAGATACTCCTGCTCCTTGCAAGAAGCCTACTCAGGGACCATCCAGGAGCAGCCATAATTGGAGAGGTAAAATGCTCTCACATACTCTACCAGGACATTGAAAAGCACGGGGGAAGGCCAATCATGTGGAAGACCGGCCACTCCCTTATCAAGCAGAAAATGAAGGATACTGGTGCGCTCCTTGCCGGGGAGATGAGCGGGCACATATTCTTTGCAGACCGCTTCTTCGGCTTTGACGATGCCACCTATGCGGCCCTTCGTTTGTGCGAGTTGCTGGCCAGTGAAAAAGCTCCCCTTTCTGCCCTCCTTAGGGATATTCCAGAGACCGTTTCCACTCCTGAAATAAGAATAGACTGTCCGGAAGAGCAAAAATTTCCTCTGGTGGAAATGGTAAAGCGTGCACTTTCAGATGAAGGATACCAAATCATAGATGTTGACGGGGTACGGGTGGTCTTTGATGACGGCTGGGGGCTTATCAGGGCCTCCAATACACAGCCAGTTCTTGTCTTAAGGTTTGAGGCCAACTCTTCAAGGAGGCTTGAAGAGATACGCAGTCTCATTGAAGAAAGGCTCAAGGAGGCAAAGAGGTCCCTTGGCGAGAAGCAAAAAGGGTAAATCTCCCGCCCATGCTGGCCAGATCTTTGGCTCAATAGTTCCAGGAAGACGGTGGCAGGTCTATCTCCCGCGCCGCATAATATGGCAGAAGTGGGAGGAAATAGTTGGTGTGCCTGTGGCCTCAACTTCCTGGCCCTGGTATTTCAGGGACCTTGACACCCTCGTTATCGCGGTTTCAGACAGCATCTGGATGCAGCAGCTTTCCTTTGAATCAAGGGCTATTTTGGAAAGGATAAACAGGCTTCTTCCTGAGCATTCAAGGCTTTCAAGGCTTAGGTTCCAGGCTGCGGATGTGGAGCAGGTAAGGGCCTTGAGCAGGCCTTTTTCTCTAAAAAAAGAAAAGGGAACAGATGCGAAGAAAAAAACGGAAAAGGCCAAAAAAGAGATATCCCCGGAGGAGCTTGAGCTTCTTGATGAAATAGATGACAATGAACTCAAAGAGAGCCTCTTAAATATCTTTTTAAACCTTCAAGACAATCGCGAGAAAAATTAAGGAAATCAGGGGACGAAGGGGGTTAACGTAGCACCTTAAAAAAAATCACCTGGAAACTTGCCCTGATCTTTCCGTGAATTTCCCTGTAAAGACTTTCAGCCTCAGCTATTTTGCCCCTTGGGTAAAGGAGCACACCCTTTTTGCTCCTGGCAGTTGTACCTGTCCTTTTAAGGGAAAGAAGGAGTTCTAAAAGGTCTTTATACTCCCTTTTGATGGTTATCTCCTCTGTTTCCATGCTTCTCACTCTGCCGCTGAGAATTGATTCTACCTCATTTCTTGTAGGAAACTCAGAGGGAGGAAGCATAAATTCCCTTTGCGGGTAAAGCTCCTTTAGAACCTCTTTAAGTTCAATGAGAGTGGAGCTTCCAAATACGGAGCAGACCATATACCCTTCAGGCCTTAGGTGATTTGAAACCATATTCAAAATAGAGGCGCCAAAGTCTTCAAACCAGTGCATGCAGCTTGATGAGACAATTAGATGAAATCTTTTGTCCCTTTTGAGACCCAGTCTTTCACCGTCGCAACACAAAAAAGTGCACTCACTTGAGCTGTGTGCCAGGGCCTTTTTTGCCTGAAGCAACATGTTAAAGGAGATGTCAATTGCCAGGAGCCTTCTGATATCCACCTTATCTATAAGCATCCTGGTAAATGCCCCTGTTCCGCATCCAATTTCCAGTGCGTCGTCAAACCCTTTATCAGGCACTAGCTCAAGAAGGTGGCTGTTCACCTGTCTTTGCACAATGCTGAAATCATCATAGGTGGATGAAGCCCTGGAAAATGCACTCTTTAGTGCTTTTTTAGAAACTGTTGACTGCTTCATAAAAGCCATTTTCCAGAAAGGGAAGGTGACCGCATGGCAGTATCAGCTTTTTTTGGCCCTTTTGAGGTAAAATATCGACAGCTTCCTCAACCGGGCATATGGGATCATTTTCCCCATGTATTACAAGCACGTTTTTGATTAAAGGCATGGCAGAACAGTCCTTTTCAAGATACCTAAGGCCCTGTTCAAGCTCAATGGTGCTCCAAAAGGCCATGCATCTCTTTTCATGGCGCCTTTTAAATTGCATGTAGGCTAGCCTATCCCCATGAAAGAGGGTGAAGTAAAAGCCCTTAAGGGCCCTTTCCCTGTCCCTTTTGAGCTCTTCCATCTTGTTGTCAATAATCTTTTTTGGGAAAAAAGGACACATCGAGACAAGAAATACTTTGTCAAAAAGCTCAGGCTCAGACTCTGCCATGTCCCTTGCAATCCTTGCCCCAAGGGACCAGCCAAGTACGTTGATCCTTTTGGGGCCCCTTTCCCTGAGAAATTTCCTGACCTGGAGAAGTGGATCAAAAAGGGGCCTTTTAGGCAAAAGAAGATCAAAGTCAAGGGCATCAAGGCGGAAGATAAGAGGGTCAAATCCCCATCCGGAAAGGATCAGAAGGGGCCTTTTACATCCTTTATCAACAAAGGAAATCAACTCTTTTTTCTTCCCTTAAAAAAATCTCTAAGGGCCTTCTTTAGGCTTTCGATATCCTTTTCTTCCATTGCGTTAGAAAGAGAAAACCTGATTCTTGGAGAGTCCTTTGGAACCGTTGGCGGGCGGATTGCCCTTGCAAGGATACCCCTGTCCTTAAGGAATGCCTCGAGTTCAAGCACCTCTTGAACACTGTTCAAGATGAGTGGAACAATCTGTGAATCCCCACTCGTCCTAAGGCCAAGCTCTTTAACCAGGAAGTCTCTAAGGTCCTTAGCGCATAAAAGGAGCCCTTTCCTTTCATTTTCTAGATCTGGCAAAAGTTCAAGGGCCTTGATATTTGCTGCAAGGCTTGCCGGGGGCAGGGCAGTGGAGTAGATGAGACCTCGGGCCTTGTTTATTAGATAATCACAAAAGGCCTTGGTGGTTGCACAAAATGCCCCGTAGCCTCCAAGTGCCTTTCCGAATGTACCAATGATGATATCAGGCCTTGGCGCATCTCTTTGCCCTATTATCCCTTCTCCATTTTCCCCAAATACCCCCACTGCATGGGCCTCATCGGCAAGAAGCATGGCATCATGTTGCCTTGCCAGGCGCAGAACTTCAGAAACAGGCCCCATGTCACCGTCCATGGAATAGATGGTTTCCATACAGATGAGTACTTTTTTGTAGCTGGCCCTTTTTTGTTCAAGGATCTCTTTAAGGGATGAAAGATCATTATGGGCAAAGCGGATAATTCTTGCCCTCGAAAGGAGCGCCCCGTCCACAATGCTTGCGTGACACAGTCTGTCAAGTAGCACTAGGTCACCAGGGCCTGTCAGTGTGCTTATAATGGAAAGGTTGCAAAGGTATCCGCTTCCAAAAACAATTGCGGCCTCTGTGCCCTTTAATTTGGAAACGGCATCTTCAAGTTCCGTGTAGAGGCGGATATTGCCGCTCATGAGTCTTGAGGCCCTAGAGCCGACTCCGTATTCATCAATGGCCCTTTTGGCCGCCTCTTTGATCTTTGGATGATGGCTGAGGCCCAGGTAGTCGTTGGATGAAAAATCAAGACAGGCCCTTCCATTCACCTCTACGATTCCTTTTCCAAGGGGAGTGGTGGTTATGAGCTTTCGTAAAAGGCCCTTTTCCCTAAGGCCTTGCAGTTCATTAAAAGGCCAGGACTTCATTTTGAATCTGGCTGAATGCGCCTTTCAAGGTCTGAAAGGATCTCTTCAATGCTCTTGGTTGTGTCAAGTTCTATTACTTTATGGGCCTCTGATCCATCTGGAGGCACAAAGATTGTTTTTTGTTTCTGATATATCTCCTGACGGCCGTCAGAAACCTCCCCACTGGCCTTGAGGCGTCTTTTCATGCGCTCAAGGGCAACCTCCTCGGGGCAGGTGCAGTGAATAAATACAAGATTTGCCCCGCATGAGCCGGCAAGCTCACGCACCCTCTTTCTCTTTTCAGGGTCTATATATGTGGCATCTAGGATTACGCTCTTTCCAAGGACAAGCCTTTCTCCTGCAAGCCTGGAAAGGGCCCTGTAGGTCTTTTCCGTAAACTCCCTTGAGTATATTCCCTTTCCAAAGGGCTCAAGCCGTTTTTTCTCTGCGGGGATTCCGCTTACATACTCCTTTCTGACATAATCAGAGTTAAAGACCTCCATATCCCATTTTTTGGCAAAGGCCCTTGCAATTGTGGACTTTCCCGTTCCTGAAAGGCCCATAAATACAAACAGTGTGGGCCTTTCCTTTACGCCTCCAGCATATCTCAAGGCCAGTTGAAAGTACCTTTTTGCCATCTCAAGGGAGAGGTTTCTTGTCTTCTCATCAACCTCTGGAGAGGCCCATGTAAAACAGCCTATCTTGCCCCTGACATATGCCCGATAGCACCTATAGAAATCAAGGAGCCTTAATAGCTCGTTATCTCCACTTTTTTGCCTGAAAAGCTCTATGAAATAGGCGGAAAGATCACAAAGGCCAAGAAAGTCAAGGTCCATTGAAAGAAATGAGACGTCTGCAACAACGTCTCCATATCTGAACCTTTCGTTGAACTCTATGCAGTCAAAAATGTAGATCTTGTCCTGTTTTCTATCAAAACAGATGTTTGCAGAGTATAGGTCCCCGTGGCCTTCTACCACCCAGCCCCCTTTTTGTCTTTGTTCAAAAAGGGCCTCTTCCTTTTCCAAAAAGGACAGAGTGAACCTTCTTATTTCCTCGAATGTCTCCCTTGGAAAGACCTTTCCAGCAAAGTCTTCCGTCTGGGTAAAGTTCTCAACGCAGTTTTCCCTGACAACATCTATCCCTCCAAGCCAGAGCTTATCTTCTGGAGCCTTTGCCCTTTGGTAAAAAGGCACAAGAATTTCACAGATGTTTTCAATGTCCCTCTTTTCTATCTCATCCCTTTTAATAAGGGCAGACATGAGCCCATCGTCAGGCATGCGCTTCATCTTTACTGCCCACTCAACTGCCTCCCCAGGCGCCTCTACCCTGTAATGTCCCTTATCCTTTCCTATGGGAACAACATCCAGATATATTTCCGGGCACAGCCTTTTGTTGAGCCTTATCTCCTCGCAGCAAAAAAACCTCCTCTTTTCCAGGGTGGTAAAGTCCAGAAAGCCAAAATCCACTGGCTTTTTCACCTTGTAAACCACATCTCCTGCCAGAAATACCCAGGACAGGTGAGTCTGAATAAGTTTTACGTCTTGGGGCCTGTTTGGATATGTGGACGGATCCATGAGATCCTTGAGCCAGGGTGGATTAATGTTTTCCATAGGGCTTTGCTCCTTATTAAGGGATATTTTGAAAAGGCAACCTTAATAAAGCCAAAGGAGGGCCAAAGTCAACTGTGGAAAGTGGTGCCACTTAAAAAATCAAGCCATCCCCTGTCTTTGCCTTTATTTTGCAGGTATATTAGAATATTAACAAACCAGACATCCTGCTAATGGATACCTTTGACAAATCAAATTTTATGCAAACCTGACAGGAAAGGGGAGAAGTTTACCAATGGGAGAGATTAAAAGCGCCCTTGAAATAGCACTAGAAAAGGCAGACAGGCTTGGCAAACTTTCAAAGGAGGAGTTGGAGGCCCAAAAATGGGAAGAAGAGGGAAAGAAAAGGGCGGCCGCCTTTTTGAAGGGCAAGTTCGATTCCTTCCAGGAGGGGCTTTCTGACATCCCTCCTGAGTTCATCCAGACGGTTCTTAAAGGCGCAACCGAGGTTCTACTTAGAAATGTCACTCTTCCCAGGGAAAAGGAGCACTGGGATACCATCCAGCAGGCATTCAAGGGACTCAGGGAGATAAAAGGAAGCATTGCCGAGCAGATAATACCCCAGATGGAATACCTCCTTAAGAATTACGAACAGACACTTCAAAATTACAAGCAACAGTTCCAGCAGCAGCTAAAGGCATCCCTCGGTTCCAAGGGGCAGGGGGGGATGATGGCCATGACTCCAGAGGAGATGAACGCCCTGGCTTCCATGCAGGATGAGTGGAACAAGATCTCTGCTGAGATATCAAGTCAGTTTGAAAAACAACTGGAGCCCTTGAAAACCTATTTGAAATAACCTGCATTAATCTATTTAATGGACCAAAATGCCCTTAAACGGCTTCTAAAACGCCTTCAAAAAGGCGAAATTGGCATTGATGATGCCCTTGAGGCCCTAAGTCGACTCCCCTACGAAGGAATAGATAACATACTTTTTGACCACCACAGAGAGGTGAGAAAGGGCCTTCCAGAGATCGTTTATGGCCCCGGAAAAGACAGAGAGCAACTCTTAGAGCTGGCAAAGAGGTTCACCCAAAAGGGTATGCCCTTTCTGGTCACAAGGCTTGATGTAGATAAGGCAGAATTTTTGATAAAAAAGTTTTCGAGCCTTAGGTATGACGCCATTTCCAGGTGCCTTTCATATCTGCCTGAAGAAAGTGAAGGGAAAGACCTGAGGAATGGCGTGTTGATAGTTACTGCCGGAACTGCTGACCTTCCCGTGGCCAGAGAGGCAAGGGTGTGTTTGAAGATTTCAGGTGTCAGCTGCGAAATACTTTCAGATGTTGGGGTTGCAGGCATCCACAGGATGTTTGATCACCTGGACACGCTTCGTAAGGCAAAGGTCATTATTGCAGTTGCCGGCATGGAAGGGGCCTTGCCTAGCGTAATTGCCGGCATTGTAAGGGCCCCTGTAATTGCCGTTCCTACAAGCACAGGCTATGGGTCAAACCTGGGAGGCATTGCCCCCCTTCTTGCCATGCTAAATTCCTGCGCACCTGGCATAGGCGTTGTAAACATTGATAACGGAGTGGGAGCAGCCCTTTTGGCCGCATCCATCATGAATACTTTTAGGGACTGACCCAGGTGTCGCGCCGGTATTGATAAAAAGATGGTATAACTATTTTGATTCCTCGGCAGGTGGCAAAAGCCCCTTGGCCCTTAGTTTCATTCTCTTTTTCCTGCGTCTCCTCCTTCTTTCGATCTCCCTTTCCCTTTCTCTCTTTTTGTGTTTTGCCATAAGACCTCCTTACTTAAGAGTGAATTGTTGATAAATTTTGGTTTAATCCTTTTTAATCTTTTAAGGTTGCCCTGTAAACCATCCATGAGGAGGCAAACACGCTTTTTTCATTGAAATGATGATTTTACTACCATATTATAGAATCCGTTGTGCAACAGCCCAAATGGTGCCAATCAAGGAGACAGGTGAGTAAAAGTGAAGGTCAAGAACTGGATGAACAAAAATGTGGTCACAATTTCTCCTGATGCAGATCTCAGAAACGCCATTGAGATAATGCATCGTCATTCCATAAGGCATCTGCCAGTTGTAGATGGGGACAGGATGCTTGGTTTTGTAACCGAAAGCAATTTAAGGCAATACCTGCTTACTGACATGTTGAATGAACTGACCACTTCTGATGTCATGATAATAAATCCAATCACCGTTGATTCCAATGCCAGTGTAGACTATGCGGCACGCCTGATTCATGAATACAAGATAGGCGGACTTCCGGTTCTTGATAAAAGAAAGCTTGTGGGAATAATCACAATCACTGATATCCTTGGGGCCTTTATAGAACTTTTGGGGCTCCTGGAAGAGAGCACCAGGCTGGACGTGCTGCTTAATGAAAAGAAGGGTAGCATTGACGACATTTTAAAGCTCATTAAAGAGATGGGCAGCAAGATCATAAGTGTTGGGGTGGACACCCAATCTTCCAGAAAGAAGGTCTATTACATAAGGCTCAAGAAGACCGATGTCAAACCAATAATTCAGAGAATAGAACAAAGCGGCCACAAGGTCCTGGCCCTCATGGAGTAATAACGGGAAAGAAAAAACCATGCCCAATTTTCAAGTCAACAAGAGCTTTCAAGAGATAAATCAGAAGATCAAAGAGGGTAAGGCAGTAGTTGTCACTGCCGAGGAAATGGTGGGAATAGTCCGCAAAAAGGGGGCAGTCAAGGCGGCCAGGGAGGTTGACGTGGTGACAACCGGGACCTTCTCGCCCATGTGTTCCTCCGGGGCCTTCATAAATATAGGACATACAAAGCCAGGGATAAAGGCAGCGAAGGTCTGGCTGAACGGGGTGCCCACCTATGCTGGCCTTGCAGCCGTTGATGCCTACATAGGCGCTACGGAACCTCGGGAGGATGACCCCCTCAACAAGATATATCCAGGTGAGTTTCTTTACGGCGGAGGCCATGTGATTCATGACCTTGTTGCAGGAAGGAGCATTCATCTTAGGGCCGAGGCCTACGGAACCCACTGCTACCCCAAAAGGCGCGTTGAAAAGAAGGTCTGTCTCAAGGACTTTCCATTTGCCCAACTATGTAACCCCAGAAACAGCTATCAGAATTACAACTGCGCCATTAACCTCACCAACAAAACGGTCTTTACCTACATGGGGACATTGAAACCACGAATGGGAAATGCCAATTACTGCACTGCAGGACAGCTTAGCCCCCTTTTTAATGATCCCTTTTACAAGACCATTGGCATTGGGACACGAATATTTCTTGGAGGCGGCATGGGTTATGTGGTAGGACCAGGGACCCAGCACAATCCGGATGTGCCACGAACGGAAAAGGGAATGCCCAAAAGGCCTGCTGGGACCCTTATGGTCACAGGTGACCTTAAGCAGATGTCACCGAGATGGCTGGTGGGTGTAAGCCTTCTGGGTTACGGCTGTTCTTTGGCAGTTGGCCTTGGTGTCCCCATTCCAGTCCTTAACGAGGAGATGGCACAATACACAGGCGTAGGGGACGACGAAATCGTAACGCAGGTAGTGGATTATGGGGCCGCTTACCCCAAAGGGGAGGGCGAATCAATAAGGGAAGTTACCTATGCCGAGCTCAAAAGCGGTGAGATAGAGATAAATGGAAAGAGGGTAAAAACCGCACCTCTATCAAGCTACATGAGGGCTAGGGAGATTGCCACGATCCTGAAAAAATGGATTGAAGACGGCAGGTTCCTTCTTGGAGAACCACAGGACAGGCTGCCTTCATGAGATAATGCCTTGAAGGAAAGGCTTTTAAGGCTAAAGGCGTTTTGGGAGAGGTTGTCCTGCCCCTTTGCAATTGGCTTTTCAGGCGGGGTAGACAGTGCCTTTGTCCTTGCATCTGCAAAAAGGTGGGCATGTGTTCCAATCTATCCGGTTCTGGCTGTCTCTTGCCTCCTGCCTCCCTTTGCCATAGAAAATGCACAAAAGATTTCAGAAGAGGTTGGGATTCCGCTTATCCGCTTTAACTGGCACCCCCTTGCCATTGATGAGATAGCCAGAAACGACCGTTTACGTTGCTACTTCTGCAAAAAGAACATGTACAGTTTACTAAAAGAAAAGGTCAGAAAAATAGATGGTGAATGTCGTCTCATCTTGGACGGTACCCAGTTTGATGACCTTTTCCGGGAGAGGCCTGGGCTTTTCGCATTGCAGGAACTTAGGGTACAGACGCCTCTTGCTGATTACGGTTTTAGAAAGACAGAGATAAGATCATATCTAAAGGAATGGGGGTACAGCTTCTGGAATATTCCTTCAGAATCCTGCCTTGCAACCAAACTGGAAAGGGGTGAAAGGTTGACCCAACAAAGACTGACGGCCCTTTATTTTGGGCTTGAGACAGGAAAAACACCCTTTTGTTAATTTTTTGAGGTTTTTTTTTGTTTTTTTATAAAAAAGCACTTGCCTTTTGCCCTCTTTTCCATAAGATAATGAAAACATGCTCATATTTGGGCAAAAATTTAATATCGGGAGGGCCTTCATGAATAAATCACAGTTGGTTGAACAGATGGCTACAGGAGCTGGAATTTCCAAGGCTGCTGCAGAAAGGGCGCTTAACGCCTTTATGGATGCAGTCATGGATGCCGTAAGTTCTGGGGACAAGGTTACACTGGTGGGTTTTGGAACTTTCTACGTAACTAAAAGAAAGGCCAGAACAGGCCGGAATCCACAGACAGGGAAGAAGATGAAGATTCCTGCCAAGAAGGTGGTAAAATTTCGTCCTGGCTCCCGTTTGTCAGAAGCCGTAAAGTAAGACCTTGCCCCAGCAAATTTTTAGCCGGCTTGTGCCGGCTTTTTTTATGCAATTTATCAAGGCCATTGAAGATTCATCTTATCCTTTTAAACCCTGCAATTTTGTATTAGTTTTTTTATTGATTTAGACAACCTGATATTTATTAAGTTGGCAGGAGTGAGATAGTTAAAAATGATAATAATAATGAAGCCTGATGTGGACCCTTCTGGTCCTGAGGTACAAAAGCTGTTGGATTTTCTTTCCCAATTTGAAGACATTCAGACGAGGTCTTCAGGTGTACGCGGTGCCCACCGTGTTGTTAATGAGATATATCTCATAGGACCAACCCACCATATCCCCTCAGAGGTCATAGAAAGAATGCCAGGAGTGGAAAAGGTGGTAAGGGTTTCCAGCAAGTACCGACAGATAGGCAGACATGGTGGGCAGGTGGATGATGTTGGTTTTGTTTACAACACCGTAGAGTTCAGCCAGCAAAACTTTAACTGTTTTATAGGTCCGTGTGCAGTGGATACACCGGACAATGTAGAAACCATCTTTAGAAATATGAAACGCACAGGCCTTAAGACCGCACGTATGGGTGTATACAAACCGAGAACAAGCCCCTACGATTTTCAGGGACATGGCAAGGCCTGCCTGCCGTGGCTGTTTGAGCTTGCTGGCAAGTACGATATCAAGGTTATTGCCATGGAGGTGTTAAAGGAGATACACATCGAGGAAATCTACAGGGCCTTGGAGGATGCAGGAAGGCCCACCGGTGTGATGCTCCAAATCGGAACAAGAAACGCCCAGAATTTTGAGCTGCTAAAGGCGGCCGGCTCTCAGCAGGAATTCCCTGTGCTGTACAAAAGGGGTATGGGGCTGAGCCTTGAAGACTCCCTGAATGCCTGCGAATACATTGCAAGTGAGGGAAACAGGAACATTGTATTTTGCCTAAGGGGTGTCCAATCCAGACTTGGCGACCCCCACAGGAACCTGGTGGATTTTGCCCACGTACCTGTTGTAAAGAGGCTTACCAGGCTGCCGGTGTGCATTGATCCGACACACTCGGTGGGCAGCAAGGACAGGGCCCCGGATGGAATCTTTGACATATTTCACGTAACTGCCCAGGGACTAATAGCTGGAGCCAACATGGTGCTCACGGAATTTCACCCCCGTCCTGAGATGGCCCTCTGCGATGGCCATCAGGCCCTTACTATGCCGGAACTGGATTACTACCTGGCGGATATAGAAACGGTGAGAAGGTGCTACAAAGAACGGCTTGAGCTTGCCCAGCAGGCGCTATTTAAGAAATGGCACGCACCTGGGCAGGAGGCATAGAGGAAATGAAAATTCACTACCTTATGCATGTGCCATTTGAGGGCCCTCAGGCAATAAGCACCTGGGCCAAGACCAGGGGCCATGAAGAAACTTATACCAGGCTTTACGAAAACGAATCCTTGCCGAATTCAGACGATTTTGATCTCTTAGTAATCATGGGCGGCCCAATGGGTGTCCATGACGAAGATGAATACCCCTGGCTTAGGGATGAAAAGGCGTTAATAAAGGATACGATTGAAAAAAATGGTGCAGCCATTGGGATTTGTCTCGGTGCACAGCTTCTGGCAGAGGCCCTGGGTGCAGGTGTACACAAGAATCTTTACAAGGAAATTGGATTTTTTCCTGTCTCTTTGACACCCCTTGGCTGGGATTCTCCCATCTTTGGCAGGATGCCAGCAACATTTGAGGCCCTTCACTGGCATGGGGACACCTTTGACATTCCAAAGGGCGCACTCCACATTGCTAGTTCCTCAGGTTGCGCAAACCAGGCCTTTGTTTTTGAAAACAGGATAGTGGGATTTCAATTTCACATAGAAAGCACCAGAGAGGGTCTTGAAAATCTCGTGCGGCACTGTGGCGATGAAATGCTGGAAGAAGGTGAGTATATACAAAGACCTGAAGTCGTCCTGGATGAGGTCCACGATTTCGATGCCATGAACCAGGTTCTCTTTACGTTTCTGGATGACTTTACAGAATATTTGATTTCCAAGGGTATAATCAAATAGATGGCTGCCTTTCTCGAAGACAGGGTGGAAGAGCTGCTTGCAAAGGGCTACACCAAGGAGAAGATAAGAAATCTTTTAAAAAAGGATGATAAAGACGGGGAGCTGGATTTTTATCTGAAGAACATCTCCTACCCCGAAGACAGGGTCAGATACCAGTTCGTAAATCTTTCCCTTTTTTTCATACTGCTTTTTATCACCATCAAGAAACTCTACTTTGCCCTGTCCTTTGGACAGTTAAGCATAGTCATGCTGCTAGCCATGGTTGTTCCCACTGTGAATATTTACATACTTAGGGAAATCATGCGTTACAGGCGCACAGGCTATCTCTTCTGCCTGGTGCTTTCGGCCCTTTCCCTGGTAAATGCCGAGAACAGGGCATTTCCTGAAATCGTTCTCGTCCCGGCAATGGTATTTCTGTCAGGTTTTCTGTTCGCAAAGCTCTTTTGGCAATATGAGAAAAAGGACGGGAAAAATGGGAACAAAGAGGGCAGAAAGTCTCCCGCTTAAGATCAAGTGGTTTTAATTCCCCTCAGTGTCACCTTAAGGGCCTTAAGGGGGTGTTTGACCGTATCCACAACGGCTGTAGGTTCGTATCCGCAGTGGACCATACAGTTTTCACACCTTGGATCCCGCCCCCTTCCGTACCGGCTCCAGTTGGTTTTTTCAATGAGTTCCCTGTAAGTGGGAACGTATCCATCGTTTAAGAGATAGCAGGGCCATTGCCAGCCAAACATATTTCTTGTGGGGTTGCCCCAAGGGGTGCACTGATAATCCTGGTTGCCAGCAAGAAAATCAAGATAGAGGATACTGTGGTTGAATTTCCATTTCTTTTTCTTACGCCTCTGGATGTCAAAGATGCCGCGGAAAAGCTCAATTGTTGTCTGTCTTGTAAGGAAGTTGTCCTGAGCCTTTGCCTTTTCATAGCTGAATCCAGCAGAAATTGTCATGGCCTCCACATTCAGGCCGGTAACAAAGTCAAGAAATTTTTCGGCAGATTCGGGAGTCTCCCCGTAAAAAAAGGTGGTATTGGTGGTGACCCTGAAACCCTTAGAGAGCAGGAGCCTTATTGACTCCACTGCGGAATCAAAGGTGCCCTTGGCACCTACCAAGGAGTCGTGCCTTTCAGCCAGGCCGTCCAGATGGATATTGAATGTGAGATAAGAGGAAGGTGTGAAATCATCTATGCGTTTTTTGACCAAAAGTGCGTTGGTGCACAGGTAAACAAATTTTTTCCTATTGACTAGCTCTTTTACAATAAGATGTATTTCAGGATGAAGTAGGGGTTCTCCTCCGGGAATGGATACCACAGGTGCGCCGCACTCTTCCACTGCACGGATGCATTCCTCAACGGACATCCTCTTTTTTAAAATCTCTGGAGGGTAGGCTGTCTTTCCGCACCCCTTGCAGTTGAGGTTGCAGAGAAAAAGGGGTTCTAGCATGAGGACCAGGGGGAATTTATCGTTCCCTGAAATCATCTTTCGGGTTATGTAGCCTCCCAGTCGAAGCTGCTGGATAAGGGGTATGGACATCTTTGCTCCTGTAACTTTAATCTATGGGTGGGACCGAAATTGGACTGTTATCAACGCTTTCCGGATAGAATCTCGAATCCAGAAAACGCCTTATGGCCGCCTCTAGAATATCTAGTGGGACGAGGGTATCAAGACAGGGACCGTGAGGTCTCAAATTGAGTATGCCAAAGACAGGCAGTGGGTAGGTATCCTGTATGCCGCTGGCAAGGTCCCTTTGGCATGCAACTGCAAGTATGAGCCGTGGCCTTCTTTCCACAACGATTCTTCTTGCTATGGTACCTCCAGTGGCCACGGCAAGGTGTATGTCGTACTTGTCACTTAGTTCAAGAAGCCCTGCAATGGAACACTTGCCGCATCTTTTGCAGTTCCTCACGTTGTAGGTTAGCCTTATCTTGCACCTGCTGTTTTGGAGGCAGTGGGGCATAAGCATGAGCATCTCGTCCGGCTTATATGTTTTTGCTTCAGATAGGACCAGCTCATTGTTTACCCTTATGAAGGAGGATCGAATCTTGTTCTTGGATATCCCAAATAGCCTTCCTATGATTATCATCACTGGAAGAAAGAGCTTTACACTGACCCCTCTCAGTTTCCTGAAAAAGGGAAGATACCTGCCAGTGGTGGCATTTAGAAGAAGCCCTATGGTTACCCACAAGACCAGGATAAGTGCTGTGCCAACAAAAATTGCTGCAACCCACTTGGCCCATGGATGGATTGCATCAAAACCAAAATATGGTACCACCCAGAGGGAAACGAGGAAAATACATATGAAAAGGCTGGTTACGGCAACAAGTCCAAGAAAGAGTCCCTTGGAACTGGTCTCTTCAGAACCTACGGCAATTTTTATGGGTTTTGCAGAAGACATGGTCTTGAACTAGCCTAATTAAAATCTGGAAACCTTGGAAGTTTAAACTGCATGGTTTCCTGTTTCCCATTTTGGGGTCGAACATCTAGCTCAAAGTGTTCTCCCAACATTCTTATGATGTCCTGCACAAGGACCTCCGGGGCAGATGCACCCGCTGTTATGCCAACAACGGACTTTCCGTTAAACCAGGCCAGATCTACATGATCTGCATTATCAACCAGGTAGGCATCAAGGCCCCTTGCGCTTCCCGTTTCCCTTAGCCTGTTTGAATTTGAACTGTTCTGGGAACCAACAACCAGCAGCATATCGACTTCCTCAGCAAGTTTTCTTACTGCATCCTGCCGGCTCTGGGTGGCATAACATATGTCCTTGAGATCAGGTCCCTTTATGTTTGGAAACCTCCTGTTAAGCTCCTCTATAAGCTCGCGGGTGTCGTCTGTGCTGAGAGTGGTCTGGGTGACATAGGCCACTTTTTCAGGGTTTGCAAGCTCAAGTCTCCTTATATCCTCAATTGTAGAAACAACCACCACCTTGCCATCAACCCTTCCAAGGGTGCCTTCTACCTCAGGATGTCCATGATGGCCAATAATAATGATTTCATGCCCGGACTTATTGTACCGCATGGCCTGATGATGCACCTTTTTTACCAGGGGACACGTGGCATCAATAACCTTGAGACCCTTGTCCTTTGCCCTTTGTTCAACAGCCGTAGAGACACCGTGGGCACTGAAAATGGTAATGGAACCTGAGGGAATCTCATCAATATCTTCCACAAACCTGGCCCCAGCCCCAGTAAGGTTTTTTATTACGTGGGTATTATGGACTATTTCATGTAATACCCATACAGGCTCACCATAACGCTCAAGTGCCGTTTCAACTATCTTTATTGCCCTCTTTACCCCTGCACAAAAACCCCTGGGCTGTGCCAAAATGATTTTTAAGCTCTCTTTACCCATAATCTCAATCTTGTTTTCTGTAGGTCCTTCCTTTCCAGGAGGCTCCCGCACCAAAATAATATCTTATTGCCGATGACCATGTCATGGCCATGTACATGACAGCAACCAATGGAAGGCTTAAACACAGCCAGTCTGGAAGAAAATAATACTTCAAAACAGGCCTGTATGAAATAGCCATAGCAAAAAGCGTCAAAAAAGACATGACCAAGGTCAAATAATGGCCATAAACAAGCCCAATAAACGGAACGACAAAGGCCAGGGCCATAAGGCCCGTGGTAGCTAGGAGAAGCAAGGGATTATAACCAAGCTGCACGTAAGCGGTTCTTTCAACCATCTTCCATATCTCATCAAGGCCCTTGTACTGCCTTATGCTTTTAACACAGTGGGTCAGTCCAAGAAACAGGGTTCCGCCATTTCTTTTTACCAGTCTTGCCAGGTTGCAATCGTCTATGATGCAATCCCTTATGGCGGAAAATGCTCCTGTTTGCCTTAAAAGTATCGTCTTTGTGAGGATAAAGCCCCCGGCAGCAGCTGCGACAAAATATCCTTTTTTGTTTACGAGGGAAAAGGGATAGATGAGCTTAAAAAAATAGACAAAGGCAGGAAGAAAGAGCCTCTCAACCGGGAGTTTCATGTGAAGCCAGGCCATGAGAGAAAAAAGATCTATATTATTTTTCATCATGAAGGATAGGGCGGATGAAACAACCCCCTTTTCAACTACAATATCTGCATCAAGGAGCAGAACGTAGCTTGTCTTCACCTCCCTTAATCCCTGCTCAAGGGCCCAGAGCTTTCCGCTCCACCCCTGAGGAAGAGTTGTGCCCCTTATGACCTTGCCCCTGTCTCCAAGGATATCTTGTGCGACTCTGCCTGTGCAATCGTCCGAACAGTCATCTATCACTATGATCTTGAGTGCTCCTGGCTGGCCAAGAAGAGAAGTAAGGCAGTGGTGGATTGAAGCTGCCTCATTCCTTGCAGGGATAAGAACCGTCACATCCCTGAGAAGCTTGCTTTCACGTACATCGCATGAATCAAACCGCTCCTTTGTACGCCAGGGCTGCCACGGAAGAAGTAAAATCAATATCCACAGAAGCAGGGAGAGGAGGAGTACGCTCTCAACTACCATGATTTATTAAAGATATACTTTAAGATTAACCGTTTTGAAAAATCTGAATATTTAAGCCCAAAAGGACCAGAAATTTCAGGGCTAGAAGGGCCAGAGGTTTTTCCACCAGGGATGGTGATTCAATTTCTTCTCCTCTTCCTTCTTTTCTTCTGCCTTTACGTACTCATCCAAATGTTCAGCAACGTCCTTGTACTCGGCAATCTTCATGACTGCCTTGTGATAGATGGGGGTGTCAGGATAAAGGGTGATGATATTTTCAAGCCGCTTGATGGCCTGTGGAATGTGATCAGTCCTGAAGTACCAGTGTGCAACCACATATTCGTGTTCAGCCAGAACTGCCCTGCCTTCCTTTATCCTTCTTTGTGCCTCCAGGGTGAAGGGACTGTCAGGATATCGGCTAATGAGCCTGGTATAGGTCTCAATCATCTTGTGGGTACTTGTTTGATCCCTGTCCGGGGTGTCCATCAGGTGGTAATAGCAGCTTCCTATCTGAAAAATAACGTAGGGAATCGCCTCGTTTGTGGGATGGAGATTTTCAAAGTCCTGGTAAAGGGGAATTGCCTCCTCATAAAGGCCCTGGTAGTACTTGCAGTCGGCAAGACGAAGTTCAGCAACGGTAGCGTAAGGGCTGAAGGGGTACCTGTCCCTGATTTTTTTGAATTCCTCTTCTGCAAGAAGATACCTGCCTATTTCAAAATAGTGCATGGCCTTTGCTGTTAGCTGGGCCTCTGGAGGTACAGGCCCCTCTTCCTCCTCCTGGGGAGAAAAAATCCTCTTTAACCAGGAATCTCCAGATTTGCTTGAGCAGCCTCCCAGAAAAAGGGTTGATGAAAATAAGAGGCAGACAATCAATAAAGAAAGGATTTTTTTCATGATAGGTCGTGTTCCACAGCGTATGCAGCAGTGGCTCCTTCCGCCACCGCAGTAACAATTTGCAACAGGGGCTTACGTCTGCAATCTCCGGCAGCGTAGATGCCTTTCACAGAGGTGCGCATCCATTCATCCGTCTTGATAAAACCACGTTCATCGGTCTTTACCAGGTCCCTTACAAAACCAGTAACCGGTTCTATTCCGATGAATATAAAGACCCCGTCAACGGGAAGGTCTGTGACCTCGCCGCTCTTTTTGTTAAATATACGGATTGATTCCACCTGATCCTTGCCCTCTATTGCTTCAACAATAGAGTCCCAGATGAATTCTATCTTCTCATTGGAAAAGGCCCGTTCCTGAAGGATCTTTATGGCCCTCAGTTCGTCCCTGCGGTGAATAAGAAAGACCTTTTTGGCAAACTTTGTGAGGAATATCGCCTCCTGGACGGCGCTGTCACCGCCTCCCACCACGGCAACCACCTGGTCTCTGAAAAAGGGTCCGTCACAGGTTGCACAGTAGGAAACCCCGCGACCAGTAAGTTTTTCTTCCCCTTCCACCCCAAGTCTCCTGTGGGTGGCACCAGTTGCCACTATAACCGTTTTTGAGGTAATGGTCCTATCATCGGTAAGGATCAAATTGAAATTTTCACCCTCTACCTCAATTTTCTGGACCTCTCCATTTTCAACACCAAATCCAAATTTCTGGGCATGGGCCGAGAGCTTTTCAACCAGCTCAAAGCCTGTGATGCCCTCTGGAAATCCGGGGTAGTTTTCCACAAGGTCTGTAATAAGGACCTGTCCCCCGGGGCTCATCTTTTCAAGGATAAAGCCTTCCAGCTTGGCACGTCCCGCGTAAATGGCGGCAGCCAAGCCAGCGGGGCCGCCGCCAACTATTACAAGGTCATGGATCATTTAGGCAACCTTTGAAAGGGCGTTTTCTATAACGGTCTTGCCAACGGCGCCTGTTATCTGCTCTACCACGTTTCCATCATTAAAAAGGATCAGAGTAGGTATGGCCCTTATGCCAAAACGGCCTGGAGTTGCCGGATTTTCATCGACATTCATTTTTGCAATAACCACCTTGCCATCATACTCGTCTGCCAGCTGATCAATAACCGGAGCAATGGCCCTGCACGGCCCACACCACGCTGCCCAAAAATCGACCAACACTGGTAATTCGTTCTTAAGCACCTTTTCATCAAAATCTGCATCGGTCACCTGGATAATCTTGTCACTGGACATATTACTTCTCCTTTTTGAAATATTTTAATGGGATATAAATTTCATGGCTATGATTTGGGGTCCCTTTTGAAAGTGAAAAGTTTAGGATAGCTTCATTTTGGTGTCAAGGAATTAAACACCTGAAATGCAGGCAGATTCAAAGATAACGCATCCCCTGGCAGGTTTGGCAGCCATCAGGAAAAAAGGATATCAGGCAACTGGCTTATGTGGCCAAGGCTCTTGACTTTCATGCCATCTCTTGCTCTGATTTTGGCCAACTTGGGAACGAGAACCCAGTCCATACCCAGCCGTTGAGCCTCCTTTACCCTGAGTTCCATATTGGATACTGGTCTTATCTCACCAGTTAGTCCCACCTCTCCAAGGATGGCAATGGATTCTGGGAGGGGTTTGTCAAAAAAACTTGAAAGCACCGCGCAGATGAGCGGGAGATCTGCCGCTGGCTCTGATATCTTCAGCCCTCCAACAACGTTTACAAATATGTCCTTGTCAAAAAGGGCGGTTCCTAGAATCTTTTCCATTACGGCGGTAAGGAGCGCAAGCCTGTTTGAATCAAAGCCAGCTGTGGTGCGCCTTGGAAGGGCAAGATAGGACTGGTTTACGAGGGCCTGGATCTCTACCATCAAAGGCCTGGTCCCCTCGATGCAGGGGAAAATGGCAGATCCGGCAACCCTTTGATTCCTGTGTTGAAGGAAGAGATTTGATGGATTTGGGACCTGTGAAAGGCCCCTGTCCTTCATCTCAAAGATACCTATCTCATGGGTGGGGCCAAACCTGTTCTTTACTGTGCGAAGTATCCTGAATCCCTGGGTCCTTTCCCCCTCAAAGTAAAGTACCGTGTCAACCAGGTGTTCCAGGGCCCTTGGACCGGCAATGGCACCTTCCTTGGTTACATGGCCCACCATTAAAACTGGCATGACAATCCCCTTGGCAAGATTCATCAGGGCAGAAGAGGCGGCCTTCACCTGTCCCATGCTTCCTGGAAGGGATGAAACCTCCTGGCAGTAAAGGGTCTGCATGGAGTCCACGGCCAGGATATGGGGGCGCTCCTCCAGAACGTGTTTTAAAATCACCTCTATTTGGGGGTTACATAGAAGAAGCACATCCTTGCTGACACCAAGTCTTTGAGCGCGCATTCCTATCTGGCTTGCCGATTCTTCCCCAGAGGCGTATAAGACCTTAAGCCCCTTGTCTGCCAAAAGAGATAAGACCTGGATAAGAAGCGTTGACTTTCCGATTCCAGGCTCACCACCAAGAAGAACCAAGGAGCCTGGGACTATGCCGCCTCCAAGGACCCTGTCAAACTCTTCCATGCCCGTGACATAGCGTTCTTCTTCCTGGCCCGGTTTGATTTCTCCGAGACTGCAAATCTCTTCTCCTGATATAAAACCCACACCCTCTGTCTTTTTTTTTACCGTATTTTGCACCTCGCTCATACTGTCCCACGTGTTACATTCAGGGCACCGTCCGAGCCACTTTACAGATTGAAAACCGCACGCATCGCAGACGAAAAGCCTTTTATCCCTGGCCATTACTCCTCTTCCTCCAAGGTGGGTATGAAGATGTGGATACGGGCCCCGCCAAACTTGCTTTCTCCAGTTTCTATCTCACCATGCATTGCATCGCAAAGTCTCTTGACTATTGCAAGGCCAAGTCCCGTGCCCTTTGTCTTGGTGGTAAAAAAGGGCTGAAACATCCTTTCTTTTATATCGTCCGGGAATCCAGGCCCTGAATCCTCAACCAAGATATCAAGCCCCTCCTCAAGGGCTCTGATTCTTACACGAATCCTGCCCCTTGATGGGCTGTCCTTAAGGGCCTCAATGGAATTTTGCACAAGGTTAATCACTATCTGGATAATCTTTGACCTGTCGGCAGTAACCTCCTGACCCTCGCAGTCAAGTTCCAATTCCATTTTCTCCTCATCCACAGGTATACTGCGTTTGAGCTCCCTGCAAAGCTCCTGAACCTCAAAGCTTTCAAGATAGATTTCCGTGGGTTTTGCATAGACAAGGAGGTTTGAGGTCAGCCTTTCAAGCCTTGCAACCTGCTCAACTATAATCTCCATGTCTTCCTTGATATCAGGGTCTTTGGAGTCCTCCATGTGGATCTGGGCAAAGCCCTTTATGGTGCTCAAGGGGTTACGTATTTCATGGGCAAGAACCGCTGCCATCTGACCCAGGGCAGCCATCCTTTCCTTTTCCGCAAGGCTCTTTTCAAGTAGATAGTTTTTCTTCCAGGCCCTTATAAAAAAGCCCGCAAGCATCCACAAAAGGACAATGGATGAAAGTATCATCACCAGTTGAAACTTGGCCTTTCTCTCTATGGAAAAGGCAGGCCAGGGGTGAAGGGCCACCCTCAGGCAGAAGATTTTCAGGGCAGGAAGGGGTCTGATGGCCTCCTGGCCAGGCTTTACTTCCATTACAGGTCCATCCCATCCACTTCTTGCGACTCTGTTCATGTCGCTGAGATGTAGCTTCAGGGGGAAATCCAGAATGAAGACCTCCTCTCCAGTGGCCAGTTTTTCAAAGTGGGTAACAATTCTTTCCAGTTTGAAGACCTTTTTTACAGAGCTGTCATTTATTTTTCTCCCGATAAGTTTCTGGTTGGAATGGAGAATGCAGGTCATGTCCTTGTCTATCAGGGCAAGAAAGGCCAGGTATTCCCACCTGTCCGAGGCAACAAGATCCGGAAACAGCTCAGTATTTAGACCCAGCCTTTCAAGGGCAAAGCCCAGGTTCACTGCTATGTCCGTTGCCCTTGTTTCAAGAAGGTGCCTTGAGCCTTCTATGGAGATGCGGTAACTGGAAACGGCGCTAATGGTTGCAATGACACTAAAAAGGGTGAGCAGAAAGACGATGGCAATGAGGTACTTATTGTGCCAGAACTCTCCAACCTTTACGCCTTTTCGAAAAAATGCCATATAACCATTATATAAGCAATAAAGCCGGTCTTGACCAGTAAGTGTGTGGCTATTAGTAGTAGTTTTCAAAAAAACGGGAGGGGAAATGGCTGCAAAAAAGAATATACTGGTAGTTGGTTCTGGCGGAAGGGAGCATGCCCTTTGCTGGAAGTTCGCCCAAAGCCCAAGGGTGGATACGGTCTACTGCGCACCTGGAAATGCCGGCATTGCCCGGGACGCCACCTGCGTTGACATCTCTGCTTCTGACCTTGAAGGCCTTTTGGACTTTGCACGGGATAAGAAGATCGACATAACAATAGTTGGGCCTGAGGCGCCGCTTGCCCAAGGGATTGTGGATCTATTCGAGGAAAACGGGCTTGTCTGCTTTGGCCCAAAGAAAAAGGCCGCGGAGATAGAGGCGAGCAAGGTCTTTACCAAGGATCTTCTTTCAAAATATTCTATTCCCACTGGAAAATACAAGGTCTTTACTGACCCTGATGCGGCAAAGGAATTTGTAAGGGATGAAACAGGCGTTCCAGTGGTTATAAAGGCAGACGGCCTTGCGGCAGGAAAGGGTGTTATCCTCTGTTTCACCATGGATGAGGCCTTTAATGCAATAGATGAGGTCCTTGTGAAAAAGGCCTTTGGAGAGGCAGGAAACAGACTCATTGTGGAAGAGTTTCTCCAGGGGGAGGAAGCCTCTTTCATGGCCATCACCGATGGTGAAAAAGTGCTTCCACTTGCCACCTCCCAGGATCACAAGGCCGTTTATGACAACGACAAGGGTCCAAATACAGGGGGCATGGGCGCATACTCTCCTGCACCAGTGGTTGACAGGAAGCTCTTTAAAGAGATCATGAAAGACATAATGATCCCCACCGTTGAGGCAATGGCCTCAGAAGGAAGGCCTTACAAGGGTGTTCTTTACGGGGGTCTCATAATTAAGGACAGGGAACCCAAGGTGCTTGAATTCAACTGCCGCTTTGGTGACCCCGAGGCCCAACCTATCCTCATGAGGCTAAAGACGGATCTGCTTGACGTGGTGGAGGCTGCCTTGGAGGGCAGGCTCAAGGAGCTTGATTTGGAGTGGGATGAAAGGGCTGCCGTGTGCGTGGTTCTGGCCTCAGGGGGCTATCCCGGAAAGTACGAAAAGGGCAAGGTGATAGAGGGGCTTGAAGAGGTGGAAAAGATGAAAGACGTCATGGTCTTTCATGCAGGCACGGCCCTTAAAGACGGAAAGTTTGTGACTGCAGGAGGCAGGGTACTTGGTGTAACTGCCCTTGGAGTAACCATCAAGGAGGCCATAGACAGGGCATACCAGGCAGTATCCCGAATAAGCTGGGAAGGAATGCACTACAGAAAAGACATTGGCCAGAAGGCCCTGAAGCACCTGTGTGCTCCTGCCGTCTCCATAGTAATGGGAAGTAAGAGTGACGCCAAGGTCATGGAAAAGGCAGCAGACACCCTAAAGGACTTTGGAATAAACTATGAGGTAAAGGTGCTTTCAGCCCACAGGAGCCCTGATCTTACTGCTGAGTTTGCAAGATCTGCCAGGGCACGGGGGATAAAGGTGATCATTGCAGGAGCAGGAATGGCCGCGCACCTTGCAGGTGTAATTGCCTCCCACACCACATTGCCTGTCATTGGAGTCCCCATTGACAGCAGTTCCCTTAATGGTCTTGATGCCCTTTTTTCCACTGTCCAGATGCCTCCAGGAATTCCAGTGGCTTCCATGGGAATCGGAAAGGCTGGAGCCAAAAATGCTGCACTTTTCGCCATTGAGATACTTTCTCTTGCAGATGAGGAACTTCAGAAAAAGTTGTCTGATTTCAGAAAGGATCAGAAAGAGAAGATCAGAAAACTAAACCAAAAGGAGCTTCTTTAGCCTGTTAGGCTTGCTTACCAATGGACAAAGACCTTTTAGAAAAGATAGAGGAGGCTGCTCGGGTAATAAAAAAAGGGGGAGTGTGCGTAATTCCCACAGAGACCGCCTATGGCCTTGCAGCCTCCATTCAAAATGAAAGGGCACTTAAAAAAATTTATGAAATCAAGAAAAGGCCCTTTCACAAGCCCCTTTTGATCCTTGTGGACGAGCTTTCGCAGGCCCCTGTAGAAAAGGGTCGAATCCCCAACTACGTATTCAAGATAATAGATAAGTTCTGGCCAGGTCCGCTTACCCTCCTTCTTCCTGCCACAAAGGATGCCAGCCCTTTTTTGACAGGAGGCAGTCAGAAGGTGGGGCTTCGAATCTCAAGCCATCCAGTTGCCAAGGAGCTTGTTAGAAGGGTAGGGCAACCTGTTACCGCAACTAGTGCAAACCTTTCTGGAATGGGTCTTTCCAAGACAGTAGCACAGGTAAAGGAGCAGCTCTCCCACCTTGAGCCCGACTACTATCTGAATGCAGGCGAAATCCCTCCAGGCCCCTCATCAACCATTGTTGATTGCCAAGACTCAGGCCCTGTCATAGTCAGGCCCGGGGCAATAGACCCGGAAGATATTCTGGCCTTATGTTGAATATGGCCCTTGCAATATTGCCCCTGATTTTTCTATCATTTTTGTAGAGGAAATTTAACACCTGTCTTATCCCCTCTCTCTTGCTCTTTGAAACCGAAGGGCACTCATTCCTACAAACAGGAAGCCCAAGGAGCCTGCTAAGCCTTTGTATCTTTTCCTTTTCAACAAGGGCAAGGGGCCTGATTATTGTAATTACGCCATTGAACATTTCCTGCCTGGGCAGCATGGTGCTCATTTCACCGCTGTAAAACATGTTTATAAAAAAGGTCTCAATAAGATCATCAAGATTGTGGCCAAGGGCTATCTTGTTACATCCAAGGACCTGGGTAAGTTCAAAAAGCCTCTTTCTTCTGTTCCATGAACAGAGAAAACATGGGCTTTTCCCTCGATTTTTAGTGCTGTGGGCATAGGGGGCGATATCTGTTTCTTCCAGATAAAAGGGCAGGCCAAGGGAGGAAAAATGGCCTTTTAAGGCTGGCCACGTCATTTTCTTATTATAGCCCATTTCTAGATAGACAGGCACGATATCAAAGGAGATGGGGGCCTTTTTCTTCCACTGGCAAAGGTAATAGAGCATGGCAAGGCTGTCAGCCCCTCCAGATACTGCAGCCATGATGGTGTCTCCCTGGCTCAAAAGGTGGTAACTGTGGATGGCCTTACCAACCTTTCGATTGATCTCTTTTTCTAAATATGCCACTTTCCCAGAAGCTGATTCGCTGTTATTAGTATCCCTTTATTTGTCCGGAGGCAGCAGGGGCCTTGGGAAGCTTCGAGGGCGTGCATCCTGTTTTGATAGAAAGGGAATTTCCATCAAGACCTGATGGGCGGAAAATTCACGGATAGCGGCCCTTTGATTGAAAGGACAGGAAAAGGTAAAGCAAAAACAGGGCTATAAAAAAAATCCAGAAGAATCTATTTTCCTTCATATGAGAATCTTTTTAAACCTCAAATTCATCTTTTTTCTCTACCTGGTATTTCTTGCCGGATACATTGGATACGGACACGTTAAAAAACTGCTTGAACCTGTATCCACCAGCCCATCTTTTGTGGTTATTGATATCCCCAAGGGTACTTCCTTTAAACAGGTTGCCAAACTGCTTGAGGAAAAAGGGCTCATAAGATCCAAGGAGGCCTTTACTGTCCTTGCCTGGTACAAAAAGGAGGCAGGTCTTATAAAGGCCGGAGAATACAAGCTAAGCCCATCAATGACACCACAAAAGATCCTTGAAATACTGGTGTCTGGAAAGGTTGTCCAGCATCTTGTCACCATACCAGAAGGGTACAACATGTTCCAGATTGGGGATCTTCTGGCAAGGGCAAATCTTGTGAAAAAGGAGGCCTATATGGCTGCAGTTACCGACAAGGACCTTCTCAAGCAGCTAAATATAAAGGAAGAAACAGCAGAAGGCTATCTCTTTCCAGATTCCTATTTCCTTCCCAAGGGTGTGAGCGCAAAAGACATAGTAAAAAACTTTGTCAGCAGATTTTGGGACGTCTGGATAAATAATAAGTTTGGGAATAGGGCCAAGGAAATTGGCGTCACCATCCATGAGGTGGTTACCCTTGCCTCCATTGTGGAACTTGAAGCAGCGGTGCAGGAGGAAAAGCCCATAATTGCAAGCGTTTTTTGGAACAGGTTGAAAAAGGGCATGCCGCTTCAGGCAGACCCAACAGTAAAATATGGCATAATGGTGGAGCGGCGCATAAAGAAAAGAAGGCTTACCTGGAAGGACCTTAGAAAGGCTACCCCTTACAATACCTACACCCGATATGGGCTCCCCAAGGGCCCTGTATGCAACCCAGGTCTTTTGTCGTTAAGGGCAGTGTTGTATCCGAAGAAGACGCAGTACCTTTACTTCGTCTCCAAGGGTAACAGGACCCACTACTTCTCTAAGACCCTTAAGGAACATAACAGGGCAGTAAAGAAGTACATCCTTCACAAAAAAAGAAAACATTAAGCAGTAAAAAAACAGGATGAGGACTATTTGCCCTTGACCTGGTAGGTATTAATACCTATTATTGGTCAGTAATAATTCGTAAAATACGTCCCAAAAACACCAAAAACTTCCCCTGTAAGTTTCTTGGAATCAAAATCAGTTAGGAGAAAGAAAGAATGGAAATTAATGACAAGAGTTATGTAACCATTGATTACACCCTTAAACTGGACTCTGGCGAGACCATTGATCAGACTACACCAGAACAGCCCTTTGGCTTCCTTTTTGGTTCTGGTCAGGTGATAAAGGGACTTGAGGACGGAATAAAGGGCAAAAAGGCCGGTGACAGTGTCTCTCTCACCATAAAGCCCGAAGATGCCTATGGTGAGGCGAGGGCAGATCTTGTACGTGAGATCCCAAGGTCAAATTTCCCCGAGGGCATGGAGATTGAGCCTGGCATGCCTTTTGAGGCCCAGTCACCACACGGTCCGGTCCGTTTCACAGTGAAGGAAGTAAAGGATGACGTGGTGATGGCAGACTTTAATCATCCACTTGCAGGTGAGACCCTACACTTCGATATCAAGATTCTTGATGTGAGGGAGCCTTCCTTTGCTGAAATGTCCGCCATGGCAGGTTCATGCGGCTGTGATACAGACCCACAAGGTGGTTGTGGCACCTGCGGTGGATGCAGCTAAACGCTAAACCGACCAGCCGAAGAATATCGAGTAAAAAGCCGGCTTGATGCCGGCTTTTTTGTTTCATTTGAGGAATTCGATTTAATCGGCTCAAAAAAATCATTTAGAGAAACACCTTTCTGCCTCCTTTAAAAAGCTGTCAAAGGCAGAGTTAGAGAAAAGAACAACCCGTATTTCGTCAAAGGCCCCATGGTGCTCACAAATAAACTTCCTTATTGCGCAAAGACTCGTCCTTGCTGCAAGATCAAGGGGGAAACCGTAGGCACCAGTACTTATGGCTGGAAAGGCCACGGTCTTTGCCTTCTTTTCCATGGCCCTTTTAAGGCTGCTCATGTAGGCATTTTCCAGGACTTTCTGCTCGTTTTTTGTTCCACCGCGCCAAACAGGGCCAACTGTATGAATTACGTATTTTGCCGAAAGATTGCCTGCCCCCGTTACTACTGCATCACCAGGGTCACACCACCCTATTTTCTTGCATTCTTCAAGAAGATTTGGACCCGCAGCCCTGTGAATTGCCCCGTCAACCCCTCCACCTCCAAGGAGTCTGGAGTTGGCAGCATTTACAATGGCATCGACCTTTTCCTTGGTGATATCCCCAACCTTTAAAACCGTCGTACTACAAACGTCTATCCTGGTCTCCATATTCTTACTTGCATGGATGAGGATTGTTAACCAGCTTGTAGTTGCCTCCTTCGATTCGTAGACCAAGGCCCTCAACAACGGCACAGGCCACGGTTTTTCTGGCCTCGGCCAGGATACGTCCAAAGGTCTGGCGCGAAATACCCATTCTTTCTGCAGCAGAATCCTGGTCAAGACCCTCAATCTCACTAAGCCTCAATGCCTCAAGCCCCTCTACAGTGAGGGTGACCTCATCAAGGTCCCTCAGCGGTATGCCCCTGGGTTTAAAATAGGTAACGGATGGTTCCCGGCCTACGAGCCTGCATTTGGGTGGTCTTGCCATCTAAACCCTCCCTTGAATTTCAGGTATCTCCTCCAGTACCCTTGAAAATGCCTGGAGAAATTTCTGATTCTCCTCTGGCGTTCCTACGGTAATGCGAACATAGGTGGGAAATCCGTAGGAATCCATGGACCTTATGATTACGCCTTTTCTAAGCATGGCCTCAAAAACCTCTTTGGCCTGCCTGCAGGTGTCTATGAGCATGAAGTTAGTGTTGCTTTCAAAGGGAATACATCCAAGTTCCTGTATCTCATTAAAGAGTTTTATCATTTCATTCCATGTGTTTTCAAGGGTTGATTCAAGATGGTCCTTGTCTGACAGGGCAGACAGGGCTCCTTCCTGAGCAGGAAGATTCACGTTAAATGGCTGCCTAACCCTATCGCAAAGTGCTGCGATATCCTTATGCATTATGCCGTAACCCACCCTCAAGCCAGCAAGACCATAGGCCTTGGAAAAGGTTCTGAGGATGACAACGCGTTCATCTGCGGGAAAGAAACTTCTGCCTTCTGCCCAATCGGTTTCCGGCCTTACAAACTCGCCGTAGGCCTCATCCAGGACTACAAGCAAATGAGAGGGCAGTTTTAAAAGAAAGGATTCAAGGTCCTTCTTCCTTATGACGGTACCCATTGGGTTGTTTGGATTATCCAAGAATATGAGACGGGTGTTTCTATCAACACTGGCGGCCATGGAGTCGAGATCGTGGGTGGAATTCTTGAGAGGAACTACCCTGTTTTCGCCTCCATTTATTTGAACCATCTTATTATATACCAGGAAACTCGGCCTGCTGCTTATTGCGTTTCTTCCCTTGCGGATAAAAATTCTGCACAAAAAATCAATTAACTCGTTGGAACCGTTTCCGAGAACGATATTTGAAGGCATTACGTCAAAACGCTCTGCCAGTGCCTGCTTCAGATAATAGCAGCTGCCGTCCGGGTAACGGTGAAGCTCGCCAAGAATTTCCCTTATCCTTTCCACAGCCCTGGGGGATGGCCCAAGATCGTTTTCATTGGAGGCAAGCTTTACGGAGTTTCTTATGCCGTACTCGCGTTCAAGCTCGTCCTTTGGCTTTCCAGGAGGGTAGGGCACAAGTTCCTTTATGTAATCTGGTACGTCTCTTAGAAGCTGCTCCATTTCTCACTGTTCCTTTGCTAGATATAAATAGTATTCCTCTGCGCCAAGTCTCTCCTTTGGTTCTATCTGGATGAAAATCTTGTATGTTTGTTCGAGCCTTGAAAGCTCTGCACGTTTTTTGTTTAAAAGATAGGATGCTACTGCAGGGGGAACCTCCAGAACCAGTCTCTGGGACTCATCCTTTAAGTCCTTTGAGGCCTGCCTCGAAGCAAGCTTGCTTCCTATAAGCCTCAAATAGAGCAAAGATAACGATTCTACGGATTTTATGAGTCCAGCTCCCTTGCAGTAGGGACACTTTACATAACTTAGGGTTTTTACTGGGCTTTTCAGCTTCTGCCTGACAAGTTGAAGGAGCCCGAACCTGGAGATACGTGCCACCTCGGTCTTTGCCTTGTCCTTTTTCAGACTCTGGCGAAGTCGTTTTTCAACAAGACTCCTGTTTGCCTTGCTTCTCATGTCTATGAAATCTATTACGATAATCCCCCCAAGGTCCCTTAGCCTTAACTGCCGCGCTATCTCTTCTGCGGCCTCCAGGTTGGTTGCAAGGGCAGTGTCTTCAAGATCCTTTTCCTTTATGTTCTTGCCTGAATTGACATCTATGGAAACCATTGCCTCTGTAGGCTCTATTATTATGTAACCGCCAGAAGGCAGGTTCACCCGTGGCTGAAATATCTGCTCTATCTGGTTTTCAATGCCATATTTTTCAAAAAGGGGCCGTTCTTGCTCATAAAGTGTCAGTGTCGACACCTGCCTTGGCGCAATGATCTTTAGAAAGGAACGTATCCTTTCATACGTCTCCTTGTGATCAACAATGATCTCGGACACATCCGTGGTAAGATAGTCGCGAAGAAACCTGGTTGTCAGTTCCCTGTCTCTGTAAAGCAGGGCAGGGCTGGGGGCAGACTTTGCCGCTTTCTTGAGACTTTTCCAGAGCCTTGAAAGGTATCTAAGATCCTTTAGTATCTCCGCTTTGGTGGCCTTGGCAGCAGCGGTTCTCGCTATTATCCCCACTCCTTCTGGAAGTTTTGTCTGCTTAAGGATATTTTTAAGCCTTATTCTTTCCTTTTCTTCCTCTATTTTTCTTGAGACGCCGACATGGGGATTCCCCGGCATGAGTACCAGGAACCTGCCCGGAAGAGACAGATAGGTGGTAACATAGGCACCCTTTAGTGGGGTTTCCTCCTTTACCACCTGAACGAGGATGTCCTGTCCCTTTTTTAGAAGCCCTGCGATCTTTGTCTTATCCTCCGCGTAGCCATAGTAGTCGGGGTGTATCTCCTCAAAGGGGAGGTATCCGTTACGGTTTAGACCAATATCAACGAACACCGCCTGCAGACCAGTTTCTACGTTTACGATCCTGCCCTTGTATATGTTCCCCTTTGTTGCTTCATAGCCAACACTTTCTAGCTCAAATGCCTCTAGTTTTCCATTTTCAATTAGGGCAACCCTGCACTCTTCAGGGGCCTGGGCATTTATGAGGATCTTGCTTTTTTTCTTGGACCTTGGGCCCTTTTTCCTTTTTCCTGTCATTTTTTGTCTTTTTAGGATTTGCCTCTTTTTCTCGTCTCTTTCCGAATCCGTGCCCTTTCTGCTGCCTCCTGAAATATTCTCCTGTCCTCCTCTGTCTCAAGTATGAGGGGAGGTACAGGCTTTGGGCGTCCCTTTTCATCCAGGGATACAAAGGTTAAGAGGGCGGTTGCAACGTGTCTTACCTTACCTGAAAAGAGATCTTCTGAGTCAATCTTTATGCCTATCTCCATGGATGCATGTCCTGTCCAGTTGAGCCTTGCATGCAAGATCAGCAGATCGCCAATATAAACGGGTGCCAGAAAGTCAATGCGATCCACAGAGGCAGTGACCACGTTGGTCCTGCAGTGTCTGCTGGCAACTACAAAGGCGGCATTGTCTGCAAGTTTCATGATGGTCCCACCGTGGACGTTACCAGCGGAATTGGTGTCCTCAGGAAGCATCACCTGTGTAAGAACTATACTGGATGCTGAAACAGGCTTACCTTCTGGAATAAATGCCATAATTATACGTTAATGGTGAATTAAGGGGTTTGGGACCGCATAAAAAACCCGTCCTTGAACCCGTCTCTCCTCTATATCTCCCTCTTTGAGTAACCTTAGAAGTATCTTCTTTATTTGTTCATATCTGCCAAAAAGGCCATTTATATCCTGCAAGGTAAGGGGCCTTCTCCTTAAGGTGTCAAGGATTTCTGACTCTAATATCAACTGGCATCCGCTTTCCACTTGGGCATTAAAATCTATCACAATCTCTGCTTTTTCCCCAAAAAAAGATCGTATTTCCTCCATTCTTTTTTTTGTCACCGGTTTGGCCCACTTCTCAGCAGGCGGCCTGACAACCGTGTTGAGCTGAATCCTGTGAGGGGCTATTATCCCCGTTGCCTCCCTCAATGCCAATAATTCCTTTTCTGTATCATTTATGCCGTTTACAAAGAGAATCTCAAGCCACATTTGTCCATCCATTTCCTTCCTAAGCCTTGAAAGACCCTCTATAATGGACGTTATCTTAATATCAGGATGGGGACGGTTTATCTTCCTGAAGGTCTCCGGAGTTGCGGCGTCAAGTGACGGCAATACAACATCTGCCAGACAGAGGGTTTCTCTTATGTCCTTTCGCGAAACCGTTGAGGAGTTGGTCAGTACTGTAACCGGTTTACCTGTTATCCTCCTTCCTTCCTTAATAAGAAGGGCCAGGTCCCTGTGTAGGGTTGGCTCTCCAGAGGCAGTAAAGGTCAGACAATCGAATCTGCGCTTTGAAGTGGCTGAGAACTCCTTTATCTCCTTAAGTATTTCCCTGGGTTCCGGAGACGATGGGGCCTGGGAGTAGGTTTTTTTGCCAGGGCCTATCTCGCAATATACGCAGTTCATATTGCATGTCTTGGCTGGCAGTATGTCCACTCCCAAAGAAAGTCCGAGTCTTCTTGAAGGAACAGGGCCGAACAGATATTTCATAAGTCAGCAATCTACCTGAAATTTTTGATTTTATAGCATTTAAATATTAGCAGTGCATTAAAAATAATTCTGCTAATGACAATTTCCTGGCTGACCACAATCATGTGATGCCTAAAGCAAATAAGAATTAAAGTTTTGTTCAAAAGTAACCGAATAATATAACAAGAAACACGAGATTTAGAGACAAAATTTGTCAGGACGGGCACAAAATGAATGTTTCCTCCTTCCATATCCAGCATATGATAAAGGCCTACGGTCAGAGATTGGGAAGGGGAAGTCTTGCAAGAATGAAGCTGGCGAGGGCGGGAAAACCATCTCCCGACACAATAGAAATTTCTCCAGAGGCAAAAAAGAAACAGTTCATTCATGAAATAGCCAGTGATCTTGTTGACAGGGTCAAAACCCAGGCCAAGGGCCAGTGGCAAGGGGACATTGAAGAGGCACTGTTTGCGAAAATAGGGGAAAAATTTAAGGAAAATATTGAAATAATACCACAAAAAAACAGGAATTCTGGATTCAAGTTTAAGGTCTTGGACAGCGACTCTAAGGAAAAGATCGAAGAGTTGTCCTTTGAGGATCTCAAGTCTATAATAGATAGCCTCAATGACGACTACGAAAATGGAGAAACAAAATGAAAATAGGTGATCAGAATCACGGGCTTCAGATAGAGAAATATCTCAATACCCAGGCGGTGGGCAATAAAACCGAAGGTCAACAGGACGCCAACAAGATTGATCAGAAATCGCAAGTAAAGACCGATACGGTTGAGCTTTCTTCACAGTCAAAACTACTTAACAAGGTCTCAGACACCATGAAGACCCATGAGCCCCAGAGGGCTGAAAAGATAGAGATGATAAAGGAACAGGTACAAAACGGAACCTACAATGTGGATGCAGAAAAGGTAGCAAATGCAATGTTAAAGGACCTCATTAAGGATCTGGGTTAAAATTTTCTTCTCCTCCTCTCCTCCCCATGGAAAAGGGGTGAACTATCACCCCTTTTTCATATTTTTACCACTTAATATTAAACGTGAACTTTAAGCCTTAACTGCCTGTCTATTTGTTTAAAATTAAAGTCAATTCTAACATCCCCTGGTCATGGGAAACTTATACTGAGAGGTAGCGTAATTTTTGGCACCTCAAGGATTGTTGGCGTGTTCAGGTAAGTGCTTCCAACTAATCAATACCATCGTCAGCGGGCAGGGTAGAGGAATGATGGTGAATTATCCGCCACATCCCGTCTCCTTCTTTTTTCCATACAAAAGTAAAGCGTGCCCTTATTGTGGCCAGGGATCCGTCTTTAGTATCAAGAATGAAATCATAGAAACCACTTTGGAGATAGGCCTCTTCACTCAAAGGCTGCACCACATCCTGAATTTTCTTGCATACCGGGGCATTTTTAAAAAAATGCTTAAAATAACTCCTGACACCACTTTTCCCTTGTTTAAAATCGGAAGATATAGTTGGGAGAAATGTGGCCTCCTCACTATATAAATAAAGGATACCTTCAACATCCAGTTCCTTTACTGCATGAACCCACTTAAAAAAATTATCATAAGCTATCTTTGAAAAATCCATTTTACCTCCTTACGCAAAAGTATATTGGGAATTTGAAAGGCATAGCTGAAAATCACTTCCGTTCACCGTAAGGACATACCCTCGATTCTACTGGGAATGGACCGTAATGAAATAATGTCGCATAAGATACATTATGTAAAATAAATTGTCCTGTGAAGACGCTTGGTTAATGATTTCTGCGGAATTTTTCAAGCAAAACCTAAAGTTTTGAAAGCCTGTTGATCTTGGAGTTTATCTCAGCGGCGTAGTGCACCTGCTCCTTTATCTGGGTAAGAGAGTCCTTAAGCATCTCTTTGGACACCCCATCTTCTGTCAAAAGATCAAGCAACAAGAGTTCTATCTTGCCCATCATTATTTGAAGCGGTTGATTAAGCTGATGTGTCGAAGAACCTATGGCTGATAGCACATCTTTCACCTTACGCCCTGAAAACTCATGGGAATCCTTTGTTGGGCCCTCATCTTGCCCCCATATTGCCCTGACTATGCGTGAAAGGTCTGCCTTGCCGTTAAAGCAAAGGGAGAGCTCTATGTCCTTAAATTTAAGATCAATTCTGTTTTTTAATTTCCGATTAATTTGATGAAAGTTAACCTTTTGTTTTATTGTATCAAGTTGAGATTTTTCTGCTATTAAACAGTCTGAGGCGTGCGAGGTCTCTGGATCCCGGGATATCTTAAAAAACCCCTTTAGCTCTTTAAGGATGATTGATGCTATGCTCTCACTTGCAATTAGACATAATCTTGGTTTTTCAGTCTCTTCTCCCCTTGTTTGGGGGAGTAATTGGCATCTTTCATCCCTCTCGAGATCCCTCTTGAGCTCCAGTATCAGGTCATTGACTTTTGGGCACTCACCGGGCCATACACTAACCACACCTATTGACACAGGAATCGGAATGTTTTCTATAGAGTCAATTTGTGAAATTTTTTTCTTGATCCTGTGGGCTGCGCTTTCACCGCCTGCTTCATGGGTATGGGGCAAGATAGCGGCAAGGGAGTCGTCACTTAGCAGATATACACTATCGCAGTGTCTTAATTCCTCGCTAATGCACTGGTATAGGTTTTTGAGGTAACTTTCCTTGGAGGCGTTATTTTTTAAAACAGGCTTAATAAGAAGGAAGGTCGTCTTATGACCGTAGCGCTCTACCCTTGCAAGCTCCTTTTGGACGCCTATAAAAAATTCACGCGGTCCTTGAATAAACCCTTGCTGAAAATCCTGGAAATTAATGGCTTGGTTTAAACCCATCTTACACCGCTTTTTTTATTTCTATCGGTGTATTTTTCAGAACCTTAAGCCCTTGACTCAGTAATATTCCAATCTTGCCGATCTGACTTATTGGCCTTTGGAATTATGAAGCTGAAAACAGCCCCATGCCTTGGCGGTCTTTTGTTTTTGACCCAAACCTTCCCACCATGGGCCTCGATGATGGTTTTTACAATAGCAAGGCCAATACCCGTGCCTTCTACGTCCTCCGAGTAATTGGCCCTGTAAAAGGGGTCGAAAATATAGGGCAGGTCTTCCTCTTTTATTCCAGGCCCCGAATCTTCTACCACACACAGTATGGAATCATCCATGTCTCGGCAGGAAATGTCTATTTCAGAACCAGGTGGTGAATATTTTATGGCATTGTCAAGCAGATTGAACATCACCCTTTGGAGCTGGTATTTGTCCACGTAAACAAGGGGGAGGTCTTCCGGAATATCCATCCTTATGGTCATGCCTTTTTCCCTGGCCCTGATTTTTATGTCCCCAAGAACCTCACTAATGAGGCTGTGAATGTCGCAAAGTTCCTTGGAGAGGCTTATCTGACCTGCTTCCATTCTAACAATGTCCAAGAAACTCTTTATGTACTTATCAACCTTTTTTATTTCCTTTATAATGGTATCCAGATACTGGATCTGCTTGTCGTTTAGCTTCCCTGCCTTTCCTTCCCTGAGCCTGAGTAGCAGCCCCCCTGCAATGGCCAGGGGCCCTTTGAGGTCGTGGGCGAACATGGAAATAAGTACGCGCCGGTGTTGTTCGAGCTTCTTTTCATTGGTTATTTCCCTGAATATTGCTATTGCGCCTTTTAGTTGCGAATCCTTTACAAGGGGCGCTGATGTATAACATACGGGAATTTCGTGGCCGTTCTTATGGGTTATGGTGCCCTCCAGATGAACAAATATCTTATCTTCATTATTAGCCAGGGCCCTTTTTCCAACGTCTTTTAAATGACAGGGAATCCCCGGCAACATCTGATGGCAATTCTTTCCAAGCACCTCTTCTTTCTTAAACCCGGTAATCTTTTCGGCAGCAGGATTAAACTCCAGAATCTCTTCGTTGTGGTTTACAATTATGAGACCAACCGGAAAATTTTCGACAATGAGGTCAAATAACTCTTCCTTTTCAATCTTTTCCTTGCGAAGAGATGGTGACATGGCAAGCGTCAGGCCTCCCTGCCTTTTCTGTTCTTTTCCACAAGTTTCACAACCCGGTCGGCAAGTTCAAAAAAGGGGCTGGATGCCTCGCTCTCCTCAAGGGCCACTGGTCGGCCCTCATCCCCACCCAGCCTTATCTCCGGTTCAATGGGGATTTTTGCAAGAAGTGGCAGTTTAAAGGCCCTTGCCATCTTTTCACCTCCACCACTTCCAAAGATGTCCATAACCTCTTCCCTTCCAGGAACCTTAAGATAGGACATATTCTCAACTATCCCTAGGATGGGAATCTGGTTTTTTAGAAAAAGGCCAACCGATCTCCGCACGTCAGAAAGGGCCACCTTTTGAGGAGTGGTGACGATTATTACGCCCTTGATGGGGATGGTGGTTGCAACGGTAAGTGGAGCATCTCCTGTCCCGGGAGGAAGATCCACAATTAGATAATCAAGTTCTCCCCAGGCAACATGCCCAAGAAATTCCTTTATGGCCTTGTTTACAAGGGGTCCCCTCCAGACTATAGGGGTCCCCTCTCCTGCCAAGGTGCCAGTGGACATCATCTTTATTCCATATTTTTCAAGGGGAAAGAGCATGCCCCTGGAACCCAATGGCCTCTCCTTGATTCCAAGCATTATGGGAATATCTGGTCCGTGCATGTCGGCATCAAGGATCCCCACCTTGTACCCCCTTTTGGCAAGGGCCGCTGCAAGGTTGACAGAAACGGTGCTCTTGCCTACCCCACCCTTGCCGCTGGCAACTGCTATAACGTTTTTAACCCCCTTCATTCCTTCCATTTCAGAAGGCTCCTGACCAAAGAGCCTGGCCCTTTCTGCCGAGGTCATGGTGGTTAGCACAACGCTCACTTCCTGAACGCCAGGGATGGTCGAAACCGCCTTTTTTACGTCTTCCTTGATCTTTTCCTTAAGAGGACAGCCCGCCATGGTAAGGGCAATGGTTACCCGTACATTTGGACCTGCTATCTCCACGTCTTTCACCATTCCAAGATCAACCAATGACCTGTTAAGCTCAGGATCATTCACCTGCCTCAGTGCATTAATTACTTGCTCCCTGGTAACAGACATTTTCACAGTCTCCAAAGCGTCTTATATTTATGGTAACCTTAACATGGATAATGAGCTTATGGCAAAAAAAAAGCAGCGGCTGGACATAGTTTTGAAACAAAGGGGACTTGTGGAATCACGGGCTAAGGCCCAAGCCATGATCATGGCGGGGGCCGTATGCGTAAACGGGAAAGCCGTTTCCAAGGCAGGGCATCTTGTATGTCAGGACGATGAGATTATCTTAAAGGGCAAGGTTTGCCCCTTTGTCAGCAGGGGCGGGATTAAGTTGGATGCTGCCCTTAAACATTTTGAAATAGATGTGGACTCAAGGGTGTGCATGGACGTTGGGGCCTCTACCGGTGGATTTACAGACTGCCTCCTTCAAAATGGCGCCCGTTTGGTCTATGCTGTAGATGTGGGCTATGGTCAGCTGGACTGGTCGCTCAGAAACAGGAAAGATGTGATAAACCTGGAGAAGACGAACATTCGCCATGTGGAAAGGGATCTATTTGATCCGGCCCCTGAAATTGCCACTGTCGATGTCTCGTTCATTTCGTTAAAGACGGTTATTCCTGCAGTTTTACCCTTGATGTCCGGGAGTTATTTCCAGATTGTGGCCCTTATAAAGCCGCAATTTGAGGCAGGGCCCAAAAGGGTCGGTAAAGGTGGTATTGTAAGAAGTGAAGAGGTGAGAAGAGAGGTGGTTGAAGATTTGACTGATTTTTTTTCCAAGGAGCTTGGCCTTCATGTTCACGGATTAATAGAGTCACCCATTTCAGGAGCAAAGGGGAACAGAGAATACCTGGTATACCTCACAAAGGGAGTTAAATTATAGATATGTCAAAGACAGACTTTGACATAAAAGGTAAAGAAAAGGTCAAGGATGAGATAAAGGAGCCCCCAAAGTACAGGGTGCTTCTTCATAATGATGACTACACCACCATGGACTTTGTGGTGAAGATATTGGAAGAGGTCTTCCATAAAAGCCCATCAGAGGCCACGGCCATAATGCTCCATGTCCATAACAGGGGTGTAGGAGAATGTGGCGTGTATCCTGCAGAGATCGCTGAGACAAAGGTTGACATTGTACATGCCAGGGCAAGGGCTGCTGGATTTCCGCTTCTTGCAACCATGGAAAGGATTTAATTATAAACTGGAAAGACAACAATAAGAGGTAATCATGATTAGCAAGGATGTAGAACTTATGCTGGGAGCCGCTGCAAGGGAGGCCCATGTGCGAAACCACGAGTACCTTTCCCTTGAGCACCTCCTTTTTGCAATAATTCATCATGAGAAGGGTGAAGAGCTAATAACCGCCTGTGGAGGTGATCTTAAAAGGCTTAAGATGAGGATTGAAAATTTCTTTAACACCCACCTTGAGCAGCTGTCCAGTGGGAAAAACGAAACCCCCCAGCCCACTACCTCTCTCCAGCGTGTTCTTCAAAAGACAATAATGCACGTACAGTCTGCAGGAAAGGAGGAGGCTGACATAGGAGATCTTTTGAGCGCACTTATGACAGAAGAAAATTCCTACGCAGTCTATTTTCTAAAGCAGGAAGGAATTAGCAGGCTTGATATTCTGAATTACATCTCTCATGGCATTGCCAAGGTTGGAAGCTCCTCCTTTCAGCCAAAGGAACCCAAGGAACAGGAACAGCAGGACGAAAGCGGCAGAGTGAGTGAGACCACAAGGTCTGATTCATGCCTTGCCAGGTTTACTGTAAATCTTGGGGAAAAGGCGGCCTCTGGAAAGATAGATCCCTTGATAGGCAGGGATCAGGAGATCGAGCGCACCATGCAGATCCTTTGCAGGCGCAGGAAGAACAACCCCATCTTTGTTGGCGACCCTGGAGTGGGTAAGACTGCGCTTGCAGAGGGACTTGCCTGGAAAATCTGGAAGGGAGAGGTTCCCCCTGCCCTTAAGGACGTTGAGATATATGCCCTGGACCTGGGGGCACTGCTTGCAGGAACCAAGTACAGGGGTGAATTCGAGCAGAGGCTCAAGGATGTTATCCAGGAACTTACCACCAAGGACAATGCAATCCTTTTTATAGATGAAATACACACAATAGTTGGAGCAGGCGCCACAAGCGGAGGCTCCCTTGATGCTTCAAACATATTAAAACCGGTGCTGGCAAGCGGGGACATCAGGTGTATCGGTTCCACCACCTACGAAGAGTTCAGAAACTTCTTTGAAAAGGATCGTGCCCTTTCACGCCGTTTCCAGAAAATCGATGTAAAGGAACCCTCAGTGGACGAGACCGTAAAGATACTCCACGGACTTAAACGTCACTATCAGGATCATCACAACGTCAAGTACACAAAGAGTGCGTTAAAGGCGGCTGCTGAACTGTCTGCCCGTTACATCGGGGACAGGCATCTGCCAGATAAGGCCATAGATATCATTGACGAGGCCGCAGCCCTCATAAGGCTTAACAGGCCAGTAAATGAAGGGCCTGCAACCGTTACGGTGAGACATGTTGAAAACGTCATAGCCAAGATGGCCAACATTCCGGCAAAGAACCTTACCAAGTCCGACATCGCAAGGCTTGAAGAACTGGAACCTGCTTTAAAGTCAGTGGTCTTCGGTCAGGACAGCGCCATTAAAACCGTGGTTAAGGCCATCAAGAGGTCAAGGGCGGGGCTCACCCATCCGGATAAGCCCATTGGCTCCTTCCTATTCACCGGGCCGACTGGTGTAGGAAAGACCGAGCTTGCCAGGCAGACGGCCAAGGTCCTTGGTATCCATTTTCAGCGTTTTGACATGAGCGAGTATATGGAAAAACACGCAGTTGCACGCCTAATAGGTGCCCCACCGGGATACGTGGGCTTTGACCAGGGAGGCCTTCTGACAGAGGCCATAAGAAAGCATCCCTTTTGCGTGCTTCTCCTTGATGAAATAGAAAAGGCACACCAGGACATCTTCAACATACTTCTCCAGGTCATGGACTATGCGAAACTTACCGATAACACAGGTAGGAGCGCTGACTTTAAGCATGTGATCCTTATCATGACCTCTAACATAGGGGCAAGAGAAATGGAGGCCACGGCCATTGGTTTTGTGGCGGGCAAAAAAGATGACAGGAAACAGAAGGGTTTTAATGCGGTCAAGAAGCTCTTCAGCCCTGAATTCAGAAACAGGCTGGACGCAGTAGTCCAGTTCAGCAACCTTACCCCTGATGTCATGGAACAGGTTGTGGATAAGCTCATGGACGAGGTGAAGAACCAGATAGCCGACAAAAAAATCGCCATAGAGCTCAGCCCCGAAGCCAGAAAATGGCTTGCAAGAGAAGGTTTTGATTCAAAGCATGGGGCCAGGCCCCTGGGAAGACTCATCCAGGAAAAGGTCAAGGATCCCATTGCTGACGCCATGCTCTTTGGCGGGCTGAAACCTGGCATGAAGGTTACGGTAGCAGAGGATGACACAGAAGGGGTCAGGATAGACTATTAACCTGGCCAACTGCTGAGACAGATGCTAAAGTCGTACGCCACTTAATCTGGAGAAGGCTTGCCATGCCCATAATTCGTACCATAACAATCAGCCCGAATCTTCCCGAAAGTCTTCGACCCCTCATTCGGCTTGCAAAAAACCTCTGGTGGACCTGGACCCCAGAGGCCATCTTCCTCTTCAAGGACATGGATACTGACTTGTGGGAAAGCACAGGTCACAATCCCATAGCAATGCTTGGGGCCATAGAGCAGCCGCGTCTTGAGGAACTGGAGAGGGACGAGGTGTTTCTTGCAAGGATGGATTCCGTCCTTGAGGAGCTTGATCGTTACCTCAACTCCCAAACCTGGTTCAACAAGGTTTCCTCTCCGGACAACAAGGGCCATATAGCCTATTTTTCTGCTGAGTTTGGCCTTCATGAGTGTTTGCCCCTTTATTCAGGCGGTCTTGGAATACTTGCAGGAGACCACACCAAATCGGCCAGCGACCTTGGACTTCCAATGCGTGGTATTGGCCTTCTGTACAAACATGGCTATTTTCAGCAATACCTGAATCCGGACGGCTGGCAGCTTGAGACCTATCCCACAAACGACTTTCACAACATGCCCCTTTCGCCAGTAAAGGACAAGGACGGCAATCAGGTCATGATACAGGTGGACATGGATGGCCGGACCGTCTACTGCAAGGCATGGGAAATCGTTGTGGGGCGAGTAAAGATATACATGCTGGATACAGACGTTGCCTTAAACACCAAAAGCGACAGGCAGATTACCTCCCACCTCTATGGCGGAAGCATTGAAACAAGGCTTCAGCAGGAGATAATCCTTGGCAGGGGCGGAATAAGGCTCCTTAGAACCTTGGGCGAAGTTCCTTCGGTCTGCCACATGAACGAAGGCCACTCTGCCTTCATGGCCATTGAGAGGCTTCTCCAGCTGATACAAAACGAAAACCTCACCTTTGACGAGGCCCTGGAGGCTGTGAGGGCCACAAGTGTCTTCACCACACATACGCCAGTTCCCGCAGGAATAGACCGGTTTCCCGTGGATCTTATTAAAAGGTACTTTTCCAGGACCGCGGACGAACTTGGAATTGGAATAAACAGCTTCCTTGATCTTGGACGCATTACCCCGGGAAATCAGGCAGAAGATTTCTGTATGGCGGTCCTTGCCATAAAGATGGCCTCCCAGACAAACGGTGTCAGCAAACTCCACGGAGAGGTCTCCCGCAACATGTGGGCAAACATATGGCCACGGATTCCAAAGCATGAGGTGCCAATTACCCACGTGACAAACGGTGTCCACACCCTCGGCTGGCTTTCAAGAGAGATGTCCCGTCTTTATGAACGCTACCTTGGCTCTAGATGGATTGATGAGCCCACAAATCACAACATCTGGAAAAGGGTTGAGCATATTGCAGACTTTGAACTTTGGCGAAGCCGTGAAAGGCTTAGGGACCGTCTTATCTCCTTTGCCCGAAGAAGGCTCAAGAAACAGCTTGAGGCCAAGGGCGCTCCCAAATACCAATTAAAAATGGCGGACGAGGTCCTTGATCCGGAGGCCCTCACCATTGGTTTTGCAAGAAGATTTGCAACATACAAGAGGGCCACCCTCTTGTTTAAGGACGAAAAGCGGCTCACCCAGATACTCACTAATCCGTCACGGCCCGTGCAGATTATCTTTAGCGGAAAGGCCCATCCAAAGGACAAGGAGGGAAAAGAGCTTATTCATACTGTTATTCAAATGGCCAACAAGCCGGAGCTAAGGAACCACATTGTCTTTATTGAAAACTACGACATAGAGGTGGCGAGATACCTTGTCCAGGGTGTGGATGTCTGGCTGAACACCCCCAGACGGCCCATGGAGGCAAGTGGTACAAGTGGCATGAAGGTGACAGCCAACGGCGGGATAAATCTGAGCATCCTGGATGGGTGGTGGGTTGAGGCCTACAACGGGAAAAACGGGTGGGCCATTGGGGCAGGAGAAGAGTACACAGACTACAGGTACCAGGACGAGGTGGAGAGCAGACTCCTTTACGAGCTCCTTGAAAACACGGTTGTTCCCCTCTTCTACAGCAGGTCTGCCCATGGAATTCCGTCCGGCTGGGTGGAGATGATGAAAAATTCCATTCAGACCATATGCCCCTTTTTCAACACCAACAGGATGGTTGAGGAATATTCAACCAAGTTCTATCTGCCAAATGCTGCCAGATGGAGCACCTTTCTAAAGACCCAGTGGAAGGAGGCCAGGGAGCTTTCACACTGGAAAAAGCGCATCTACTCCCTCTGGCACCTTGTCCGAATCGTGGACGTAAATCTGCCAGCAAGTAACTCTCCAAAGGTGGGAGACAGGATTCCTATTACAGCGGTTATACATCTAGGCGAGCTTTCCCCAGAGGAGGTGCGGGTGGATGCATACATAGGTCACCTTGATGAAAAGGGTGAGCTTGCGGACGGCCATCCCTTACCTCTTATTTATACTGGAGAAAAGAACGAACAGGGCTATGTCTTCAGGGGAAATCTCCTTTGCCTTTCAAGCGGCCAGATTGGTTTTACGGTCAGGTGTTATCCGTACAGAAAGGAGCTTGCCCACCCCTTTGAACTTGGGCTTTTGACCTGGTGGGACAGTAACTGATAAAAATCCAATAAAAAAGGCGGGTAATAACCCGCCTTATTATTTTTCGTTCCTGACAACAGCTTACTTATCCACCAAGGGCCTGGAATATCCTGTCCCTGATTTCCTCAACGGTACCAACGCCATCTATACGTACGTACTTTGGCGCATTTGAATCACCAGATTCCTGCCACTTCTTGTAAAAATCTACCAACGGCTCTGTCTGGGCATGGTATATCTCAAGACGTTTGCGTACGGTTTCTTCCTTGTCGTCTTCTCTCTGGACAAGGGGCTCGCCTGTAACATCATCCTTGCCCTCAACCTTTGGGGGATTGAAGATGACATGGTAGGTCCTTCCTGATGGCAGATGCACACGCCTTCCGCTCATCCTCTTGATGATCTCCTCATCAGGAACGGCTATCTCTACAACGTAGTCAATGGGAACGCCCGCCTCTTTCATGGCCTCGGCCTGGGGAATGGTGCGGGGAAATCCGTCAAAGAGAAAACCCTTCTCACAATCCGGCTCCTTAATCCTCTCCTTTACCAGACCTATGATGACATCGTCAGGAACAAGCTCTCCAGCATCCATGTACTTTTTGGCCTCAAGGCCCAACTGGGTGCCTTCCTTGACCGCCTGCCTGAGCATATCACCTGTGGAAATCTGTGGAATACCATACTTTTCAGTAATAAATTTTGCCTGGGTACCTTTTCCGGCCCCTGGTCCACCAAGTAGAATCAAACGCATTTTGAATTCCTCCCTTCACACTATTTTCAACGAAATATATATGCCAATATTTAGAAAAAGCAAATATTTATTTTGGCCTTTTTATGGTTTAAGCTACTGCGCCATGGAAAAGACGTCCAGATGTCCCAAAACCTTTACCATTATTATTGAGTCCATTGACTCTTTAAATGAATTTATTGGGAAGTCAGTGTCGTGGCTAAGCTTCGTGCTTGTTCTTCTTGTCACAATCGATGTAGTGATGCGTTACGGTTTTAACATAAGCTTTGTCTCCCTTGAGGAAATGCAGTGGCATCTCTACGCCCTCATCTTTCTGCTAGGTGCAGGCTACACCCTCAGGCATAATGGTCATGTGCGGGTTGACGTCATATACCAGAGGCTGCCTAAACGTATCAGGGCCTTTATCAACGTTATAGGTGTTCTATTTTTTCTTTTTCCTGGATGCTACCTGGTAATAAAGACATCCATTCCCTTTGTGCATTCCTCATGGCTAATGAATGAAGGGTCCGCTGATCCTGGAGGCCTTCCTGGAAGATACATTTTAAAGGCAGTTGTACCCATTGCCTTTGTTCTCCTTGCCATACAGGGCCTTTCCATGCTGCTTAAAAACATCTGTATCTTTCTTTGGCTAGACCTTAAAAAAGAGGAAGGCTGACAAATGGACTACCTTGCTGCGTGGATGTTTCTCACCCTCACAATCCTTTTGCTGGTGGGCTTTCCTGTGGCCTTTACCCTTCTTGGGACCGCTCTGTTTTTTGGGCTTATAGGTTTTGGATGGGACTTTTTCAACCTGCTTCCAATGCGTATCTGGGGCGTCATAACAAACTTCACCCTTGTTGCAGTACCGCTTTTCATATTCATGGGGGTAATGCTTGAACGTTCTGGCATCGCCTCAGACCTTCTAAAATCCATGGGAATGGCCTTTGGAAGAATACGGGGAGGTCTAGCGGTCTCGGTGGTGGTGGTGGGTGCGCTCCTCGGGGCATCCACTGGAATTGTTGGGGCAACGGTTGTGACCATGGGGCTTTTGGCCCTGCCAACAATGATGGAATACGGTTACAGAAACGAGCTCTCAACAGGCACAATCGCATCATCCGGGACCCTTGGGCAGATAATTCCGCCAAGCATAGTGCTCGTACTCTTGGGTGACATTATTGGGGTGTCGGTCGGGGACCTGTTCATTGGGGCCGTGATACCAGGCCTGATCCTGGTTGCCTTGTACATCCTCTACATCCTGGTGATTTCCTTTCTGCATCCTCAGTGGGCGCCACCTGTAAGGGACGCCCGTTTTATTGAGAGGGGTAAGTCCTTCTGGCTCTACCTGCTTAAGTCCCTGGTGCCTCCCCTGGCACTCATGGTGGCGGTTTTAGGTTCCATATTTGCCGGCATTGCCACCCCAACGGAGGCTGCAGGGGTTGGGGCAACAGGGGCAACTATCTTGTGCATTTTAAACAGGAAATTCAACATCCAGGTGCTCAAGACCGTCATGGAGACTACAGTACAGCTTACCAGCATGGTGTTCATTATCCTGGTTGGAGCAGCTGCTTTTGGACTAGTCTTCAGGGGCCTTGGGGGTGACATGGTTCTCAGGGAGTTTGTCTCGCATCTACCCTTTGGCAAGTGGGGTGTGCTTCTGACCGTCATGGCTGTGGTCTTTATTGCCGGATTCTTCCTGGATTTTATTGAGATCACCTTCATTCACATACCGGTGCTTGCGCCAATTATGAAGGCGGCGGGATTTGACCCGGTGTGGTTCGCCATTCTTTTTGCCATGAACCTCCAGACATCTTTCCTCACTCCTCCCTTTGGTTTTTCCCTCTTTTATCTAAAGGGTGTGGCCCCTCCTGAGGTCTCCACCCTTGAAATCTATAGGGGCATAGTACCTTTCGTGTTGATCCAGCTGCTTGGCCTTGCCATAGTTATCTTTTTTCCTGAAACGGCTACCTGGCTGCCTCACTTCTTTGATTCCCTAAGATAACGATCCATGGATTTAAAAAAAACAAAAGGGGGCAATTAAGGCCCCCTAAAAATTACTTTCTGATTCAACAACTCTTTAAAGCATGAAATCGTAGTATGCCTTTTCCGTAAGCCTGTTCCAGGCAGAAAGCTGTTTCTTGAAACCTTGAAAATCGTCGTTGACCTTTTTGGACATTGCATCCTTTTTGGCAATTTCTGCTATGGTCTCCTCGGAAAGCCTTCTGAGCCCCTCAAGCACATTATCTGGGAACCTCAGTATCTTGATTTTCTTGTTCTTCTGAAGGTCCTTTAAGGCCATGGCATTTTTGGTTTCAAACTCTGAAAGCATCTGGACATTGAGCTCCGCTGCAGCAGTATCCACGGCAGCCTTTATTTCCTTGGGCAGTTCATCGTATGCCTTCTTGTTTATGATGAGTTCCAGGGTGCTTCCTGGCTCGTGCCAGCCAGGCCCATAGTAATACTTAGCAACCTTGTAAAATCCCATCCTTATGTCGTGAAAGGGGCCTATCCATTCCGTTGCGTCTATCACACCCCTTTCAAGGGAGGTGTAAATCTCCCCGGCTGGAAGAAGGGTAACAGCTCCTCCTGCCTTGCTGATGACCTTTCCGCCGATACCCGGTATCCTCATCTTAAGGCCCTTGAAATCCGACATCTTCTCTATCTTTTTGTTGAACCAGCCTCCCATCTGGACCCCAGTGTTTCCTGCAGGCCTTGGCACCAGATTAAAATTGGAATACACCTCCTCCCAAAGCTTGAGCCCGTTTCCAAAATAGAACCAGGCATTCATTCCCTGGGCGTCAAGGCCAAAGGGTATTGATGTAAACCACTGGGCAGCGTTGCATTTTCCAGCCCAGTAGTAGGCAGCACTGTGGCCACACTGGACAGAGCCTGAAGAGACGGCATCGAATACCCCTAGGGCAGGCACAAGCTCACCTCCGGCATAGACCTGGATGGTGAGTCTGCCACCTGTGAGCTCCCCTACCCTTTTTGCAAATCTCTCCACTCCAGTCTGGAGTATGGGAAAGGCGGGAGGCCACGAGGTGACCATGCGCCAGCGAAATTTCTTTTCTCCAGCATAGGCCCTGGTGGTGGAACCGGCTGATTTTGCGGCTATCAAGGCACCTGCTGCCACGGCCCCCTTTTTTATAAGACTCCTGCGATCCATTTGAACCTCCTTTTGTTTTTTTTGTTTATGACTTTATATGTCCAAATCGTATTTAAGGCAACAGAGGGAGAAAACATCTCTTTTTAAACTTTAAGTTGCAGGTGCCACGGATTTCACTTAGATTTTTATGAAAATTTGAACCCGGAGACATAGAGGTAATGGAAAAAAGCACATCCTTTCTTTCAATAGCTGGTCTGGTCCTTTTTGCCTTTTTGTTTACCCCTGTTATCACCTTTGCCACCACCTACTATGTGGCCCCGTCAAGTGAGGTACCTCTTCGCACGGGCACAAACAATACAAAGAAAATAGTGGCCGTATTAAAGGATGGGACCCAGGTTGAACTTTTACAGGAGGAAGGTGTTTGGGCCTATGTAAGGACCCAGGGTGGAAGAGAGGGATGGATACTAAAGAGATATCTCACCCAGCAGCCACCTCCGCTAATGCTGCTTGAAAGACTGAAGATAAAAAACAAGAAGCTTGTTGAAAAATATAAAAATATTAAGGCACAACTGGATGACCTTTCAAAGACAGGTTCCAGGTGCAGCCAGAAGCTTGCAGCCTGTGTGGTTGAAAACCAGAGACTTACAAGCGACTTTGAACAACTTAAAAGAGATGCGTCGAATGTCCTCCAGACAAAGACACTTCTGGCAGAGACCCAGAAGAAGCTACAGGCGGCCAACGCAGAAAGGATCAAGCTCAAGCAACGCCTGGGTTCTCTCGAGGCCAACACAAACATAAAGTGGTTTCTTGCAGGAAGTGGTGTGCTTTTGTTGGGCTGGATTATAGGAATTTTTACAACAAAGAGAAGGAAAAGAAGGCCAAGTCTGCTTTGATCAGGATAAAATGATGAATAAAGATAACAAGACTGTAAGGGCGTGCCCACGGTGTGGAAAGGACATGGATTTTTCAATGAATTCCTACAGGCCCTTTTGCAGTAAAAGATGCAAGATGGCCGATCTTGGTTCATGGCTTAAGGAAGAGTATTATATCGCTTCCTCCATATTTGACATAGAACTGGAACAGAGGTCAAAACAACAAGGGGCAGGAAACTGACAAATGGTTAATGAATATGATGTAATAATTTTTGGCTGCGGACCTGCAGGGCTTCAGGCCGCCATACATGCAGCCAGGAAAAGGTGCAGTGTGCTGGTTCTTGGAAGACCTGAGAAGAGCAGTCTCTACAAGGCCCACATAGAAAACTTCTGCTGTGTAGAGGGTGTAAAGACGGGAAAGGAGCTCATTGAAACCGGAATAAGGCAGGCGAGCGGCTTTGGCGTGGAGTTCTTGGAAGAAGACGCAGTAAAGACAGCCATCAGGGAAGATGGAGGCTTTACAGTGGAGACAGAGTCCAAGCACCTTTCCTGCCTTGCCCTCATAATGGCCACAGGAGTTAGCAGAAAGGGCCTTGGTCTTAAGGGTGAAAAGGGGCTCGTGGGAAGGGGAGTGAGCTACTGCGTTGACTGTGATGCCAATTTCTACAAGGATGCAACCGTTGCTGTATTTGGAAACGGCAGCGCAGCCGTTCATGGTGCCCTTACCCTGAAAGATATAGCCTCCAAGGTGTTTCTCATAACCACGGGGCTTGATATCAGTCCCCAGCTCAAGGAAGGTCTTGAAAAAAGCAGTGTACAGGTATTTGAGCCAAGAAAGATCAAGGAACTAATTGCAGATGGGAGTCTAAAGGCCATAGTCCTTGATGATGGCACAAGGCTTGACGTTGACGGCCTTTTCATAGAGCTTGGCGCAAAAGGGGCAATGGAGCTTGCTGCCTTTTTGGGGGTGGAGCTTGACCCTGAACGATTCACCCATATCGTTACTGACAAAAACCAGGCTACCAACGTGCCTGGAATCTTTGCAGCCGGTGACATCTGTGGCCTACCCTACCAGATGGCAAAGGCCGTTGGTGAGGGCTGCATTGCCGGAATATCTGCAGGTTCATACTGCCAGAAGCTCAAAAGGGAGGCATCAAAGGGATGATCCTCAGGGAATTTACAGTGGGCCCGCTTCAGGTGAGGGCATACATACTTGCATGTGAAGATACCTTAAAGGCAATAATAATTGACCCGGCAGGAAGTGAAAAACAACTTGCAGACAACATAAAGTCCCTTGGCCTTGATCTCATCGCCATTGTCAACACCCACGGCCATCCAGATCATACCTGCGGCAACAAGAGAATGAAGGAGCTAACTGGAGCACCTGTCCTCATGCATAGGGCAGACGATGAGCTTTTCAGAGACCCGGGGGTGGTTGCCATGTTTCGTGCCTGGGGATTTGAGCCTGCCCCTCCTACAGACGGCTACCTCGAGGATGGACAGGTCCTCAATGTTGGCAATCTCTCCTTTGAAATTATGCACACCCCTGGCCACTCCCCCGGATCTGTGTGCATCTACGGTCAGGGCGTAATAGTTACAGGGGATACCCTTTTTATTGACGCCATAGGCAGAACCGATCTTCCAGGCGGAGACTACAACGTCTTGATGAATTCCCTCAGGACCAGGATATTGCCGCTTCCAGATGATACCCTTGTGCTTCCTGGCCATGACTACGGTCCAAAACCGACAGACACCCTTGGAGGACAAAAAAAGACCAATCCGTATCTCAGCCAGCTCGCCTGATATTCCTTCAGACCTAGCCAGAAGTGTCACCTGTCAACAGGGTCTTCCCATCTGTGACGTATGGGACGAGCTTGTAAGGGCCGTTAGGGAGAATCAGGTAATACTGGTTTCTGGAGAAACAGGCTCAGGGAAGACCACGCAGCTTCCAAAGATATGCCTTGTTGCAGGAAGGGGAAGAGGCGGCTTGATAGGCTGCTGTCAGCCTAGACGTATTGCAGCCATAAGTGTTGCTAAAAGGGTTCAACAGGAGCTAGGGCCACCCCTTAAGGATGTGGTGGGTTTTCAGATCCGCTTTACCCACAGGTTGAGCAGCAAAACCCGCATAAAATTCATGACAGACGGTATCTTACTGGCAGAGGTGCAAAGGGATCCATTTCTTTACGCCTATGACACCATAATTCTGGACGAGGCCCATGAGAGAAGCATAAACATAGACCTGATATCCGGAGTGTTAAAGGGCCTTTTAAAAAAACGCAAGGACCTAAAGGCTATCATCACCTCTGCCACCATGGAGGTGGAGAAGTTCCTGAAGTTCTTTGACGACCCTCCCCTTATAAAGGTTCCGGGTAGGAGCTTTCCTGTAGAGATACTCCATGAAAATGAGAATTGGTACGAAGATTCTAAGGAGACTGTACTTGAGGAGAAGGTGTTAACCTGCTGCCAAATGATAAGAAGGACAGACCCCTATGGGGATATCCTGGTCTTTCTACCCACTGAAAAACACATCTTCAATTCAATAAAACTGCTTAAACGCAGGCTCAGGGATGACTGCGAGCTTTTACCTCTTTTTGGAAGGCTTCCTGCTTCCAGGCAGGCCCAGATATTCAGACCCTCAAAAAAACAAAAGATAATCCTTTCAACAAACATAGCAGAGACCTCTATTACCGTGCCTGGAATCCGCTACGTCATAGACTCGGGGCTTTCCAGGATAAGCCGGTACAACGTGAACACCCACCTGAAGTCCCTTCCCATTGAAAGGATATCAAAGGCAAGTGCCATGCAAAGGGCAGGAAGGGCAGGAAGGGTGCAAAAGGGACTGTGCATAAGGCTTTACAGCCAGGAAGAATTTCTCCTTATGGACGAATTTCTTCCTCCTGAAATAAAAAGGTGCAACCTCTCAGAGGTCATCCTCAAGATCCTTAACATGGGTCTTGGCCCGGCAGAGGATTTTCCATTCATGGACCCGCCAAGGCCTGCTGCCATTAAGGAGGGACTGCACACACTGCTGGAGCTTGGTGCCGTTGATAAAAAAGGGAAACTAACTCGCCTTGGTAGGAAAATGGCCCGTCTCCCATTAGATCCAAGGCTTTCAAGGATAATCTTTCAGGCAAAAAAGGAGGGATGCGTCAATGAAATCCTGCCAATAGTCTCTGCCCTTTCCATCCAGGACATATGGGTTGCGCATGAAAACGGGGAAAGTCAGAGCCTTCACAGGAAAAAAAGTCTCATGGACGAATCATCTGATTTCTTCACAATACTAAAGGTCTGGGCGCGGCTTAAGGAGATGAAGGAAGAGGGTGCAAGCAGGGGCAGGATAAGAAAATTTTGCCAGAAACACCTTCTTTCATCTCAAAGGATAATGGAATGGGAGGACATCTACAACCAGATTGTCTCCATATGCAGAGAACTAAAAATAATAAAAAAACGCAATGTTAACGGAAAAATATCATCTAGTGACTTAAAAAATAATCCCGCCCTAAGGGAGCTTGTACACAGAAGCGTGCTTGCCGGGTTTTTGGGTCATGCAGCACAGAAAAAGGCAATTGGCCCAGGTTACCTTGGTGCCAAGGGGAAGGAGCTTTTTATCTTTCCAGCTTCCAGCCTTTTCAAAAAGGGCCCGCAGTGGATCGTGTCAGCTGAGCAGGTACGCACTTCAAGGTCATTTGCACGAACGGTTGCCCCAATAAGGCCAGAATGGATAGAAGAGTTTGCACCACATCTTTGCAAATATCACTTTTTTGAACCCAGATGGGACAACAAAAGGGGGGAGGCAATCGTCAAGGAGAGGGTAAATTTCTACGGGATGACAATAATTCCTGCAAGAAGACGCTCTTTGAAATCTGTTGACAGGGACCTTGCAAGGAAAATCCTCATTCAAGAGGGTCTTTCCACCTGCGAGCTCAAGTTCGACTACCCCTTTAAAAGGCACAACCGTGCCATTTTGGAAGAACTTGAGGAGATGGAACAAAAAAGAAGATCCCGCAATGCATATCTTGAGATGGAGGTGCTGTTTGATTTTTTCGAAAAGGCACTTTCCAAGGTCGAAAAACGCTTAGGGAGAAAGATATGCGATGAACATGGCTTGAGGGCTGCACTAAGAAGGGACAGGTCTCTGGACAGGATTCTAAGGCTTGATCGGGATATTTTGTTAAGACAGGCGGCATCTAGCAACATGGAAAGACTCTATCCAGGTTCTCTCCATGTGGATGGCCAAAGGCTTCCCTTAACCTACCGTTTTGATCCGGGTAATAAAGACGATGGAATAGTGGTTCAAATTCCCCTGGTGCTTCTGCCCTTTCTAGAAAAAGATCGGTTTGACTGGCTTGTACCAGGGTTTCTCCAGGAAAAAATAGCCCTTTATCTAAAAAATCTGCCAAAGAAATTGAGGAAGAGGCTGGAACCCCTTGATGAAAAAGCGGCCCTCATCATGGAGTGTCTTGATTTTGGAAAAGGCAGCCTCAAGAGGCAGTTTCTATCAATTATCAGGGAAAAATTCGAGATGGAACTTGATACAAAAGATCTTCTGGAAGACTCCCTACTTCCCTCGCATCTGTCCATGACCTTTGAAATTGTGGACAGGAAGGGAAATACAATAAAAAAGAGCAAGGACCTCTTAAGACTCAAAAAGGGCCTTTATACCCTTAGTAAAAAGGAGCTTGATTCCTGGATAAATTTTAGGACGGTAGCACAAAAGATAGAAGGAAGAATCACTCCAAGTGACCTTTCAAGGCTTCCTGGCAAGATAGAAATAGGAGCATGGGGAGGTACTACTGTTTTCGGCTTCCCGGGAATAACCATAAGGGATAACAGTGGTTTTCTGGCTATATTTCTTTCAAGGAGTCAGGCGCATTCTGAATCGCAAAAGGGACTTGGTTTTCTCATGGAGAGCCAGCTTAAAAAGGAGATACGCCACCTTAAGAACATGCTTCACCAGGCGATTTCCGAGGCCTTTTCTTCCCTGATTAAACAATATCCCTTCGATTCAAAAAAAATTGGGAAAGAGGTGATCCAGATAAAGGAGCTGGCATTTTCTTTTCAAAAGGAGAGGCATTTTCCCCATTGGGCCGCAATTCCTGATTATGAGGAGTTTCAGGAAGCGGTTTTACAGGCCAAAAAAGGGCTCCTTTCTGGATTTCACGCCTGGCTTGCCCTTTTTGAGCCGGTACTTTTTGAATACGTAGAATTGCGGCTTGAGGAGAAAAGGATAAAAAAGGCCCGAGGCAAGATGAATATAATGGCCTCGCTGCTCGAATCTGTATCCGATATGAGGATGGTAGTTATTCAGCAGTGCCTTTCAAACCGCAGTCATGAACAGCTTTTAAAGAGTGCATCAAGGTATCTCAAGGCCCTGAGACTTCGTATTGTAAGGGCGGAAAATGCGCCAAACAAAGATGCCCAAAAGCTTGAGCGGTTTAAGCCAACTTGGGAAACATACCTCAAGATTCTTCAGGGCATGGAATCATTTGCCACTTCACCTTCAAACATCCAGAAGGCCTACCAGGAACTACAGATACAGGTTTTTGAGTTCATGGTATCGGTGTTTGCTCCTGAGCTTTCCATAAGAAACAGGTTTTCCCTAAAGAAACTGTCTACTCTTTTGACCATTTGTCAAAAAGGCCTTTAAAAAATCCTTAATAATTCCGATTAAGAAAAGGAAGTATGTGCAAAGAAAATATTTTTTAAAGGAGCAAACATGCCCCTCTTTAATCACCTGGGGTTTTTTTAAGCCATGGATTTAGGGACAGTAGTAGGCCTGGTACTGGGCATTGTCTTGATAGTCACCGCCATCTTCCTTGGCGGCAGTATTACTGCCTTTATAGATGTCCCCTCTGTCTTGATTGTGGTTGGTGGGGCAGTAGCGGCAACCTTCATCCGCTTCACACTGCAAGACGTCCTTGGAAGCATAAGTGTTGCCATGAATGCCTTTTTTGCCAAGACCAAGCCCCCCCAGGAGATCATCAAGGAGCTGGTAAATCTATCTAACATTGCAAGAAAGGAGGGATTGCTGAAGCTTGAAAAACAGCCAATAGACGACCCTTTCCTCAAAAAGGCCATCATGTACTGCGTTGACGGACACGAGGCCGATTTCATCCAGGATGTAATGGAAAAGGAGATAGAGCTTACCCTTGAAAGACACAGCCTCGGTAAAGGGATATTTGACGCCATTGGGGATGCAGCCCCTGCCTTTGGCATGATCGGGACCCTGGTTGGCCTTGTAAACATGCTTGGAAACATGTCAGACCCTTCAAGCATCGGACCAGCCATGGCCGTTGCCCTTCTCACAACCCTCTACGGGGCAATAATGGCAAACCTCATCGCCCTTCCCATTGCTGACAAACTCAAAAGAAGGAGCCAGGAGGAGGAGCTTAATAAGCGCCTTGTGCTGGAAGGAGTTCTCGGGCTCCAGAAGGGCCTTAACCCAAGGGTGCTTGAAGAGCTGCTAAAGACCTTCCTGCCTCCAAAGGCGCGGGGAGCAAGCGAAGAAGGCGGAGGCGAATAACATGGGCAAGAAGTGTGAATGCCCCAAGGGCGCTCCCATGTGGATGGTCACATTTGGTGACCTCATGTCCCTGCTTTTATGTTTTTTTGTACTCCTTCTCTCCTTTTCTACCACTGACCCTGCCATGTACAAGGAGGTTGCAGGCTCCTTGGAGAAGGCCTTTGGCGTGCAAAGAGAAGACATTACCCTGGAAATACCCAAGGGAATCGACATCATCTCCAGGGACTTCAATCCGCCCTTTTCAGTAGATGTAATACTTGAGAAGATAAAATCTGCCATAAAGCTTGAGCTCATTAAGGGGGAGATAGATGTTGAGGCCCTTAGCGACAGGGTGATACTCAGGCTCAAGGACGAAATCACTTTTCCCCCTGGAAGCGACAGGCTCTTTAAAAGGTCAAAGCCGATACTGGATAAAATCCGCACCATAATTGAAAGCGTACCAGGGGACATATCAGTTGAGGGACACACGGACGACACCCCTGTAACCGGGGCATTCAAGTCCAACTGGCATCTTTCCGCCGCAAGGGCAGCAACGGTTGTAGAGTATCTTTTGAGCCGTCATACAATAGATCCCCAAAGGATGGCGGCAGTTGGTTTCGGAGACAGCAGGCCCTTGGTCCTTAACGACAGCCCGGAACACAGGGCAAGAAACAGAAGGGTTGAAATAGTCTTCATGCAACCCAGCAACCCTGATGACTTCGAGGTCAAACCCCTTGACAAAAAAGGCATATTGAAACAAGAACCACTTCCTATGGATTAGAAAATGAACAAGGAAACCCGGGAACAACGAGATTCACTAAGGATAAAGGACAGGATTCTCCTGTCTTTCCATTCAGTCTCTGTGGATGAGTTTAAGGCTAGTGTGAAGAACTACATGGAGGGTACAGAGGATCCGTGGGTTGATACCTGCCACCCAACGTTCCAAAAGGACATAAAAACCCATCTTAGACACATCAAGGAAAAGGACAAGGACCTAGCTGCCGTTCTGGAAATCCTTGATCAAAAACTAAACATGATCCTTGGCCTTATGGACACAGGGGATACCTGTGAAAAAGATGGGATTCCCAAGAAACTCTATAAGGTTGATCTCAGCGCCAAAGGTATCGGTTTCCTTACTAAGGAAAGGCTTTCCAAGGGCTCTATTCTCAAACTTTCCATAGGTCTTCTGCCGGAACACTACTTCTTTACCTGTTTTGGACAGGTGGTTCGCAGTGAGGAGAGAAAAGACGGTACTTTTAACGGCGTAAAATTTATCTGGATAACCGAGGACGACCAGGAAAAACTCATTGAACACATCTTCAGCAGGCAGGTCATCTATCTAAGAATGAGACGGCAGGAGAAGGAAAGGAAGAAGGACTAGGGAATTTTTTTTAAAGGGTTTTTTCCTTTAGGATTTTGACTTTAGTAAGCGCCTGTAAACTTCAAGGGTTTTTTTCGCACTCTTCTCCCAGCTAAATTGCTTCAGACGTTTGCTTCCTTGTCTAATTAATTCCTTCCTTATCTCTTCATCAAGACAAAGCCTTTTTATGGCCTCGGCCATCTCCCTTATGTCCTTTGGATTAACAAGTATGGCAGCATCTCCTGCAACCTCTGGCATGGACGAGCAATTCGAAGTAATTACAGGGGTTCTTGTTGAAAAGGCCTCAAGAATTGGGAGGCCAAAGCCCTCGTAAAGGCTTGCAAAGACAAGCCCGTAACTTTGAGACAGCCAGGGGTAAACATTATCCACCTCCCCAACTTGATAGACCATTGAGAATGACTCTAACTTGGCCTTCTCGTCTCTTCTCAGCTTTCCGATTATGACCAGGACCGTACCTTGAGGAAGGCTTTCTCTCACCAGATCAAAGGCCCTTGCTATGGAAATCACGTTTTTCCTCCTGTCCTTTGAAGAAAATGCCAGGAGAAATCGCTTGCACTTTATTCCCCTTGTTTTTAAAGGATCCTCGTCTTCACCGCGGATTGATTGTTTCATCCTGGTCAATTTTTCCTTGCAGCCAAGGTGAACAACGTCTACGGCTCTTGGGTTCAAATTGAAGATGGAGCAGAGGTCTCTTTTGGTGGCATTTGATACGCAGATAAAGTGATCCGCCCTCCTAACTGCAAGCTCAAAGGGTAGAAGATTTGAACGCCTGTAAAGATGCGGTAGTCGATATCGTCTTAGATCATGGACGGTAAGTATCCTTTGGCCTGAGAACCTGGGGGGCATGAAATGGTGGAAACAGTGATAGAGTTCGTAATTGCCTGCCAAGGCCTCAAGTGAAAGATAAGGGAAAAGCTGCCAAAGCCTTTCTATCCATCTGAATTTAAACGGACACTTCCTGGTCCTTATCCTGTTCCTTTGGCATTCTGTAAGGCCTGTAAGAAATCTTTTTGATATTCCTTGGTACCTAGCCTGAAAAAAAAGGGTCAAAGATAGATTTTCTTCCAGGGCAGTAAGGCCACTTATCAGGTTGGTCCCAAAGGTGTAAAAACCGGAATGGGGGTTTCTGACTACTGCATCCCAGTCAAAAAGGACATTGATATCCTGGCCTTTCCTATCAATCATCCCTTGGCCTTAAGTATGCGGGAGAAGATTTCGTCAAAACGTCTTTGCCATTCCAAATGGTACTGGCAGTAAGCCCTTAGAAAAAGACGAACCGCCCTGTCCTTCTCGCCTGTAAGTCTTCCAATAGACCTTGCCATCACAAATACATCCTTTATGCGGCATCTTTCTGAAAGGGCTTTACAGATCCTTACAGAGTCAAGGTCAAAAACACCAAGTTCTCCACTTTGGGAAAGCACGAAATTGGTGATCTTGCAGTCCCCATGAAATACGCCCTTTTCGTGCATCTCATAGATAAAAAGGGCAATCTTTTTAAAAAGGGCATAACGCTCCCTTTCATCCTGGAGAAGCGTTTTTACCATATTCTTGCTCTCTTTGATCTGTTCATGCCAAGGATATGCAACAAGCCCATAGACACTGCCCCAGGGATTTTTGGCCTGGATCAAAAAGAGGGGGTTTATGGTGTTTATTCCAACGCTTTCAAGATACCATGCCGCGTTCCAGGACTTTACACTCCTTGGCCTTCTAAAAAGGTAGGAAAGGCCCTTTAGACTGCCAGAACTCCTGTAGCATTTTAGAAAAAGATCCCTATCAGGCAGCGAATATCTGAGACAGAAGGTATGCCTTGAATCCTTAATTACATCTAGCCCTTTACGCATTGCAAAGTCGCCTTTTTGTTCAAATACCAGCTCTCTTACGGACTTAATAAGCCCGTCATCAGTTGAGGCTGATCTCAAGATAAAAAGGCCTTTGTCCCTCTGGATGACCGTGGCCTTTTTAAGCCTTCTTGGAAGCTTTTTCCTTGAGTGTATCCTTATGTCCCTGAAGGCAAGCCTTGAGAGGAAAAACCTGCTGTCACGCCTTCTTATCTCAGGCTGCCACCTTGAAAGAAAGGAAACGGCATAAAACATCTCCTTTCTTGATAAGTGCCTTAAAAATGGAGGAATTACATACCTTAACTGTTCACAGGCCTCCACTTTAGAAAGTGGACCTTTCTTGCACCATGCCCTTTGAAGGTCGATTAGGACAAAATCATCATGGTTCTCATTCCAAAATATGTTATCAAGGTGAAAGTCAGGCTGTATGATTCCAAGGTCAGCCAGGTCCTTCAAAAGGATTGTAAACTTTTTTAGATATTTCTTCCTTTCCATAAGGTGAAGCCCTGGCCATCTCTCTTCCAAAAAGACCTCGAGACTCTGGCCAGTCACCCTTTTTGAAACAAAAAACCTCCAGCTTCCCCTTTTCCCATATGCAACCGGTCTTGGAGCCCGCCTCTTTTGGTAAAGGGTCTCGGAAAGAACATATTCCTTTCTGGCCGCATCCCTTCCAAAAAGAAGTTCTGCACCACCAAGTCTGTATACCTTAAGAAAAAGCCCTTTACCTTGAAACACCTTCCTGTGAGGCCTTTCCTTTATCAGAATGAAATCCTGTTCCAAAAAGTTTTTGTCATCAATAAGGGAGGATTTTTGTTCCCAACTAACCCCATTAAGAATAAAAGGCGGGCTCTTTTCCATCTCTCGATTATGAAAATTTAAGGGCTTCAGTCACCGCCCTTTCAACCTCGCTTGTTTTAATCAGGCCCATACAATCGGGCCTTTTACAATACTTTTCCACACACGGATTGCAGGGTTTTGGCTTGGAGATGACCTTGTGAAGGTGAAGGTCCTGTACCGGGCCTGTACCTTCCACGTTAGTTGGAACAAAGAGAGAAACCGTCTTTGTGCCAACGGCTATTGCCACATGTAAAGGGCCGGTGTCATTGGTAACAAGTACATCTAGGGCCTTTATTGCTGCAGGCAGATCTTTAAGGACCACCTTGCCTGACAGGTTGAATACCCTGCCCTTTCCGCCCTTTTTTTCAATGTCATCCTTTATCTTTTCTGCCCTGGCTGCATCGCCAGGACCACCAATCAAAACGATGTTGCAGGAATCTTTTAAGTCCAATAGACGTGCCCCAAGGTCAATGAAATTTTCCACGGGCCATTCTTTGTACTTGCCAGAGGCGGAAAATTGAAAACCAACAAGAACTCCATTAACGGTTTCTTTCCCTTTCCGCATTGAGCTTCCAAGAAGACTTTTTCTAAAATTGGCAACCTTTTTGTCGTGAACAGGCAGATCCATTCTCAAACAACTCTCCCCTGAAAGGCTTACGTTAAAAACCCTTCTAATGACCTCCAGGCGCTGATCAATGGCATGCTTTTTGTCATCATAAGGGATCCTTGCAGACAGAAGATGACGCACTTTTTGGTCTTTTTGGCCAATTCTGAAAATAAAGGGTATTCCAGCAGCAAAGGCCGCCTCTATAGGGCAAGGGTCGCTGTCGTGAAAGACTATGCAAAGATGATATTTTTTTTTCTTTAATTTTCTTAAAAGGGTTATGCCGTTTTTGTACCTGCCCCTGTACGATATTATCTCGTCAGCCAGGGGGAAATCACTGAAAAGGTCTGCCACCTTGTCTCTTAAAAGCAGGTCCAGTCTTGCCCTTGGCACCAATTCCCTAAGGGCCCTTATGCCTGGTACGGCAAAAAGCGCATCTCCTATGGCAGTGGAGGAGACAACGAGTATCCTTTCCACCTCGGAAGGGTCGAACCGCTCAAGTGGAACAGGTATATCCCTGTCTCTGCGCCTTTTTAGCCTTACCAGGGTCTTTAAAAAAGATTTGTTGATAATTCGCAAGAAAGCCTACCTGGTTTTTTGGTGTTATCTTACACAGAGTGTTTATTTTTTCGAGGCCCTTAAATGGTGAAAGGAGATTTCTTGATTTTGACAATAATCAGAAACCCTGGCTTCACCAAGGTTTCTGACAGTTTTGAGAGAGGAGAATATTTGAGACGTTTAATACAAAAGCATACTGACCTAAAGACTGTTTAGCCTCTGTTTTATTGAATCAAGCCTCTGTTCAAGCCAGGACTTTTCTTCAAGGAGCCTTTCCCTCTCAATATCATTAGTGGTTCCTGCACCTTTACCTATATCCGCAGTACGCCAGCAAAAACCAAAACCGCGCCTCCTGCCAAAGCCAAAAAAACCCCTTTCGTTAGCGCCCTGAGACAAAGATTCGAAACAGCGTCTGCGCCTTCTGCCAGCGCCTCGGCCCTGGCCAAGGGCTCTGGCTCCATTCCATCCGGGCATGGTTCCGTACATGGTGTTGTCACCTCCTTTTTGAGCTTATGCCAATAATATAATGAGCATATGATAAAAATCAAGCACCAAAAGGCGTATTCCCCTCAAAAAAATTGAATAAAAAATCAGCCGGCCTGGGCATTCGTCCTGCCAAGAAACATGGTATTTAAGGGAAGATCAAGGAAATTGGAAACTACTTTGCATTTTATCTTGAATATGAAGAATATATCCCTGTCATCATCAGACAGTGTCTCAAAGTTTCCCTGCCCCTTGCTAATTACCATGGGAGCAGAGGCAAAAAGCTCCCTGAACGTGTCTGAGCATTCCTTCAAGACGATACCCGGGGCCCTGTAACCAGTGGAAACTATTTCTGCTACCTGGTGGAGGCCAGCATCCCTTGCATCTTCCTCGGTGACATCGTTTATTATGGGGCCTCCCCTTACTGCGTACTTTACAGGTTTTTGAAGCTCTTCTATTAAGAGCCTGTCAAATACGGTTTCACCACAGTTATCTCCCAGATAAAGTATCCAGTCGGTCTTTGAAAGACCTTTTAAAAAGGCATCGTATTCCCACATGGAAAAACGGGTGGCTAGAGCCTTTTCCACCTCCTTTAAAAGGTCAAAGTCGCTTGAGATGCCGTAATCAATAACGTTTCCACACGCTGCGAAGCGAAGGGCAGCCTCTAGGGAATCTTTATGGCCCTTTATCTTTCTTTTTAGCTCAGGATATAGACTAAGCGCATGAGCAGTGCTCTCTTTCTTTAGCTTGTAAAAGGGATCTTTGACACCTGCCTTCTCTGCTATCATGTCGTAAAGGGCCACGGCATTTTGGGGAGGTGGTAAATCCTCGTTCACCTGTGAAATAACCTGGCCGCAACCCTTTACCATCTCCCAAAGACAGCTGTCTGAACAGTTAAGCAGCCCACCCGTCCTTATTGCCTGATTAAGAAAGCAGCTAGGGCAATCAAGGTGCATTTTCATTTGGAATCTGCCCCTTCCTTGAGCTCGGCAAGCTTTTCACGCACCTGGTCTGCATGCCTGATTTCCTTGCCCTTTTTCTTTGTTCTGACGCGCACGTTCTTCCACACCCAGGCTACCCTGCCTTCTGGATCCAGGAGATACGTGGAGCGGATAACGCCCTCATATTCCCTTCCGTAGTTCTTTTTCTTGCCCCAGGCACCATAGGCCTTAAGGACTTCCTTTTCAGGATCAGAAAGGAGGATGATCTTCAGCCCATGTTTTTCCGCAAACCTTTTGTGGCTTTCCGTACTGTCAGGGCTTATCCCTATGACAACCGCCCCCATGTCCTTAAACTTTGGGAGAAGCTCGGTAAAGTCGCAGGCCTCCTTTGTACAGCCGGAAGTATTGTCCTTTGGGTAAAAATAGACAACTACCCACTTTCCCCTGAAATCAGATAGAAGCACCTCTTTTCCATCTAAATCCCTTAACGTAAAACCTGGAGCCTTCTCTCCCCTTTCAAGCATGATCTTCCTCCTTTTCCCCTTTTCTTCTATCTATTCTATTTGTCACAAATTGAAAGAATTCAAGCAGCTTCTGGCCTTTCTTTTCAAGTAGTTTACCAAGATCAGCATCCGCCATGGGCTTTATCATGTCTGGATTATCAGGGACTGTCCAGCCAAAAAGGACCCGTGCGATCCTGCCTTTCTCTATTGCAATTAGAAAGGCCACATCCTGCTCGCTATCATAGTCAATGCCAAATTCGAACTCGTCAAAGTCATCCACCTCTTCGGGGGCGTACCTGACCTTTATGCCCCATTTTGAAAGACTGTCTTCATCTCTTGCCCTGTCTGTGTCCAGCTTCTTTCCAAGAAATTCGCGAAACCGTTTCACGCTTTGCCTCCTTTCAACCCCTCACTGCCCAAACGTAAAAGTTCCTGAGCCTTTTAAGCCCCACACCAGTTGCACCCTTAAACATGTAGAGAGCCCAGGCCCAGGGTGGATCATAGATACTTGTAGTGGAAGACCAGTAAAATTCTCTTACGTTTTTAAAACACGAGTCTTCCGGGACTGCCGGAGAATGCTTGGAGCAGTCAACCAGGGACTCCAGTTCATTAATGTTTGGTAGGCGCCAGTCTGAAAATCCTCCAAGTTCCTTTGAGTTGAGTTCCCTAACTATTTTAAAGGCTTCAGGCCATGAAACCATACCACCTGAGATATCTGCGTTTCTCGTCCAGAAAAGACCTGTAAGCCGGTCCTCCACAACTTCTCCTTTATGGAGAAAACGCGGATTTGGCCACTTGACTCCTGCCTGATACTCCCCGTCCTGGCCTGTATTTTCACATGGTATCTCCTGCCCAGATATGTTCCAACACCCTTTCTGACCAGTAGCCAGAACAAGGTCTGACTCTCCCCTTACAGGCCACAACATACACTCCTGATCCTTTCTGCCGTAAAACATCCTTGCGCCACCAAGATGTATGTACCAGGCGTATCTGGTATTTATGGCAGCAGTTGTGGATGTCCAGTACCAGCCATGGAACACGTTTATAAAGGAATGGCCTGGATAGAGGCAAGGATTCTTGGCCTCAAGGTACAGCAGGGATCTTAGTTCCCTGCGGTTGGGCATCCTCCAGTCGTTAAAGCCCTGAAAACCCCTTTCATTTAGGCTTTTCACAAATAGGAGCGCATCTTCCCAGCTTTGCGGAAAGACATTTATTGCTGCATCCTGCGCCCACTCAAGGCCCGTAAGCATGTCTTTCACAATGCCTTCACCGACAGGCCTGAATCGCCTTTCTGGAAGTGGAATGCCTGTTTGAATCTCACCATCCTGGCCCAGACCCATACAGGGAACTACCCTGCCTTCCTCGTCGTAACAACGCCTTTGACCTGTCTGAAATATGAACATGATTACAAGAGGTATCCTTTTATGGTTTATTGTAACACAAAACCCATTTTGTCATATTTTTAATCATGAAGGCACCTGACCCAAAAACCTGTATAAGGCTTTTAAGACAAACCTCAACGCCCGTTCACATCATGAGGCACTGCGTTAAGGTGGCTGCCGTTTCCACCTGGCTGGGCAATAGACTCCTTGAACAAGGCTCAGACCTTAATATGGATAGACTTATGGCCGGTGCCATCCTTCATGACGTATCAAAGTATCAATCCATAGTATCAGGAGGGGACCACGCCCTCATGGGTGCCAGATTTGTTGAAGGGCTTGGCTACCCTGAGATTGCAAAAATCATCAAACATCACGTTTACCTTGATAAAGACACATTACGAGATGGAAACATAAACGAAGAGATGGTTGTCAACTATGCGGACAAGAGGGTAAAACACGTGGATGTTGTAAGTTTAGAGGAGCGATTTAAAGACCTACAGGCCAGGTACGGCACAAGCAAAGAGAGAAGGGAACGCATAAATGGGCTTTTCATACAGAGCAAGGAGATGGAAAGGCTCATTTTTTCCAGGATAGATATGAATCCAGAGGAGCTAAACAAAATATTCAGGAGGAAATCCCATGGGAAATAGCAACATCTTGACCTTTTACGGCCACTCTGCCTTTCAGATTACAACAAAAAAGGGGCTTAACATCTGGATAGATCCATGGCTGGACAATCCAGAGGCGCCTCAGGGTGCAAAAGACGATGTCAAGGCAGATCTCATACTCATCACCCATGGCCACGGGGACCACCTTGGCAACTGCATGGACATGGCCACATCATCGGCGACCGAGATAGTTGCCATCCATGAAATACAACAGTATCTGCTGGCAAAGGGTTTCCCAAATGTCACGGGCATGAATATAGGCGGGGCTTATGCCACCAAGGGCGTTACCGTGACAATGGTCCATGCCATACACAGCTCTTCCATCCAGGAAGGCCAGGACATCTTCTATGGAGGAGAGGCGGCAGGCTTTGTAGTGGGCCTTGAAGACGGCACCAAGATATACCATGCAGGAGATACCGCCCTTTTTGGTGACATGGCCATCATCGGGAACCTTTACCATCCAAGGGTAGCCCTTGTTCCCATAGGGGATCACTACGTCATGGGTCCAAAGGAAGCAGCCTATGCCTGTAAGCTCATTGACCCAAAAATAATCGTTCCCATGCACTACGGGACCTTTCCAGTGCTTACAGGCACGGTGGGTGAGTTTGAAAGGCAGCTCAAGGCCCACCACATAGATGCAGAACTGGTTGTACTTTCTCCAGGAACGAGTTTGGAGCTTAATTAATCCCTTGAGGAAAAGGCTCATTAACCGTCTACCATGCTTTGGCAGGCCCTTTCATGGCAACGACTTGAAATAATCTTGTTCTTTTGTTAGTTTAACAAATCGGTTCTTTACAATTTTTTGGAGGGCCTGCTCTTTACGTCAAGACAGGGTATCCAATCGTTTTAAGGGGAGGAAGCCTTTGGCGGCCTTCTCACTAGTAATTCTATACTCCTTCCTCTTCTGTAACCAAATTTGAAATTATTTCTTGACGTGAAAACGGGGAGACTTTGCCATGCATTCAAACTGCTTACCAAAAGGAGCGACAGATGTCTGAAAACATTAAAAAGATGCTGATTGCAAACAGGGGTGTGCCTGCCGTCAGGATAATGCATACCTGCCGGGACAGACGCATCCCCACCGTGGCGGTCTACAGCACCCCTGACAGGATTGCCTACCACGTAATGATGGCCGACGAGGCCATTCATATCGGGGAAGCGCCTCCCATCGAGTCCTATCTGAATATGGAGAAGATGATTGAGGCGGCCCACAAGACCAAGGCAGACGCCATCAATCCAGGATGGGGGTTTCTGGCTGAAAACGCCGATTTTGCTGAAATGGTGAGAGATGCCGGGCTCAAGTGGGTAGGGCCAGACCCAAAGGTCATCCGCATGATGGGCGATAAGATAGAGGCCAAGAGACGGGCCCAAAAGGCCAATGTCCCAACCATTCCAGGCATCAGTGACGTAAAGGACGTTGAGCAGATAAAGGAATGGATGGAAAAAGAGTCGGTTGATTATCCCATTATGATAAAGGCGGCCTCAGGCGGCGGAGGAAAGGGAATGGTCAAGGTTTCAAATGCCTCTGAGCTTCCCATGGCCCTTGCCCAGGCAAAGAGCGAGGCCAAAAAGAGCTTTGGCGATGACACCCTCCTTGCTGAAAAATACATTGAACGAGGGCGCCACATTGAGGTACAGATCGTTGCCGATAACTATGGAAACGTCTTTCACCTTTTTGAAAGGGAATGTACCCTCCAAAGGCGGAACCAGAAGATAATAGAAGAGGCCCCCTCCCCTTCCATTGATGAAAACATCAGACACGAAATCTGTTATACGGCCATAAGACTAATGAGGGAGATTGGCTATAACACTGCCGGTACCGTTGAGTTCATCTTTGATAGCTCCACCAAGCGCTTTTACTTCCTGGAGGTAAACACAAGGCTCCAGGTTGAACACGGTGTAACAGAGCTCATTACCGGTCTGGACATAGTTGGCCTTATGATGGACGTGGTTGAGAACAAGGAGCTTCAGCTTACCCAGGATCGCATACACATGAACAGATGGGCACTGGAAGTACGGGTAAATGCAGAGGATCCAAAGACCTTCAGCCCTTCCTTTGGCACCATCTCAAGGCTCCAGTTCCCAACGGGCCCCTGGCTGAGGATAGCAACAGGGGTCTATGAAGGCGCAGACATTCCTCCCTACTACGACTCACTCACTATGCTTATCATGACCACGGGAAGAACAAGGGATGGCGCCATAAAGGTCATGGACAGGACCTTGAGCAGGAACCTTCGCATTGAAGGGGTAAAGACGCTTACTCCCCTTCTTCTCAGCATCATAAGGCATGAGGCATTCAAGCGGGGTGAGTTTTCCACCCGTTTCATAGAAAACCACCTTGATGAGCTGGTTTCCATGTTCAAGGAAAAGGATACTCAGGACGAGGTCCTGAAGATAGCCAAATATGTTGCAGAAATAACGGCACTTGGCCCACAGGAGTGGATGTAGCATGAAAGTAAACGAAATCACCAAGGAAAACTGGATTAAGCCTGGCATGACGCCGGCAGAGATAGTCAACTTCCTTCGGGAGCTTGAAGGAGTGGCCCTGACCTGTACCGGGATGAGGGATGCAGGCCAGTCTGACTTCAAAAACCGGCACCGCATCCATGACCTTTCGTCCCTCTGCCCCTTCTATGAAGACATGCTTCTTTTCAGCTCAGAATGCCACGGGGGCGCAAGGTGGCACGTTGGAATAATGAATAGAAAGGAGAGCCCCTTTGAGGAGATAGATATACTCAGGGAGAAGATGCCAAGCGTCATGCTCCAGACCCTCATAAGAGAAACCAACCTATGGGGCTACAGGCCGTACCCCAAAAACGTTATTGAATACGTGGTTGAGAGGGTGGATATAGACGTTTGGCGCTGTTTCTCCTTTCTGAACGACGTCCGCAACATGCGCACGGTTGCAGAGATTGTCATGAAGCGAAACAGGCTCTTTCAGCCAGCCATATCCTTTACTCAGGCAGAGTGGACCACCAACGAGTACTACCTGAGCGTTGTTGATGACATTGTGGATCTTTGCGGAGGCGTGGATGAAATCGTACTCTGCATTAAGGACATGGCTGGAGTGGGAAGTCCTGAAAGGATCAGGAGCCTTGTTGATGCCATCAAACAAAAGTACCCTGAACTGGTAATCCAGTATCACAGGCACGCAACAGACGGCCTTGCAATGCCTGCCCTCCTTGCTGCTGCCAAGGCAGGCGCCAAGATATTAGACGCTGAGGAAGACTCACTGACAAGGTTCTATGGGCAGGCCCCTATTCTTGGCCTTCAGAGCTACCTTGAAGAGTCTGGAATTCCGGTGGTGCTAAACCGTGAAGAGTGTGTGAAGGCAGTACAAAAGGTACGTGACTGGATAGGCCACTACGAATGGGCAGAATCCCCATTCAAGGGCTTTGATCACCAGGTGACATCCCACAGGATGCCCGGCGGGGCATTTCCAAGCTCCTTTGAACAGGCCCAAAAGGGAGGATTCTTGCACCTTATGCCTGCCATTTTGAAGGTCATGTCCCTTTACAACAAGATCGTCAAATACTTTGACGTAACCCCTGGCTCCCAAATAACCTGGGTTACCTGTAGTGGAATAGTCAACAAGTATGAGAAGGAACAGGGTGAATCGGGTGTACGCCACGTCATCGAGCTTCTCACCAAATTTGTTGAAGAAAAGGAGCAGGACTTTGACGCCATGGAACCACAGGAGCAAGAGGAGCTTCTTGAACTGTTCAGACACGCGCCTGGAGACTTCAGAAATCTTCTTCTTGGTGGCTATGGAAGGCTTCCCCAGGGCTGGCCTGCAGACTGGGTCTACCAGAGCACATTCGGTGATGAGTGGAAGGAGAAGATAGAGGAAAGGGACGATTCTTCGCCCCTTGACTCACTGAAACTTGACGACCTTGAGAGAATAAAGACAGATCTTGGGGTAACCCTTGGCAGGGAGCCCAGTGATGAAGAGTTCACCCTGTATCTCATGCATCCCAAGGATACGGTCAACTACATCGACTTCAGGGAGAAGTACGGGGACAGCCCCCTTGTGCTTCCAACCGATGTGTGGCGCCAGGGGCTTAAAAATCCCGGAGAGAAGGTGGAATTCGAGCTTCAGGGCAAGCCCTACTGTATTGAGCTTTTGTCAATTGGGGCAGAGCACGACGGCGTCATCCACGTGGTAATGAAGATCAACAATAAGACCAAGGTGTACAAGGTGGAGACCCCGCGGGCCAAGAAGGTGGAGATCCGCATGGCCAAGGGTGAAAACGAGATAGGTGCGCCAATCAACGGAAACGTATGGCGTATTGGCAACCCCGACAGGGGCACCATAAAGGTGGGAGACATTGTCCACCAGGGCGAGGAAATAGCAAACCTTGAGGCCATGAAGATGGAAAACGCAATAGTTGCCCCCTTTGATGCGGTTGTTGAAGAGATAGCAGTCAAGCTAAATGATCAGGTGCAGGAAGGGCAGCTCCTTTTTGTTTTGAAGAAACTTGACTGATCTGGTTGACAGGATAAAGCCGTTTTTCAGGGACCATGTCCATGCGGGCAGGTCCCTTCTTTTTTTGGAGGAAACCGACTCAACAAATCTCCTATGCTTAAGAACCCCAGTTCTTTTGGAAAAACAAGGCCTTGTGGTAAGGGCATCCAGGCAGACAGGGGGAATAGGCCGCATGGGAAGAAGGTGGGAACAGGGGGCATTCAGGCACCTTTTTTGCTCCTTCGTCCTGCACCCTGGGTGTAAAATCAAAAACATCCCCACTGTCACCCTTCTGACAGGGCTTTCGGTTTACAGGTCCATAAAGGCCCTGGGAGCGCAAGATATTTCAATCAAGTGGCCAAACGACATACTCATTTCTGGCAGAAAGGTCTCTGGTATCCTTTGCCAGTCAAGGAGGCTTAATGAAAAGGTGGTGGTTGTTGCTGGAATTGGTGTAAACGTGGAGGGTGATTCCAGGCAGTTTTCAAACCCCCTTCACAAAAAGGCCACCACTTTGAGCGAGCAGAGCATCTCAACAAGCCCTCAATCACTACTTCAAGGGATAACTATGGAGCTTGAACAGATACTTTTAAGGGCACATACAGGCATGATTTCGGATATTATTAAAGAATGGGTTGACTGCTCACTTTGCATTGGAAAAAGGATTAGTTTTGTAAGGGATGGCACCTTAAGAGTCGGGGAAATCGTCTCAGTGGATGACCTTGGAGCTCTAATAGTTAAAGAAGAAGGAGGTAACATTTCAAGGGTTATTTCAGGGGAGATTGACCATGAATATTCCTGATTCATGGCTAAGGCTTCAACTTGACACGTCAAAGGGCCAGAACTAACTTTATCATGCTAGTAAAAGGCAAGGGGTAAAGCCATGGGTCCCTTTTTTCAGCCATTACATCTAGAAATGCTTGGTAATGCAGTGGCGCTTTCTGAAGAGATCATAAGCGACTCTTTTGGACTTACCACCGACTACTGGCTGAAAAATCCCTTTGAGGTCAAGACCCTCAGGGACGAGGCCCAGGAAGACTTGCCCAAAGGCGTCTATGCCCACTTAAAAAAATATGGGAACAACTGGTGGGAGAAATTTTGCGGCAGGGACACCAGGTGCCTTTATAAAATCATAGTTCTTGATCCAAGGGTGCTTGAAACAACAAGAGGTGAACCACCTGTTATGATGCCCTTTTTCCTCTACATCATGACACATGAGCTTATACACATGGTTCGCTTTGCCCGTTTTGAATGTGCCGCAACAATCAAGGACAAGACCGAAGAGGAAAAAAGGGTTCATTTACTCACTGAAAAGGTGCTTGAGAAGGTTAAAATCCCAAATCTTGACCTGGTGATAGATTTTTTCAATGGGAAAAAGATAAAATTATGCATGAATTAAGGAGGTAGTTAAACCATGCCAATCTATGAATATGAGTGTCAGTCCTGTGGAAATATTGTGGAACACTGGCAGAAAATCACTGATCCACCCCTTGAAACCTGCGAATCCTGCGGTGGGAAAATGAAGAAGCTTATATCTCAATCCACGTTTCACTTAAAGGGCTCTGGCTGGTATGTAACTGATTACGCAGGGAAAAGCGGTGGTGAAAAGGCCAAGAAATCCACTGAAAAATCATCTTCTTCCAAGTCTGAAGGTAGCGCCTGCAAGAGTTGCAAGGCAGGCTCTTCATGCTCTACTTCTTAGCCTAAACCGTCCATTAGCAGAATTAGCCTTTAAGCTTCTTGTTAAAGGGTTTATGATAAAACCAAGACAAGAAGCTTTTTTCTTTCCAGGAGGCCCCAATGTTAATTGTCATGGACAAGAGCGCAGGCCCTGATGAGCTTGCCGCTGTTGTTGAAAGGATAGAAAAATACGGCTGGCAGCCCAAACCCATACCAGGGGGAGAAAGAACCGCCATAGGTGTTCTTAGAAACAAGGGTCCAATAGACCCGGCCCTGTTCCTGGATATGCCCGGCGTAAGGGACGTAATCCCCGTTTCCAAGCCCTACAAACTGGTCAGCCGGGAGATGCACCCTGATAATACGGTTATCAAGCTCGGTGAAGGAAATGAGGCACTTGAGATAGGTCAAGGCAGGCTTGTTCTCATGGCAGGCCCCTGTGCAGTGGAATCAGAAAGCCAGGCCCTTGAGATTGCCCATGCAGTAAAGGAGGCTGGCGCCAAAATCTTTCGCGGTGGAGCATTTAAGCCCAGGTCTTCCCCATATTCTTTTCAGGGGCTTGGCGTTAAGGGCCTTGAGATACTTGCAAAGGTCAGGGAGGAGACAGGGCTTTTTATTGTTACTGAGGCGACAGATCACGAGGTGTTGGATGTGGTTGAGGAGTACACAGACATAATCCAGATAGGCACCCGCAACATGCAAAACTACCGCCTACTCAGAAGGGCCGGGCAGGCGAAAAAACCCATTTTGCTAAAAAGAGGCATGTGGGCCACCATGGATGAGTTTCTCATGGCAGCAGAGTACATCATGTCCGAGGGCAACAGCCAGGTAATGCTTTGTGAAAGGGGCATAAGGACGTTTACCAGGCACTCGCGCAACACCCTTGACATCAACGCAATTCCGTATATGAGGTCGGAAAGCCATCTTCCAATAGTGGTAGATCCAAGTCACGCGGCAGGACGAAGAGACCAGGTAATCCCCCTGGCCAGGGCAGCAGCAGCTACAGGAGTGGACGGACTCATAGTTGAGGTTCATAATCATCCAGAAAAGGCCCTATCAGATGGACCCCAGTCCCTTTACCCGGAACAGTTCTCAAGGATGGTTGAGGGCCTTAAGACCATGAATGTGGCCCTATAGCGCCTTTAGACTTGTCAAAATATACTCCTTATGTTACTTAAGCATTCGTTCAAAGGCGGCGTAGCCAAGTGGCTAAGGCGACGGTCTGCAAAACCGTTATTCCCCGGTTCGAATCCGGGCGCCGCCTCCAATTTTGTGACACAGACCTTTCCTTATCTTAATACCCAAGACCCAAATCTTGATTCAACATTTATTAAACAAGACCACCAATCTTGCCTTTCATGCTGAAAGTTGGGCTACTCAGGAGGTAACCAGATGGCCCTTATGGAAATAAGCATCATCCCGCTGGGCACAGCAAGCACCAGCCTTTCCAAGCATGTTGCCTCAGTGGTGAAACTCATCAAGAACAGTGGACTTTCGTATCGCCTCTCTGATATGGGCACAACCATTGAAGGTGAGGCAGTAGAGCTTTTGGAACTTGCCAAAAGGCTTCACGAAGCCCCTTTTTCTCAAGATGTTAAAAGGGTCTATACGGTAATAAAGCTGGATGATCGCAGAGACAAGCGAGCCAACATTGGGGAAAAGGTGAAATCAGTGGAAAAAAGGCTATGAAATCCCGTCTACCCCTTTTCATATTCATCTTTTTTTGCCTTTTGACCCTCTCAGGAATAGTGCTCGGAGAACCAGGCGAGGTCTTTCAAAAGGCCGTAGCCATATGTTTAAGCTGTATCGGAATCGGTTAAATGGAACGCTTCAGGCAACTGATACAGCTCATATCTGCCTTTGTTGCAAACTGCCGTCTACTTATCACCCCATCAAATCCCATTTACAAGGGGCCATTGAAACATGTGTGTTTCCCAGGGTTGAACTGCTATTCCTGTCCTGCAACGCCCTGGGCATGCCCCCTTGGCGCCCTGCAGAGTGCATTTGCAAGTCTCAAGGCGAATCTTGCCGCTGGTAAAATTAATCTTGGCCTTTATGTTATTGGCTCTCTGGGCGTAGTTGCCTCCCTTGTAGGACGTATGCCCTGCGGCTGGTTCTGTCCCTTTGGGCTTTTCCAGGACATCTTATTCCGGATAAGGCTTCCCAAGCTGGAACTTTGGAGGCCACTTACGTGGGGAAGATACCTGAGCCTTATCTTTTTGGTGATCATTCTTCCTATCTTTCTCACAGACAAGTTCGGCTATGGACAGACATCGTTTTGTAAATACCTTTGTCCTGCTGGAACCCTAGAGGCTGGCATCCCCTTGCTCATCATGTCTCCAGAGTTAAGGTCAGCCATTGGGACCCTGTTTTACGGCAAGTTTGCCCTAATGGGTCTGTTCATCTTTTGGAGCATGGTCACAATAAGGCCATTTTGCAGAACATTGTGCCCTCTAGGTCTCATTCTGGGCCTATTTAACAAGGTAAGCTGGCTTAGGCTCAGATTCCACCAAAACACCTGTGTGGACTGCCATGCCTGTGAGCTCATCTGTCCTACCGGGGTATTTTTTGCTACAGGAAGGGATGATATTAATTCAACAAAATGTATAAGGTGTTTCAGGTGCTATGCCCTCTGCCCTGGAGGTGCTGTCACCATAGAGTTTTCAAGTATCATGAAAGGAGAACTGGAAAACATTGAAGGCTGTGATTGCAACCAGAAACAAGGGTAAAATCAAGGAGCTCAAGGAGCTACTTTCCGATTTTGGGCTGGATATCCTGCCCCTTGACCATTTTCCCCAGGTGGGAGAGATTGTGGAGGACGGAGACACCTTCTTTGAAAATGCCATGAAAAAGGCAAAAACCGTTTCTGAAAAGACAGGCCTTATGGCCATTGCCGATGATTCTGGCCTTGAAGTTGATGCCCTAAAAGGAGCTCCAGGGGTTTACTCTGCAAGATACGCAGGGGAAGGTGCAACAGATGAGCAAAATTATCTAAAGCTTCTTGATGAAATGAAAGATGTGCCAGAGGAGAAAAGGGGTGCCCAGTTCAGGTGCGTAATGGTTGCCTACCGCCCAGATGGAAGGTGGGTCAGTGCAGAAGGGGTGTGTCGGGGCAGGATAACCTATTCTCCCAGGGGGGAAAAGGGCTTTGGTTACGACCCTGTATTTGTTCCAGAGGGTGACACCCGGACCATGGCTGAACTTACCAGGGAAGAGAAGAACAAAATAAGCCACAGGGGAAAGGCCCTTGGGATCCTAAAGGAAAAAATATCTGAGCTGCTGTCATAAAAACTTATACAGAGGCAAAATAGATGGGACTAAAGAATTTTGAAAAAGAAGAGTGCCTGAAACAGGCGGTTGAGATAACAAAGGCATATGCCCGTTCTGGGGAAAATAAGCACGGCCCTGTTGCGGATTTTCTTGAGATGGTTTACAGAAGGCTCCTCCAGTTGAGGGAAGAAATCGGATCGGGCAATTAGCCTGATTCTTTATAAAAAATAATCAGGAGAAAAGAACAATGACAAACAGATCAGACTATACCCTTTTTAGTGGAGGTCTTAGAGGGGCCGAGGCGGAATTTGGAAAGTGTGCAGAAAGGTGGGGCATAAACGAGGTGAACTTTTCCTTTAAGGGCCACAAGCTTGACAGGGTGAAGGACGTTCGAGTGCTCAGCGAAGAGGAACTCAAACAGGGTGATATCAGCATGGAGATTGTTTCAAAGCGCATGGGGCGCACATATGCAGAGGCAGACAAGATCAGGAAGGTTATCCAGTCCATCTTTCACATGGTAAACAACGGCTACCAAGTCTTTGCAATAGGCTGGATTCGCCCTGATGATACAGTAAAGGGTGGCACTGGCTGGGCTGTTGAGCTTGCCAAGCTCTTTAACCGGCCTGTAAGCGTCTTTGATCAGGACAAGAACAGGTGGTACACATGGAAGGAAGGCAAGTGGGTCGAAGACGTCCCCAAAATAGAACACAAGACCTTTGCAGGAACAGGCACCCGCTATCTTACAGAAGAGGGCAAAAGGGCCATTGAGGAACTTTTTGAACGGTCCTTTGGGCCTGCCGAGGCGTAAACCATGCTTCACGGTCACGGTGGTGACGTATATTCCATAGCAAGGGAGCTGGGAATAAGGCCTGATCAGGTCCTTGATTTCAGCTCCAACTGTAGCCCCCTGCCCTACCCGGAGGAGTTAAAGGAATACCTTTGCCAGAACCTTGACCAGATGCACCTTTTGCCAGAGGTTGATTCAATGACCATAAGGACACTCCTGGCAAAAAGATACGCTCTTAATCCTGAAAATTTCCTGCTTGGAAGCGGAACAACCCAGTGGATATACTCACTCCCGCGCATCCTAAAACCTGAAAGGGCACTAATTGCCTACCCCACCTATGCGGACTACGAAGATGCGTGTAAGGCAGAAGGCGTACCAGTCATATCCATTGGCACCTTTCCTGGTGGGGGAGAGGCTGATGTAAGAGGGCTTGTGGGATCCATAAGTTCCATTGAAGACAGGCTCCTTGACAGGGCCTTGATCTTTATCTGCAACCCCAACAATCCAACAGGCCTTTTTATTCCGCCAGAAGAACTAGCAGAGATCATAAATTCAAAGCCCGCTTCTGCCACATGGGTAATTGACGAGGCCTATGCACCCTTTGTGGATGAAGACGCCAGGTCTTCCCTTTTGGGATGCGGCCTTCCAGAAAACGTGGTGCTTCTCCGTTCCTTTTCAAAGATCTACGGCATCCCCGGACTCAGGGTCGGATGCCTTGTTACCAGGGCCAAGGTTATGGAACAGCTCA
>JALWNK010000074.1 GCA_026995935.1 Deltaproteobacteria bacterium
TTTGTGTTTGGACAACCACATTTTACCGGAAAGGAGGCTTTTTGCATTTAAAAACAGCCAGTTATTTTGTCACAAACTCACTAGCACATGCCGTTTAAAAACGGGAACTGCATAATTTGGGATAAATTTCAGGCCGATTGGCCTATCAAATTCCACGACTAAATCAATATCACTCTGGTCTCTATCTGCTTTTTTGGCAACAGACCCAAATACACCTATCCTTTTAATCCCGAATTCAGACGATAAATTCGGATATTGAGACTTTATTTTTCCGATTACTTCATCAAGATAGCTCATAACAATTCTTCATATCTGTAATGATCGGCTAACATTATTAATATCTGTATCGGTTTCTGGATATTTTTCCCTTATAGGTGTCCAAAATTTCCACATATTCTGATATCAACCCACCCCAAGTGGAAAAACGAGGCATATATGCCATTTTTGCCTCAGAAAATCCATATATTGGCATAGTATGGCAAGAGCTATGGATAATCAAGTAAAATTTCACGAAATTAAACCATTTATGCCATTAATAACCGTTCATATTCACCTCCTAGGCCTCCCCTTACGAGGCAGTCTTTCTGATCATGAACCTTTTTGCCCTTTAAGGGTACATACTGTCAAAAAGCAGGGATTGAGCAGGCCGGCCTTCGCGAAATTCTAGGCATTTAACCAAAATGCATTGAGTCTTAAGGAAAGGAGGATAAAAAAATGAAAGGCAAAATTAGTACAGCCATTGGATTATTCTTTTTTCTGCTGTCCGCCGTGTGCATGGCAGGGCAGATTCCTAATCTTTCTGGGCAGGCACAAGGTGTTCCTACAGGTCCGGAAGCTTTAAAACGAAAACCGGATTTGAAGATAACCTACATCGGTCTTAGCAAGTCAAATCCTGTGGTGGGGGAGAGATTTGATATCATAGTAACGGTCAAGAATTCGTCTGGTCATTCGATGCTACTAGGGGCGGTTTCTTCCGGCCTCACCAGCGCGGATAAGTATGGGCCCCACGGCCCCGGTCCTAAAGGCAGCGGGAAGGTTTTCCAGGTGCCAGGAACCAGCAGCGGCCCAACACAACTTATAGTCAAAATTGGAAACGAAGCAAATCCACGCACCTTCCAGGTGCCTGCCCTAGCCCCGGGGAAAACGGCTACATTCCGCAGGAGCTATACGGCCGCCAATCACGGTAATCTTATAGTTTCGTGCACTGTTGACCCGGCAAACCTTGTGGACGAAGAAAACGAACGTAACAACTCTCTTACGAAAACGTTTCGTATTTTGAACCTGCCAGATTTCAGGGTAATAAACTTTTACATCAAACCTGCCTCAAATGTCCGGGCCTTGGACAAGATGACCATTTATGCGACCATCAAGAATTTTGGTGAATCCGGGGCCGAGACCTTTATGCGTTTTGACATCAGTGGAGACATTCCAGGTAGTAGCGATGTTGTTGAACACCCTGAGGTTCCTGTGCCCTTTCTGGGACCTAACCAGCAGACCACTGTTAAATATGTATTTACCCCTCTCAAGCCCGGCATGTACACATTTGGAGGTGGAGTGAATACGCCGGCCAGAACCAGTGAAAGCAATACTCACAATAACCTCGTCCCGAGGATATTACAGGTTCGGGTAAAACCTGGCGGGGTGGACCTGGCGGTAAATATAATTACGCCCCATAAGCGCAGGCATTGGTACCAGAATTTCAACATAGAAGTAATAGTTACAAATATGGGAAATATGGCAAGCGGTCCCTTCAATGTCCACTTCCACAGAGCTCACGACTGGCCAGCTGGAACGGCACAGGGCACATGGGTGGATTCTGTTAAAAGTTGTCCAGGCCTTGCTCCAAACAGATCTTGCCACGTGACTTTCACTTTTAAATACAAGATATTTTTGGGTTCATTTAATGCCTATGCAGAGGCAGATCCTGAACGCAGGGTGAGGGACGTAAACAGGGCGAACAACAAAAAAACCATCCGCCTTACGGTCTTTTAAAACACCATTACTGGTATACCCTCAAAGAAAAACAACGAACAGGACCAGGAGGCCAAAGGCCCCTGGTCCTTTTTTTGTGCAAAGGAGAAGGAGGTTCTGGCACTTCAGAACAAGGGATGATAACCTGGATGAGGATATCAGCCAAAGGCAGTTGGGTCATTAAGGTCCGCATGGGAAAATACCCCGGTCAGGCCAGTTCCTTCAAGAAGGGTTTCACGAGCAATGGGTAAGAGGTTTTTTTCAAACAAGACAAAGATTATTTGCACCATTGGGCCTGCTTCAGATTCCCTGAACATGCTTAAGCGTATGCTTCGGGCAGGTATGAATGTTGCCCGTTTGAACTTCTCCCACGGAAATTTTGATTATCATGCTGAGGTCATAAAAAGGGTGCGAAGGGCCTCGGCCGACACAGGAAGGCCCGTTGCAATCATGGCAGATCTTCCAGGCCCAAAGATGAGAATAGGCGAGTTTGAGACTGAGCCGGTGCTTCTTAGAAAAGGGGCCACCTTTACCCTTACAACCAGGAAGGTGGTTGGAAACCAGGAGATTGTTTCCATATCCATGAAGGAGCTTCCCCGGGTTGTCAAAAGAGGGGACATTCTTTTCCTGAATGACGGCCTTATTCAACTTAAGGTCCAGGAGACCACGGGCACGGAAATCAGGTGCAGTGTGGTGGTTGGCGGTGAGCTAAGATCCAGAAAGGGCCTAAACATTCCGGGTATAAAGTTTGGCAAAAGCGCCTTTACCAGGCACGACCACGAATGCATGAAATTTGCCCTTGAACACGGGGTGGAAGCGGTAAGCCAGTCCTTTGTGGGGAGTCCGGACGATATAAAGAGGCTGAGGCGTGCTGCCAGGAAGCATGGCTATGATCCCTTTGTTATTGCAAAAATTGAGCGCTCCGTGGCTGTTGGGGTTATAGACGAGATAATCCGCGTGTCTGACGGCATAATGGTGGCCCGTGGAGACTTGGGCGTTGAGATACCCATAGAACGGATAGCAATAGCCCAGAAATTCATCACAAGAAAGGGAAACATCTGGGGGAGGCCGGTAATTACCGCAACCCAGATGCTTCAATCCATGACACATAGCAGAAGGCCCACCAGGGCTGAGGCCACAGACGTTGCAAACGCAATCCTCGACGGAACAGATGCGGTCATGCTCTCTGAAGAGTCTGCCATGGGCGAGTACCCGGTCGAGGCTGTGAAAACGCTTTCCAGCATTGCCAGGGAGACAGAGCCTTTCATTGAAAGGGGGCATTTCAGACGACTTTTGGAGGAACACTCGAAACAGGCCGGCACAGGCCCAGTTGACCTGATTGCCCTTGGCGTGGACAACATGGTTGAAAGGATGGAAACCGCAGCGGTTTTCTGCCCAACAGACTCCGGTGCCACTGCAAGACGGGTTACACGCTTCAGGCTTCCATGCTGGATAGTTGCACCCACAACGAGCCAAAAGACCTATCAGGAACTTCTATTTTCCTTTGGTGTTTACCCCTGGTTGCTTAAGGAGAAGCCCACAAGGTGGAAGGAACATGTGAAGGAAATGGCCAGGGAACTAAGACTTACTGGCAGATACGCTCTGGTAACAGAAGGACCTTCCATGGTGAATCCAGACACGGATCACCGCCTGGAGATAGTGCCTCTTAAGGGCAAAAGGACAAAAAAGGGCTGAGAAAAACAAGCCGTATGTGAACGTTTTGGCGGCTAAAACATAGCGGTTTGTCAAAAGACGCCGTTTTGAAGAGGTCTTTTAAGGAGAATCTGAAAATGAACACCACGAAAAGTCAGCAGAAAGGGTCAAGGAGGGAACGGGTCAACGAGCTTAAGCGCGCCCTTGCCTACAATCTTTTTTACAACCAGGGCAAGGCCCCAGAAAACGCAAGCCCGAACGATTATTACATGGCCGTGGCGCTCACGGTTCGGGACAGGATGCAGCACCTTTTCATAAACTCCGTTGAGGGCCTTTTAAGGGAGCCAGTCAAGATCGTCTGCTACCTTTCGGCAGAGTTTCTCCTTGGGCCGCACCTTCACAATAACCTTCTTTGTCTGGGGCTCTATGACGATGTAGCCCAGGCCCTTTCGGAAACCGGCCTTGACATTCGGCAGATTATTGAGCACGAGGTGGAACCTGGCCTTGGAAACGGCGGTCTTGGAAGGCTTGCAGCCTGTTACATGGACTCCCTTTCAACTACCCAGGTCCCGGCCATAGGTTACGGCATCCGTTACGAGCACGGCATGTTTCACCAGGTAATAGAGGACGGCTGGCAGAAGGAGCTTAGCGACAAGTGGCTCCATTACGGCAACCCTTGGGAGATAAAAAAGCCAGATATCTCCTACGAAATAGGCCTTGGAGGGCGCACAGAAAGCTACAGGGACGAAAAGGGACGCCTGCGTATGCGCTGGCTGCCTGCCCGAATGGTAAATGCGGTGGCCTATGATACGCCCATCCCGGGCTATAGGGTAAACAATGTAAACCTGCTGAGGCTTTGGAGCGCAGAGGCAGTGGATTCCTTTGATTTCGAGGAGTTCAACGTCGGTGACTACTTTGGCGCTGTGGAAGAGAAGATAAAGGCAGAAAACATTTCAAAGGTCCTTTATCCAAGTGACCAGCAGTGCGCAGGAAAAAGGCTCAGGCTCGAGCAGCAGTTTTTCTTCGTATCCGCCTCCCTGCAGGACATGATCCGCATTCATCTCATGAAGCACGACAACCTCGACGAGCTGCCCGAAGGCTTTGCAGCCCAGCTAAACGACACCCATCCTGCCGTTGCTGTTCCCGAACTCATGCGCCTTCTAATGGACGAACATGCCTACGGCTGGGACAGGGCCTGGGAGATCACCACAGCCACCCTTTCCTACACCAACCACACCCTGCTGCCAGAGGCAATGGAGAAATGGCCCCTACCCCTGTTCTCAAGTCTGCTTCCCAGGCACATGGAGATCATCTTCGAGGTGAACCGCAGGTTCATGGATCACGTTTCAAAAAGGTTCCCAGGGGAGACAGAACGCCTCCGCCGCATGTCCATAATTGATGAAGAGGGCGAAAAGTTTGTTCGCATGGCAAACCTTGCCTGTATTGGAAGCCATGCCATAAACGGGGTTGCCCGCATACACACAGACCTTCTAAAAGGCCATACTCTTAAGGACTTTGACCAACTGTGGCCCGGGAAGATAAGAAACGTCACCAACGGCGTGACCCCGCGGCGCTGGATCGGTGTTGCAAACCCCCGCCTTTCAAGGCTTATAACAGATGCCATAGGCGACAGTTGGCTCACTGATCTGGAGGAGCTCAGAGGCCTTGAGAATCTTTCAGAGGATGCCTCCTTCAGGCAGGAATGGCAAAAGGTACAGGAGGCCAACAAGCAGGAGGTGGCACAAAGGGCGGCTGAGATGGGCATCAAGGTGGACCCTTCATCCCTCTTTGACGTTCAGGTCAAGCGCATTCATGAGTACAAGAGACAGCACCTGAACGTCCTTCACATAGTCACCCTTTACAACCGGATAAAGAACCAGCCGGACATTGAAATAACCCCGCGATCCTTTGTATTTGGAGGCAAGGCTGCGCCTGGCTACTACATGGCAAAGCTTATAATCAAGCTCATTAACTCTGTGGCAGAGGTCATAAACAACGACCCGGACGTCAGGGACAGGCTGAAGGTGTTCTTCATCCCCAACTACAACGTGAAGGTTGGGCACACGGTGTATCCCATGGCAGACCTTTCCGAGCAGATTTCCCTGGCAGGCAAGGAGGCCTCAGGCACTGGAAACATGAAATTTTCCATGAACGGCGCCCTGACCATTGGGACCCTGGACGGTGCAAACGTGGAGATAAGGGAAGAGGTGGGGCCTGAAAACTTTTTCCTTTTTGGCCTAACTGTTGACGAGGTCATGGAACTCAAATCCTCTGGTTACGACCCCATGGATTACTATCATAAGGATGAAGAGCTTCGCGCTGCCCTTGATCTCATTGGCTCGGGCTTCTTTTCAGGAGGGGACAGGGAGCTTTTCAGGCCCCTTGTGGACTCCCTTCTTTTTCGTGACGAATATATGCTTCTTGCCGATTACCGCTCCTATGTTGACTGCCAGGACGAAGTGGGTAGGGCCTACAGGGACAAAGAGCGCTGGACGCGCATGTCCATTTTAAATACGGCCCGCATGGGCAGGTTCTCATCGGATAGGTCCATAAGAGAGTATTGCCAGGATATCTGGCATGCAAGGCCCCATCCTGTAAAACTACGCTGGAAAAGGATTCCAGAGGAAGGGATAGTTTTCAAAAGGCCCGCTCACACCTCCAGTCACTAGAAACAATAGGGGGCTTTTACCTTTTAAGGGGCGTAACAATCAATGTTGCGCCCTTTTTTATTTAGAATCAGGAAAAGTTTTTCCACAAGGCCACCTTTTTACCCAAACTAACCAAAAGTTTTTCCATCTTTTCTTCATTACCTTCAAAAATAGGCCTGTCCCCACGTAAAAGGCAAAAAAGATTAAAAATTGTGGCACGGATCGAGCATTTATTGAAATACAAGATATAAAACAGGAGATTTATCTTATGAAATCTTTTATGAGTATCGTTCTTGCAGCATGTATCGCTTTTTTTATGAGTCTTATGGCTGTTTCCAAGGCCCACGCACTGGAGCTTGGGATTAATATAACCAAGTACGATGGAAGCTCATCTCAACAGTCAGGATGGCATGGCAAAAACGAGGACAACGAGGTGGAGCCTGGTTGTGTTACAGACCAGAGCTGGGACTTAGAGGGCTTTTTCCTTAAGGGTTCTGAACTTCAGGTAGTTGGTGGTTTTGACTTCCTAAATGGAAATGGAAACATCAAAATAGGAGACATATTCATTGATGTGGATGGAAGCTATGACCCTGATGCATATACCATGACTAAAAATGGCAATGTTAAAGTGAAAAACAATTTTGGTTACGAGTATGTGTTTGATCTTGACGTAGGAAACAATAAGTACACGGTCTATGACATCTCAAAGGGTGCCTATACAGAGACAGTTTATTACAAAGGCAATCACCATTCCAACGCCTATCGTTATGTTTCTGGAGGGAAAAAAATTGCAAGCGGCACCCTCAATTACCTTAGCGGCCTTTTTGACAGTGATGTTGGGGGCCTTTCAGGTGGTACCCATTACGCCCTTACTGGAATAGACCTTGGCTTTATTGCAGGAAAGGATTTTACAGCCCACCAGACCCTTGGCTGCGGAAACGATAATTTAATGGGTTCTGGTACGGCCCCTGTACCAGAGCCGGCCACCATTTTGCTTGTGGGCTCAGGCCTGGCACTTTTTGGCGCAATGGGAAGAAGGAAGGCTGGAAGCAAAAGGGTGTAAGATCCCCACCTTGAATACCGAATAAAAGGCCCGGTGCCACTTTCATGTGACCCGGGCCTTTTTTCTTTTTATGGCAGATTAGCAAAGGTATTTCGTTACCAGCCTCTGTGGCCGTGTCCATGCCGGCTGCCATGTCCTTTTCTGCAACCGCTTCCCTTGCAGTTACCGTAGCCCTTGTTTCCAGCGCAGTTTCCCTGGCCCCAGGCATACATTTGCCTTTCTTCGTCCGAGGCCTGTTGCATCTTCTCCCTCCAGGCGCTTCTGAAGGCGTCCCTGTCTTCATGGGACATATTCATCATGTTGCACCTCATCTGGGAAAGCTCTTTTAGGGAATAGCCTGAGTAATCAGTAGCAAGGGCAGCAGAGGCAAGCGCAAGGGCGCATGTAACCATCAGTGCCAAGAGCGTGTTTCTTTTCATTTCTTGTTCCTCCTTGTCTTTGTTTGGTCTTTCTAACTCAATTACCGTGCCAAGGAGGTTTTTGTTTGGAAAAGCAAGTAAAATTAACCAGTTAAGGACAAACTGGATTTACAATTTTCCCCATGAGGCTGACCAAAGGAGCCCCTTTATCGTCCAAATTGTCGAAGATGGAACTTTCTATAAGGATGTGAGCAAAAGTGGCTAATAGACCCCGGCAACCCTGTGGTGAATGATTTCGGCCAGGTCCTGGCTTATCTTTTTAAGGGCGTTTTCCTTGAAACCTTCCGTCTTCATGAGGCTTTTGCCTACATAGAAGCCTTCTTCCCTGTAAATGGGAGGGCTTTTCCATATCTCCTTCCCTGTTTTTGCATCAACGAGGCGTACAGAGCATTCAACACCGATGCGCCTTTCAACGGAGACGTCGTAGCGCACGTAGGAAAGGCCCGTGGTGTATGCACTTTCAATTGTGCCTTCAAGGATGATGTCTGCCTGATCCCTGGGCACAAGCTCAAGGCCCGAGTCTCTTAGAAACTCCTCCCTGAGCTCCTGGGTGACCCACTGGCCCAGGTGAAGCTCAGTGCTGTTGTTCTTCCAGGGGGCTATGTAAACGGTGCGGATCCAGGAAGGAAGCTGGACCTCGGTCTCCTGCCTGTGGTAGCCGCAGGCTGAAAGGAAGAGCACTATTAAAAGAATAAGGATGAGTCCCTTTGTATTCTTCATGCCTTTAAACCACGATGTTAAGGAGCCTGTCCTGCACGTAGATCACCTTTCTTATCTCCTTGTTTTCAAGGTGTTTGAGCACATTTGGCTCCTTTCTGGCAAGCTCCAGAACCTCGTCCTGTCCTGCGCCTGCCGGAACCTCTATGCGGCCGCGCACCTTCCCCTTTATCTGGATCACAATGGTTACACTATCCCTTTTTGCCGCCTCCTCATCATATTCTGGCCAGCTTTCCTGGGCTATGATATTCGTGTGGCCAAGAAGCTGCCACATCTCTGCGGTAACATGGGGAATCATGGGTGAAAGGAGCAGTATGGCAGACTCCAGGGCCTCCCTCATAACCTTCCAGAACCCTTCGCTCTTTTGCACATTTTCCTTTTGAAGCAGGGAGGTGATCTCGTTTACAAGCTCCATAACACTGCTTATGGCTGTGTTGAAATGGTACCTGTCCTCTATATCCTCGCTGACCTTTTTAACGGTCTGGTGCGTCTTTTGCCTAAGGGCCTTTAAATCCTTGTTTTTGGAGCAGATGGCGCCTAATTCCTCCCTTGAAAAGGTGGCGGATTTGAGCTCATTGAGGTTGTCTGTAACAAGGCGCCATAGCCTGTGAATGAACCTGTGGGCACCTTCCACGCCCCTGTCGCTCCACTCAAGGTCCCTTTCAGGGGGGGCTGCAAAGAGGATAAAGAGCCTTACGGTGTCGGCCCCGTATCGTTTTATCATGGTGTCCGGGTCCACCACGTTTCCCTTGGACTTTGACATCTTTGCCCCGTCCTTTAGCACCATGCCCTGGGTGAGCAGCCTGTCAAAGGGTTCATCCGCAGAAAGGTAGCCAAGGTCCCTCAGGGCCTTTGTGAAAAAGCGGGAGTAGAGAAGGTGGAGTATGGCGTGTTCTATGCCCCCAATGTACTGATCAACAGGAAGCCACCTGTCCACACGTTCTTTGTCCAGGGGCTTTGAATCCTCATCCGGGCAGATGTAGCGGGCAAAATACCATGAGGACTCCACAAAGGTGTCCATGGTGTCTGTTTCCCTGCGGGCAGGAGCGCCGCACTTGGGGCAGGTAGTCTTATAAAAACTTTCGAGCATGGGAAGCGGTGAGCGGCCCGTTGGGTCAAATTCAACGTCAAAGGGAAGCTCAACGGGAAGATCCTCTTTATTTACTGGAACTGGGCCGCACTTATGGCAGTGGACAATGGGAATGGGCGCACCCCAGTACCTCTGGCGGGATATGCCCCAGTCCCTCAGCCTGTATGTCACCTTTTTCTTGCCCTTGCCCTGACCTTCCAGGAATTCTACGATCCTTTTCTTTGCCTCCTCGTTGTCAAGCCCGTTGAACTGGCCGGAGTTTACAAGGATTCCGGGACCCTCCCAGGCCTCCTCCATATCCTCCTCTTTGAGCTCCTTGTCCCTGGGCATTATGACAATGCGGATGGGAAGGTTGTACTTTTTTGCAAACTCAAAATCCCTCTGGTCATGGGCGGGAACGGCCATTACAGCACCTGTTCCGTATTCCATGAGCACGAAATTGGCAATGTAAATGGGAACAGGCTCCCCAGTTAGCGGATGGGCTGCATAGCTTCCGGTGAAGACGCCCTCCTTTTCCGTCTGGCCGTAACGCTCGCTTTTAAGGGCAGCCTTCCACTTCTCAACAAAGGCCCGCACCTCCTCTTCCCTGCCTGTTCCTTCGGAAAGGGAGAGTGCCAGGGGATGCTCAGGGGAAATGCTCATGAAAGTAACACCAAAGAGGGTATCAGGCCTTGTGGTAAAGACCTTTAGGACCTCTTCCCTCCCCTTAATGGGAAAAGCGATTTCAGCGCCAACGCTCTTTCCTATCCAGTTTCTCTGCATGGTAAGGACTTTTTCAGGCCAGCCCTTGAGCCTGTCACAACCCTTAAGAAGCTCCTCTGCATAGGCAGTTATCCTGAAAAACCAGCTGTCAAGCTCCCTTTCCACCACCTGGCTGTCACATCTCCAGCAGAGGCCGTCTTCTACCTGCTCGTTGGCAAGGACGGTCTGGCACGACTCGCACCAGTTGACCTTTGCCTTTTTCACGTAAACAAGGCCCTTCTCCAGCATCTCAATGAAAAATAGCTGCTCCCACTTGTAGTAGTTTGGATCGCAGGTGGCTATCTCCCGGGACCAGTCATAGGAAAGGCCCATGCGCTTTAGCTGGGTCCGCATGTAGTCGATGTTCTCGTAGGTCCACTTGGCTGGATGTATGCCGTGCTTTATGGCGGCGTTTTCTGCCGGAAGGCCAAAGGCGTCCCAGCCCATTGGATGAAGCACGTCAAAGCCCTGCATCCTTTTGTAACGGGCAATAACGTCCCCTATGGAGTAGTTCCTGACATGCCCCATGTGGATGCGCCCCGACGGGTAGGGAAACATCTCAAGACAGTAGTAGGGACGCTCAGCCCCCCTGTCATCCAGCCGGAAAATCTCCTTTTCCTCCCAAAGCCTCTGCTGCCTCTCCTCTATCTTTGAAAAGTCGTATTTCATGGCAGGCCTATCCCTCTGCCTCCTTAAGATGCATCTTCTTTTGGCAATGTTTCCTGTAAACAGAATCCAGGATGCCGTTTACAAAGGCCGGAGAGTTGGCATCTCCAAATCTCTTTGCCAGCTCCACTGCCTCGTTTATGGCCACCTTGGGCGGCATGTCAGGGTGGAAGCAAAGCTCGTATATCCCAAGCCGAAGGATGTTCCTGTCCACCATGGCCATTCTCTGTATCTTCCAGCCCTTTGAAAACCTCTTTATTATCTCATCCACCCTGGAGCGCCTCTGGAGCACGCCTGTCACAAGGTCCCTTATGAAATCCCTGAGCTCAGGGTCCTCCACCGAGTTTGCTGGCGCAAGGTCCTTTTCGTACTCTTCCAGGGCCCTTGAAGCGAACTCCTCCATCTCCTGAGGGTCCATCTGCCTTTCCCAATCTGCCTGGTAGAGTATCTGCAGGGCGATTTCCCTTCCCTTTCGTCTGCCTGGCATTAACCCTCTATGGTCTTCAGCAGGTTGGCCATCTCAACTGCTGCAAGGGCCGCATCCCATCCCTTGTTGCCGGCCTTGGTTCCAGCCCTTTCAATGGCCTGTTCTATGGTCTCCGTGGTGAGTATTCCAAAGGCCACCGGGCAGTGGGATTTCATGGCCACCTGGGCGATACCCTTGGATGATTCCGCTGCCACATAGTCAAAGTGGGGAGTTGCGCCTCTTATTATGCAGCCAAGGCAGATGACGCAGTCATACCTGCCAGTGTCCGCCATCTTCTTGGCCACAAGGGGTATCTCAAAGGCGCCCGGTACCCATGCAACCTCAACGTCCTTATCCGATGCCCCGTGGCGAATCAGGGCGTCCATGGCCCCACCAAGGAGCTTTGTAGAGATGAACTCGTTAAAACGGGAAATGACGATTCCTATTCTAAGTCCGCTGGCATCCAGGTGCCCTTCGTACGTTTTAGGCATCTATCTTCTCCTTTATCTTGTCGAGCCTCAAGAGATGGCCCATTTTTTCTGCCTTGCACTGGAGATACCTCATGTTTTCCTCCTGGGGCGGGATCTCAATGGCTACCCTTTCCACCACCTCGAGTCCGTAGCCTTCAAGACCCACGATCTTCTTGGGGTTGTTGGTCATAAGGCGCATCTTTCTAACGCCGAGGTCTCTTAGAATCTGTGCGCCCACGCCATAGTCGCGAAGATCCGCCTTGAAACCAAGCTCCTGGTTGGCCTCAACGGTATCCCTGCCCTTGTCTTGAAGGCAGTAGGCCTTGAGCTTGTTCAAAAGGCCTATGCCCCTTCCCTCCTGGCGCATGTAGAGGAGTATCCCCCTTCCTTCCCTGCCTATCTGCATCATTGCATGCCTTAGCTGGGGGCCGCAGTCGCAGCGAAGGGAGCCGAAGACGTCTCCTGTTAGGCACTCAGAATGTACCCTTACAAGTATCTTGTCATCAGGGCCAAAGTTTGGGTCCCCGTGAACCAGGGCGATGTGCTCGTGCTTGTCAAGAAGGGATGTGTATGCAATAAGCTTCCACTCACCGCCGTAGGCAGAGGGAAGCCTGGTCTCCACCTCCCTTTTAACAAGGCTTTCGTTCTTGAGCCTGTAGGCAATGAGATCGGCAATGGTTACGATCTTGAGCCCGTGCTCCTTGGCAAATATCTCGAGGTCCGGCATCCTCGCCATGGTGCCGTCATCCTTCATGATCTCGCAGATGACGCCTGCAGGTTTAAGCCCTGCAAGGCGGGCAAGGTCCACGGAGCCTTCTGTCTGGCCTGCCCTGACCAGCACACCGCCATCCCGCGCCCTCAAGGGGAAGACGTGGCCAGGGGTTGCGATATCGTCCGGTGTGCAGTCGTCCTTCATGACCGTCAGTATGGTGGTTGCCCTGTCATGGGCGGAAATGCCCGTTGTGACCCCGCGCCGTGCCTCAATGGACACGGTAAATGCCGTGCCAAAACGGCTGGTGTTCTTTGATGCCATCATGGGAAGGCCCAGTTTGTCCACAATGGAGCCTTCAAGGGCAAGACAAATGAGCCCCCTTCCATACTTTGCCATGAAATTTATGGCCTCAGGGGTCACCTTTTCTGCGGCCATGCACAGGTCGCCCTCGTTTTCCCTGTCCTCGTCATCCACCAGGATGACCATCTTACCCTCTTTTATGTCTTGAATTGCCTCTTCTATGGTTGAAACTGGCATCTTGCTACACCTGCCTGTATTTTTTTAATTTTTTATAAAAATCCGTGCCTGGCCAGAAACTCCATGTCAACGGAGCGCTCATTTTTCTGGCCCTTTTGCCCCTTTTCAGAAAGGAGCAGCTTTTCAATATACTTTCCAAGCACATCCAGCTCAATATTAACCTTATCCCCTGGCTTTCTGAAGGAAAGGGTGGTCATCTTTGCCGTATGCGGAATGATGGCCACGGAGAAGCCTCCGGGCTGGCACTCATTTACCGTAAGGCTGATTCCGTCAATGGCAATGGAGCCCTTTTCGATGATGTACCTGTCAAGGCTGGGGTCAAGGCTGAAGGAGAAAAAGATGAAATCCCCCTTTTCCTGCCTTGAGGAAACCGTTGCCACCGTGTCCACGTGCCCGCTTACTATGTGCCCGCCGAGCCTGTCAGAAAGGCGAAGGGCGCGTTCAAGGTTCACCTTGTCGTTGATCCTTATGGAGGAAAGGGTAGTGCGTTTAAGGCTTTCAGGAGAGACATCCACGCTGAAGGCATCTGAAACAAGTGTTGTAACCGTCAGACACACACCGTTTACGGCTATTGATTCACCAAGCTCCGGGTCCTTTAGCTCAAAATCTGGCCTTATCAAGAGCCTAGTCCCGCGCTTTATTGGTGAAATACCGGTTACTGTGCCAAGACCCTGGATGATTCCTGTAAACATGGCTAGCTCCAAAACCTTTCAAGGTTGCTTACAAGGCCTGAAAGGAGCACGTTGTCCCCGAACCATCTGCACTTGACCTCATGTAGCCTCGGTGCCTGGCTCACCTTCTCCACCCCCTGGCCAAGAACAGAAGAAGGGGCTTCCTTTCCACCTATCACAATGGGGGCGAAAAAGAAAAATGCCTCGTCAACGAGCCCTTTGTCCCAGAAGGAGCCGTGAACGTGTGCCCCGCCTTCAACCAGGACGGACTGGATACCACTTGCACCAAGAAACTTCATGAGCTCACGTACGTCAACCTGGCCCTCTGGGCTTGCTGGAAGCTTAACCACCTGTACCCCTCTTTCCTCAAGGGCCCGGCTCTTTTCCTTAGGCGCATCCAAAGTTGTTACAACCAGTGTTGGCGCCTCCCCACTTACCTCGAACACCTTGAGTTCAAGGGGAAGGGAGAGTCTTGAGTCGAGTATTACCCTTAGAAGCTTCTTTGAAGGCCTTCCCCTTTTCCTGAAGGTGAGGCTTGGATCATCTTTAAGGGCAGTGTTTTTTCCAACGAGTATGGCGTCACTCCACTGGCGAAGCTCCTGGCCAAAGCCCCGGGCTTGCTCATTTGTGATCCACTTTGAGTGCCCAGTCCTTGAGGCGACCCTGCCGTCAAGGCTGCTTGCCGCCTTAAGCCTCACCCACGGAAGCGCAGTACGCATATGCTTTGCAAAGGGCGCAATGAGGCGCATGCATTCCCCTTCCAGGCATCCTGTTTCCACCTGAAGGCCCTTTTTTCTCAGAAACTGCGCCCCGCCTCCCTTTACCTTTGGATTTGGATCCATTGCGCCAATCACTACTCTTTTTATGCCTGCCTCAAGTACTGCCCTTGTACAGGGTGGGGTCCTGCCCGTGTGGTTGCAAGGCTCAAGGGTCACGTAAATGTCTGCACCCTTGGCTTCTGAGCCTGCGTCCCTAATGGCATTTACCTCTGCATGGGCGGTGCCTGCCCTCTTGTGCCAGCCTCGTCCAATGACCTTGCCATCCTTAACTATTACCGCCCCCACTGCGGGGTTTGGGGTGGTGTAGCCAAGGCCTTTTCTGGCAAGGCCAAGGGCCATGCTCATAAATTTTCTATCTGTTTTGTCAAAAGGGATGGCACTCATCTTATTAATTGCAAGAAATGTTGGCACTTTGCCCAGGTTGAGGGCATTATTGTTAAAAAGTAAGAAGGCGTCAATAAAATAAAAGACCCTTTTTAAGGCCGTTTTCTCGTGTTCCTTTGTAATGAATTTGTAATCAAGGGGACAAACCTGAAAGAGGGCGCCATTTAGGCTGTCTTTTATTGTGGCGTATTGATAATCTAAGGCCAATTCAAACAAGGCTGTGTGGGGGAATCCGGAAATGGAAACAAACAGGAGTTTTGAAAAGATGGCCATGGAGGCGGCAATCAGGATAGCCGTGGTTGCCGCCCTTGTCATATGGACCTACCAAATCATAAGGCCGTTTCTTATGCCCCTTATCTGGGGCGTTATCATCGCCATTGCAGTGGACCCTTTCATAGAAAGGTGCGCTAAACTCCTTGGAAACAGGAGGAGGCTTACAGCCGCTCTTTTTGCCCTCGTAATCATGGTAACCCTTGTTGTTCCAGTGGTTATGCTTTCCACCTCGTCCTTCCAGGCCCTTCAGCCCTACATAAAGGATATCCACAAGATACATCTCACCATACCTCCACCCCCAAAGAACGTCTATGGCTGGCCGGTTATCGGCCCCCTTGTAGCCAAGTTCTGGACAATGGCCTCCCATAATCTTGGGGCAATAGTCAAACAGTTTGAGCCACAGCTAAAAGGCATTTTTCTTTACCTTATTGGCCTTGTGGGCGGGGGCTTCAAGGCGGTCTTTCTTTTTGTCATCTCCATAATCACCGCAGCGGCCCTCCTTGCCAATGCCCAGAAGGCCGCATCGGTTACTAGGCGAATAATATGCAGGTTTTCCGGAGAAAAGGGGCCTGAGATAGTTGCTCTTGCCAGCGCCACCATCAGGGCCGTTATGCTTGGGGTGGTAGGGGTCGCCATTATTCAATCGGTCCTTTCTGCCGTTGGGATGATAATCATGGGCGTTCCCCTTGCCGGGCTTTGGGCAGTGCTTGTGCTTGTCTGTGCAGTCATGCAGCTCCCACCCCTGCTTATCCTTGGGCCAGTGGCAGGCTGGGCCTTCATGACATATGACACCACCCCTGCGGTGATCTTTCTCATATGGTGCCTCGTTGTAAGCGCAAGCGACAGCTTCCTAAAGCCCCTACTCATGGGAAGGGGAGTAAAGATTCCCATGCTGGTTATCCTTCTTGGCGCCCTTGGGGGCATGATGGTCTCTGGAATCATAGGGCTTTTTCTTGGCGCGGTGATAGTGGCCATCAGCTACGAGCTATTTTTGGCCTGGGTGGCAGAGGTGGATGAGTCACGGCCAGGTTGCAGTTAGCCAGGTAGCCTCCTTGCAAGCTCAGGCAGCAAATCAATATTTCAGGAAAGAATCTGCCAGTTCTCAGGCAGCAGGTCCCCCACTGTTTTGCCCCCCTCAATTTCTACCTTTGAAAGCCTTCTCATAAAGGACTTGAATCTCATGGTCTCATCTGGCGGAATGATAAAGCAGGGAAGGGGCCGGTTGGTCTTTATCTTTCCTTCCAGGGAATCTGCAGCCTGCTTAAGGCCCTCCCGGTTTCCCGAAACCAGGGTTAACATGTCCAGGAGGTTTCCATACCACCCCCTGGAATCAATATGTTCCAGTATCTGGTACATGGCAAGGTTCACTGTTACCAGAAAGGGCGACATAAAGGCCTCACCGCCTTCTGTGCAAAGGGTTTCTGAATTCATGGCCCTGCATGAAAAGGGGCGCGCCTGGTAAATGGAGCAAAGGCCGTCATTGGTCAGGAGCGGACACGGGTCAAAGGTGATAGGAGAGGTCTCTTCGGGCATCTGGTTTTCAGAAAGGCACATAGCTGCAGAGGTATTTATGGTAGTACTTGGCACGAAGTGGTCCTGCAAGGCTGCCTCCCTGACCTTTTCCTCGAGCCTTTGTGTGAGCAAGCCAGAGTCCAGGATGTATTCCACCTCCAGGGAGGTTACGGACACGTTTGTGGTGCAACAGGTTGCGCATCCCTTTTTGCAGGCAAGAGGAGTGCCCTTTAGAAATTTGTCGTAGAAGTCATATATGGCCTTAAGGGCCTTTGTATTCGCCACCTGATTCTCCTTGATTTTTTCCAAGAATAAATCAAAAAAGGCGCCAAGTACAATCTTTTTGCCTTGACAATCCAACCAGATTCATATAGTAATCCGAATGCCTTTTTAAAAGGCGGACAAGATACGTGTGTCATAAGCAAGGAGAGCACAAGATGAAGACCCCGCTTCCAAAGGTCAACGAGATAGAAAAGAAGTGGTACGTTGTTGATGCCACTGACAAGGTCCTGGGGCGTCTTGCCACGCAGATAGCCTTGAGGCTTAGGGGCAAGCACCGTCCAGACTTTACACCCCACCTGGACACCGGTGATTTTATAATAGTAATAAATGCGGAAAAGGTCAGACTTACAGGCAGAAAGCTGGACCAGAAGATGTATCACAAGCATTCTGGTTATCTTGGCGGGCTCAAGAGCATGACTGCAAGGCAGATGCTTGAGAAGAAGCCCGAGGAGGTCATTCGGCTTGCTGTGCGCCGCATGCTTCCAAAGAACAAGCTTGCCAGGCACCAGCTAAAGAAGCTCAAGGTTTACAGGGGGAGTGAGCATCCCCACGAGGCCCAGACTCCAGAGCCCCTGGAAATTTCAGCATAAAGGAAGGATGGACAGGTAAGACATGGATACAGTTTACGCCACAGGTAAGAGAAAGAGTGCGGTTGCAAGGGTCTGGATCGCTCCAGGCACTGGACAAATAACAGTAAACGGCCGTGATTTCGACGACTATTTCGACATTGCGGTTGCAAGGCTAGTCGTAAGCCAGCCCTTTGAGATAACAAACACCCTTGGAAAGATAGACGTAAAGGCAACAGTGAAGGGCGGTGGGAAAAACGGGCAGGCAGAGGCCCTGAGACACGGAATCGCAAGGGCACTTCAGCTAATGGACCCGGATCTGAGGCCCGCGCTAAAGAAGGCAGGCCTTCTTACCCGTGATGCCAGGGTCAAGGAGAGGAAAAAGTACGGCCTTGCTGGCGCAAGAAAGAGGTATCAGTACTCCAAGCGTTAACAGGCCATGCAATAGCAGGTGTGATTTAAGGGGAAGGCCTGGCCTTCCCCTTTTTTGTTTTTTTATCCTTGTAAGGAGGGGAAAAGAAAAATGGCAATCAAGGTATCCATACTGGGCGGTTCCGGTTATACAGGGGTTGAGCTTCTAAGGCTTCTGTCCATGCACCCTGAGTGCGAGGCCGTTTCTGTTACCTCGCGAAAACTTGCAGGCAAACGGGTTGACGAGGTCTTTCCTTCTCTTACAGGTTTTTGCGACCTTTCATTTGAGGAACCCTCCCTGGATGCCCTGGCCTCTGGCGCAGATTTCGTTTTCACCTGCGTGCCCCATCAAACCGCAATGGATGTGGTCCCCGGCCTTCTTAAGCGAGGGGTAAAGGTCATAGATCTTTCAGCGGATTTCAGGATAAGGGACAAGGACGTGTACGAAAAATGGTACCAGCCCCACAGCTGCCCCGAATATCTTGAAGAGGCGGTTTACGGGCTGCCTGAGATCTACCGTGAGAAAGTAACAAAAGCGCGCCTTGTGGCCAACCCGGGCTGCTATCCTACTAGCACCATTCTGCCCCTTTTCCCCCTTTTGAAAAAGGGCCTCGTAAGCCATGAAGGCATTGTGGTTGATTCCAAGTCAGGGGCAAGCGGTGCTGGAAGGGGGGCAAGTGTAGCTACCCTTTTTTGCGAGGTGGACGAGGGCTTTAAGGCCTACAAGGTGACTGAACACAGGCATACCCCTGAGATAGAGCAGGAGCTTGGCGTGGCCTCTGGCACTACTGTGCGAATAAACTTCACTCCGCATCTTGTACCCATGTCAAGGGGAATCCTGACCACCGTTTGTGCCAGGCTTTCAAGGGGCGCAACAGAGACGGATCTGAGACAGGAGCTGGCCTCCTTCTACCAGGATTCTTTCTTTGTAAAGGTGCTTCCCCAAGGCTCCTTTCCAAACGTCTTGAACGTACGGGGTTCAAACATCTGCCACATCGGGCTAAAGAGTGACCCTCGAACAGGCAGGGCCATAATAGTCTCTGCCATAGACAACCTCTGCAAAGGGGCATCTGGACAGGCAGTGCAGAACATGAACCTCATGGCAGGTCTTAATGAGACCTCAGGGCTCAGGCTTCCAGGGCTTTATCCATAAAAAATAAAAAAAGCCATAAAACCATTGGCCCTTTTGGCTCAGGAATGGCCCCTTCAGGATCTCATGGGCAGTCGCATTTTCCCTGGCAAGAGGTAAAGAGACAAAAAGGCAAATCCCCAAGAGCTGGCTCAAGGGAGATAAAACAGGGGCATTCCCCCCTGAGCCATTGATTTTCAAGGCAACGGGCTGTAACCCCCCGCGTTCCCGAGGCCTCACGGTAGGTTCGTGAAAGCCCAGGCCCGAGGATTTCTTTGAGTAACCGATATGAACAAGTGCATGTTTGTGTGATGGCCGAGTAGATATTCCTGCTTTCGCATAAAGCCTTACGGGCCGATTAATAAAAACAGGAAAGGTACGGCTAGTTGAAATGGTTTCATTTGATATTACGATAGATATGCGCAATTTTTTGTTTTATAATAAGAATATTAAGAACCGGTGGCCTTTTCCTGGTCTGACTTAGTTAATCTAAAAATATATCCGTTTTTATGGCCGAGCCTAGATTTAAGCATAATATTCAGGTCTTTCTTCCTATAAGCTTTCTTATACTGCTTGTGGCAGTTGTGGCCGTTGTCATCTACACCACCCAACACATAGTGCAGCCGGTACTTCTCAAGGAGCGCATTTTCAGTATTGAAGAGACCGGCAAGGCCGTTGTTTCAAGGCTTGCCAGTATGCTTGCCCAGACAGAGACAGCGGCAGAAATGGTGGGGAAAACCGCAGTCAACCTCTGCCCGGATTTCCAGGCAATAAGGGAAACCGTACCTGATATTTTCAATGCCGATAGTCTGGCACAAATAACTGCTGGCGGCGGGGTCTGGCCTGAACCATATAAGTTTCATCCCAGGAAAAGGAGATGCAGTTTTTTCTGGGGTAGAAACAGTCAGGGCAAACTTATTTTCTACGACGACTACAACAAATCTGGATACCGTCATGAGGAGTGGTACGTACCTGTAAGGTATCAAAAAGGACGCAAGGTCTATTGGTCAAGGGCCTACATAGACCCCTATTCCCACGAGCCCATGGTTACCTGCTCAGCAAAGATGTTCAAACACGGCCATTTTGCAGGTGTTGCCACAGTGGATCTCAGGCTGGACGGTCTCAGCAAACTCTTTTCCAAGGCCTCCAGAGAGATAAGCGGTTACATCTTCGCTGTTGACAGAAACAACAGGTTCATTGTTTTCCCCAGGGAAGAATATGTGCTTATCAAAGGGAAGGGCCAGTCAAATTCCCCTTTACAAAAATACATAACGAGTTCCGAGCTGGCAAAAAGGTATCCGGAATTTGAGCCTGTGGACCAGAGGCTTAAACAGATGAACCGGCAGATGATCGCTCTTGCCAGAAAAAAGGCCGACATCGACACCATTGCCAAGAAAATAGACAAGGAATCCCATCAGATAGGGCCTAAAGAGGCCCTTCTTATCGCGGCCCTTCTGCAAGATTCACTTGATACTAACCTCCTGGGGCAGATCCATCCAGTTAGTTTCCATGTAGAAAAGGATATAATTTACCGCAGGCCTGCCAGGGCCTTTGTTTTTCCTTTGCCTGAAACATATTGGAAACTTGTGGTTACCGTGCCTGATGATGTTATGGCAGCGCCTGTTGGCAAAATAACCGATCATCTAATGATGTCTCTTTCCGTTCTTATTGTTCTGGTGCTCTTTCTGGCAGGCCTTTCGCTTTACCATCATATTTTAAAACCCCTAAGGCACATGACAAACCAGTTAAAAAGGATAGAACAAGAGTCTGGGGATCTTTCCCTGGAACTTGACATCCCTGCAAACAATGAACTTGGAGAGCTTGCCTATTACTTTAACAGGCGTACAAGGGAGCTCAAAAACAGCGAGGAAAAGTATAAAACCATATTTAACGGTGCAAGCGAAGGCATCTCCTTGAGCGCGATATCAGGGGATTTTATCGCGGTAAATCCAAGGTTTGCGGAAATCTTTGGTTATGACTCTCCTGAAGATGTAATAAACAATGTCAAGACCTACGAACTTTATCTAAATCCCTCTGACAGGCAGAGAATACTTTCAGACCTCAGGCCAGGCGGTGAATACGTCCACGCCGAGGTTTGGCTCAAGAAAAAGGATGGAACCCCCATCCTTATCTCCTTGAATCTTGCGCCAGTTACCGATGAAAACGGCAAAATCTCCTATCTTATAGCAATGACCCAGGACATTACGAAGACCAGGAAACTGGAGAGGGAGCTTCGACAAGCCCAGAAAATGGAGGCTATTGGCACCCTGGCAGGGGGCATTGCCCATGATTTCAACAACATCCTTGCTGCAATAACCGGCTACACGGAGCTGGCCCAACTCAAGGCCCAGGACCGGCCGGATATTCTTTCCTACCTCTCACAAATAGAACTGGCCTCAACGAGGGCAAAGGAGCTGGTACAGCAGATACTGACCTTTAGCAGATACTCGGACACCAAGAAAGAACCCCAGGATATGGGAATGATTGTAAGGGAAGCGCTTAAGTTACTAAGCTCCACTCTCCCTGCCAATATTGATATCGAAAGCCATCTCTTGCCTACGGATCCCGTAATGGCGGATTCTTCAGACCTCCACCAGATAGTCATGAATCTTTGTACAAATGCCTACCATGCCATGAAAGAGAAGGGAGGGATACTTACAATCCGCCTTGACCAGCGCCTTGTTGAACAAGAGGATGTGCAAGATCTCGGACTTCAACTTGGCAGTTATGTCGTCTTGGAGGTTCAAGACACGGGATGCGGCATGACCAAGGAGGTGATGACAAAGATATTTGAACCCTACTTTACCACCAAGGGCAAGAAAGAGGGGACAGGCCTCGGTCTGGCAGTGGTACATGGCTTAGTAAGGGGGCTCAACGGGGCAATAGAGGTGGAAAGCAGCCCTGGAAAGGGCGCCCTTTTCAGGGTCTTTATTCCTGTTGCCGAAAGCGGTGAACCGAAGGCTTTGAAAGGCAAGGAAGAGGAGCTGGATATCTCCATTGATGGTAATGGGTGGACCGTCATGTTCGTGGACGATGAAGAGATGATTTGCTACATTTTCAAGACCATGCTTGAAAGTGCAGGCTTTAACGTTCAGGTTTTCATGGACGGCCAAAGCGCCCTTTCTGCCATGATGAAAAACCCTCATGGATGGGATATTCTAATAACTGACATGACCATGCCTGGATTAAGTGGAGCTGACCTTGCAAAAGAGGCAAGGAAGTTGAACCCGGATATACCGATTATTCTTTGTAGCGGTTACAGTGACATCTTGACCGATGAGCTTCTTCGCAGCCTCAATATCAATGCCTTTCTTTCCAAACCCGTAAGCAGAAAAACCCTGTTCAAGGTACTGTCGAGGCTTTTCCCACGCGGAAACAACACGTAAAACAGTGAATGAAACCAAGGACATAGAAACCATCTTGAACAAGGTGGCCCAGAAGGTGGAAGGTAAAGGGGCACCTGTAGATGACTTTGAAAGATTACAGACCACAGAACCCTTCAGGGTGCTGGTTGCCACCATACTTTCTGCCCGAACAAAGGATGAGGTCACATCTGCTGCTGTAAAAAGGCTCTTTTCCAAAATCAAGGGCCCTGAGGATCTGGAAAAACTTTCGACAGAGGAGCTAGAAAGGCTTATCTATCCAGTTGGCTTTTTTCGGAACAAGGCGCGTTTCCTCGCTGCCCTTCCCCGGGCCCTTAAGGCCTTTGGCTACAAGGTTCCTGACAATCTCCATGACCTGCTAAAGATTCCCGGTGTGGGGAGGAAAACCGCGAATCTGGTTCTTTCAAGGGCCTTCGGAAAGAAGGCAATATGCGTTGATACCCACGTCCATCGCATAATGAATATGTGGGGATTTGTAAAAACCAGGACACCAGAAGAAACGGAAAGGGCCCTTGAGAAGATATTGCCCAAAGGCTGGTGGAGCCGTATAAATCCCGTGCTTGTTGCCTTTGGGCAGACCATTTGTAAACCAGTGGCACCCCGCTGCAAGGAATGCCCTGTGAAAAGGGAGTGTCCTAAGTTTAGAAGCCGCTAGTATCTGGCACGCATCTGTACTTTTTTCAGTGGGCTTACGGTTTTTAAAAAAACCTATCTACAGTCTTTTCCCAATGAGGTTGTGAAGAATTTAGTGGTACAATGGACCCGAAAATATGAATGGTATTCTCTTTAGATTATTTGTTTCGTTCCATTCATCGATCCAGTTAAGGCTATCGACAATGGCAACATAAGTAAGCGCACCTGCCTTGGGAACAAGTAAGTTAAATGTTACGGTTTGGCTAGCCCCCGGTGCAAGGGGCCTGATGATGGCCCTGGCCACCTCGTGCAGGTGTCTGCAAGATGCCACGGAGCTACAGTGGGATGGGTCGTCAATACAAAACCTGAATTTGAATTTACCTCTTGAAAGCATGGCCATACCACCCCTAGTCAGGGAGTTTGCTGTGGAAGCGGCCCTTGGCCCGCTGGCCTGGTTTTTAACCGTAACAGAAAATTGTATGAGCTGTGCATCTGGATGTCCTGCAGGAGATCTGTCCAATAACCTGTTTTCTATATTTGACACGATCAGATCAGCCTTTTGCAAAAGTGGTATCTTACCAGGCCCCTTAGGATTTTTGTTTGAATCCATGGCAACAGCCAGGCATGAAGTGAACATCAGTGCTAACAGGGCCAATAAGGTGGCGATTATCTTGGATTTCATGGTGGTGTCCTCCTATTGGGCTATAAGGTACTAATGAGGTTAAATGCGCCCGGTCTCTGTTTTTTTGTGGCTAGATATTTAAAAAGATTCAAATCCATTTCATGAGTGTTCCCAGTTAAATGTAAATGGCAATATTATCCTCGTTAAGTTATTTGTTTCGTTCCATTCATCGATCCAGTTATGGCTATCGACAATGGCAACATAAGTAGGCCAACTTACCTTGGGAACAAGTATGTTAAACCTTACGGTTTCGCTGGCTCCCGGTGCAAGGGGTCTGATGATGGCCCTGGCCACCTCCCGCAGTTGTCTGCAAGATTCCACTGAGGTGCAGTGGGATGAGTTGTCAACACAAAACCTTAATTTGAATCTACCCCTTGAATGCATGGCCATACCTTCCCTTGTCAGGGAGTTTGCCGTGGAAGCGGCCCTTGGCCCTGTAGCCTGATTTTTAACAGTGATAGAAAATTGTATGAGCTGTCTATTTGGATGGCCAGCAGGAGATCTGTCCAATACCTTATACTCAAGATTTGACACGATCAGATCTGCCTTTTGCACAAGAGGGACCTTGCCAGGACCCTTAGGATTTTTGTTGGAATCCATGGCAACAGCAAGGCATGAGGTGGACATCAGTGCTGACAGGGCCAATAAGGTGGCGATTATCTTGGATTTCATGGTGGTGTCCTCCTATAAGGTTGTAAGGAACTAATTAATGATGCTAAACGCTCCAGTCTTTGTTTTTTGTGGCTAGAAATATAAAAAAGGTTCAAAATTTATTAAAAAAAGACTTAACCCTGACTAATAACCCTTAATAATTAATAGGGCCTGAATAATCAACATCCACGGCAGAAAGAAAAACTTTTTGTTGACGAAGTGGATTCTGTCATGTACCCTCGGTGAGTCATTTGAATTGAGGCCTGTCTGAATCTGCCATTCGCATAATCAGTCAAATCCCAATTATCTGACAAAGCAAGTCACTTAGTATGGATTCAGAATGACCTTCCATGCGGATCTTCCCGTGGGGGCTTTTCGAACCAGCAAGTGCAACACATTGGGTCGGAAGTGCCCAGTAACATTTTAATCTATTTAAAGGAGAGATCTCATGAAAGGAACAGTCAAGTGGTTTAATGACCAGAAGGGTTTTGGTTTTATTTCCCAGGAGGAAGGACCTGACGTATTCGTACACTACACAGCCATTCAGGGTGACGGCTTCAAGTCCCTGGAAGAAGGCCAGACAGTGGAGTTTGACATCACTGAAGGCCCCAAGGGCCCCCAGGCAGCCAATGTAAGAGCATAGGCCGTATCTGAAAAAAGCGAAAAATGGAAGGGGCAGGTCCTTATCAAGGCCTGTCCCTTTTTTTTGTGCGTTTCCGTTTCCAACTAATGGAACCAAAAGAGAAAAAAGGAGAAGAAATATGAAACTTTACATAGGCAATCTGGCCTACAATGTGGCAGAGGAAGACGTAAGAAGCATGCTTGAAGAGTACGGCAGCCTTGAATCCTTCGACTGGATTACGGACAAGTACACTGGAAAATCCAGGGGCTTCTGTTTTGCCGAAATGGATAACAGTTCTGCAGACAAGGCAATAAAGGCCCTAAACGGCAAGGAGTTCCATGGAAGGAATCTCAAGATCAACCAGGCACGCCAGAACAAGAAGGACAAAAAGAGGAGGCGTTTCTGGTAGAAATACCTTTGGCTCTTGGGCAGTAGACCTTCTCTTTGCCCTTGTTGAAAAAACAGGTTAATAGTTTAAGGCCGTTTCAACCATTTGGGACGGCCTTTTTTCATCCATTGAGAAAGACTTTAAGATAAATGTTACAGGCAAGGAAACTGAGCTTGGAAATAGGCGGTAAAAGGCTCCTTGACAATGTAAGTTTCACCATTACCAGGGGCCAGAAGGTGGGCCTTGTGGGAAGAAATGGCCAGGGGAAGACCACCCTCCTGAAGGTGCTTTGCAAAAAGGCCGAATGCCCAGACGGACAGATACACGTGAGCAGAGGCTTCAGACTCTGCTACCTGCCACAGGAAGTGGTTGTCCCCGAAAAGGGAGAGCGAACTGTCTTTCAGGAGGCAGAGGAGGCATTTTCAAGGCTTTTTGAAAAAAGGCGGCAGCTGGAGCACCTGGCGGAAAAGCTCAAGGAGCTAGACGAAAATGACCCTGACCATTCCAGAATCCTTGAAGAACACGACACAATTTTTGAAGAGCTCAACCAACAGGGTTACTACAATATCAAGGGGCGTATTGAGGCCGTTTTAAGGGGCCTTGGCTTTAGGCAAGATGCCTTTCACCTTCCCGTCTCATCCCTTGGTGGCGGCTGGGTAATGAGGGTGGAGCTTGCAAAGATACTTCTTTCAAGTCCGGATCTCATCCTTCTTGATGAACCGACCAACCACCTGGACCTTCCAAGCCTTACCTGGCTGGAGGACTTTCTGAAAAAGGCAGAGGCGGGCTGCATCATCGTCTCACACGACCGGGCCTTTCTTGACAGTGTGACTGACGAGATATGGGAGCTTGAACAGGGGCGTCTTCACGTTTACAAGGGGAACTATTCCTACTACCAGAAAGAGAAAAAAAGGAGACTCGAGCAGCAGGAGGCTGCCTGGAAAAACCAACAGAAAAGGCTTCAAGAGATAAATGGTTTCATCCAGCGTTTCAGGGCCAAGGCCACAAAGGCAAAACAGGTCCAGAGCCGGATAAGGCAGCTTGAAAAGATAGAGCTTGTTGATGCGCCCTGCCTGGAACAGGAATACCATTTCCATCTTCCCGAGCCAAAAAGGGCGGGAAAGATTGTTCTCGAGGCAAAGGGCCTTTCAAAGGGCTTTGGTAAAGACCGCCTCTTTTCAGATCTGTCCTTTCTTGTTAAGCGCGGTTCAAAGATGGCCGTGGTGGGGCCAAATGGGGCAGGTAAATCCACCCTCTTAAAGATACTTGGTGGAAGGATGGCCCCGGACAGCGGCCAGGTAATCCTTGGGCACAACGTTGAGGTGGCCTACTTTGCCCAGCATCAGGCCCTTGAGTTTGACGTTGAGGAAACGGTCCTGGACACCTTGCGCCTTCGCCGCCAGGACCTGTCCGAGACAAGGCTCAGGACCATCCTTGGAACCTTCATGTTCAGGGAGGACGACGTCAAGAAACGGGTATCTGTGCTTTCTGGTGGGGAGAAGAGTAGGCTGGCCCTGGCTGTCATAATGGCGCGTGGTGCAAACCTGCTTCTTCTGGATGAGCCCACGAATCATCTGGATATAGAGGCCCAGGAGGCAGTGAGGACGGCCCTTTCCCAGTTTGAGGGTTCTGTTGTTGTGGTATCTCACAATCGCTACTTTCTTGACGGCTTTGTGGACTGCGTTCTGGAGATTTCAGATGGAAAGACCTCTCTTTTTCCTGGAAACGTCTCCAGCTTTCTCGAACACAAGGAATCCATGGAAAAAGTTGAACAGGATGACAAAGGCCCAATCAACACGCCAAGGCACTCTGCAGCAGGCAACAGGGACAGCGGCAGCAGGCTTTCACGAAGGGAGAAAAAGCGTATCGTTGCAGAGCTTCGACAGGAGAAGAGCAGAAAGCTTTTGCCCTTTAAGGAGAAGGCCATGGAGATAGAGTCTGCCATAACGGCCCTTGAGGATGAAAAGACAGCCATAGAGGAGCAGCTTTCAGATGTTACTACCTACAATGACCAGGAGAGGGCGGCAACGCTCAACAAACGCTACAGGCGCGTAAAGCACGAGCTTGAGGGGCTTTATTCCTCTTGGGAAAGGGCATGTCAGGTGGTAGAAGAGATGCAGGCAGAGTTTGACAAAAGGATAATGGAGGCAGAGGCGAGGTGAACACTGGCCCGAGGCTCATTTTAGGAATTGAAACATCCTGCGACGAGACGGCGGCTGCAGTTTTGCTTGAGGAAAAGGGGCTTTTAAGCAACATCATTTCCTCCCAGGTTGACATCCATGCAGAGTATGGCGGCATAGTGCCTGAAATAGCCAGCAGAAAGCATATCGAGGCCATAGATTTTGTAGTGAAAAGGGCCCTTGATGAGGCACGTATCACCTTCAATGAGATTGAGGCCCTTTCGGTAACCCAGGGGCCAGGGCTCGTTGGCTCCCTGGTGGTGGGGCTATCCTATGCCAAGGCCTGTGCATTTTCTTCAGGAAAACCCATTACGGGAGTCAACCACATTCACGCCCACCTCATGGCATGTTTCCTGGAAAAGGAGACTACACCGCAGTTTCCCTTTGTGGGCCTAGTAGTCTCTGGCGGGCATACGAGCCTGTACCGGGTGGACCATTATCTTAAGGTTGAGCTCCTTGGAAGCACCAGGGACGATGCTGCAGGGGAGGCCTTTGACAAGGTGGCTAAGATCCTTGGTCTTCCCTATCCTGGAGGCCCGGTGATAAGCCGTCTGGCAGAAAAGGGAAGGGCGGACGCCTTTTCCTTTCCCCGGGCAAGGCTCCCTGAGACCCCGTTTGATTTCAGCTTTAGCGGGCTCAAGACGTCTGTCCTTCAGACCGTGCGGAAGCTGGAATCACAGGGGAAGAAGGTGGTAGTGGAAGACGTTTGTGCCTCCTTTCAAGAGGCTGTGGTGGACGTCCTTACGGAAAAGACCATCCAGGCGGCAATGGAGCACCAGGTAGGCTGGGTGGTGGCATCAGGGGGGGTGGCCTCCAACAAAAGACTTCGAAACCGTCTAAAAAAGGCCTGCCAGGAAAAGGGCTTAAATTTCATGGTTCCAAGGCCTGTTTTTTGTACAGACAACGCTGCCATGGTGGCCCTTACTGGCCTTTACCAGATAAGGGGCGGCATCACCCTTGGCCCGGATGCAGACGTATTTTCAAGGTTGCCTGTAAAGTTTTTGAAAAGGTAAGCAGATGGAAAAAGGCACCGAAAATAGAGACCGTAAGGGGTATGAGGCTGTGAAACAGGGCCTAAAGGGGTGTAAGACCTGGTTTATACCTTATGCCAGGGCGGTATTTATGGCCCTTCCACTTTTCCTTGCGCTTTTTTCATGCACGCCTCATGATGGTAAAATATACGAAAAATATGGGCAGTGTGTCAGCTGTCACCACATAAAAGCAGATAAAAACCACGACTTTTCCTGTGTAACCTGCCACCTGGGTGATGACAGGAGCCCTTTTAAGAAAAAGGCCCACGCAGGCATTGTTAATAGCCCGTCTTCCCCGCATTTTGCAAAAAGATTTTGTGTAAAATGTCATAAGGAACAGGTTGAGGACGTTCAAAAATCCACCCACTATACCCTGTCAGGTGAGATAGAAGGTGTCTGGAATGCCTTTTTCCCAAGTGAAAGGCCACCTTCCATCCGGGAGCTGAGGGCAGTGGAGAGACCGGGAAACAAGAGGGAGCTGGTAAAAGACCTTCTTGCAAGAAGGTGTCTCAGGTGTCACGTCTATTATCAGGGGGATGATTACGCTGGGACAAGGCGCGGAAGGGGTTGTGCGGCCTGTCACATGCCGGTTGGGAACAAGATCCGCCACATTTTCAAAAAGCCTTCTGTCACAAACTGTCTTTCCTGTCACTACGCAAACTTTACAGGCTGGGACTTTGTGGGCCGTTTCGAAAAGGACTACCCTGAAGACTTCAGGGCACCTTTAAAAAGAGGACAACACATATCGAGACCCTACGGGGTTGAATGGCTCCAGATGGTTCCTGATGTCCACAAAAAGGCGGGCCTTACCTGCCTTGACTGCCACAAAAAAGGCCTGTTCCACGTGGAAAGAAAGGATTCCAAGGTGATTTCCTGCCGCAGTTGTCACAAGATGCTTTCAGACCGGCCTGGACACAGAAAGAATGGGGCCTGCAGGGCGGATTGTCAGGCCTGCCATGCCCTTTGGGCACCCTGGGATGCGGAACGCTCCCTTATGAGACTGGATACGGTGGACCCAGAAGAGTGGCAATTTCTGGAGGTAGAGGGAAGCAGCGAGGTGGAGGAACAGATAAAGGGCGCCTCAGGCCTTGAGGATACGGACAGTTTCAGGCCCGTCATGTCAGACAAGATACACGGCGGCAATTTTCCAGGGCTCTGGTTCCAGGGCTTTGAGAAAAGGCGCTGGGCACCACCCGTTCTCGGTCAAGACCATTCTGGCAGGATAGCAGTGTTAAGGCCCATAACGGATATGAGCCTTAGTTACGTTGATGAGACAGGTGAGACCCTGTTTGACAACCTTAAGCCAAGGCCGTTGAATAACTGGAGAATAGTATACCCGGGTGGATTTACATCTTCGTCATCAGGGACATCTGGTGCCTCCTTCTCCCTTCCCTTCCATCCCCATACAATAGGGAAAGCGGACATCTTCCGGACCATCCTGGTTGAAAGGTTGCTGAGCTCCTGTATGTCTCGCAGCCGGACAGTACCGGTCGGATCATCCGGAAAAGACGGAAAGTAAGACCCTGCTTATGGTTTCGAGCTTGTAGGGTTTTGGCAGCGAGGCGCAGAAGCCGTACTTTTTGTAGTTGGTGATGGTATCATCCTTGGAATAGCCACTTGACACTATGATTTTGGCCTTTGGATCTATTTTAAGAAGCTGTTGCGCAGCCTCCCGTCCGCCCATGCCCCCTGGAATGGTAAGATCCATAATCACTGCATCAAAGGGTCTGCCATCTTTCATGGCCTCCTGGTACTTCATGACGGCCTCGTTTCCATCCCGGGCAGTTTCATTTTTATAGCCAAGGTACCTAAGGCTTTCCCTCAAAAGCTGCAATACATTAGGGTCATCGTCCATAATAAGGACTCTTTTGCCCATGCCGCTGCCGGAAATGGAACCCTGCTCCTGGTGATCCTCAGGGATGATTTCCTGAAGGGCAGGCAGGTAGATGCGAAAGGTCGTGCCCCTCCCCGGTTTAGACTCCACGGTTATAAAGCCACCGTGTTTCCTTACTATGGAAAAGCATACGGCAAGCCCCAGGCCGCTTCCCTTTTCCTTGGTGGTAAAGTAGGGGTCAAATATCTTTGGAAGGAACTCCTTGGGTATGCCACATCCTTCGTCTTGAACGGTTATGACCACATAATCTCCAGGTGGCACCATGGAACGGCTGGACTTTTGAACGGTTTTGTTTCTGGCCTCTATGCGTATTATGCCGCCATGGGGCATGGCCTGGTCTGCATTGAGTATCAGGTTGTGCAGCACCTGGCTGATCTGGCCTGGGTCCACCTCCACCACCCACAGGTCCTTTGCAAAGTCGAACTTGCAGGCCACATTTGAGCCCTTGAGAGCAAATTCGGCGGTCTCAAGTATTATGCGTTTGAGAGAGGATCGGCGTTTCACTGGCGAGCCACCCTTTGCAAAGGTGAGCAGCTGCTGGGTGAGATTCTGCGCCCTGATGCTCGCCTTCTCCGATGCCTCAAGCCGCTTATAGATGGAACTTGACGGATCCGCCTCCATCTTGGCCAGGGAGATATTCCCAAGAATGGCCGTCAACAAGTTATTGAAATCGTGGGCGATTCCCCCGGCAACCACGCCCAAAGACTCCAGTTTTTCTATCTTTGAAAGTTCCTCAGCGGCAAGCTTCTGCTCTGTGATGTCAAGGTTGCTTCCCCTGACGCCAATAAATTTCCCAGATGAGTCATATATCTTGTTGCAGTTGTGGCTGATCCACCTGATATTTCCATCCCTTGTGACTATTCTGAACTCCAGGTTCTTGTGTGGCTGGTCTGTGACTACAGAGCGAAGGTGTTCCTCGAAAAATGGCCTGTCACGGTCAAATATGATTTTTTTGATAAGATCCGGGTCCTCTTGAAACTCTTCAGGTGAATAACCCGTTATCTCCTTGCACTTCATGGAATTGTATTTGAAACGTCCGGACTCATCCAACCAATAGGCCCAATCTGCCGCATATTCGATAACCGTTCTGAAAAGCTCGTCCCTCTGGATGATTTCCTTGTTTTTTTCCTTTATGGTCTCAAGCATCTTTTTCACGCTTTCAATAATGGCCCAAAATTCCACGCTTGTTATTTTCCATTTTGAGGGCTGCGCTGACCTGTCTGGATCAAGGGGATCAATACGCAAAAGCCAATTGGCAATATCCTTCAGCGGCTGGGAAATTCCACGGGATATCAAAAAATCCACCAGGAATACAACGCCAATAAATATGGCAAATATGGTAATGACAATTGGCCACATGTGATGCAAAAGGTAGGGAAGAATCTTTGACTGGGGAATGGCTGCATAAAAAAACCAGGACCTTGGGTAGCTGAAACCCTTTTTCATGCACCAGTAGCGCGTGCCATCCAGCAAGACGGTATAAAAGCCCATTGAATCGGGCCCGAGCCACTCCTCGAACCGGCTTAAACCCAAATTATGCAGTTCCCGTTTTTAAACGGCATGTGCTAGTGAGTTTGTGACAAAATAACTGGCTGTTTTTAAATGCAAAAAGCCTCCTTTCCGGTAAAATGTGGTTGTCCAAACACAAAGG
>JALWNK010000075.1 GCA_026995935.1 Deltaproteobacteria bacterium
TTGCTCCCTGACATTTTCATGTCAGCAGGATGCCTCCGGCGGGGCGGTTCCCTAAAAAAATTAGCACATGCCAAACCGGACAGTTTATTTGCTATAAAACCGGACAACTCTATTTGTTGACAACAAATCACCGTTTTGGTGTTGACAAATTCGGGGTTCTTTATAAAAATAGGCTTCCACTCTGCGAGAGTCCTAGGCAACCAAGTTTGCGCGGGCTCGCTAGGCAGGACGGGTGGCTGTTAATCCCGCAATAACGCGGGATTGGCGGAACTACTTTTAAGGTTTATACTGATTTAGAAAAAAAGAAAATATTTGATCCCCGGTAGCTCAATCGGCAGAGCGGGTGGCTGTTAACCACTAGGTTGGCGGTTCAAGTCCGTCCCGGGGAGCCATCTTTCTTGCCCAGCAACCTGCTGGGCTTTTTATTTGCTTTATGTATTGGGTTTATATTATCCAGAGTCAGAAAACAGGCCGTTACTATTGCGGACAAACCAACAATCTAGAAAAAAGACTCTCTCAACACAACGATCCAACAAACTCATTCACTAAAACCACATACAGGGATAAAGGCCCTTGGAAGCTAGTCTCAAAAATACAATGCTCATCACGAGGTGAAGCACTCAAACTAGAACGCAGTATCAAAAAGAGAGGTATCAAAAGATATCTACTATCCCAAAACCCCGGCTGTTAATCCCGCGACAACGCGGGATTGGCGGCTGCGTCACGCCATCAGGCGTGATTCAACTCCGTCCCGGGGAGACATCTTTCAATGCCCGGCATATCGCTGTTTTTTTTATTTTAGCACAACAGATGTACTGCAAAAATTAACCTTCAAGGTAAATTTTTTCGCCTTTATGAGTACCTTTTACTTCTTTTCGGAAACATTGATTTCACCATATCTGCTTCGTTACCCAGGGTCTAAAAGACCTCCGATTTTTTTTGCTCCTGCCGCCTGATATCTTGGACGAACTTGCTAATTAGCGGGATTTGGGGTCTATATATTTTCAAGAAGGAAATCTATGGAAGCCAATCAACTGACTTGGATCACCAATTTCATTTGGGGCATAGCAGATGACGTGCTTCGGGATCTTTACGTTCGCGGAAAGTACCGTGATGTAATACTCCCCATGACCGTTATCCGACGTCTTGATGCTGTCTTGGAGCCTACCAAGCAGGCCGTGCTGGACATGAAGGCCTCGCTCGACAAGGCTGGCATAGTGCATCAGGATGCAGGCCTTCGTCAGGCAGCAGGCCAGGCCTTCTACAACACCTCGAAATTCACCCTGCGTGACCTCCGCGCCCGCGCCAGCCGCCAGCAGCTTGAGGCAGACTTTAAAGATTTCCTGGATGGTTTCTCGCCCAATGTCCAGGAAATCCTCGACAACTTTGAATTCCGAAATCAAATCCCACGACTTTCGAAAGCAGATGCCCTGGGAACGCTTATCGAGAAGTTCCTCGACCCGCGGATTAACCTGAGCCCTGAACCGGTCTACAACAGCGATGGTTCCGTACGCCTGCCGGGGCTTGATAACCACGCAATGGGCACCATATTCGAGGAATTGGTACGCCGATTCAATGAGGAGAACAATGAGGAGGCTGGTGAGCACTGGACCCCTCGTGATGCAGTAAAACTCATGGCACGCCTTATCTTCGAGCCTATCGCCGATAGATTAGAATCCGGCACCTATTTACTCTACGACGGGGCCTGCGGAACAGGCGGTATGCTGACAGTGGCGGAGGCCACCCTACTTGAACTTGCCCGAAAACGCGGCAAGGAAGTCTCGGTGCACCTTTTCGGCCAGGAAATTAACGCCGAGACCTATGCCATATGCAAGGCAGACCTGCTGCTCAAGGGCGAGGGTGATGCCGCAGACAATATCGTCGGCGGCCCGGAGTATTCGACACTTTCAAATGACGCGTTCCCGTCTCGCGAGTTCGACTTCATGCTCTCAAATCCTCCCTACGGTAAGAGCTGGAAAAGTGACCTGGAACGCATGGGAGGCAAAAAGGGCATTAAAGATCCTCGATTCATCGTCCAGCATAACGGTGAGGAACTTTCCCTGCTTACCCGTACAAGCGACGGCCAAATGCTTTTTCTGGTCAACATGCTCTCGAAGATGAAGCATGACACCCCTCTCGGAAGCCGCATCGCCGAAGTCCACAACGGCTCATCCCTCTTTACAGGTGATGCAGGCCAGGGCGAAAGCAACATCCGGCGTTGGATTATCGAAAACGACTGGCTCGAGGCCATCGTCGCCTTGCCACTCAACATGTTTTACAACACTGGCATTGCCACCTACATCTGGGTGCTCACCAACCGCAAGCCTGAACATCGAAAAGGCAAGGTACAATTAATAGACGCAACCAAGTGGTACAAGCCACTTCGGAAAAACCTGGGCAAGAAAAATTGCGAGCTGTCTAAAGAAGACATCCGCCGCATTATCAAGACCTTTCTTGAGTTCAAAGAATCCGAACAATCCAAAATATTCCCCAATGCGGCATTTGGCTACTGGAAAATCACGGTGGAGCGGCCGCTGCGGCTGAAAGGGATCGATTCAGAACGCGCCTATAAGGCGGCCGAAATCAAAAAGCTCAAGGAAACACATGAGCGGTGTGAGGATGCCCCACCTGTTATCAAAAAGATTCATAAGAAAGGCTCCAGCCCTGATCCGTTGCGCGGACTGTTTGAAACCACAATCAGAGGCAGATCCGTAGTGGTGGAATACGAGCCTGATGCAGAACTGCGCGATACCGAGCAGATACCCTTTTTTGAATGCGTTACCTGCAAACAGCCAGGCTACATTCCAACTGAGGCTGACGCTCATGCTGCAATCGAAAATTTCCTTCGCCGCGAAGTGCTGCCCTACGCGCCGGACGCCTGGTACCGGTCCGACAAGGTGAAGATTGGCTACGAGATCAGTTTCAACCGCTATTTTTACAAACCCAAACCACTGCGGCCCCTGGAGGAAATCCGCGCCGACCTCTTGGCGGTGGAGAAGGAAGCAGAAGGGTTGTTGGAGGAGATTCTCGGTAGTGAGTAATGAAAGGCCATGTTATCGGTTGGCTTTCATATGAAAAGAATTTGGATTCTATATTAAAGCGTAACTATAATATGGAGAGGGTGCCCGGCTATGATAAAGCCTGTTTATAATAAATTAAGCCCCAATAGGGCCGGCCGTTATGTGAGAGGGCCCACGGGATATCGGGCCTTTTATCCGGCACCCCTTCCACCCAGGCCTCCTGTAAAAATTAAGGGAAACTTGCAGGCCTTGCTATCGCAGGCCGACCGAGCCCTGGGACGGCTCGACGGTTCGATTACCACCATCCCCAACCCCGACCTTTTCGTGATGATGTACGTCCGCAAGGAGGCCGTGCTATCCAGCCAGATCGAGGGCACCCAGAGTTCACTGCAAGACCTGCTTGCGGCCGAGGTCAAAGTGTTTTCCAACACCACGCCCCGAGATGTTGACGAAGTGATCAATTACGTACGGGCCATGAACCACGGCCTTGCAAGGTTGCGGGAACTGCCGGTATCGGTTCGTCTGATTCGAGAGATCCATGCGATATTACTCAAGAACGTTCGAGGCCATCATGCAACCCCGGGCGAGCTGAGGCGGAGCCAGAATTGGATTGGTCCTTCTGGATGCACGATTGCTGAAGCGACCTTTGTGCCGCCTCCACCCGATGTTGTGCCAGAGACACTTGGTCAATTGGAAAGGTTCCTGCACACAGAGGACGATCTGCCATTATTGATCAAAATCGGTCTTGCCCACGCTCAGTTCGAGACAATCCACCCTTTTTTAGACGGCAACGGACGAATCGGTCGATTGCTAATCACCTTTCTTCTTACCGAGCGTGGCGTACTACAAAAGCCGGTTCTCTATCTATCCCATTATTTCAAGCGCCATCGCCAAGCCTACTATGACCATCTCCAGAACATCCGCAACACCGGCGATTGGGAATCCTGGCTTGCATTTTTTCTCAAGGGCGTAGCGGAGGTCAGCAACGAAGCCGCCAAAACCGCCCGGAGAATCCTGAAACTTCGAGAATCCCACCGTCTTGCCATCACCGAGCGCCTGGGGCGGGCTGCCGGGAACGGTCACAAGGTGCTGGAAGAACTCTATGAGCATCCCGTCGTTACTATAAAGAAGGGTCAAACTATTACCGGCACCACGTATGTGGCGGCCAATCAGCTTGTAGGTCGGTTTGTTGAGCTGGGCATCCTGGAGGAGATTACAGGTTACACCCGCAATCGGCGATTCCGGTATGCACCGTATATTGAGCTTTTCCGGGACGACGAGGGAGATACGCTATGATTGATGGGCTCAAACCATATCCTAAATACAAGGACTCCGGTGTGCCGTGGCTTGGGGAGATACCGGAGCATTGGGGGGTGAGACGGCTGAAAACCTTACTTCGAGAGCGAGTAGAAAAAGGTTATCCTGATCTACCGCTTCTTGCTGCTACACAAAGCCAAGGTGTGGTTCGTAAAGAAAAATTTAAAAACAGGACGGTGCTTGCCTTAAAGGACTTGCACCAACTTAAACTTGTGCGAACAAAGGATTTTGTAATTAGCCTTCGATCTTTTCAAGGAGGAATCGAATATGCTAGAGATCAAGGCATAATTAGTCCTGCCTATACAATACTATATCCGATAGACGTCAAAATACACGGTTACCTTGCCAAACTTTTTAAGTCATATTCATATATTGAGAATTTAAAGCTTAATGTTACAGGTATTCGGCAGGGGCAAAATATCGATTATGAAAAACTTAGTCGTTCATCGACACCGTTGCCTCCCTTTCCTGAACAAACCGCCATCGTGCGCTTTCTGGACTGGGCAGATCACAGAATCCGGCGGGTGATTAGAGCGCGTGAAAAGCGGATTAAGCTGCTTGAAGAATACAAGCAAGCCCTTATCAACCAGGCTGTCACTGGCAAAATCGACGTCCGCACGGGCAAGCCCTACCCAAAATACAAGGACTCTGGCGTCGAGTGGCTGGGCAAGGTGCCGGAGCATTGGGAGGTCAAACCGGTTAAGCGGTTCTATGAAATCCAACTTGGCAAAATGCTCCAACGTACTAAAAAATCAGACGATGATTTTTTTGTGCCTTATTTAAAAGCAATTCATGTTCAATGGTCTGGAATAAATACCTATAATCTACCCAAGATGTGGGCATCAACCCGTGAGCTGTCTGAATATTCAGTAAGACCGGGTGATCTACTTGTTTGTGAAGGAGGCGAAGGGGGCCGTTGTGCAATAGTTAGAGATGTACAAGGAACAGTGATCATTCAAAATGCTCTGCATCGAGTCCGGCCACGTGAAAAAGCGAGTAATGATTATCTTCGATACTGCATGAAAAGTATTGCTAATATAGGCTGGTTTGATGTGCTTAATGATAAAGCGACCATAGCGCATTTCACGCGAGAAAAGTTTGCTGCTCTTGAAATATCTGTCCCTCCCCTCCCCGAACAAACCGCCATCGTGGAATTCCTCGACAAGCAAACTAAAAAACTAGACACCGCCATATCCGCCACCCGCCGCGAGATTCAGCTACTCAAAGAGTTCCGGACTCGACTGATCGCCGACGTGGTCACCGGCAAGCTCGACGTGCGCGAGGCGGCGGCAAAGCTCCCTGATGAACCGCCTGAGGAAGAGGCCGAATCGCTTAACGAGGAGGTGAAATCCAAAAACGACATAGAAATTAGGGTACCAGAGTATGACGCCGTTTCCTGGGAGGCTAAAAGGTGACAAAGCAACGTGATGAAAAATACTTAGTCAGTCTGGTGCGTGAATTATGTGCCCTTCCGAGGGAAACAGAATGGGTGGAATTCAAGGAAAACAAAGCCGATCCCCACGATATTGGTGAGTACATCTCGGCCATGGCAAACTCCGCAGCCCTGGAGGGGAAAGCATTCGCTTACGTCGTGTGGGGTGTGCGCAATGAGGATCATGAGATTGTAGGTACCACCCTCAAGCCTCATGCCAGGAAAGTCGGTAACGAGGAACTCGAAAACTGGCTACTGAAACTATTGGAACCCAAAATAGATTTTCGCTTTTATGAAGTACCTTTTCAGAATAACATTGTAGTCATCCTGCAAATCCAGCGAGCTACACGCCATCCCGTACGCTTTTCCGGTCAAGAGTTCATCCGTGTCGGGACTTACAAGAAAAAACTCAGGGATTATCCAGAAAAGGAACGAGATTTATGGAGAATATTCGATAGTACACCGTTTGAAGAAGGGGTAGCCATAGAACGTTCTGATTCTGACAGGGTTTTACGATTATTGGATTATCCTACTTATTTCGACCTTTTGGATAGGCCCTTGCCAACGGACCGTGATGGTATTTTGGAGGCATTGGCAGAAGATCAACTGATTCAACGGTGTGAAGCGGGCGGATGGAACATCACCAACCTGGGAGCGATCCTGTTCGCCAAGCGATTGAACGACTTCCACACCCTTCGTCGCAAGGCAGTGCGTGTAGTGCAATATCTTGGCTCAGGTCGTACCGAAACAATAAGAGAACAGGAGGGGACTAAGGGGTATGCCTCTGGTTTCGAGGGGCTGGTGGATTACATAAACGGGCTTCTCCCAAAGAATGAAGTAATCGGAAAAGCATTGCGTAAAACCGTTCCGATGTTTCCCGAACTGGCCGTACGTGAGCTGGTGGCCAATGCCCTTATCCACCAGGACTTTTTCGTACGTGGTGCGGGCCCGATGGTGGAAATCTTTAATGACCGGATCGAGATAACAAACCCAGGCGAGCCGCTCGTGGATACTGATCGCTTTGTGGACACGCCACCAAAATCACGCAACGAAACACTAGCCTCGCTAATGCGCCGTTTTGGAATATGTGAGGAACGGGGCAGCGGCATTGATAAAGTAGTCTCCGAGGTGGAATTATACCAGCTGCCTGCACCGCTTTTCGAAAGACCAGAAGGCTTTACTAGGACGGTTTTGTTTGCGCACAAAAAAATCAATGAAATGGACCGACAAGAACGGATACGGGCTTGCTATCTCCATGCCTGTCTGAAATACGTGATGCGGGAATTCTTGACCAATGCGTCACTTCGGGAACGCTTTGGCATAGCAGAACGCAACAAAGCTACCGTATCACGATACATCCGCGAAGCGGTGGAAGCAGGCATGATCAAACCTGTCGATGAAAATGCAGCCAAGAAGCTTATGAAATATGTCCCCTATTGGGCGTAATTTGAATTGATGGGTAATTGATGGGTAATTGATAACGTTATAAAGGGAATACTACATAATGTCGTTATACGATCAGATGATTCAATATATTGGTGTGAATGCATCCTTTTTTATTGATGGGTAATAAGAACTACGCCCTCCCAGACGCATTCCAAATATTGGAACCCGGAAAGATTCAGCCTGGGTCTTGGGGGATGAAAGTTATGCTTAAGCATAGGGAATTAGCTTTTCAAGGAACCTTGACACGAAGACATCTATTGCAATTCCCTAATTATACAGACGTTATTCTTTTGCTATCTTTTTGGAAAGCAGGAACCTGTAGCAAAAGATTTAGCAAAAAATAGGATAAATCCCTGTGTCTGTCCAACTTACATGGCGTTTGCGCAGACTGCCCAGGAGAAATGGATTTCAGAAGGGTTAATTGATGGATAATCGATAATGTGACGAGGACAGCGATGTGGATTGATGTAACATACGAAAAACACAAGGATTATATTGGCGCCCTTTAATTGATGGGTAATTGATGGGTTAGAGTCAATGGTTACTGACACCAGCGAAGCAGGGCTGGAAACATTGATCTGCCGAGCACTTACGGGTACCGACTGCACACCTGGGCCAGCAGTCGTACCCCCGGCAGTAGCCGAGCCATCCGCATCCTATGGCGGTGCCGGTTGGCTGCCAGGCGATCCGGCCGACTATGACCGGGAGTACTGCATCGATCTCGTCCAGCTTTCGGCGTTCTTGAAGGCTACTCAGCCGAAAGACGCGGATGCACTAGACCTTGACCAGAATAGCCCCACGCGGCGCAAGTTTCTGGCGCGCCTTCAGGGGGAGATCAGTAAGCGCGGCGTGGTGGACGTGCTTAGAAATGGCATTAAGCACGGCCCGTATCATATTGAACTGTTCTATGGCACGCCATCTCCAGGCAACGAACAAGCCAGAGCGCTCTATGAGCAAAACCGTTTTTCTGTTATCCGTCAGCTTCGTTACAGCCGCGATGAAACCCAGCGAGCGTTGGACCTCGGGCTTTTCATCAACGGCCTGCCGGTTTTTACCTTCGAGCTAAAGAACCGTCTGACCAAGCAGACCGTATATGACGCCATTGAGCAATACAGGCGCGACCGTAGCCCTCGCGAAAAGCTTTTCGAGTTGGGTCGTTGCATGGCCCATTTTGCGGTAGACGACAGCGAGGTATGGTTCTGCACTGAATTAAAGGGCAAGGGGTCGTGGTTTTTGCCCTTCAACAAGGGATGGAACGACGGCGCCGGGAACCCGCCCAACCCGAGCGGCCTGAAAACCGACTATCTGTGGAAAAATATCCTCACACGCGAGAGCTTGACCGACATCATTGAGAATTACGCCCAGCTAATCATAGAAAAGGACCCAAAGACGGGTAAGAAACGGCGCAAGCAGATATTTCCCCGCTACCACCAGCTCGACGTAGTGCGAAAGCTACTGGCGCATGCAGCGGAGCACGGTGCAGGCAGACGTTATCTTATCCAGCACTCGGCAGGGAGTGGTAAGTCCAACTCCATAGCCTGGCTGGCTCACCAGTTGATCGGCCTTGAAAGGGGCTGCAGGCCCATTTTCGATTCGATCATTGTGGTGACAGACCGCCGCATCCTTGACCAGCAGATCCGGGATACAATCAGACAATTTGCCCAGGTCAAGGCCACGGTAGGGCATGCCGAACATTCAGGAGACCTCAAACGTTTCATTGAAAGCGGCAAGAAGATTATCATAACAACGCTTCAAAAGTTTCCCTTTATTCTTGATGAAATTGGCAGCGTGCACCGGAGGCGCCGTTTTGCGATTCTGATTGACGAGGCACATTCGAGCCAAGGCGGACGTATCTCGGCTAAGATGAGTATGGCCTTATCAGAGGCAGGAAGAGAGGACGAAGACGAAACCTTCGAGGACCGGATCAACCGGCTCATAGAGTCAAAAAAACTTCTTCGAAACGCCAGCTACTTCGCCTTCACCGCCACCCCCAAGAACAAGACACTCGAGCTCTTCGGCGAACCAGACCCCCAGCCCGATGGTACGGTCAAACACAGGCCCTTCCACAGCTACACTATGAAACAGGCCATCCAGGAAGGTTTCATCCTGGATGTGCTGGCCAACTATACGCCGGTCAAAAGCTATTACAGGCTCATCAAGAAGATAGAAGACGACCCGGAGTTCGATGTGCGGAAAGCACAGAAGAAGCTGCGCCGTTTTGTAGAGGGACATGAACACGCCATCCGCCTAAAGGCTGAAATAATGGTGGACCACTTCCATGAGCAGGTAATAGCAAAAGGCAAGATCGGTGGTCAGGCCCGCGCAATGGTTGTAACCAGCGGGATTGAGCGGGCTATTCAATATTATCATGCAATCGAGACATATTTAAGGAAACGAAAGAGCCCCTATCGGGCCATTGTTGCCTTTTCGGGAGAACACGATTACGGCGGAAAGAAGGTCACCGAGGCCTCATTGAACGGCTTCCCCTCGAGTCAGATCGCGGACAAAATCCGTGAGGAGCCCTATCGCTTCCTTGTCTGCGCTGACAAGTTTCAGACAGGTTATGACGAACCGCTTCTCCATACCATGTACGTTGACAAGGTGCTTTCCGGGGTTAAAGCAGTGCAGACCCTTTCGCGTCTTAACCGGGCTCACCCAAAGAAGCACGATACCTTCGTTCTCGACTTCATGAATGACACGGAAACGATTCGGAAGGCCTTTGAACCCTACTACCGGACTACCATACTTTCAGACGAGACCGATCCAAACAAGCTGCATGATCTCAAAGCGGACCTGGACGCTTACCAGGTATATGCTCCTGAGCAGGTGGAGAAGTTGGTACGTCTGTACCTGGATGGTGCCGACCGCGACCGGCTTGACCCAATCCTCGACGCATGCGTTGCAACCTATAACAAGGACCTTGATGAGGACGGTCAGGTGGACTTCAAGGGCAAGGCAAAGGCATTCTTGCGGACTTACGGTTTTCTATCTTCGAGCCTCCCATACACCAACGCCGAATGGGAAAAACTCTCGATCTTCTTGAACTTCCTGGTGCCCAAGCTGCCAGCGCCCAAAGAGGAGGATCTGTCAAAGGGCATCCTTGAGGCCATCGATATGGACAGCTACAGGGTAGAAAAGCAGGCAGCCATGAAGATCACGCTTCCCGATTCGGATACGGAGATTGAGCCTGTGCCCGCCTCAGGAGGAGGGCATAAGCCCGAGCCGGAGCTTGATCGTCTCTCGAACATCATCAAGGCATTTAACGATCAGTTTGGCAACATCCCCTGGACCGATGCAGACAGGGTACGAAAGCTGATCACCGAAGAGATTCCGGCACGCGTGGCAGCCGACGCTGCCTATCAGAATGCACGCAAGTACTCTGACAAGCAAAACGCGCGCATCGAACACGACAAGGCACTCCTTAGGGTGATGACCGCGCTACTGCAGGATGACACAGAGCTTTTCAAACAGTTCAGCGACAATGACTCGTTCCGGCGCTGGCTGACAGATATGGTGTTTGAATTGACCTATCAATCATAGAAAGTCACCAACCTCGGATAGGACCTCTCTCTCATCCCGGATTCCATCCAAAATCTCAATTAGCTGAGTTGGTGTTCTTGGGCCGGGGATAATGACATCCACCTCCTTGTGGTTAAGTAGCCATTTAATGACAGCAGAAACAGGGCTTATCTCTTTTTGTAGGCATGCGTTAAAAAAGGCAGACAGCCTTTTCTTAAGCCTTGCATCTTTAAAGTATGGATTTCTGTTTCGTACGTCCTTTTTACCAAGCCCCTTTTCAAGAAGTGAAGGAGAGACCAAAAGGCCCTGTTCAAAGGGTGAAATTACGCAGTTTATGCACCTTTTCCCCTGCCTTCCTGCCTGTAAGATTTTAAGGCCTTCTTTGTGAACGGGATTAAAATGGACCTGATGGGGTATAAGCTCTCCCTCACGTATGTAATTCAGGACCTGCCCTGAAGAAAGATTCCCCACCCCCCAGTACCTTATGAGCCCCTTATTCTTTAAGCCCTTTAAGGCGTCTATTGATTCGCCAAGGGGCACACTGGGATCTGGCCAGTGGAGCTGAAAAAGGTCCAGATAATCCGTACCAAGTCGCTCAAGGCTCTTTTCCAGGGCGCGGAAAAGGGCCTCAGGCCTTGCGTCATGCCAGACCCTTCTTCCCTTTCTGAAAAGTCCGCCCTTGCTGGACAAAAAGACCTCATTTCTCACACTTGAAAAGGCCTTTGAAAGAAGTTCCTCGGATCGTCCCTGGGCGTAAAAGCCAGCGGTATCAAAGTGGCGGATTCCCCTCTCAAAGGCATGCTCAAGGGTACGCATGGACAGGGAAAGATCGTGGGGGCCAAAGCCCTCTCCCCCCATGCTCCAGGTGCCTACCCAGAGCCACGGCAGGCAAGCATCCTGGCCTTTAACTGGTAGCGGCAGGGCAGGGTCAAATCTTTCGTCTTTACGGAGGGCCATCTATAAACCAGGACTTCTTTTTCGCTTTTCTGCTATAAAAGACATGAAAAAAGGGTATGCTTTTTCTTTCAAGATTTCTTGCCTGCAAACTGCTTTACCCATATTATTTACGGAAGGTCAACCCTTAAACACCTTTACGCCTTAATAGCCTACATGAACCTTGGGAGGATGGAGAAAAATGGATCATTCACAGATTCTCGAGCAGCTCGACACCTTTTATATCGGAAGGGAACTTGATCTTAACACAAAAGAGCTCCTTCCCACGCCCCTTCTTTACAAGAACAAGTACCTCACCACCCATGCAGCCATAATCGGCATGACTGGAAGCGGTAAAACAGGCCTTGGCATAGGCCTGATAGAAGAGGCTGCCATGGATAACATACCGGTGATTGTAATTGATCCCAAGGGAGACATGGGAAATCTCATGCTCGCCTTTCCACGGCTTCGACCAGAGGACTTTCGCCCGTGGATAGACGAGGCAGAGGCCGCCTCAAAAAACACGAGCCCTGATGAGCTTGCAGAGAAGACCGCAAGGCTTTGGAAAAAGGGCCTTGAGGAATGGGGGCAGGGCACCTCCAGGATAGAGCGCTACCTTTCAAAGGCAGAAAGGCGCATTTATACCCCTGGGGCAACGGCTGGAAGACCTGTTTCCATACTTGGAAACTTTGCCCCGCCTGAAGAGGCGGTGCTTGAGGACGTGGATACCCTGAACAGCCTCATCGACTCCACGGTGACAGGGCTTCTTGCCTTAGCAGGCATTGAGGATGAGCCTCTAAAGAGCAGGGAGCATCTTCTTTTGTCTTCTCTCTTTCTCTACTACTGGAGACGCGGCCAGGCACTCACCCTTGAATCCCTGATAGGCAACATCATAAATCCCCCCTTTGACAAGCTCGGTGTCCTTCCACTTGAGACCATCTACCCGTCAAAGGACAGGATGGAACTTGCCATGGCCTTCAACAGGGTGCTTGCAAGCCCGAAGTTTTCCTCCTGGCTAAAGGGTGACCCCCTGGATATTGGGAAATTTCTCTATAGCCCGCAGGGAAAGCCCAGGATTTCCATTTTTACCCTTTCCCATCTAAGTGAAAACGAGCGACAGTTTTTCGTTACCATTCTTCTTAGCAGGTTCCTGAACTGGCTCAGGAGACAGCAGGGCACCTCAAACCTCAGGGTCATGCTCTACATGGACGAGATCGCCGGCTATTTTCCACCGGTTGCCACCCCGCCCACCAAGCGCCCCATGCTTCTTCTTCTGAAGCAGGCAAGGGCCTACGGGGCAGGAATTGTCCTTTCCACCCAAAACCCGGTGGATCTCGATTACAAGGGGCTTTCAAACATAGGAACCTGGTTCATTGGAAGGCTCCAGACTAAGCAGGATCAAAACAGGGTAATTGACGGGCTTAAATCTGCCTCCTCAAGCGCACTAGAAGAATCTCAGGTAAGGCAGATACTTTCCACCCTGCCCAAAAGGACATTTCTCCTGCGCTCAGTCCACCTTGAAAGGCCGGTTGTCTTTCAGACCCGATGGGTAATGTCCTACCTAAGGGGGCCTCTAACCCTTGAAAATTTAAAGAGGTTGACCAAGGGCTTCCGCCAAGAGCAAGTGCCTGAGCAGCCCTCCGTCCGCCTGCCCCAAGCAAGCGAAATAAGGCCGGAATCCTTTACCGAGGGTATTATGAGGCAAAGATCGAGTGCCCAGGCAGCATCCACCATTCCCGTGCTCTCAGGTGCCATTTCCCAGTACTTCCTGGTGCCTCCTGTTGCAGCAGAGGGCTTCTTTCTTGAGCCCTATCTTGCGGCAACGGCCAGGGTACGCTTTTTTAACAGCAGAAGAAACATCGATATGGTCCAGGAAAAATCGGCCATGATCTACCTTGACGAATCCTTTGATGAACCTAACTGGGCCTCGGCAGAACCCTTTGACAAGGAGATGGAGGACCTTTCAAAGACCCCTCCCTCTCACTCTTCATACTCGCCTCTTCCCTCAGTTATCTTGAATGCAAGGACATTGGGGCCTTTTCTCAAGTCATGGAAGGATCACCTGTATCACAACAGCAGACTTGAACTTTTTAGGGTAAAAAGGCTCAAAATGGAATCAAGGCCGGGCCAGGAACTTGATGATTTCAGACAGGAGGTGATGAACGTCCTCAAAGAAAAGAGAACTGAGGCCATGGAAAAGATTGAAGCGAAATACAGGAAGCAGTACCAGCGGCTTGAAGACCGGCTTAACAGGGCACTTGCCCGCCTTGACCGGGAAAAGGAGGATGTATCTGCAAGAGGCGTTGACACGGCCGTCTCCTTCGGGGTTGCCATACTTGGTGCACTTTTTGGCAGAAAGACCCTGTCAGCCACAACTGCCTCCCGAACCGGCAGGGGCATAAGAAGCGCAAGCCGGATGATGAGAGAAAAAGAGGACGTCAAAAGGGCGCAGGAAGAGGTGCAAAGGATACAGGAAAAAATGGATGCCCTTGAGGAGGAGCTTCAGCGCGAATCCGAGAGGGTGAACGAGAAGTTTTCAATAGACAACTATGAGATAGAGTCCTTTTTCATTGGCCCGAGAAGAAGCGATATCTCAGAGGCCAAGGTCTTTGTCATGTGGGAGGCGATTCCAAGGGCTTAACCGGGTTTAGTCTTTGAAAAGAGAGGGCACCATAACCCTTTCCATTTTCCATGCCAGGTTATGATGCCCTTTATAATCATCTAGTCGTCATCACCAATTAGGTTATTAGTGGTACACACGTTTCCTGTAAGCAGTCTGGAAATATTGTCAAATATCGTTGTGCTTACCCTGGTTCCACGATGCTTTAGCCATTCCTTCTTTTTGCATGAAACTTTCCTGCTCTTATCGGAGTGACAAGAAAGGCAAAGTGAACTAAGCGCATCAAGATTCCCATTGGCTCTGTTTTGGCCAGAAGAAGAGGTTGCACCGCAGACCTTTCCTGTTATGAACCTTGAGACCGCATCAAAAACCGTTGAACTTACACGTGAACCGTTATGGGCCAGCCACTTGCCATTTGAGCAAGACACCTTTTGGCTTTTGTCTCCGTGGCAGGAAAGACACGTACCCTTTAGTTCAGAAGATGCAACAACGTTCTGATTTCCATTTGCGTTATGGTTATTTGAAATGGTGCTCGAAAAACCGCCCTTATCATGTGGCGGTTTTCCAAATCCGCCCTCACCTGCGTGGCAGACATCGCACTTGCCCAGGGGTTTGTTGATACCCTGAAGCCTTACCATCTGGACGTTGTCCTTTTCAAGGTTGGACGGATAAAGTGCATGAGGCTCGCCATGACATGTGCTGCAAAGGACTTTGCCCTTGTGCCCCCTGCTGTTCAGGTACGCACCAAAAATACCAGTGTCTAGATAACCTGAGCCTTCACCCACATCGCCATGACACTTGGAGCAGGTTGGGAGGGTTTGGTCAGACCAGGGTTTTCTAAGCTGCCCTTGCTCAATCCTTTGGTTCAGGTCACCATGGCAGTCCGTACACCAAAGGGCCTTTTGAGTGTGGTGTCCCCTGTAACATTCTATTCCGTTGCCAGGATGGCACCGGTAGCAATCGGTTGCGATTTTCGGATCCATTGCCAGGACATCCTTGTTCTTTGCATGGAAGCCGTGGACCACTTCAGACAGGGTCTTGGAGGAGACAGAATACTCTGGATGGTTTGGCACCCCTGGCGCGCTGGTCTCTCCCATTGCTGGATCAAGGTGGCACCATGAGCACCGCACCGGTCCTCCAATTCCGTCGCCGTCTATATCAATCTTGGATATGTTAATGCCTGAATCCTTTTCGTGGAGCATGCCCATTAATTCAAAGGAACCGCGAGCAGTAGCTGGAAAGCCACGTTCAGAGGCGAGTTTTAGATGACATCCGCAGCAACCCCCAAAGGCTGTTGGGATAAGGGTGGTGGTTTCTGCCAACAACTTTCCGCTTGTCCTGTCAAACACCTTTATGGCCGCAGTAAGATAGGGCTTGCGATTGGGTCCACCAAACGGGTCTGTCATATTTGCCCCATTTGCCACATTTAGCGCTGGAAAGGCAGGTATTCCCTTTGCCTCCCAAAAGCTACCGTTTTGCGCATCCATCTCGCCGCTAAGGGTGGCTCCTGTAAGCCCTTGAATTCTGCCATCCGGCCTTACTGGCTGATATCCGGGAAAAATCTTAGGTGCATTTTCCATCCAGTCCTTGAAATATGGATCCACTTTCAGGCTCTCGTCGCTATTTTCCAGGATTGAATATTGCACCTTGATCTTTCCTGGATTGGTTAGAAGGCGCGGTTCCTCACCACGTCTTTCAAAGACCTGGGCCCTTATGGTGTTGAATGGAGGCAATAGAAGAAAGGTTGATGCCCCTGGACAAACGCAGTGCATACCAAGATCGTTGTTTGCAATTACCACCACATCCCCTCTAATTCCCACCCCGGGACTGGACTCCGGAAAGTTGCAAAAAGGCACAGCTCCAGAGGAGTTCTTCACCTGGACTGGGGCCTTTGCAGTGTAACTGGCGTCGTTTTTTATCAATACTTCCGAATAATAACAGATGGGCTCAACTTTTAATGAAAATTCACTGTCTCCCTTTTTATTCATCAAAAATTGTCTATCGCCGTAAAGCACGGTCAGCTGGCTGGCCTCGGGGGCCTTGGCCTTTACTTTCAGCTTCAGCCTTTTTTGATCCCATGTTGCCTTTTTGATTTTCAAAAGGGACTCAGCATGTAAACTGCATGGAATTGACAACACCAAGTATCCTGCTAGGAGGAAAATAAATTTAGATTTCATGGCTTTCTCCTTTTAAAATAGTAAAAAATTAATGGGGCCATGTGGCCTGATCTAAGTCTCGCAATTTCTTTGCCATCTATTTTAGATAATGCTTATATTTCTTATTCTAAGTATCAAAAAGACGAAGACAAGTATTGCAATATTTTTGATTCTAATTCCATGTGGCCGTTCTAGGTATTTTCCCTTTAATTTTTGTAGGTTATTAGAGACTGGAATAAATAAAGATATTGAGCTTACGAGGGGGGAAGCGTGAAACAAAAAATTCTGGGTAAATTACCCAAGGGGACTGCCAAACTCATCCTTCTTGCGTTCATTTTTTATCTGAACTTCCTGTCACGGATCATACTCGCCCCGCTGCTACCACAGATAAAGGAGGACCTTTCACTTTCCACAGGGCGGGTTTCAGGTCTCTTTCTCTTTTTGAGCGTAGGATACTTTACCGCCCAGCTGGCATCGGGTTTTGTCTCTGAAAGACTTGGCCATAAAAAGACCATACTTATCTCTGTGTCCTTCTCTGCCCTTTTTCTCGCCATACTTGGCCTTACCAGGGAGATAGCCCTCATCATCATGGCTGTTATTTGCATAGGGCTTTCCACAGGGCTCTACCTACCCTCGGCCATTTCCACCATCACCTCGCTCTTTCACAGGGACTTCTGGGGAAGGGCCGTATCCGTTCATGAACTTGCGCCGAACCTTGCCTTCATAACCGCCCCTGTGATCGCCTCCTTTTTTATTGCAAGGTACAACTGGCACGTGCTGATGTTCGTGCTTGCTGGCCTTTGCCTCGTGGCGGCCTCATTTCTTGTAAATACACAACTTGGCCATCACAGGGGCACGGCTCCTAGCATCTCTTCGTGCAAGGTGTTTCTTGTAAAACGGGAATTCTGGATAATGCTGCTTCTTTTTGGCCTTGGAATAACAAGCACCATTGGCATCTACAACATGCTTCCCATCTACCTTGTATCGGAACATGGATTTCAGGAGATAAGCGCAAACTACTTAGTCAGTCTCTCCAGGGTTTCAACCCTGGCGACGGCGCTTCTTGGAGGGCTTTTATCGGATGTGTTTGGACCACGGAGGGTCATGGGATGGGTTCTTCTTTTTACAGGGGTAATTACGTTCATGCTGGGGCTTTCCCAAGGGGCCTTCCTCACCGTGACCGTATTCGTTCAGCCACTTCTTGCAGTCTGCTTTTTTCCGGCGGCATTTTCCTGCCTTTCGGCAATATCTGATGAAAAGGACAGAAACCTTCTTATCTCCATGATCATACCCTTTGCCTTTGTGCTTGGGGCCGGGATCATGCCCACTATAATAGGCTGGATGGCGGACTACGGGCTTTTCAGGCAGGGGTTCATGGTTGCAGGGGCCTTTCTTGGATCGGGAATATTTTTCTCACGTCTTCTTCCTGTGCCGGAAAAGGAGTGAAAGGAGTTTCTTCCTGTCTGGAAGCAACATGTTCGTTTTCTGCCTGTATCTCAGGTACTCCTCTCCAAAGCGGCCCTCAAGCTCCTGTTCCTCAAGGGGAATCATCCCAAAAAGCGTTATAAAAAGATCAAGGATTGCAACCAGAAAGACGGCTAGAAAGCCGGTTGCCAGGGCTGCGCCAAAAAACATCATGAAGTTAGACAGATAGGTAGGATGACGGCACAGGTTAAAGGGAAAGGACGTCTCAAGCTGGCTTCTTTGCCTGGTAAGCTCAGGAAGCCCAACGATCCTCTTGCCAAGACGAAGTGCCATAAAAAACTGGATAAACAGGCCCAGAAACAGCAGGACAAACCCGGAAAGACGTATCCATTCAGGAAGGAATATTCGGTAGCTAAAAAGGGGTTCCTCAAATGAAAAAACCAGCCATGCAAGCGGCAGCCAGAAAAGGCCTGTCAGCAGAAAATAGAAAGGCCCAAGCCGTCTCTTTAGCCTGGGCCAAAACCTCATTGGTAGCCAGAACAGTGGGATGAGCGGCCACAGGAAAAGGACCGCCTCTCCAATTACCTTGTCGATATAATCAATACTTAAGGTCGATATCAATGAAGCACATTTTCAGCTCCAACACCGCTTCCCAGGGCCTGCTGTTCAAGTATCTGCTGGCGTTTGAATATGAAGCCCTTTGATTTTTCTACCACTGCACCCAGATCGAGAATGAGGGCGATGGAGCCGTCTCCAAGGATAGTTGCCCCTGCAAAGCCGGGCTGATCCATAAGGTAGTCGGACAAGGGCTTTATGACAACCTCCTGCTGCCCAACCAGGGCATCCACGCCAAGGCACGCCTCAAGCTCCCCTGCCCTTACCCTCACGGCAAAGAACTTCTCATTGTCTTCTCTTGCGCCTGTGCCACGGAAAATGGAAGAAAGCCGTATGAGTGGAAGGGTCTCCTGGCGCCTTGAGATTATCTCATAGCCCTCAATCTGGCTGATGTCCTTGGAGCTTATCCGGAACGTCTCAAATACGTTTGAAACCGGGATTACCATGGACTGGTGGCCCACCTTTACTATGAGACCCCTGACTATGGCGAGGGTAAGCGGTATCCTGAGGAGTATGGTCGTCCCCTTTCCCTTAACGGACCTTACCATCACGGTTCCACCGATGCGCTCGATATTTTTCTTAACCACGTCAAGGCCCACGCCCCTGCCGGAAAGGTCTGAGACCGTCTCTGCCGTGGAAAATCCTGGAGCAAAGATCAGCTGGTGTATCTGGCTCTCGGTAAGGGAGGATATCTTCTCCGGTGGAATGAGCCCGAGACTGCTGGCCTTTTTGATAATGGCATCCCTGTCAAGGCCCTTGCCATCGTCTGAAACGGTTATGACCACAAAATTTCCCTCCTGGGAGGCCGAAAGGGAAAGGGTGCCTTTCTGGGGTTTCCCGTGCCGCTTTCTCTCCTCTGGTGTCTCAATGCCGTGATCCACAGCATTTCTTATGATGTGCTGGAGGGGATCTGCAAGCTGCTCCATGATCTGCTTGTCAAGGGCAGTATCTGCACCACTAATCACCAGTTCCACATCCTTATGGACCTTCCTGGAAATATCCCTGACCATCCTTGGAAACCTTCCAAAAAGATGAGAAACAGGCAGCATCCTGATCCTCATTACCCCGTCTTGAAGCTGGTTGACAACCCTCTCCAGGGCTGAGACCTTCTCTGAAACACCAAGGAGTATTTCCTTTAGCTGTCTAAGCTGGGCAGTGGGCAGCATTCTTTCATTTGCACACACCGAGTAGAGGTTTTCAAGGTCCGTCTTGTCCTTTTGAAGCGAGGAACGAAGGACCACGAGTTCGGCCACATCTTCCAGCAGGTGCTCAACCTTTTCTAGGTTTACCCTGACTGTCCTGGACGAGGACGAACCACGAACACTAGCGGTTTCAGGTGTTTTTTGAGCCTGTGGAAACACCGTTTTCCCCTGGTCAGACACTTCAAAATCTGCCTCCTGGGATGATTCTGTGGTTTCATTGAGATCCTGGGCCACGCTCGTCCGGCCACTTAGACCGCCAGTTTCATCTTCTGCATCTATTATGAGATTATCAATAGCGCTATCTATGACATCAAGGGAGCCAGGATCGATCACAGGGTCATCCTCAGCACCTGATTCCCCTTCCGCCTCTTTATGGTATTCCTGGTCCTCAAAAGACTTGAATATCTCAGGAAGCCCGGGCAGCGTGCCGATAAGCTGGTGGCAAATGGTGCGAAAGGTTTCCGCCTCATAGTTATCTGTACTGCTTAATACCTCGGCAAGACGCTCTTCCCATTCTTCTAAAATCCTCACCACCTCCATGTAATCCATGTAATTTGCCGAGGTCTTTAGTCTTTCAATGGCGTCTTGACAGTCCTGGGCCCACTGCTGATCAAAATCTTCCGGTATCTTGGCAAGGGGCAGTCCCACCTCCCTGAAAAAATCAAGGAATATGGTGTAAAGTTCCTTATCCTCTTCTATCTCCATGCCTTCAGAGGCAGTCACAGAGGGCTCTTCTTCCAACTCCAGGCCTACTTCGTCCTTAAAGGCAGCCTTGATATCTTTAAGAATCCGCTCTTTTGCCTCCTCATCAAGTGTAGAGACGCTGTCGGGACATTCTTTTTCCTTTAGCGCACTAATTACGGAAAGCAGCCCCTCATGACCCATGTAGTTGGTAACCCGTTCCATGTCTTCAAGAAGGGAAACCACGGTCTGCCTGGACACCTCACTTGCATTGCACACAGAGGCAAGCTGACTGTAAAGACTTTTCATCTCTTCCTGAAAGATGGTCAGAAGCTCGTCATCTTCTTCTGTCTCTGCTGCGCCTTGCTCAGGCTCTTCTACTGCACCAGGGTCACCAGCTACCTTGCTTTTACCATCTTTTAAGGCATCTAACTCCTCAAAAAGAGCACTTACATCAAGGGTTTCCTTGTGATTTTTTTCAATGTCCTCAAGGAATTTCCTGAACCAGTCCACTGCCTGGAAAATCACGTCAAAGGACTGCTGGGTTAGTGGGGCCTCACCCTGCCTTGCCATGTCCATCAAGTTTTCTATCTTGTGGGCAAGCTCACCCATTTTGCTAAAACCCATGTAGTTGGCGGCCCCTTTTATGCTGTGCATATTTCTGAAACAGTCATTCAAAATGGACTGATCCCCTGGCTGCTGTTCAAGAAGTAGCAGATTAGGCTCAAATTCTTCCAGATTTTCCTGGACCTCAACCACGAAGTCCTGCCACATTTCCTTGTCAAAATCCGCCATGTCGTTTACCCCTGCATGATTTCCTTATCCATTATGTCAAAAAGCCGATGGTGATCTTTTTTTTCAATAAAACCAAGGCTTCCTAGATTTTTCGCCTCTGAGATAACATTTGGGTCTTTCACCAGGCTCATAAACAAAATTCTTGCCTCTGGGTCTTCCTCTTTAATCATTCTGGCACATTGAATGCCATCCACTCCGCGCATGGTCACATCCATGATGACTAGGTCTGGCCTCAGTTTCCTGTACAGCTCAAATCCCTCTTTACCATCCCTTGCCGTAGCCACCACATCATGGCCCGCCTCCTTCAATAGCCCCTTGAGACGCTTTCTCATGAAACTCGAATCGTCAACTACCAATATCTTTAGCAACTCCGCCTCCCATTCAGGAACCGCCTGCAACCCATGCGTTAAGATATGGAGCTATATCCTCAGGGGCCATGAGGGTCGTGGCGAGCTCAAGGGTGTTAAGTTGCTCAAGGGGCAGTGGATGTAGACTGGTTTCCGGTTTCTGAACCAGGACCTTTCCGTCAGACAGCACCACATGTTGAAGGCCGTCCACGATGGATGTCTGAGCTCCAGAAAGTACCACCACAGCCAAATCCCCGTGGAATATATCGGCAAGGGATCCAAGAGCACCACCAATGTCAAAGGCCCCGTTATCCTCCGAATCACTGTAAATTCCAGCTCCTGACTCATCTGCCTTGATCTTCCACCTCTTTTCAAGTGGTGATATCCATGCCTGGTTGCTCAGAAGAGGCGCTCCGGAACCAAGCTCCTTGACTGCAAATCTACAGTGGGGTTCGAGATAGGAGGCGGCCGGTGATGCGAAAAGCGGGCACATCTCCTGAAACACAACGAGTCCGCAGCGATCCATGAGGTCCAGGGCCGGCAGAATCTTTTGTATCTCAAGCAGGGCCCCAAATCCCCCCACCATTACGATCATCTTTTCCGCTGGCATCCCGGGATTTCGTTTTTCACTGGACGGCTTTAGATTCCTGGCCCTTCTTATATTCTTGATGCGGAACCTGTCCGCCTGACTAACGACCTGGGCAAGTCTACTTGCAAATACCTCCCATGGCTGCCCCCCCGTGGGCTTGGCAATAAAATCTACTGCTCCAAGCCTTAGAAACTCCATGATCTTGCCTGCATGCCGTTCATTGAAGTTGCTTACCAGTACCACAGGGGCAGGAGATTTTATCATTATATGCTTGAGTGCCACATCTCCTGCCATCACGGGCATGTTAATATCCAGAGTAATAAGATCAGGGACCGAACCGCTAAGGAAGTCCAGGGCCTCCTTTCCATTTGAAGCCTCACCCAGTATGGTAGCACCCAGCTGACCACTAAAAAAATCCTTGAGGCGGGAAACAAAGAACCTTGAATCATCCACTATCAGCACTTCAGCATTTAGCTCACGGTCGTTCTCCGCATGGGCCTTTTTTTCATCTTTAATCCGAAGGGCCTCAATAAGAAGGAAGTTCCATGGGATCTCAATGGTGCGCACATCTGTGGCCTCATGAACAAACTTAAAGCTGCCCCTGTCCCATGAGAGCATTTCATAAAATGCATCTTCTCCCTGCTTCTTCCCTGTTGAGCAGTGAACCACCTCTCCCTTGCTGAAAAAGATCTCACCTGAACGGTGCCCTGCAAGTACAAGGAGCTTTCGTTCCTTGCTTTCAAGACAGGCAAGCTGAATCATGTCTGCAAGGTTCACCCCTGCAGCAAAACCGCTAAAGCCATCTGATTCCGTACCTGCCTTACACGACGCCCCGCATTCGGAGATGTTAATCTGTGGAGAGGAAGACATATTTAACCCGGTCATTTCATCCAATCATTCACCTTTTTTGATATTTCGCCTGGCTCTGCCCAGGGGACATTGAACTCTTTTATGAAAAGTTCTGGATTGAATGGAGCCAGACATCCAGCCGGCTTTTGGACCAACACATTCCCTTTGTTTCTAAGCACCTCTTTTGCACCTGTAAGGCCATAGTTGCAGTCACCGGATACGAATATTGACAAAAGTTCCCGGCCGAAGGACTCACTTGCAGACAAAAGAGTGAGATCAATGGCCCCTTCCCTGGAAGACTCAATGGGACGCTCCTTCACTGCCATCTCCCATGTCTTTCCGGCCCTGTCAAAATGGGCCGCGTGATTCACCGGAAGGAAATATATATGGGAGGGCAACAGTTCCACCCCATCCGTAGCCATGGATAGAGGACACAGGGAATAGGGCTGCAAATAGTCTACAAAGGCAGAAAGGTTTTCTTCCCCTATTCCCATGGAAACCACCACCGGCCCGCCTGGAAGATATGAAAGAAATGGGACTATGGAAAGAATGGAGGAATAGGCACCTGTTGAGCCGTAGATTATACAAAGCCTGTTTATACCTTCTGAGGAACGGTCAAGACTGTCCTTTTCTTTCGACACCCTGGAGACCGCGGGGCTTACCCTTAAGTATCTTGCGGCCCTGACCTGTACTTTGGATGCCCTTTTAAGCTTGTTTCGCAGACTGGAAGCCTGCTCCTCCATCTTTCCATCCCCGCTTCTTGCAGGCTTTTTGAAAAAGTCCACTGCGCCAAAACGCAGGGCCTCAAATGTAATCTTTGAGCCGTCTCCGGTGAATGCACTAACCATCAGGGTAGGGACGGGAAACTTCACCATTATGTTCTTTAAAACAGAAAGCCCGTTCATACCGGGCATGTGAACATCCAGAGTACAGACATCAAATTTTTTATTGGACAGTGCATTAAGGGCCTCCTTTCCACTAAGGGCCCTTGCTGCCACCTCAATCTGTTCATCCTCATTCAATATCTTCTCTATTGCCTTGCACATCATGGGGGAGTCATCCACTACCAACACCTTAATGCGCCCGTTGCCGTTGGAAGAAACAATGCTCATGGATTTTTCACCTGTTTATCGCCTTTATTTATACCCTGGAGGAAGATCCTCCTGGAAAAACCCCTTATTTTTTCCCATAATTCCTGTTCAGAAGAGGCAACTTGACCTTTTCCATTTTCCAAAATGAATTTTGACAGCTCACTGCAGGCACACTTTTCAGGACTTAGGGCTATTACATCACCTCCAGATGAAATTACCCGATCAACGAAAGAAACCTCCCTGGGGACCTGTCCTCCAAGTACCACCAGGCAAAGCCTTTCACCCAGTCCTTCTGAGATGCGATTTAAGGCCTCATCCAGGGACATGGGGTGTTGGGAAGGAACAAGACAGAGACCACCTCCCTCTCTTTTTAAAACCGGTAGCCTTGACTCACTCACCACAATGCACCTTCCAGCCTCAATTGCCACCTTCCGTCCGTTAAGGGGAGAACAACTGAAAAATTTTCCAAGCTCCTTGCTGTAGGCTGAGAGAACGGTGGGAGAAATATCCTGGATGCAGACGAAACCCACCCCTTTCAACTCGTTTAATGCGGAAAGTAACCTTATAAAACTGCTTACCGCCCCCTGCCTTGCAAGAACCACCACGACACCCCTGGCCTTTTCTGGCCTCTGGGTATCTTTCTTGTTCCCTTTACCCTTGGACACGGCCCGTTTTATGGCCTTTGGATTTGTATTTGCAGCAACCCTCAAGGTCTTGATAAGCTCTTCAGACTTGTCCTTGATGTCCTTTGATATGGTGCCGGAAGGTTTTGGGAAAAAGTCTATGGCTCCAAGACGAAGGGCTTCGAAGGTGATCTTGCCCTGGTCCGCAAGCCCGCTTACCATGACCACGGGAATGGGATTTTTCACCATTATATGCTTTATGGTGGTAAGTCCATCCATTACAGGCATATCAACGTCAAGGGTTATCACATCAGGCTTAAGTGTTTTTATGGCCTCAAGGGCCTCAAGGCCATGACGGGCCACAGCCACAACCTCAACTTCACCAGATCTTGAAAGCGCCTCTACCAGTTGCTTTCTCATAAAGGCTGCGTCGTCAACTACCAGGGCCTTGATGGGTCTTGCCTCCTCCATTTCAACCTCCCATGACGCTCGCCCAGGACTCGGCCAAATCGTCCTTTTTACTCTTTATCTCCCGCGCAAGTTCCTGGACGTCATCTTTCTTAAGAGACAGGGATTTGGGCAGCATGATCCCCTTTGGCAGCCACTTGCTTGACCAACCAATGGACAGTTTGTGGCATAACTGATCAGCTAGGTAGACAACAGCACAACAAGGCTCATCCTCGCCCGCACTCCTTGGCCTGTGGTGATATCTCACAACACTTGTCGTCTGTTCGCTAAGCTTCCATCTCTGCGCCAAATAGGCCCCTACCTCTGAATGGCTAAGTCCCTGTTCCTCTTCAACCACGGACAGGGGCTGCCTCTTTTCTTCCTGAAGTTTAAGAATCTTTTTCACCTCCTCTGCAAAGGCCTTGCAAAGGATGAACCTTCCGATGTCGTGAAGAAGGCCCATGGTGAAACATTCGTCGGGACTGAAGCCGTTTCCTGCCCTTTTGGCTATGAGCATGGAGGCTGTGGCCACTCCTATGGAATGGAGCCAAAGATCTCTTATGGAAAAACCATCAAAGTTGCCACCCTCCCCAAAGGCCTGGATAAGGGACAGACCGATGATGAGGTTTTTGACCTCATCGAATCCCAGGATGGTGACTGCGTGACTTATCGAGTTTACCTGCCCGGCGACTCCGTAAAGAGGGGAGTTTGCGATTTTAAGTATCTTTGCGGCCAGCATCGGATCCTGCATTATAATCTTCTCAAGACTCTTGCTGTTTGAAGAGATGGATTCCATTTCCTGCAGAACCATATGCATTGTATTTGGCATGGGAGGCAGGTCATCCAAGTGCTCAAGCCTTTTTATTATGGAAGGAGGCATAATTGTTCTCCATTATTTTTTTATTGCCAGGTTCTTATCTATTTATCGACATTACACGTCATCTCTTTAACTATTGGCCATGGCAGAAATCTACCATTTGCCATTAATACTTTTCCGGTCCAATCCGATAAGCCCTATAGAACGGTTTTTCTATTTCAGGAAAATTGAAAAAAATTTTGGGGTTAACAAATGGCAGATCTCGTATTGACTGGTCCTGCACTTGAAAAGGCCAGATCCCAGATAAATGAGGCCCTCATTGAGGCTGGCGTACACACGGTTTTGCTCATAGATCAGGCCGGAAACGTTGTGGCAAGCTGTGGAAAAAACCGCAAAGATCTGGACTTAACATCCCTTGCCGCACTGGCGGCAGCAAATTTTGGCGCAACATCTCAAATGGCAAAATTAATAGGCGAAGATGATTTTTCACTGCTGTTTCACAAGGGGAAGAGGGACAGTATTCACTTCGCAAAGGTTGGAAATGAGCTCATCCTGGTGACTATATTTGGGGACGAGGTTTCACTGGGGCTTGTGCGTCTGCGGGTAGCGGAGCTGACAGGTAGCATAGAAAAGATATTCGGGCAGGGGAATTGATTAAATGGCGCTAATCGATCTGAGCAAGAGGGAAGTCCACTGCAAAATCGTCTATTACGGCCCTGGCAGATGCGGAAAGACCACAAACCTTCTATACATTTACAACTCCATGAACAGCAATGCCAAGGGCAAACTTCTTACCATTGAAACCAAAGGGGACAGGACCCTGTTTTTCGATCTGCTTCCACTCAATCTTGGCAAGATTAACGGTTTTGACATCCGCATCCAGCTTTATACGGTTCCCGGACAGGCCATCTACGAGGCCACCAGAAAACTGGTGCTTAAGGGCGTTGACGGGCTTGTGTTTGTTGCAGACTCACTGAGAGTGAGGAGAAACAAAAACATAGAGAGCCTCAACGACCTTATTACCAACCTGAAGGAATACAACCTGGACATAGAATCCCTACCTGTTGTCCTTCAGTACAACAAACGGGACCTGGCAGACTCCCCAATCCCCACGCTCACCATCGAGGAACTGGAAGAAGATCTCAATTCTCGGTTGAATGTTCAGACCTTTCAGGCTGCGGCCACAAAAGGCATCGGCGTGTTTGAGACGCTTAAAGACATAAGCAAAAAAACCGTCAGATATGTAGCAACAAAACACCTGTTAAATCCCAACAAACAAATGGAGAAGGCGCTGTGAAAGACAACAAAAATATCTCTGAACCAGAAGTTTTCACCAATAAGATAGAAGAGACCATAGACGATCTCTTCAAGCCGACAAAAAACATAGAAATTGACCCCCTAACCCAGGAGGTCAAAGAGATTGATGCAGAAAAATCTGTTGAAGAACAGCCAAAGATTGAACTGGAGCTGGCCATAGAAGAACCCACCCAGGAAGGCAGTCAACAGGAAGATGTCAAAGAAGTCAAAGAGAATGACAAGGCCTATACAAAAGAGAATGAGCCAGAGCCAGAGCCAGAACTAGAACCAGAAATTGAACTGGAGCTTCTTGAGGAAGAAGGGACAGAAGACATTTCATTGGAGATTGAGGAAGCTAAAGAGAAGGAAGACGACATATCCCTCAGGTTGGGGCGATTGCGTGAGGACATATACACAATTGAGTGGGAGGTATCTGGCCAGGAGCTGTCGGAGACATTGAAGGAGCTCAGGGCAATTGTTGATCTTCCCGAAATAAAGGCCAACAGGGACATCGCCTTTCTGCTCTCACTAAGTGCCAGGGTTTTAGAAATGGGTGTTAACGCCCCTGAAAAGATGGAGGCTACAGCGCCTCACACATTGAAAAGGGCAATAGAAACGGCCATTACCATTCATCAGGGTAAAATGGCGTCCCAAGACGAACTGGAGGAAATAAAGACGGGCCTGGAAGAGCTCCTTGAAAAGGAGGCCGTAGTAACATCTGATACCCAGGCAAAACCTCAACGAGGGAAAAAGGAAGAACCTAAACCACATATACCTCAAACCACCGAGAAGAAAGTGGTCCAATCCTCCTCCAAGGCGCATGACAAGGAGGCGGAAAAGGTCATCCTTGCCCATATACACCAGCTTCAAAGGCAAGTTAACAGAATTGTACCCCTTGAAAGGCTCCTGTCCAACACTCCCGGCATGGAAAAACTGTACAAATTCCACAGGAGCATAAGATCCAACCTTGAGAAAGAGATAAACGTCCTGGCACAGTACTTTTTCCCAGGTATTGATCTGGAACTTCCAAAGGCAGATGCTTCAGAAGAAAAGAAGGCAGACTACGTATCTGAGATTAAGGGGCAGGGATGCCCTTGGAAACAGCTTCTGACCATATCTTTGGAAGGCATGGAAATCGGAATACCTGCTGAACAGGTAGTTTATGCGTCACAGCCGCCATTTTTTTCCAAATCTTTCATTAAAAAGGCTGATACCTTGCCGCTTTCCAAACTCAAGCCCTGGCCCTGGTCAAAACTCTCAGGTCTGTTTGGTGGAACGCTATCTGAGATGAACGAAAAGGAACTTGGATCCTTGGAATTTCCCATAATCAAAAAGCTGGATGACACCGAGCTACCTGTGCCCTCCAATTTCTTTGTCATAGTGATTTATGATGGAGAAAAGGGCGCCGTACTTCGTACCCAGGAATCACCAATTTCCATAAACGTTCCTGAAAATGCCAGATGCCAGATGAGTGATTCCGGATCCTTTGATGGCCAGGTAGAAGTGAATGGGAACAAAATCAGGGTATTGACTGCAGATTCTGTTGCCAGATAGGGGTGAACAATATGTTAGACATGGAACTGGACTCCGGCTCACAGGTTTTATCAACGGATAATATCCAATATAAAATTGAAGAGGCGGAGCTTTACCTTAACCATGGCCTGTACCAAGAGGCAGAAAATATATTCAAGAACCTGCTAAAGGATTCAGAAGGTGAACTTACACCTGATCTAAGACAACAGATAGAACAACGTCTTGGCTCCATTTCTTCTGGAAAGTGCCCGGAAAATGGGCAAGAGTCTGCCGAAAAATCAGAGGTAGCCGATGACGACAAGCTGCAGCAGGATTTTGAGAGCTGCCTCGGCCTCATTGAAGCAGGTTTTCTTTCAGAGGCCATTGATGATCTCAAGCTTCTGGAAAAGGCTGGTTTTAAGACAGGCATTGTCCGTGTAAAGATAGGAAAGCTGTATCTTAAACTGGATATGCCCTTTGATGCCATTGAATATCTGGAAAAGGGCCTTGAAGACCCGGAACTTCCGGAAGACGTACGTCAAGAGGCACTTTATCAGCTTGCCCTCACCTACGAAAGAACGGGTTCGGTTACCAAGGCCGTATCCACCCTGGAAACCCTGGTAAAGCTCAACAGCAACTTTCGAAATGCCAAGGAAAAACTGGAAAGTCTCAATGAGACCGCCCAGAAATATGGCCGTTTTTACTATCTTATTCGAAATGACCTTCTCCAAGAGGAGCAACTTGAACGAGCAAAAGAAATTGCCAGGCAGTCCAAGAAACCCATTGAGGCAATCCTTATAAACCAGTTTGGAATAGAAAAGGACGAGATCGGGAATTCCCTCTCAGAGTACTACCGTTGCCCCTTTATTGAATTCAACGAGCTCGAGGTGGGAACCACCCCAAAATGCATTGCGGGCATCAAGGAACACTTCTTCAGGACAACTCCGTGCGCCCCGGTCAAGGAAGAGGGCAACACCCTTCTTGTGGCTGTAGACAACCCCCATGATCTCAGCAAGATTGACAACATTCAAAGGGTGCTCAAGGCAAAGAACTTCGAATACGGCGTTGCTCTCAAGGAAGACATAGACAAGTTCATTGACTACTTTTTTGGTAAATACAACCTGGATCAGGGCGAAGACAATGTCTTCGAACAGCTTGAGCTTGTGGAGGAAGAGGAAGAGGATATCGAAGAGGACGACTCCCTGGCATCAGATGCAGACAGTGTCGTCGTCCAGATGGCCAACAAGATCATCGAAGACGCCTTTATCAGAAATGCCTCGGATATTCACGTTGAAAGCCTTACAGGCAAGAGGGGAGCCCTCATCAGATACCGCATAGATGGAGACTGTTTAAAATACCAGACTATTCCCTACAATTACAAGAAGGCCCTTGTTTCAAGGATAAAAATCATGGCGAGCCTGGATATCGCTGAAAAAAGGCTTCCACAGGACGGCAAGATAAAGTTCAGGACCAGAAGCGGCAAGACCATTGAGCTCCGCGTGGCTACCCTGCCAACCACAGAGGGGAACGAGGACGTTGTCCTTCGTATTCTTGCATCCTCCGAAGCCATGCCCCTGGACCGTATTGGGCTTCTTGAAGAAAACCTCAAGAATCTTAAAAAGTGTATAGAGATGCCGTACGGGCTTATCCTGGTGGTGGGACCTACTGGTTCTGGTAAGACTACAACACTCCATGCCGCCCTTGGCCATATTAACAGGCCTGAGAAAAAGATATGGACTGCTGAGGACCCCGTGGAAATCGTACAGGAGGGTCTTAGGCAGGTGCAAATCAGGTCCGGCATCGGCCTTACCTTTGCACGGGTATTGAGGGCCTTTCTCAGGGCCGACCCAGACGTCATAATGGTCGGAGAAACCAGGGACGAGGAGACAGCAAACACGGTTATAGAGGCATCACTTACCGGTCACTTGGTCTTTTCCACCCTGCACACAAACTCTGCCCCAGAGACGGTTACTAGGCTTTTGGGCATGGGCATGGACCCCTTTAACTTTGCAGACGCACTTCTCTGTGTTCTTGCCCAGAGACTTGTGAAAAGGCTCTGCCCAAGATGCAAAGAGCCTTACGAACCCGATGATGAAGAAAAGGAACGCATCCTTTACGAATTTGGCAAAAATCCCTCAAAGCCCCTAACAGATGAGGATCTTGAGGGAGTAACCCTTTACAGGCCCAAGGGTTGCCCTTCCTGCAACAACATGGGCTATAAGG
>JALWNK010000076.1 GCA_026995935.1 Deltaproteobacteria bacterium
CAGCCAAAGATCTGGTGGCAGGTCTTCTGCCGTTAACATGTTTTTTCTACTCAATGCCACAGCCCTTTCCACCATGTGTTCGAGTTCGCGGCAGTTACCAGGAAACGGATAGTCCATAAGGGTATGTAGAAAGTCATCTCCAACCCTTGGGGTGGCCTTGCCAAATTTTTTTGCCGCTTTTTTGGCAAAGTGCGCGGCAAGGGCCGGTATGTCTTCGCGCCTTTTTCGAAGCGGAGGTAGGGAAATGGTTACCACCTTTAGCCTGTAAAATAGATCTTGCCTGAAGGCGCCTTCGTTTACCATTTTATCCAGGTTTCTGTTGGTGGCGGCAACAAAACGGCAGTCTATTTCAACGGGCTTGGTACCTCCAACCCGGAAAATGGTATTTTCCTGAAGGACCCTAAGCAGCTTCACCTGCATAGACAGGGGCATTTCCCCGATTTCATCCAGAAAAATAGTTCCCCCAGAGGCGGTTTCCAGCAGACCAAGTTTTGTTGAATTTGCACCTGTAAAAGCGCCCTTTTCATGGCCAAAGAGTTCGTTGGCAATGAGTTCTTCAGTAAATCCTCCGCAGTTGAAGGACACAAAGGGAAATTTACTGCGTTTACTGTGCAAGTGTAGGGCCTTGGCAACAAGTTCTTTGCCTGTTCCGGTTTCACCTTTAATTAATACGTTGCAGTCAAGCGGTGCGATTTGCTTGATGGTCTTGAATATCTGAAGCATTTCAGGAGTAGAGCCAATGATCTCGCCCAGCCTGCCGTCACGAGTTAACTGCTCCATTATCAGGTCTCTTTGGCGTCGTGACCTAATAAATTCAATGGCTTCAGATACGATCTTTCTAAGTTCTGTCAACGAGAAGGGTTTGGCCAGGTAATAAAATGCCCCTTTCTTTGTTGCCTTTACCGCCTGGTCAATGGATGCGTAGCCAGTAATCAGAATAATTACTGTGCCAGGGCAGGTTGCCTTGATCTTGTCTATGAGGTCAAGTCCATATGCATCCTTAAGCTTTATGTCGGAGATGAAAATATCTGGAGGTGCTTTCTTTATTTCTTCCATGGCATCCTGTGCCAGTATAAAGCCCTCGACCTCAAGCTCGTTGGCTGCACCGAGCCCTTTTATCAACCGTTTTACGGTTATTTCTTCATCATCTAGGATGATTACTTTGAAGCTGTCACTCTTTTTCTTGCCCGTGTTTCTCAATGGGATTTTTCCTCGTCCTTCTCAACTAGAGGGAGTTCAATAGTAACTGTGGTGCCTTCGCCCTTTTTGCTGTCGATATGAATTTCTCCCTTGTGTTCTTTTATAATCCCGTAACTAACTGAAAGTCCAAGCCCGGTTCCGTCTTTCTTGGTGGTATAAAAGGGCTCAAGTATATGTTTGAGCACCTCATCTGGTATCCCAGGCCCGTTATCCTTGACGGAGAGGTAGGCCTTTTTAGTTTCCTTATCCACCCGGAGGGATATTTCCAGGCTACCCCTTTCTCCCATTGCCTGAATGGCATTTAGGATAATATTAACAAGCACCTGTTGCAACTGGTTGGGGTTTCCAAAAATAGTGGCCACCCCCTTCTCCACCTTTGTCTTCACCTTGGTATGTGTTATCTTTAATTCGTTTTTGAGCAAGGCTAGAGTGTCTTCAACGAGTTTCGCCAGGTCTACCTTTTCCCGAAGCGTGGATTTTTTCATTCTGGAAAATTGAAGGAGGTGATGCACGATATCCCGTGCCCGTTCAGCCTGTACAAGGATATCATTTATCATTTCACGTCTCTCGTCACAGGTCATGTTTTCCATATCTTCCAGCAGTACCTCTGCAGTCAGGCTGATGTTGTTTAGTGGATTGTTTATTTCATGGGCTATGCCTGCAGTAACCTTTCCTATGGCCGCAAGTTTTTCAGATTGCACAAGTTGCTGTTGCTTGGATTCAATGGTATCCAGCATCTTGTTGATAGATCGTACCAGCCCGTCGCATTCCATACATTTATTGGCTATTGGCTCCACCGGAATGGCCTTGATCTTGCCGCTCATGACGTTTATGGCCTGCTTGCGTACGTATTCGATAGGTTGAAGAATCCATTCTGCAAGGAAAAGGCAAAGTAAAAGCCCAATTGGAATGGCGACCCAAAGCAAAAGGAAAGACATTTCCTTGTACTTTAGTACTTCTGTTTCCAACTTGTCCTTGAGGGAGTTGGCACGCTTAATAATCAAGGTCATGAGGGTGTGCCCCTTTTCCCTAAGTTCCCCTTTTAATGCATTCCCGGTTTTGCCATAGCCTTTCCCTGATAGGAATTCTTCTATTATTTTTTCATAAGAATTGATAAGGTTATTAATATTTTCCAGGTCTTCGAGGTATTTGGGGTCGAGCCCGGATATTTTTTTTCTGATATACCCCAGCAGGTTTTTGGCGTCTGCAAGCTCCTGTAGATTGCCATAGAGAAGAAAGTTTTTCTCCTTCTGTCGAACGATTAGTGTTTGTAATGTGATTATCTCCATCTGTTCCATTATTTCCATCTTGTGTTCCACCCTGGAGATAGCAAAGATGGAGGCAATGGATGAAAATGCAGTGACAAGAAAAACCACTGCAAAGCTGTATATGAGTTTGACCTTAAGAGATTTCAGATAGCACTTCATTTGGCGATTTCCTTAGCTAATGTACTAAATATAATATGTTTGATTTTAATCATTTTTTTTGAATTCAAATTTTTTATTTTTATATCGTTTTTGTTTAAATGTCATGGAAATTGTTTTTTTACAAAAGATTGCAAAATGAAGCCAGCTCAATAATTAAAGTTGACTGAAACAAAATCTGGAATTGAACAAGTTGCAAATTATATTACGAATTCTCAAAATCTTTGTAAATGCAAAGGAAATTGGACGAAAGGTTTCGCGACAGGTAGAAAATAGGCCAGCCGAGACAGGCTTAAATATGCCTGGCCCTCTTAAAGGCAGGGCATATACGATTTGATACAAGACAAATCCTTTTCCCTGAGTTATCCTGGTATGCAGGTGACCAGACATAATTTTAGCCTATTGAAGAGATTTAAATAACCCTTGAGTGGACATTATTAATACCAACCAGCCAGTTTGTGAAGAAATAAGCACTAAAGTCATCTACGAGGACAATCACCTTTTGGTCCTGTTCAAGCCTGCTGGTATGCCAGTTGTACCTGATTCATCAGGAGACTATTCCCTTCTTGAATGGGGAAAGAATTACATAAAAACCACCTGCAAAAAACCTGGAAACGTCTTTCTTGCCGTAGTCCACAGGATAGACCGGCCCGTTTCAGGGCTTGTCTGTTTTGCAAGGACCTCCAAGGCCGCTTCCCGCCTTTCCCATCAATTGAGAAAAAGGTTGATAAGAAAGCGTTATCTTGCGTGTGTCCGTGAAAGGCCAGGGCAGCTTTCCGGCACCATTGAGACATTTTTGAAAAAAAACCCGAAAACAAATGTGGTTTCTGTGGTAAATGAGAAGACTCCTGGGGCAAAAAAGGCTATAATAAGGTGGGAAATGGTTGGTGAAAGTCGCGGATTATTTCTTCTTTGTCTTGCGCCTTTAACAGGAAGGCCTCATCAACTTAGGGTTCAGCTGTCAAAGGTCCTTGGCTGTCCGATCCTTGGTGATATAAAGTATGGCTCCAGGGAAAAGATATTTGGAGGCCACGGGCTTGCCCTCCACTCATGGCGTCTTGGAATTACGCACCCAACAAGGAAAGAGCCAATGGAATTTTGCGCCTCCCTTCCCGGTTACTATCCCTTTTCCTTATTCAGGGACATGGATATAGAAGACTAATTCTCCTTTGGCATGCCCATTTAGTGAGATTTGTATTGACCTTAGAAGGATTCAACAGCATACTACCTTTAGTTTATCCTTTTATAAAAACTTCACTTTAAGGAAACAGCAAAGTATGTCTTCAGTCTTGTCCCTTGAACCAGTAGTTCGTTGCAACAGTTATCGGTTTGACCACGTGGTGGTTAAGATCACAGGAAACCTCGTTTATATTTCCTGGGATCAGGAACTCCTGGATAGGGTCAATACGGCCATGGAGGACCTTTGGGTTCAGGTCTTAAGGCCTGGAGAGGACCAGCCCTTTTACGAAAAGAAATGCACCTATCTCCATTCCACAGAGTTCTACCTTGGAGAAAGCGGGGATTTTGAAATAAGGCTTGTTCTAAAGGAGCATTACAAGCTCTACATGTCCACGGACTTTCACTATACGCCAAAGGTGAGCCTTGTTTCTGAAAATCCAAAGCGCCATCATCTGACATGGTCAGATATTGATTGGGAGAGGGTAAAACACGAGGTGGAGCGTTCTTTCAAGCTTAACTGGGATGAGGAGGTCGATCTCTTTGTTCACTGCATCAGGCCTCCCTTTGGCTCTGACGATCTTCCAAAAGAGGAGTGGATATGGATTGGTACAGGGGACTATGCTGTAATAATGGGAAGGCTCAGGAAGATAAACCTTACCGTTGTGAGAAAGGATGTTCCGGACGAGGCCGGGCTTCTTCATGCAAACCTGGATAACCCCACGGTCCTAAAGATCATATTTAGTCTTGATTTCCAGGAGCCGGATGTTGTGGGCGAGCTCTTTTCAGGCACGGTTCACGTCCCTGCGGATACCACATATTTTGAACTCAAAAGGGAGGTGTGGGAGGAAGACTCCGTTCAGTTGAGGGCCTGGTGGAGGATAACCCAAGAGGACTGGAATGAAATATACCAAAAGGTCCTGGAGCCAAGGGGGCTTGAGTGGGAAGATGTCCAGACCGAAATTGAACTCTATGAGTTCGACCCTCAAGGTGCCAATAAGGTTGAAGGCCATGGAGGCGTGCTCCTGCCAGGGGCCAGCCACTGGCTCTTTCACGGAGTTAGGGACGGGGCTGCATATCAGGCAAGGATATTTGTCCGTTCCAAAAAGGAAGGTCTCAACCAGGAGGTCATCCACTCCACCTTTTGCGCCGTGCCCAAAAAGCCGGATCACATCGTGCTTTTGCCAATAGATGAAAGGCGCGGTTACGCCTACTGGCACGTGGACAGGGATGCACTTGCCTCCAAACTCGAGGGCCTTAGAAAAAAGACATCTTCTCAGGTAAAGACATACATAAAGGTCTATCATGAGTGGGCTGGGAACCTTTTTCACCAGATGCATGAGGACGTTGAGGTCCATCTTGGCCTTATGGACAACTGGTATCTTAACCTCCATCCGGACAAGGTGTACAGGGTGCAGCTGGTGGCTGTATCAAGGGATGAGGTTCTGCCACTTACTGAGGTATCAAACTCCATTCAGACGGCCCGTCTCTTTCCTGGTAATAATCCCGTTCAGTTCAGGGAGGTGAACCTGAGCGCAGGGCATCCAACCAACAGGAAGCTTGAGTCTGTCATGGGCACGGCAGAAAACTCCATTGGGCTTCTCATCATTCACCTTCATGCCCACCTTCCCTACATAAGAAAGAGGGTCTCATATGGGGAGAGCGGTTTTTGGCAGCCCATGGGTTATCCGCCCGAGTGGTTTCACGAGGCCGTCAAGGATACCTACATCCCTCTTATCCTGATGTTTGAAAAGCTTGCTCAAGAAGGGGTGGATTTCAGGCTTTCCATGGATATCTCTCCCACCCTTTCAAACATGATGCGTTGTCCATTCCTGCAGGAAGAATTTCTAAAGTATATTGATGCCCACATAAATCTTGCCAGGGCAGAGGTCGACAGGACAAGACGCCAGGCCATGCAGTACCATGACACGGCATGGATGCACCTTAACCGCTTCCTGGAGATAAAGGACTGCTTTTTGAAATATGACTGTGATCTTACAAGGGCCTTCAGGACGTTCCAGGAGCAGGGCTACATTGAGATTTCCACCTGCGGGGCAACCCACGCATTTTTACCCTTTTTCATGCCCCGTCCTGAATCCGTAAGGGCCCAGATAGATACCGCGGTTCGGGACTACGAAAACACCTTTGGCACAAGCCCAAGGGGGATCTGGCTTCCTGAATGCGCATATGTCCCAGGCATAGAAAGGTTTGTACAGGAGGCAGGCCTCAGGTACTTCTTCACTGAGACGCATGCAGTAACCCTTGCAGACTGCCCGGTGGTATTTGGCACCCATGCCCCTGTCTTTTTAAAGGGCAGCGATGTTGCCGCCTTTGCACGGGATCCTGAAACGGGTAAGCAGGTCTGGAGCGGCGAGGAGGGTTATCCAGGGGACCCTGATTACCTTGACTTCCACTTTAAGGGCGGCCCCCTTCGCTACAACCGTATCACTACCCGTTCCAACGACTACAAAGAGCCTTATGTCCGCCAATGGGCACTGGAGAAGGCCGCACGCCATGCCCAGCACTTTATGGAATCGAGAAACTTCCGTTTCAGATACATAAAGGACTGGTTCTGGAAAAAGCCTCTGGTGGTTGCCATGTATGACGCAGAGCTCTTTGGTCATCACTGGTTCGAGGGTACGGATTTTCTCTATTTCCTGTTGAAAAAGCTCTACTACAACCAGAACGAAACGGAGCTCATTACGCCAAGCAGCTACCTGTTCCGCTATCCAAGAAATCAGGAGGTCTTCCTGAACCCCTCTTCCTGGGGAGACAAGGGCACCTTTGACAAGTGGATGTACGGCTCTGTTTCCTGGATGTACAGACACAGCCACGAGGCCATTGGTGAGCTGGTTGCCATGGCAAACAATCTGAAGGCCGAGGCAGATGACGACCCAGTGGCCAGGAGGATCGTGGCCCAGGCGGCCCGGGAGGTCCTCCAGAGCATGAACAGCGACATCCCCTTTGTCATATCAAATGGTCATTTTGTTGACAGGATGAAGGAATATTTCTTTGAGGACCTTGAGCGTTTCTGGATCCTCGCCTCCATTTTCTGGGACAAGGACAGGAACTCCCCTTCAAACCTCTGCAGGCTTGAAAACCTCGAGATGACAAATCCCATCTTTCCAGATATTGATCCAGAGGTCTTTGTACCGAAATAGGCCCGTTCTGGCCTGGCACCAGGGGGGCGGCTGCAGGCAGTGTCTGCTTCCGCCTTTTTTGTTTTTGGTAAAGGGCCTTGATGCTAGTGGCATCCCCTTTGCTTTTGCCTATTTCGTTATGAAAGATTTCTGGAAAGTGGAAAGGGATGACATCTCAGGCATGGCAAGGGTGCTTTGCCTTTTCATCTTCCTGTTTCTTCTTGTCTGTTCAAGCGTTCAGGCAGTCAGCAGGGAGCAAGAGGCAAAGGTGGCCTGGAAGGCCATAGTTCCTGCCATTGAGGTGTTCTGGCAGGAGTACCAGACAAGTCCAGAAAAGCTCAAGGAGGACGCCTGGCCCCTCATATCCATGCTTAAAAACTTCATAAAGGCGTATCCTGATTCAAAGATGGTCCCCGAGGCCTATTACATACTTGGGGAGGCCTATGCATCTGTCTCCTTTTGGCCAGAGGCAGAGGCCCATTGGAAGATAGTAACCCGCTATTTTCCAAACAGCAGGTGGACAAACCAGGCCCTCAACTCCCTGATTCTCTACTACGAAAAGAGCGGAAACCAGAAGAAGCTCAGGCGGTTTTACAGGGAGATAATGCGTCGGTTTCCTGACAGTATTGCTGCCCGGACTGCAGAGGTGCTTCTGGCGAGGCAGGCCCTTGAAAGGGGCAACGTAAAGAGGGCCAGGGAGGTGGCAAAGATGGTTTCAAGCTCTTCTCCCATGGCAGAGGTTGACGTGCCCGAGCTTCTTGACCTTAAGGCGCGGCTTGCCCTTCATGACAAAAGGCCCAGGAAGGCCATTGAGCTTTGGGTGAGGTACCTGAATCTTACGAGAAATCCAGGTTTTCGCTCAACCACCCTCTTTCACATAGCCGAGACCTACAGGCGTATGGGAGAGGTGTTAAAGGCCAGGAAATACTATGCCCTCATAAGACGGGATTTCAAGGGGCAGCCAGAGTATCTTTTTGCACGGTTTCGCATGTTGCAGCTAAAGGAAGAGGCAAGAGAGCGCCTTTCGCGTTACACCAAAGGTCGGGTTTCAGCCCCAGACTATTACGAATCCGAGCAGGTCTACAAGGAGATTCTAAAGCGCTATCCCACACATCCTCTCACCAGGGAGGTAAAGCGCGAGTACGTGGCCACAGAGCTTAGAAAGAAGGATTATCTTAAGGCCCTGTTGCTGGCGGAAAGGTATTTGCGGGAAGATCCCAAAAGCCCCTACTCAAAAGAGATTCTTCTCATGGCAGATCAGGCCAAAAACGGCCTTATATCAGGGGACTACAAGGTTTCAGAGCTGAAAAAGATAGTGGAATCCCTAAAGCCCATGGTTGGAAAGAAGTCAGGGGCCTATCTAGAAATCTACCAGTTCATGAAAGATGCCCTTGAGAGAAAGTGGGTTGAGCTTCAGGGAAAGCTCTTAGAAGGGGGAAGGCCCCTTGAGGCCTTAAAGGAATACTGGGCCTTTTTAAACTATTTTAATGGAAATTCAGCATGGGTAAAACAGGCCAGGAGGCAGGCAGTGACGGCCCTTGTGAAGGCAGATGAAGGCTTTTTAACAAAAGGTCGTCCCCTTCAGCTTATAAACTTTTACTTTTCAAACAGGCTCAAGATTGACGCCCTCAAGGTGGCAAGACACTATCTTTTGCTGGCCAAGGCTGAAGAAAGAGTGGGTCTGGGCCTTGCAAGCCTTCTTTCCTATCAAAGGGCCTGGGATACCACGTCAGATGGTTCCCTTCGGTGTACCATTTTAATGGACTGGACCGGGCAGATAATAAAGGAGAGGAGGCTTCGTTCAGCCCAGGACACCATTACCCTGCTGAACCTCTACTGTCCTGAAGAGTCCATGGGAGCCAGGGGGCTCCTTTATA
>JALWNK010000077.1 GCA_026995935.1 Deltaproteobacteria bacterium
CTTTAACTTTGCAGACGCACTTCTCTGTGTTCTTGCCCAGAGACTTGTGAAAAGGCTCTGCCCAAGATGCAAAGAGCCTTACGAACCCGATGATGAAGAAAAGGAACGCATCCTTTACGAATTTGGCGAAAATCCCTCAAAGCCCCTGACAGATGAGGATCTTGAGGGAGTAACCCTTTACAGGCCCAAGGGTTGCCCTTCCTGCAACAACATGGGCTATAAGGGACGTATGGCCATACATGAGCTACTGGTTAGCGATGACGGCCTTAGAAAGCTCATCCAGGGCAAAAAACCCGTCATGGACATCAGGGACCATGGCCTGAATCATGGCATGACCACCCTGAAACAAGACGGAATCAGGAAAGTCCTGCTTGGGGAAACGGACATGAAACAGGTCCTTGCTGCCTGTATCCGTTAAGCCTAAACTTTAGTGCTTTCCCCTTTTCCTGTACCTTGCCCGATGCCAGAAGGGCCTGAGGAACAGATGTCCCAAAGGGGTATGAGCAAAGAGGAAACAGCAGCGCATTCCAAGCCAAAAGGAAGATAACCCATATATCCAAGGATGGGCATTTCAAAAACCTTACATTGGCCTACAAAGGGTATGGAATAGAGCCATTTGGGATAGCTAAGGTAGTTCCACATTTCCCAGAAAAAACCACAGATAAGCCCGCTAGTTGAAAGCCTCACCAGCGGGCCAAATTCCTTTTGTGCGGCAAAGTCCATAAGATTTGGAAGCCAAAGAAGCACCTTGAGGGAACAGATGACAAAAAGTGGGCTTATCCAGACAATGGGAAAGAGGATATCTGGGTAGACCCCGATGAGGCTCAGGCTCAAGGCCGATATTGCAAGAATCCCTGCAGCAAGGGGCCTGGGAACCTTTCTTTTATCTTTTTTGAAATTAAAGGCATCTTCAAAGGTCTGAACGGATTTTAGGAGCTCGTTTAAAGACATAACTGCCGGCAGGACCGTTGAAAAGGCAAGGCTTGCCATCACTGAGTATCTGACTGGTCCAAGTTCAGAAACGCCCATATAGTACCAATTCTGTACAAAGCGGTTCAAGAATTCAAAATACCACCAAAAAACACAGCTTAAAAGAAAAAGACCTACAAAGGCCTCTGGTCTTCGAAGCAAAAGGCAAGTTCCAAGACGCCATGTGGTAAGGGCATTCACAAAGACAATAAACCCCACCCAAAGGGGCGTAAAACTCCACATCCTTATCCACTTAGGAAGTGGAAGGAGCCCCCAAGAGGATGCCCAGGCAACAAACATAAGTAAAAGAGCACCAAAACCCCATTTGGGAAAGGACGAAGAAGGCCCAAGGACCCTGAAAGCCTTTAGGGCACGAAAAAATCTCAAGAGAACAGGGCAAAGGAGGCAACAAGAGATCACAAGCCCAGCCCAAAAAATGAGCTCATTGTTGGGTGCATGGGAAACGTAACCGGTGACTGGGGGAAATTCCAAAAACCTATCCATTGAAATGCCCTTAAGGATCATGCCGAGAAGGGGACAGCAAAACAAAATGGAGGCGGCAAGCAGGAAGCAAAGGATAATTCTATAGTTGAAATCGGAATAAGTGTCAGAGTAAAGTGCCATTGGTAACTTAAGAAAAAGATTTTTTTAATAAGCCATTTAAATATTAACAAGAAACAATAGTAAACGGGGAGAGAAAAAGTATGCAGCATCACCTCCTTTCAACCAAATTTTTCGAAAAGGCCAAACACATGATCCCAGGGGGAGTGAACAGCCCTGTGAGGGCATGCAAGTCGGTTGGAGCCGAACCCATCTTTGTGGAATATGGCAGCGGAAGCTGGATATGGGACGTGGATGGAAACTCCTATCTGGATTTTGTCTGTTCCTGGGGGCCCCTTATCCTCGGGCACTGCCACCCGGAGGTTGTTACCGCGGTAAAAAAGGCGGCAGAAACAGGCTCGAGCTTTGGTATTCCCACCTGGAATGAGGTCAAACTTGCCGAAATGATAGTCCAGGCCGTGCCATCCATTGAAAAGGTCAGACTAGTGAACTCCGGAACCGAGGCCACCATGAGCGCAGTCAGACTTGCCAGAGGCTATACTGGCCGAAAAAAGATTATAAAATTTAATGGATGCTATCACGGTCATGCGGATTCTTTCCTGGTTAAGGCAGGTTCAGGAGTGGCGACCCTTGGTATTCCGGGAAGTCCTGGTGTACCAGAAGAGATCGTACAAAATACCGTTGCAGTACCCTTCAATGACAAAAAAATCCTCCAGGAGGTTCTGGATAAGGAAGGAGACGATGTTGCCTGTATTATTGTAGAGCCTGTACCTGCCAACATGGGTGTTGTGCTGCCAGATGATGACTTCCTTCCCTTCCTCAGAAAGATAACCGAAGACAGGGGAATAGTGCTCATTTTTGACGAGGTTATAACAGGCTTTAGACTTTCCCTGGGAGGCGCTCAGGACTATTTTGACATAATGCCAGACCTCACCTGCCTTGGCAAAATCATTGGCGGAGGCCTGCCAGTTGGAGCCTATGGAGGCAGAAGCGAGATAATGGACCACATAGCCCCGGATGGTCCTGTCTATCAGGCAGGGACCCTGTCAGGAAATCCCATAGCCACTGCAGCGGGCATAAAGACTTTGGAGATACTCTCCAGGCCCGGAACCTACGAAAGCCTTCAAAACAAGATGGATTACCTAGCAGAAGAGCTAAAGGTCCTGGGGAAAAAATATGGGATAAAATGTACCATTCAGAAAGTCGCCTCAATGATGACCTGTTTCTTCGGTCAGGACGGGCCGATCAAAAACTTTGACCAGGCATCCAAGTCTGACACGGAATTTTATGGTAAATATTTCAGGCAGATGCTTCAAAATGGAGTCTATATCGCTCCCTCCCAGTTCGAGGCGGCATTTGTCTCCCTGGCCCACAGTTGGGACGATCTTGATTTTGCAATAGAGGCAACTGAATCGTCATTCAAAGTTCTTGCATAAGACCGAAGAATATGATATTTGATACTGAACATCGGGGAAAGGCAAATGATGCAGCCACCGATTGCGTATGGCTTCACCAGCCGGCCCCGGGGAAAGGATAAATTAGGCCATGGGTACCATCCGGCAGGAATTGGCCCAGGCATTACGGCACTTCAGTAATGCCACGACCATTGCATTAGCAGTTGTTTTATCCACCTTTGCCGGAGTGCTTGCAGGATACTATCTGGATACCAAGCTTTTTAACGGAAAAACGTATCCGTGGCTAACCATTTTGTTTTTCTTTTTTGGCCTTGGAGGAGGGATAAAAAATTTCATCATCCTCACCAAGCGTTTTACTGAAGAGGCCAAAAAAAAGGGGGAAAGGAAGGGGACATCACTTGAGTCAAAGGACAGTGGACATAAAGGCGATCTTAACGGGAAACCTTGATCCCGCCTTCATTCGTCTGTTCATGGCCGCCAACTGGATAACCATGGCGGTACTTCTCGTTGTCTCCACACTTTTTTCTTCAAGCCAAATAGCCGCTGGCATTCTGCTTGGAGGAATTATTGCCAACCTGAACTGCATTGGCCTGGACAAGGATTGCAAGCGCATGGTCAGGTGGAGAAGCATGGCAGCATACTATGCTGGCATGGCGGTAAGAATGGGCTTGGTGGCTCTGGCTGTCACCGTGGCTATTCTGTTCATGAAAGAGGTATTTTCTCCGATAGGCCTGTTCATAGGGCTGTCGGTAGCGGTCATAAATTTTTATTTGCTTGTAATAGCTATGCTTATCTATCGAGTTAAATTTAAGGAGGCAGTTTAACCATGGAACATCCCCTGTTATTTCTAAGCCTGTTACTGGAGGCTCTTGGCCTTCCCGCACATGGCGGACAAAGTGCTCTTGCCCAGATACTGGCACCTCACATGCAGTACAGCTATTTGGCAATGATAATTTGCGTGATACTGGCGTGGGCAGCCACATCCAAGATGGAAATAAGGACTCCAAAGGGGCTCCAAAATCTAATGGAGATCTTTGTGGACTGGTCTGAAAATTTTATTGAGGAGCAGACCCACGACAAGAGACTGACCATGATCATCTTCCCCATGATGACCACCTTTATGTTTTACATCTTGATAGCAAACTACCTGGGGCTCATTCCTGGTTTCATGTCACCCACTGCAAACCTTAACGTAACCCTTGGGTGTACTGCCATCTCCATTGCAACCTACCACATACTTGGTATCAGGTTCCATGGCATTAAATATATCAAACACTTTATGGGTCCAATCCCAGCCATGGCACCCATGATGTTTCCCATTGAGGTATTCAGCCACATTGGGAGGATACTCAGCCTGTCCATTCGACTCTTTGGTAACATGGTATCCAAGGAAATACTCCTTGGTCTGCTCTTCATGTTGGCTGGACCTTATCTTGCACCTCTTCCAATCATGATACTTGGATGTCTTGTGTGTCTGCTTCAGGCATTCATATTCTATGTGCTGTCAATCGTATACTCAGTAGAGGCAATGGCAGGAGCTCACTAAAAACACAAAATTTGGAAAGAAGAAGGCCAAAAATATATTATTAGACGTAGGAGGTTTTACAAAATGAAGAAGATTTCTTGGATTTCTGTTTTGTCTGTTCTTTTCGTACTGGCATGGGCGGGCCTGTCATTCGCAGCAGGTGACGATGTTGCCAAGGGTGGCCATGTTGGTTTCCTGATGGCTGCATCAGTATTGGCTGCCGGTCTTGGCGTCGGTATCGCTGCATCTGGTTGCGGTGTTGGAATGGGTCACTGTGCAAAGGGCTGCTTGGATGGTACCGCCAGGAACCCAGAGCTTGCTGGTAAACTGACCGTTACCATGTTCATCGGTCTGGCTCTCATTGAGTCTCTCACCATTTACGCACTTGTTGTTGCGCTAATCGCCCTTTACGCCAACCCAATGCTTCCAAAGCTCATGACAATCTTCGGCCTTGGCGGCTAAATAGAATTAGCCAATAAAGAATGACATCAAAAGGTCACGGCGCCAGTAGCCGTGGCCTTTTTTATTTCCCATTACTAACTATATAGCCACCTTCAGGCCCAGCACCGTAAAGCCTAATTTTACAAGCGGCCCAATCGAAGAGTGCGGGATTATTTTCAGCAATAATCAGGGTTGATCCAAGGAGAATGAGTTCCTTAAAAAAATCCACCAAGGCCGTTACGTCCTTTGGATGGAGGCCAGATGTTGGTTGATCCAGGAGAATGAAGCCCTGCCTGCTTGAACCCCTTCGCACCAGATGAGAAGCGACCTTGAGTCTTTGTGATTCACCTGCAGAAAGACTTGAAAGGGGCTGACCAAGTCTCAGATATCCGATACCAACCCTTTCTGCTATTTCAAGGGGATACCTTATGACAGCCACGTTTGAAAAAAAGTCTGCAGCCTGACTTATGGATAGGTCCAGCACCTCTGAGATGTTAAGCCCCTTGTAAAGTACCTGGAGTATATCAGGATTATACCTTGACCCCTTACATAGGGGGCAGATATATGACGCCAGATACCCCAACCCCTCCTTTTCTACCTGGCCGGTTCCCTTGCACATCTCACATCTGCCACCTTTTTTGGAAAGTGAAAACATTTGGGATGTAAGACCATACCCCCTGGCTTCTTTCGTCCCTGAGAAAAGCCCCCTTATTTTTCCAAATACATTAAGCACTGTACATGGCATTGAGTATCTGTTCCTGAAAATCGCACCCTGGGGTACATCCAATACCAAATGCTCATGGGCAAACCCTTTCTCGAGAAATGACCTGATCTCGTAAAGAAGCCTGCTTTTACCAGAACCAGTTGGACCAGTTATGACATTAAGAGCTCCCCTTGCAACATGGATTTCTTTTCCTGGATGAAAATAGTCAGATAAGCCTACTGTAATAAATTCCTTCCCTGTACTCTTTGCATTAAAATCCATATGAGGAATCAAGTTTTTTAGTTCTTTGAGCAGACTTTTTCTTTTAGTGTCATCCAGCCAATGCTGTGTGATAACCCTGCCACCAGCCTCCCCCCCACCAGGGCCCGTTTCAATGAAATAGTCAGCGATTTCATATGCCTCAGGTGCATGTTCGATCATTACTACGGTGTTTCCCCCGTTCTTAAGGCGTTCTATAAGGCCACATACCTGCTGCCTCTCCCTTGACGGCAAGATGGAGACTGGCTCATCCAATATAAACAGTACACCCATGCATTTGTGTGCAAGAAGACTGCTGAGCCGCAACTTCAAAAATTCACCGGCAGACACCTCTGTAACCTGTCTTGAAAGGTTCAAATAACCAATCCCAAGACTATCAATTGATATGAGCTGACTCAAAATCTTTTGAAAAATGGGATAGGTGGCATCTTTTTTCCGGATGGCTCCCACATTCTCTGCCTTACTCATCAAGTCTATTACCTCAGTGACAGAGGCCTTTAGAATCTGCTCTAGCCTTTTCCCCAAAAAGACCAGTGATGCCTCCTGTGAAAGGTCACTGTCTTTGGTGCGCCTGTCCCTGTTCATGGTATCAATAAATGGTTCCTGGCAGCGGAAACACCAAAGGCTTGTTGAAAAATAAAATGTCTCAAACTCTCCTCTTTTTGATTCAATGTCGCAGGCCACCTTGCCCCGGCCTTCTTGCAGGGCAGTTCGGATGGAATCAAAAAGTCGTCGGGTCTTGCCCTTTCCAAGCTTTATCCTGTCTATTATGAGGTTGGCCTTGCAACCTTCCTGGTTAACTGCATCCAATGCCTCTTGAATCTCTTCATCAAGCATGAAGACCCTTCCATTCACCTCGAGACGTAGATAACCCTCACTCTGCAAACGATAAAGGGCCATGCGTTTCTCATCATGAGAGGCCGGCATGAAAAGTGGCGCCTTGACTGTGACCCGCCTGTCATTGGCCGCATCCAGAACAGCGGCCACTATCTGTTCCGGCTCATTGGCTTTTAGGACTTCCCCACATCCTGGGCATATATAGTCTCCATGAAAATAAAAGAGATTTCTGATAAGCCTGTTAAGACCCGTTATTGTAGCAACGGTTGACTGGGGATTTCGTTGTGGAATCAACCCTTTAAAAAGAATCACAGGACAAAGGGGCTCTATAAGGTCTACGTACTCCTCTTCCTGAAGAAACATGACAGAATGACTCTGATTGGTCTCTCCCAAAAGATCTAGATATTTCTGCCCCAGTATTTTTCCAATTATATCAACTACAAGAGTCGATTTTCCGCTTCCTGAAACACCAGAGACCAGGGTTATTTTCCCTATAGGTATTTTGACACTTACATTTTTGAGGTTATGAAGCCGGGCGTTTCTTACAACAATATAGTCTTCCATTGAATGGGCCATCGTGGGTCAAAAAATATTGTATTGCAATAATTGCACTAAAAATCTATTTCGTTAAAAAAGTACCTCAACTTACCGATAATATAAGTAATGAGGTTGCAATTAAAAGGAGTAAGAAATGAGAATCCTTACAGAGAATCAGTTTGGAGCTCATCAGTCTTTCAAAAATATGATGGCCCATTACCTTTCACCTTTACACCTGTGTTCCGGCCTGATTTACCTAGCATACAAAACAAAAAGACACCATTTAAGGTGCCTTTTGTTAAGATGTGTACACTATTATGATACTTTTTACAGAAACATCATCAGGCTCGTCTGAAAACCATTATAACACTAAAAAATCATGGCCAGGCTTTGCTGAGCAACATTTGCAATAGAGGCAAGCCCTTCAGGAAGAACACCAAGGTACAAAACGCCAATGGCGGCAATGACAAGGGCCACAACCGTTGGCGCTGCAACAGGTCCTCGAACAACTTCCCTTATTTCATCCTTCATATACATCATGTAAATGACCCTGAGGTAATAGTAGGCTCCTATCACGCTGGTTAGCACACCAAGGGCGGCCAGAACAAAGTAGCCCTCCTTGATAGCAGCTGAAAATACATAGAACTTTGCAATGAAGCCCGCCGTGGGCGGAAGGCCCGCCATTGCCACCAGAAAAAGACTTAGCAAAAAGGCCAAGGCGGGGTAGCGATATCCGATTCCCCTGTAATCATCAAGCTCCTGGGCCTTCCTCTCCATACCGTCAATGATGTAAACGACCCCGAATGCCCCAATGTTCATGAGTGTATAGGCAAAAAGATAAAACAGCACACCGGTTCTACCCTCGCCATTGGCCGCTATTATGCCAACAGCCATATAGCCCGCATGGGCAATGGAAGAATATGCCAGCATTCTTTTGATATTTGACTGGGTGACCGCCAAGAGGTTGCCAAAAAACATGCTGAGAAGGGCCAGCCACCAGATTACTGGCTTCCAATAGGGATTGAGGGCAGACAGGTTTACCGTGGTAGAGAAATCTGGCTGACCATTTGATGCCAGAAGAGGGGTAAAAGATACAAAGAGGACCTTCATGAAGATGCCAAAGGCGGCAGCCTTGACAGCCGTTGCCATAAAGCCTGTAACCACAGATGGTGCCCCCTCATAAACATCAGGTGTCCACATATGAAAGGGAACCATGGCCATCTTGAAGAAAAACCCCGCCATTATCATGGCAAAGGCCACAAGTATGACCACATGCTGATACAGCCCCCTGGAGATGGCCTGGGCAACTACCGTGATATTCAGGGTTCCAGTAACACCGTAAATCAGGACAACACCGAAGAGAAAGAGGGCGGAACCAAAGCTTCCCAGGAGGAAGTACTTCAATGCCCCTTCCTGGCTAAAGGCGCTTTTCTTTAGAAAGGCTGCCAGGCCGTAAATAGCAAGCGACATAATCTCAAGTGTAATAAACATCATAAGAAGGTCTACAGACTGCACAAGCCCCACACCGCCTGCCACTGCAAAGACCAGGAGAATATAATATTCACCCCTCATAACAGAGTTGTTACGCAGGTATCCTATGCTCATGAGTGCGGCGAGAAGACCGGAGCAGACCATGACAATGGATACAAATATACTGAATTTATCCGCCGAAAAGACATTCATGAAAACTATGTCATGAAGTTCCCACTCCCTGTAGACCAAATGGCCGATTGTGGCGGCAAATATGAAAATGGTGAGCCAACCGAGCCATTTGCCCCTGGTCTCCGTCTCCCTATTGAGGAGCAACATGTCTGCAACAATGAGAACTAGGCCTGCGACAATAAGTATGATCTGGCCTCCGCAGACCTCCCAAAGATGATATAGATCAAAGGACATGTTTATCTGATTCATGCCATCTACTCCTTGGCCGTAAGTGCTGAAGCACCGGCGTCCCAAACTGGTGCAACAGTTGCAATATGGGACTCCTGGCGTACCTGTTCCACCTTCACCTGATCAATGAAATGGTCAACGGAAACGTGCATCTTTTTCAGGAAGAAATTCGGGAAAAGACCTATCCAGAATATGAGAACCAATAGAGGCACCATATAGACAACCTCCCTGAGGCTCATGTCTTTGAGAGAGAGGTTTTTGGGATTTCGTATCTCGCCATAAAATACCCTCTGAACCATCCACAGCATGTACACTGCACCGAGTATAACCCCGCTTGCAGCCAAAACGGCAGCAGCCTTGTTTACCTTAAATGCCCCAAGGAGAATGAGAAATTCCCCAATGAAGCCATTGGTTGTGGGAAATCCTATGGATGAAAGGGTAACAATGAGGAAGATAGTGGCATAGACGGGGACCACCCTGGCTATTCCCCCGTACTCCTTAATGAGCCTTGTATGTCTTCTCTCGTAAACTATTCCAACCAGTAAGAACAGGGCACCAGTAGAAATACCGTGGTTTATCATCTGAAGCACACTTCCCTCAACTCCCTGCCTTGTCAAAACGTAGAGCCCAAGCATACAGTAGCCAAGGTGGGATACTGAGGAATATGCAACAAGTTTCTTGATATCCGGCTGGACCATGGCCACCAGTGCACCATATATTATACCAATAATGGAGAGCACTATTATCAGCGGAGCAAAATAGGCTGAGCCTTGCGGAAAAAGGGGCATTGCAAAACGGAAGAAACCATATGTTCCCATTTTGAGGAGTATACCGGCAAGGATAACAGAGCCCGCAGTTGGTGCTTCCACATGGGCATCAGGAAGCCACGTATGAAGGGGAAACATGGGCACCTTGATGGCAAAGGCCAGGGCAAAGGCTGCAAAAAAGAGTATTTCATACAACCTTGGCATAGGCGTGCCGTAAAGCTTCAGCAAATCAAAGGTTAGATGCCCGGAATGTTCGTTATGGAAATATACAAGCCCGATGATGCACACAAGCATCAGCAATGAGCCAACAGCGGTATAAAGAAAGAACTTTATTGCAGCGTATATCCTTCTTTCTCCTCCCCATACACCTATAATGAGATACATGGGTATGAGCATTAGCTCCCAGAAAACATAAAAAAGAAAAAGGTCCAGGGCGACGAAGGTCCCTAGCATGGCGGTTTCCAGAACCAGCAGGGCCACCTGGAACTCCTTTACCCTTTTGTCTATGGCACGCCAGGTTGAAAGAATTGTAAGCGGCGTAAGAAAGGTGGTGAGCAGGGCCAGCCAGAAGGAAAGTCCGTCAATTCCAAGCTTGTAGTGGATACCATAGCTGGTAATCCAGGGATGGTCCTCCAGAAGCTGAAATCCTGCAATAGAGCTGTCAAAGCCCGCATATATCCTTAAAGAGGCCAAAAAGGTGAATATGCTTGCCGCCAGGGCTATGCCCCTTATTATGTTCTTTCCTTCTTCGCTTTTTTGGGGTATCGCCAGAATAAAAAGCACCCCAAGAAGCGGTAAAAATGTAACGTATGTCAGAATGGGCGTATTCATAAGATTCCCTGTCTCCTCTTATTTTCTCTTGCCCGTTACCTGTAAATGAAAAAACACAGAATGGTTACCAGGCCCACTAGCATAAACGCCCCATAGGTCTGCACGTATCCGTTCTGTATCAACCTGGCACCTGCAGACGTGCGCTTGATCAGCCACGCGGGCCCATTTACACCGATACCGTCTATGAAAAAGGCATCGATCACCTTCCAAAGGAACACGCTGAAATAATAAATGGGAAGCACAACAAGAAACTCGTATATCTCATCCACATAGTACTTATTGTAGATGACCTGATAATGAAATGCGTACTTTTCCGCGAGTTTCCTTGGTAGCTCCTTTCCATGGACCATGTAAATGTAGTACGCAAGTGAAATTCCGATAATTGCTACAACCACAGAGGTGCTCATAAGAGTCCATTCAACAGGCTCTGAAACATGGGCATGGGACGCGTATTGGGCAACGATGTGGGACGAGTGTTCAAACACCGGCTCCAAAAAGCCCTCCAACAGATTTGGAACATGGCCAAAGAGCTTTCCTATCAACTCCGGGATGCCTAACCATCCACCAAAGACGGAAAGAAGCGCCAGGATGACCAAAGGGACAGTCATGTTTGCAGGGGATTCATGGAGATGATGCCTCTGCTCTTCAGTTCCCCTGAACTCACCATGAAAGGTCATAAATATAAGCCTGAACATGTAGAAGGCCGTTATGCCGGCACCCACTGTGCCAATGAACCAAATTATCTTGCCGGCCACGGGGTAATAAGGAAAGGCAAAGGCCTTGCCAAGTATCTCGTCTTTGCTGAAAAAGCCTGCAAAGGGTGGAAGCCCTGCTATGGCAAACGTGGCAACGAGCATGGTTATGTAAGTGATTGGCATTTTCCTGGCAAGCCCTCCCATGTGTCTCATGTCTTGGTCGCCACTCATTGCGTGGATTACCGAGCCCGAACAGAGAAACAGGCAGGCCTTGAAAAATGCGTGGGTCATAAGGTGAAAAATACCTGCCCAGTAGGCGGTCACGCCAACACCTATAAACATATAACCAAGCTGACTAACCGTTGAATAGGCAAGGACCTTCTTTATGTCGTTTTGGAGCACACCCATTGTGGCTGCGAAAAAGGCGGTGGCTGCTGCAATTGATGCCACTACCAGAAGGGCTGTCGGCGCCAGGGTATAAAGCACGTTTGTCCTTGCAACCATGTAAACACCGGCCGTAACCATGGTGGCTGCGTGTATCAGGGCAGAAACGGGAGTAGGGCCTGCCATGGCATCGGGCAGCCAGATGTATAGGGGAATCTGGGCAGACTTTCCAGTTGCCCCCACGAAAAGGAGCAGACAAATGGCCACCAGGACAGGGGAATTAAGGGAAAGGGTTCCATGTTCAAAAAGCTCCAAGGCCTTGGGAAAAACGTCCATGTAGGACAGGGAGCCAAATGTCCAGAACATGAGAAACATGCCTAGCACAAACCCGAAGTCGCCTATTCTGTTTACAACAAAGGCCTTTTTGCCTGCCACGGCATTGTCCATCCCCTGGTACCAGAAGCCTATGAGCAGGTAGGAGGCAAGGCCCACGCCCTCCCAGCCAACGAACATCACCAGGTAGTTGCCGCCTAGCACAAGCATGGACATGAAGAAAACGAACATGTTCAGATAGGCAAAGTATCGCCAGTAGGATTCGTCGTCGTACATGTAGCCGGTGCTGTATACGTGAATCAGAAAACCCACCCCTGTAACTACGAGAATCATGAGCATGGATAGGGGGTCTATCATGAAGCTCACGTCCACCTTGAGCCCTCCCACGCTCATCCATTGCCAGAGTGTCTGAGTAAGAACCCTGTGTTCCGGCTCAAGGGCCAGCAGATCCTTCCATATGAAAAGGGCAACCAGAAAGGAGAAACCGATGGTCATGCAGCCAATAAAGGATATGATGCCCTTGCCAAATCTTTTTCCAAATAGACCATTTATGAGAAAGCCGATCAGGGGAAAAAGAGGAATTAGAAAAATGTATTTATCCATGATCAAACCCTTTTCCTCTCCTCAGTAATAAATGCCAAGCCTACCATTTGAGCAGATCAAACCTGTTTACATCCACAGACTTCATGTGCTTGAAAAGACATATCAAGATTGCGAGTCCCACAGCTACTTCCGCTGCCGCAACTGCAAAGATGAAAAGGACCATGACCTGCCCGCCCATATCGGCCCTGGTGTTGGAAAATGCAACCAGCATTAGATTTATGGAATTCAGCATGAGCTCCACTGACATAAAAAGTATGAGAGCATTCCTCCTGGTGAGAAATCCAATGGTTCCAAGGCCAAAGAGTATGCATGCCAAGATGATATATTCGTTTATTCCTGCCATTTCCTCTCCCTAAACATTTTTCTTTGCCAGATATATGGCCGCTACCAGGGCAACAAGAAGCAGCACGGACGCCATTTCAAAGTGAAGAAGATATTGCTTGAAAAACAGCAGTCCTATCTGGCTAGGGGCACCAAAGCCGTCTGGAAGGCTCCTTTGCGCAACGAGCTGTCTTATGCCTGCAAGCCCGATAACCAAAAGGGCAACCAGATAGGCCCCTAAAATGGCCCCCATGGCGCGGTAGGAGATGTTTTTCTGGGCCTGTTCCAGTTCCTCATCTGGAGTTATCAGAAGCATTATTACAAAAACAACCAGCACCAGTATGGCTCCTGCATATATGGAGACCTGAAATACTGCAATTAAAGGTGCATGAAGATGCAGGTACAGGGCGGCAAGCGCGATAAAAACCGTCAAAAGCCCAAGGGCGCTCGGAAGGGCGTCCTTGGCGGTTATGGTAAATATTCCTGCACCAACCGCCATTATGGCAAACAGTAGAAAGTAAAAATCCATAACGTCACCTGTCCTCTAAGTACTCGGCCATTTTTACAGACCTACTTGTCCGGACCCTTGTCCTCCTCTTTTACGCTAGTCCCCTTGCCTTTTTCAGCTCTTTCGCCACCTTTGGCCTTTGTCTTCCCGGGTTCCGTCTTCTTGACAGCAGCCTTTTTCTTTACCGGAGGGGCATCTATTGGTATTGGAGCAGGGGGTGGCTTGAGTCTCCCCTCTGCCTTGGCCTTCAAAAAATTGGAAATGAGTCTTTTCTTGTCATAGATGCAAAGACCAGGTTCATACTCTGCCAGCTCATAGTCCTGCCCGAGTACTATTGCATTTTTTGGACATGCCTTCTCGCAGTTTCCGCAGAAGATGCACCGGAGCATGTCGATTTCAAAGGTGGAACACATGGTCTTTCCTGCATACTTGTCTTCCTCTCCTTCGGCAGGCTTGCCCCTTTTGACTGTTATACACTTGGCAGGGCAGGCCCTTGCGCACATACCGCAGCCGACACAAAGTTCCTGCCCTTTGTCATTCAATTGAAGCATGTGGGCACCACGGAAAATTGGGGCGATTTCCCGCCTGTCTTCTGGATATTGCCAACATGTGGGCACGGTATGAGGCCCTTTTTGAAACGATGCCTTTATATTGAAGACAAAGTGCTTCCACGTCAGGCGCAGGCCCTTGGCTATTTCTACCAGGTAAACCCTCTCTCCCAGGGTATATTCCTTCTTTACTACTGGTCGTCTGGGCATAGCATTAGCTCCAACTTAGGTAGTTAACTGGACAAGCAGCGCAGTTACAAAAAGGTTTACAAGCCCCAGCGGAATCAGGGCCTTCCAGCCAAGACCCATCAACTGATCGTATCTGAAGCGGGGTACTGTCCAGCGTACCCACACGAATAGGAACAAGAAAAAGGCCTGCTTCAGGAAAAACACCAGAAACGAAGCGATTCCGTAAGAAACAGGGCCTAGAAATTTGCCCATATCCACGTAGGGAAGTGCCCATCCACCAAAAAAGAGGCTTACGGTAATTGCGGACAGGGCAACCAGATTCACGTATTCTCCAAAGAGATATAAACCAAGCCTCATGGAGCCATACTCAGTGTGATAGCCGGTTACAAGCTCACTTTCACACTCAGGCAGGTCAAATGGAACCCTGTTGGCCTCTGCGTAGGCCGCCACAAGGAATATGATGAAACCAACGGGCTGCTTGAAAAACCCCCAGTTGGGGAGAAAACCAAGAAATGTGCCCTGCTGCTGAAGAACTATCTCCCTCAGGCTGAAGGTGCCGTAGAGAAGCACGATTGTCAAAAGGGCAAGGCCCATGGGCACCTCGTAGGAGATGAGCTGGGCAGTGGCCCTCAACCCACCGAGTATGGAATACTTACTGTTTGAAGCCCACCCTCCAATGACCATGCCGTAGACTGCAATGGCACTAAGAGCCAACACGTACAGGAAGCCTATGTTCACATCTGAGACCTGGAGGATTATCTCTTTCCCTCCTATAACGATTTTGTCTCCAAAGGGCACCACAGCATATGTGGAAAATGCTGGCAGGGCGAAAAGTATGGGCCCCAGGATAAAGAGTATCTTCCGCGCCCTTTCAGGGATTATGTCTTCCTTGGTAAAGAGCTTTATGCCGTCTGCTAACGGCTGTAAAAGGCCAAAGGGGCCTGCCCTGTTGGGCCCTAGCCTGTCTTGCATCATTGCAGAAGCACGGCGCTCAACCCAGGTCATCACTACCGCGATGAGCAGCGCCCATGCCCAAATGAACACGACCTTTATCAAATCTATCTGCCAATCTGCCATGAAAGGCTCCTCCCTTACCTGTCAAGCTCCCCTGCAATAACATTAAGACTGCTCAGGCAGGCAATCAGATCCGAGATCATCTCGCCCTTAACCAGATCCTCAAATGCCTGGTAAACCATGTAACATGGTGGGCGGATTTTTATCCTGTAGGGCTTGTCAGACCCGTCACTCTTAATAAAGAATCCAAGCTCCCCGTTTGGCGATTCTATCGCATGGTATATCTGCCCCTCAGGTGGTCTGATAATCTTTGGCATCTTCTTCATGAGTGGGGCATCATCGGGTAACTCCTTGTACAGTGCATAGGCCTGGTCGATGATCTTTACAGACTCTTCCATCTCAAGCATCCTGACCATGTACCTGTCAAAGACGTCCCCGTGCTTACCAACAGGGACCTCAAAATCGACCTTGTCGTACATAAGATAGGGCTCATCCTTCCTCAGATCCCGTCTGACTCCGCACGCCCTGAGCATAGGCCCTGTAAACCCCCAATCCAGGGCGTCGTCCCCGCAAAAGGCATTCACCCCGATGGTACGATCCATCCATATCCTGTTGTGGGTAAGAAGGCTGTCCGTCTCATCGTTGGCCCGCCGAATGGTATCCCGCATCTTGGGCCATTTCTCATGGAACCTGTCGGGCAGATCTGCCTCCACCCCGCCAATAGCTCCCATGGAGTTTGTGAGGCGTGCGCCATGATGCCATTCGAATATTTCGTAGATTTCCTCACGCTGAATTATCAGGTAGAAAAACGGGGTAAGGGCTCCAAGGTCTACCCCCAGTATTCCCACACACACCTGGTGGTCGGCTATACGGGCAAGCTCCATCATTATCATGCGGATGAGCTGGGCCTTCGGAGGCACCTCAATGCCAAGGAGTTTTTCCACCGCCATCTCATAGGCCACGTTGTTACATATGGCAGAGCAGTAATTAAGCCTGTCTGTCATAGGCAAGAACTGGGAATAGGTGAGGTTTTCTCCAAGCTTTTCCACACCCCGGTGAAGGTAGCCTATTTCAGGCTTTGCACTGATTACGGTCTCGCCGTCTGTCTGGGTGATCACCCTCAGGGTGCCGTGCATCGCAGGATGTATGGGCCCTATGTTAAGGGTCACATAATCTCCTACCTCTGTAGGGCCGGTGGTAATACAGATGGTTTCTAATCCCTTTTCCTTGGACACGCTGGTTCCTCCCTCACCGGTTCGTGCAAAAGATCTTCTGAAACAATCAGGGCCTGTTCCTCCTGAAAGCCCTTAAAAAAAACCTATGCTATATCGTAGTTCAGGTGACGCTCCTCCCCCTTGCCTTCAAGGGGATAATCCTTGCGCAAGGGATGGTCCTGAAACTCATCCCACATGAGAAGCCTCCTGAGATTCGGGTGCCCCTTAAAACGCACCCCAAACATGTCAAAGACCTCCCTTTCCGGCCAGTTAGCCGCCCTCCAAAGCCCTGTTATACTGGGAAGTTCCAGATCGTCCTCTGGCACCCGCACCTTAACCATAAGTCTTTCATTGGTGGAAAGGGAAAGCAGCAGATAGATCACCTCAAAGCGTGGCGGAGGAGGCCCCTTCTCCTCGGGCTCCTGGGCTTCATCGTCTTCTGATTTCTTTTTCTTCTTCTTGGCCTTTGTATACAGATCGAGGTTATCGATGCCAAATAGATCACTTAAAAAATCAAACCCCGCCTCTTCCTTTAGCATAGTGAGGGCCTGGATAACCCTATTTTTGGGGATTTCAACGCAAATGTCTCCGCGAAACTCCGTAAGTTCCAAGAGGTCTCTGCCAAGAATACCTTCTATCCGCTCCTTGAGACTCATTTTGCGGCCTCCAATGCCTCTACAACCTTGCGGCGCTGTTTATAAAGAGGATGATCGGCCTCTATCTTGTCTATGAGCTTTAATAGCGCATAAAGTATCCCTTCCGGGCGAGGCGGACATCCAGGGATATAAACATCAACAGGGATGATGGAACCAATTCCCTGCTGGGTGGAGTATGTCCTGAAAACACCTCCAGAACATGCACAGGCGCCAACGGCTATGACCCACTTGGGCTCTGCCATCTGGGCGTAGATTCTTTTCAAGACCGGCACCATCTTCTTGGTAATAGTCCCAGCCTCGATCAATACGTCACATTGCCTGGGGGTAAAGGCCACACGCTCTGCGCCAAAACGGGCCATGTCGTAACCAGAGGCCAGGGCACACATAAGCTCGATCCCGCAACATGCCGTGCCATAAGGAAACGGCCACGGGGACCTGCTCCTTCCCCAGTTTATTAGCTGCTCAGCCTTAGTAAGAAGCCATCCCTCTCCTTGAATAGCCTGAAACTTCATATAATTGTCTCCCAAACTCCTACCACTCAACCGCGCCCTTCCTGATGGCATAAAGAAGGCCAATCAGGAGGACAAAAACAAATATGAAGACCTCGAAAAAAACGCCCCAGCCAAGGGTGGCCAAGGCCCTGTACTGAATAGCCAAGGGATAAATCAAAACCGTTTCGAGATCGAAAACCAGGAAAAGTACGGCCACGAGGTAATACTTCACCGAGTAACGTTTATGGCCTGGATCGAGAAGTGGAACTCCACATTCGAAGGTGGTGGCCTTTTCAGGAGCCGGCCTGTATGGCCCCAGAAGTGCCGATGCACCGAGCATTGCCAGAATAACCAGCAATGACATTCCAAGATACATGACGATGGTCTCAAAACCGCTCATCATGTTATGCCTCCTCTCTTAGCCACTGGGCCAAAATGAATGATGGCTCATAGAAGTACCATAAGGGATAGTGCTAATCAAGTCAGAAAAAATTTTTAATAACTCAACAAATGTGAAAGAAAATATTATCACATTTATTATGCAAAAATAATCACTAGCTATAAGTGAAAAATATCACTAAAATCCGCTAAAGTCAAGAAAGTGAATAATTACTCATTCAGCTTTCACTAATATCCGATGGATTCACCTGCCTGAGATTGGGGTATCAAGAGAAACAAGCCGTTAGTCTTTTAAGTGAAGACCTTTTTTGACTTCAGAATGCACAGACCGAAAGGTTTCTTGGAAAGAACTTGGCGTCACCCGGCCGATCTCGATGAATTTTACCATGATCTCTTTGGTTACTTTCAGTGCAAGTTCCTGTTTTTTGAAATCAAGCAGCTTTTCATCTTTTTGAGAAACGGGTTTTGCCAAGGATGCCTCCGACATAAATAAACCCCTGCTGAAGAAGAAGGCCGTTAGAAGCAGGGGCTTAAAAACAGGAAAAACCATTTTGGGGCCACTCCTGTTTTTTTGTTTAAGTGGTGGAGCTGAGCGGGATCGAACCGCTGACCTCGTGAATGCCATTCACGCGCTCTCCCAACTGAGCTACAGCCCCAAAAAGCGCTCTTTTTTTACCATACGGCTTTACAGCAGTCAACATTTAACCAACTGCCTTGCCCTCAGCATCATAAATACCAGCCCTCTTAAAGGAACTCGCACACATTCGCCAAGTGGACTATAATCATCCGAACATTCTGTTTAATGAAAAATCTATGGAGAGAATAATATGGCCTACAAGGACCTTCAGGAATTTATAAAGCGCTTGGAGAAGCTGGGGGAGCTTAAAAGAATAAAGGAACCCGTAAGCCCTGAGCTTGAAATAACAGAGATTACGGACCGCGTCTGCAAAATGCACGGCCCGGCCCTGCTTTTTGAAAACATCCCTGGCTACAAAATGCCTGTTCTCATGAATGCCTTTGGCTCATTTAAAAGGATGTCACTTGCCCTTGAGGTCCCAAATCTGGACAGCCTGGGACAGGAAATAATAGATTTTATCGAGGCAGAGGCCCCTGACACCCTCATAAAGAAGTTGAAAATGGTGCCCAAGCTCAAACGCATGGCAAACGCAATGCCCAAGATGACCAATAAGGCCCCGTGCCAGGACATAGTGCTAAAGGGAGAAGAAGTGGACCTTGGCATTCTCCCCGTTCTTAAGTGCTGGCCTGAAGACGGAGGCCCCTTCATAACACTTCCGGTGGTATTCACCAGACATCCAGAGACGGGTATAAGAAACGTTGGCATGTACCGTATGCAGGTTTATGACAAAAATACCACTGGCATGCACTGGCATACCCACAAGGGTGGTGCTCACCATTACCGGGTGGCCGAAAGGCTTGGGCGGGACTTGCCCGTGGCAGTGGCCATTGGCCCAGACCCTGCCATGACCTACGCCGCCACAGCACCCCTTCCAGACGACATAGACGAGGTCCTTTTTGCAGGCTTTCTGAGGGAATCCCCCGTTGAGCTTGTAAAATGTGTAACCGTCGATCTTGAGGTGCCGGCCACATCCCAAATAGTGCTCGAAGGCTTTGTTAAGCCTGGAGAAAGGCGCATTGAAGGGCCCTTTGGTGACCACACAGGCTACTACTCCCTTGCGGATGAGTATCCTGTTTTCCATGTAACGTGCATGACCATGAGGCATGACGCCATCTATCCTGCCACCATCGTGGGACAACCGCCCCAGGAAGATTGCTACATGGCAAAGGCGACGGAAAGACTCTTTCTGCCCATGATTAAAAAGACCCTGCCTGAGATAATCGACATGAACCTTCCAATGGAGGGGGTCTTTCACAACCTGGCCTTTATCTCTATTGACAAGAGGTATCCAGGGCATGCTCGAAAGGTCATGAACGCCCTTTGGGGCCTTGGGCAGATGATGTTTTGTAAGATTATCTGCATCTTTGACAAAGAGGTGGACGTTCAGGACCTTGGCCAGGTTCTTTGGAGGCTTGGCAACAACATTGATCCAAAACGTGACATCGTTTTTACTGACGGGCCGGTTGACGCCCTTGACCATGCCTCTCCCCTTCCCCACTATGGAAGCAAGATGGGCATAGACTGCACGAGAAAATGGAAGGAAGAGGGCTTTGAAAGGCAGTGGCCCGATGTCATCAAGATGACAGAAGAGGTAAAAAGACAGGTAGACTCCATCTGGAAAAAACTCAGCATCGAGTAAGGGGGCTTGGGATGAATCCTGTCAGAAAGGTGGTCCTTGCCGTAACAGGGGCAAGCGGGTCAATATATGCCCTGAAGTTTGCTGAAATCGCAAGCGAACTGGGCGTAGAGATTCATCTCATGTTCTCCGAAACAGGTCTTGAGGTGACACGGTTCGAGCTTGGTGAAAAAGGCCTTTTGTCTCTCAAGAACCTGGCGAGAGCCGAGTACGACGTAAAGCGCTTCTGGTCTTCCCCTGCTAGCGGCTCCAGCAGGCTGGATGCAATGGTCATCATGCCCTGCACCATGGGAACCCTCGGTGCACTAGCAAACGGAATAAGCAGAAACCTTATCCACAGGGCCGCAGACTGTTTTTTAAAAGAGAGAAGGCCCCTGATTGTTGCAATAAGAGAGACCCCATTAAATGAAATACATCTCAGGAACATGCTGACACTGTCCCAGGCAGGGGGCGTAATCTTTCCGGCAATGCCCGCCTTTTACTCAAAACCCAAAAATCTTGATGAAATGGCCTTTTTCTTTTCCGGAAGGGTGGCCGAGTTTCTTGGCCTCAAGGTGGAAAGGCTCTCGATTTGGAAGCCGTAGCCAAGGAGCAATAAAACTCATTTCAAAAATGTGGATGGTAACTTCAAGGGTAAAGAAACTCAAAGAGGCATTCCGTTAATTCCACTTGGAAATTAGTCTATAATTTTCACTAGAACAGTCAGTCAAAATGGCGCATAAATGAAGAAGAGAGCATAATTGTAATGTTGATCGCCAGATATAAATTATCCAATCATGCAAAGAAAAGGCTTGCTTTGAGGGTAGAGATAGAAACAACTTGATAGCCCAGGCCTTGGAATCCCCGCTGATGGTTAAAAATATCTCGGAATATGAAGCTCATTATTACAAGGACATTCCACAATATGGAGGCAGGGTGTTAAAAGTTGTGGTCGATCCCTCGGCAAAACTGATAATAACAGTTTTCTTTGATAGGAGGATAAGGAAACATGAAGATAGACTATGATAAGGAAGTAGATGCCTTATACATTCAATTTTTGAACGAAAAAGCCTCGGAAACAGAAGAGGTGGAACCTGGTATAATTGTTGATTTTACAAAAGATGGACGTGTGTTGGGGATAGAAATTCTTAACGTCTCTAAAAGGCTTTTAGTGATGGAAAGCGTAAAGGACCTAATAGATAAGATGGAGCTGCAATCGGCAGCATAGGCTCTTCACCTCGATTTGGTTTCTGTGATTTTGCTGGGTATCAAATCCACAAGAATTCGAGGACCTGATGATATTTTTACTGCCCGTCTTTAAGAGGTCTCATAAGTTGTTTTCGAAGAGGAATTTTTGGGAAATGGTGGGAACTTTTCGGGGGTCGTCTGACAAGGTCGTTTTAAATCCCCCTTTTACCGTGCCGAGCACGAAAGACTTGGAGTCCCAAAAGGCCCCGAAGGGGTGGCGGGACGATTCCGCCACCGCCCATTGGGCCAAGCATGGCCCCTTTGGGCGGCCTGGACTTCAAGACTTTCGCGCGCAGGATTCAAGCGGCAACTGGGCGCCCTTTTCTTTGGTTAGTTTCTTTTGGGCGAATAAAAGAAGTGAACTTCAGTTTCCCAAAATGAAAAAAGGTCACAGACTCGAGCCCGCAACCTCCTTTTGAAATTACTGGGGTGAGCGGAGGGACTTGAACCCTCGGCCTCCGGGGCCACAACCCGACGCTCTAACCAACTGAGCTACGCCCACCACTGTATTCTATTGTTGGAAACAGCCTGTATTTAATGTGTCAGGGCCCTGGTGTCAAGACTGGGTACTAGTGACTATCTCAGCTTGAGACGCACCCCAGAAAATCCGGCCTTGCCATGGGCGGACTGGCCCTCTGGGGCCACCAGAAAGATTCGCTCCTGTTCCACCTTTCCTTGCCGTATCAGATAATTGGCTACAGCCTTTGCCCTTTCGCTGGCCAATATCTTGAGATCTCCTCCGGTTACTGAAATATGCTCTTTTAGCATCTTTTCCATAACGTCTTTTGGCTGGGACTTTATCATGCCAATAAAGTTTCTTGGCCGTTTAAAGGATGCGTTTTTATATGCCTTTTCCAGGTACTTTTCATATTCACCAGCACCTATCTCCATATCATCGATATCTTCTATCTTTTCGCGCTCTGTATTTGGCAGGTCCTTAAACTTTTCCTTTTTCAAAAGGTGCATAAACCTCCTTTCAAGGAGTCCCTTTTTGTCCGCTTCAGGATCAAAGTAACCCGTGACTTCAACCTTGAGGGCAGGCCTGTCCCTCAAGGCCTTTGCCAGGATGTCGAGTTTCTTCCTAGCCTTGTCGTCAAGCTTTGAAAGGCCGGGCTGGAAGGTCACTGAATCAAGCTTCTCATCTGATCCAAGCACTGCCCCAAGAAGGGAAAAGGGTGCCGTGGCTGCCTTTATGAATATGTTCATTATGGCCCGAAGAACTGCACTGCGATAACTGAATTCTGGGTCATCAAGCTCACCCCTTACGGGAATATCAAGGTCTATCTTGCCGCTTCTGTCCTTTAGAAGGGCAATGGCAAGCTTTATGGGAGCGTTGATGGCATCCTGACTCTCTACGCGGCTTCCGAGATCAAAGCGATCCAGCACCAACCTGTTATCTACATAAAGTTTATTCCCATTAAGCTTTATGTGAAGGTCAAGAAACATCTTTCCCCTTTCTATCTGGTAACCAAGAAAACGTTGGGCATAAGGGGAAAAACGGGTCATACCAGCGCCTCCGATTTTGACGGTGAGATCGGCAAAAAGGGGCTTTGCAAGCGGGCTCACCTCACCAGTAACAGATGCCTTTGAACGATTATCAACAAGTGCCGTTATATTCACCTTTGCCTTCATTCCCGGCCTGTTTTCAAGGCCTGAGATATTGCCATTTATGGCATCAAATTCACGCACAAACACCTGTTTCAGGCTTTTGTCAACTATCCTTATTGTGCACGATTTGAATCTTACCCTGCCTATCTTTATGACAGATCTTTCTGCATTTTTCTCAGACGGCCTGTTGCCTTTGGGGGTCTTTCCTCTTTTGGATGTCTTTTGGTGGGCCTTTTCGTCCTTTTCGGTTTTTAAGATACTTGCAATATTTGAATTACCATCCTTGAAGATGATGATATTCTGTTTCACCCTGTTTAATACGATCTCCTTTATATCCACCTTTAGCGGTTCGTAGCCGATGGAAAAGTTGTTGATGGCTATTTCCTTCCATTTGGTAAGGGGTTCCTGGCTCTTTTTTCCGAAAAGAAGCACGTTTTGAATCTTGGTGGTCCCCTTTGCAGAAAGGATGTTCCTGTTTTCTTTCTTTTGAAAGGAGGCCATAGCCTTAAGAGACACGTGCCCTCTTCCCAGTTCCATGTTCAGATGAGAAGAGACATATCCCTGGAAAGGAGGAAGAGGCACATTTGAGGCCATGATCTTTGCCTGAAGACTAAGGGTTGAAAGCATTCCTGTGCCGCTAATTTTGATAAGGCCTGTCTTGTTGATTTGCGTCTGGGCTGTAAAATTAAATTTGCTTCCCTTCTTGGTTGAAATATCCCTGATTTCTGTTTCAATGCCTGAAAAATGAAGTCTTACAGGCTCAGGAACGGAATTGTCACTAAATTCCACCTGGCCCTTTTCCATCTTAAAGGCACCCAGATGAAACAGTGTTTCCGTTCCCTCTTTCTTCTTTGACTTTCCATCCTCACTTGTTCCCTCACCCTTTTTCTTTGAGGAAGAAGAACCAGAGACCAGAAACGAATAAAATCTTTCAAGATTTGATGTGCCGTCTTTTTGCATGGAAAAACGCAAAACAGGCCCGTGAATATTAACAGAACTTACATCTATCCTTCCCTTTAGAAGGTCAATATCCACACCCTTTACATCTGTTTTCGGAACTGAAAGAAAAGCTGTGACCGCTGCTTTCTTTATATTCTCAGGACCTGCGCCTTTTTGGTTGGATGAAATCTTTTTACTGCCACCTGAAACATCCCTTAAAACCAGACCACTTAACATGGTTTCAAATGCTATTTTCCTTGAAAAAAGCCTTGAAGGTTTAAGGTGAAGCTCCAGGGCCTTCAGGGTAACGAGCCTGGTACCCTTCTTTTCTATTGCCGCATCCTTCAGGGTAGCATTTCCACTTAGTATTATGGTGGGATTTTTCTTTTCAGTAAAATGGATGGAAAGATTCGTATCAAGACGCCCACTTCCCAGCCTGAGGCCCATTATGTCGGGCATGTAGGCAAGGTAGTGCGGGACATCTATGTTGGTGAACTTAAGATCAATTATTGTATCCCGGTCACTCGCAAAGGGCCTGGTGCGCCCCTTGAACGCAATGGGGCTACCGTTGATTACGGCAGAGAAATATGGCCTCACATAGATATTCACCTTCTGATCCATGTTGGAAATAAAAGGAATTCCGATGTCTATCTTTTCTGCCTTGTGGACGCTGTTTTTGAGCCTATCGTCAAATACGAAACTGCCGTTTTTTATTTCAATGTTGTTTATGGAAAACTTAAAGGACTTTTCTTTTTTCTCAGGCTTTTCTTCTTTTTTCCCAGCAAGAAGGTCTTCTATGGTTAATTGACCCTTACTGTCCCTTTGGAGAAAAACAGAAGGCGAATCCAAATTAAGGCGCGAAACGATAAGGGCCATCTTCAAAAATGAGATGGCCTCAACATTGACGTCAAGGTTATTAACCTTTAGAAGTCTCTTACCCTTGGCCCTGGAGTCCACCTCAAGGCCCTTTATGTTCAGGTAAAGCTCAAAGGGATTAAATGACACCTCCTTGAGCTTCACTTTCCTATGGAGACCCTCAGGCACCTTTTCAACCAAAACGTATCTTACAATCTTGGGAACAGCCAGAAAACCAAACAGTGTATAGGCTACCAGGACGACCAGGGACCATATGGTAATCTTTGCGAATAAATTTAATGAGCGATAGCTTGAAATTATACTACTCATTGCCATAATACAGCTATTTTAAAGGTTTTTAAAAAAAACTCAAAACAAAACCTATAGACTAGGAAAGGTCCCCATGGAGAATTCCATATTAAGTTGAGCCGCCGGTACAGCTAAAGTAATTATTGCTTTCTTGTAGGTCTTTTCAAAAACACTTATAATGGCCGCTACTTCTTATTGACAGGGGCACTTTTACCATGGCAACGGACAACGAGATCAAGCGGATTAGAAATATAGGAATCATAGCACATATTGACGCAGGCAAAACCACGCTTACCGAGCGAATTCTCTATTACACTGGAAAGACCCACAAGATCGGGGAGGTCCATGATGGCCAGGCCACCATGGACTGGATGCCGGAAGAGCAGGAAAGGGGCATCACCATTACCTCTGCCGTTACCACCTGTTTCTGGAAGGGCAAGGAGATCCACATCATAGACACCCCCGGACACGTTGACTTTACCATCGAGGTAGAAAGGTCCCTGAGGGTCCTTGACGGGGCGCTAGGGGTATTTTGTGCAGTGGGGGGTGTTGAACCCCAGTCGGAGACGGTCTGGCACCAGGCCGATAAATACGGGGTTCCCAAGATGGCCTTTGTAAATAAAATGGACAGACTGGGAGCCGACTTTTGGCGGGTTGTGGAAGAACTGCGTGACAGGCTTGGGGCGAACCCGCTGGTAATGAATATTCCCCTTGGCGCAGAAGATAGCTTTAAAGGTGTATTTGACCTAATAAAGCAAAAACTCATCGTCTGGGATGAGGCCACTGAAGGGAGGGAGTTTCAGGAGCTTGAAATCCCGGATGAACACAAAGAATACGTACAAAGGGCCAGGGAGCAGCTTCTTGAGGCCTTATCCGAACTGGATGATGAGATAATGGAGCTTTACCTTTCAGAGGAAGAGATTCCGGAAAAAAAGATACACGAGGTGGTCAGAAAGGCGTGTCTCTCCCTTGAGGGAGTACCTGTCTTTTGCGGTTCTGCCCTTAAAAACAAGGGGGTTCAGCCAGTTCTTGACGCCATTGGCAGGTATTTGCCAAGTCCCATGGACATCCCGCCTGTTAAGGGGATAAACCCTGAGACCGGAGAAGAAGAAATCAGAAAGGCAAGTGTGAAGGAGCCCCTGTCCGCCCTGGCCTTCAAGGTCCAGATGGACCAGGGTAGAAAGATGACCTTTGTACGTGTCTACAGTGGTGTCATGAATTCCGGGGAAGAGGTGTGGAACGCCACCAAGGAAAAGAAGGAAAAGATTGCGCGCCTCCTCAGAATGCATGCCAACAAACGGGAACGCATCAAAGAGGCTGGGGCCGGACAGATTGTGGCCGTAATGGGGCTTAAACTTGCCGCCACCGGGGACACTCTTTGTGACCCGGAACATCCCATCATTCTGGAATCAATAGAGACATATCAGCCGGTTATATCTGTTGCAGTGGAGCCAAAATCCACCCAGGATCAGGAAAAGATAGAGGCCTCGCTTTCAAAGCTTTCAGAAGAAGACCCTACCTTCAAGGTGAAAGTGGACGAAGAGACCGGTCAGACCATCATATCTGGCATGGGAGAGCTTCACCTGGAGGTTCTTACCCAGAGACTTTTGAGGGAGTTCAAAGTCCCGGTCAGGGTAGGAAAACCCCAGGTGGTTTACAGGGAAACCATATCCAGGGAGGCCGCCGTTACGGAAAAATTCGACAAGGAGATCGGTGGAACAAGGCAGATTGCCACAGTTGAGCTTGTTGTAAAACCCAGGGAAAGGGGCCAGGGTAATCTTGTGCGAAGTGCACTGCCCGAAGATGCCCTGCCAGAGGGTTATGAGGAGCAGATACTTGAGACCCTGAAACAGGGGCTTGAAAGCGGTGTTCTCCAGGGCTTCCCAATGATAGACGTTGAAGTGGTACTAAAGGATGTTAAGTATGAGGAAGGGCTTTCTTCAGAGATCGCCTTCAGGGCCGCAGCCTCCATGGCGCTCAAGAAGGCCTGCCAGCAGGCTGATCCTGTACTTCTTGAGCCAAAGATGCTGGTGGAGGTAATCACCCCTGAAAACTTCATGGGAGATGTCATTGGAGACCTCAACGCCAGGGGAGGAAAGGTGGAAAGCATTGAGCCAAGGGGAAACGTACAGGTGATAAAGGCCATTGTGCCCCTTTCAAGGATGTTTGGCTACTCCACAGCCCTTCGTTCTGCCACCCAGGGAAGGGCCAATTTCACCATGGTCTTTTCCCATTACGATCCCGTTTCTGAATAAAGGGGTCAAGGCCTTAGATGTTTGTTTCTATTCATAATGAAGGTTTATCCTGTTGAAACCCAAGGGAAATTGTTCTACTAATCTAAAAAATTTGTGAAAGGAGCCATTAAAAAGTGTACGAATCATCTGACCTGAGAAAGGGATTAAAGATAATAATAGACGGACAGCCCTATATTATAACCGACTTTCAGTTTTCCAAGCCCGGAAAAGGGCAGGCCCTGTACCGCTGCAAGCTTAAGAACATGATTACAGGCTATACAATGGACAGGACCTACCGTTCCGGTGACAAGTTTGAACCTGCCAACCTGGAAGAGCGCAGGATGCAGTACCTTTACAACGACGCCGAGGGCTACCACTTCATGGACACCAAGACCTACGACCAGGTGACCCTTACTGAAGAAAACATAGGAGAGGCCAAAAACTTCTTACAGGACAACATGGAGGTTGACGTCCTCTTTTTTAACGAAACCCCAATAAGCATAAACCTCCCCAACTTCGTACAGCTGAAGGTGGTAAAGGCGGATCCTGGCGTTAAGGGGGACACTGCAACCGGTGCCACAAAGCCAGCCACACTGGAGACGGGCTACACAATCCAGGTTCCTCTCTTTATTGAAGAGGGAGAGACCCTCAAAATAGATACGCGAACCGGTCAATACGTGGAAAGGGTCAAGGCCTGACAGCCAAAACCGAACCCAAGTTAAGACCCAAGGATATAATCCTTGCCCGCCATTTTCTTTTAAAGACTCTCAGAGGCTGGTTCTATAAAAAGGGCTTTCTGGAGGCGCAGGTTCCCTGCTCGGCAAAAGAGGCCATTCCAGAGGCAACCATTGAACTTTTCACCATAGAAGATAGGGACGGACCAAGGTTTCTTCTTCCCTCTCCTGAAGTGTATCTCAAACCACTTCTTACCCAGGGCCTTGATCGTTTCTTTCACATTGGGCCTGCCTTCAGAAAAGGGGAATACGGACACCTTCACACCACTGAATTTACCATGCTTGAGTGGTACAGGGCATTTTCAGATTACACCGTCCTTATTACGGACTGCATAGACCTTCTCTCGTCGGTCTTTACGGCATTCTCAAATAGCAACCTCCCTGTCAAACTCCCTGTCCAGCCAGAAAATATCAGGCGCAAGGTCAAGATTTTCTCCATTGAAGAGGTGTTTTTGACCTTAGCCGGCTGGAACCCCATTGAGGAAAAGGATGAGCGCCGCTTTGAACAAGACCTGGTGGAAAAGATCGAGCCTGCCCTTTCGAAATATCCCATCTCAATACTCAAGGCCTATCCCTCCTGGGCCGCCTCCCTTTCAAGGATCTGCGAGAAAGACAGACGGATCTGCGAAAGATTCGAGCTCTATCTTGGAGGAATGGAGCTGGCAAACGGCTTTTCAGAGCTCGTGATCTCCCAGGAACAAAGGCTTAGGTTCCAGGAAGAAAACAAAAAACGTATCTCCCTGGGCCTCAACCCCATGGAAATGCCAGAAGATTTTCTCTCTGCCCTTGACCGATGCCCCCCATCAGCAGGAGTCGCCATGGGCATTGATCGCCTTTTGATGTTTATTTTAAGAACAAACCGTATAGATCAGCTAATTCCTCCCTTTAAAATTTAACGAACCTCTTTCTTGCACATACCAGTTTAATCGTCCCTCTACCACAGTTGGCAAACTATTTGCTCTTAACATTAAATACCTTTGGGCGATAGTGAAATAACAATACTTTCTTGCAGTTATAGAGAAAATTTTTGTCATTTAAGCAATAAAAAAACAAAATCTTTTATAAAATTTTTCTTTTTTCCGATGAGATAAGCAACAAAAAAAAAATCAGAAACTATGGAGGGAACCATGTCGTATTCACCATGGCACAAAGTCATACTGGCTGCTTTTTGCGCCCTTTTCATGCTTAGCGGCTGTGGCCAGAAGGTCAAGGAATCTGTAAGGGCAATTGATTCCACTACAATAAGGAATCCATATCCGTGTCCCAAGATTGTAATGCTACCATTTGCAGACTACTCCACAGGCAAACACGTAGATGATTCCCTTAGACGGCAGGTCAAGGTTCAAAATGCAATAAGCCACAAACTTGCATCGAAGGGCTATTATCTTCCTGTTGAAGAGGACGTTGTCCAGTACCTGATTGATCTTGGCGTTATAACGCTAATTGAAGGGCCATCCATGGATTCAGCCAAGGCCCGGAGAAACTTTTACAGGGAGCTGGGATCAGGCTGGTCTAATGACATGGAAAAGGAGATCAGGCAGGTGCTTTTGGCCAACGAGATGGCCAATGGTCCGAGGGAAGAATTCAAGATCAATCTAATTGGACTCAACAAGAACGTCATCAAGCAGATAGGAGACTATTTCGGAGCAGATTATGTCTTGAGGGGCAGGATCGTAGAATATGAAATGAGGGAAGGTCAGCAGCTCAATCCTCTTCAGCAGGGTATTCTTCCCTTCTTCTTCGATTGGACATCAAGCGCAATCTTCGGTGTTGCCCAGTCTGACCAGTATGACCTTTGGCAGGACCTTGCCATTGGCGGGTCAATGGGAGCAGGCCTTGGTTCCCAGGCAAATACACCCTTTAACGGGCCTAGCGAATCTACAAAGGTGGTTGGTTCCCATCCGAGATTTGCCCATGTAGTAACCGAGACATCTGGCGGCTATGAGCATTCGGCAGCTTACAACGCCGGGGTTTGGGGAGCAGCCGGAATGGCAGCAGCCTATCTTGCAGCCAAGGGCGGGCATATTCCCCAGGCGGTTGTGCAGATAAGCCTTGCACTCCAGGATCCAGAGACCGGAGAAGTTGTTTGGGCCAACAGGGTAGAAAAACAGGTTGAACCAGTAAGCATGTGGTCAGATTCCACTGACAGAACACAGATAGACCTGGCAGTGGAAGAGGCGGCCAGGACGCTTCTCCAGGACCTAACCAACACACTGGCCATGTGCCCGAAGTGTTCCCAGGCGGCACAGGCAGTGGCCCAAAATGAATGCCAGAGCATGGCCCCGAGAGCCA
>JALWNK010000078.1 GCA_026995935.1 Deltaproteobacteria bacterium
TGCCAGAAGAACGTTTTGATATTACAGGGAACATTAAATTTGATGGCAAGGACATCCTCTCCCTGCCCCTGGATTCCATGAGGCCCTTAAGGGGCAGGGACATGGCCATGGTGTTTCAAGAACCTATGACTGCCCTAAATCCTGTGCTTTCAATAGGCTTCCAGATAAAAGAGGCCATAACCACCCACAAGATGGCCCAGGGAGAAAAGGCCCGTTCCCTTGTGCTATCCACCATGGCCAGGGTTGGCATTCCTGAACCTGAGCTTGTTTACAACCAGTATCCCCATGAGCTCTCCGGAGGACTCAGGCAGAGGGTAATGATCGCCATGGCACTTGTCTGCAATCCAAAACTCCTCATTGCAGATGAGCCCACAACCGCCCTGGACGTATCCATACAGGCCCAGATCCTTGACCTTATCTGCAATCTTAGCACCACCATGGACCTGGCCCTTCTGCTCATCTCCCACAACCTGGGGGTTGTTGCCCGCATAGCCCAGAGGGTCATGGTTATGTACGCTGGAACCATTGTTGAGGACGGACCGGTAAAGGAGATATTTGACTCTCCCATTCACCCTTACACAAAGGGCCTTCTTGCCTCAGTCCCCTATGGTAAAAATATGAAAAGAAAAAGGCTTTCGTCCATACCAGGCCGTGTCCCGTCCCTGAATGAAATCCCTGAAGGATGCGCCTTCAGCAACAGGTGCAGGTTTGCAAAAGGCATTTGCGAAAAAAAGGCGCCCGTCCTTGAAACCGTCAATCCTTCCCACAAGGTGGCCTGTCACCTAGCAAGAGAGCTTTCCACAAACATATCTGGCCCCACTACTTAGTACAAATCCTGGTAATTGTATCGAGAAAGTACATCTTTCCAACAAGAAAGAGAAATACGCACAACAGGGCCGCTGCAGGCACTGTGACAAACCAGGCACCGAATATCCTTTTCGTAACATCCCTGTTTATGCCGGCAAGCCCCCTGGCAAGTCCGATACCCAAGATGGCACCAACCAGGGTATGGGTGGTGGAGATGGGAAGCTTAAGACGGGTGCACAAGAGTACCGTGGCTGTTGCTGAAAGATCTGCAGCAACGCCGCGAGAAGGTGTAATCTCCGTTATCTTCGTTCCAACCGTATACATGACCCTGTAACCAAAGGTGGCAAGCCCAAGGACTATACCGCTTCCACCAAGAACCAGGACCCAGAAGGGCACTCCAACCTTTTGTGCAACTTCCCCTGTCTGAAGTACCCTTACAACAGCCGCCAAGGGGCCAACTGAATTTGCTACGTCATTTGCACCATGGGCAAAGGCAACAGAGCAGGAGGTGATGATAACAAGGGGAACGAATACCCGCTCCACAAGCTCAAGCTGGTCGTCAACTGATAGGTCATCCTTCCCGGAAAGCTGCCTGCCAAGCCACCACCTGGATATGAACCATGAGACGACACTAAGCGCCACGGTGATGTATATGGAGACCTGGGGTGTAAGCCAGGAGATGTTTCCAATTACGTGCTTAAGCCCTTTGTAGATGGTAGCAAGCACAACCGTTGCCGTTACTGCAGATACCAGGAAGGGGGCATATTTTATGGCTGCCCTTGCAGGCCTGTCCTGGCCGAGGATGGATCTTGAAATGAATTTGAACACAATAAAGGCCATGATTCCGCCTGCTATAGGGGAGATGAACCAGCTAAGGACTATCTGGGTCATCTTTCCCCACTGAACGGAGCTCCAACCTGCAGCAGCAATGCCAAAGCCCGCCACAGACCCGACTATGGAATGGGTGGTTGAGACAGGAAGGCCCATGAATGAGGATACATTCAGCCAAATGGCCGCAGAAAGAAGGGCCGAGGTCATCCCAATCACAAACAGGGCCGCTGCCTGTTCAGGTGTTATGTCCGGCAAGGCAAGAAAGCTGTCCGGGCTTACTATGCCCTTTCTCACTGTATCCGTAACCGGTGCGCCCACCAGGACCGCCCCAGCAAATTCACAAATGCCTGCCAGAATCACTGCGTTTCTTACTGACAAGGCCCTTGAACCAACGGCGTCTGCCATGGAATTGGCCACATCGTTGGCGCCTATGTTCCAGGCCATGTAAAGGCCAAGAAATGCCGTTATTCCTATGACAATGGTTTCCATTAAATCTGTGCCTTTTCTTTGCTGAGCCTGGACTTAGCTATCTGATGAGCATGTTTCTGAGCATATCTCCTGCATTTTCCGCCTCGTTTGCAATCTGGCCTAGGGTAAGTATCATCTTTTCGTAGAATATGATGGTCATGGTATCCACCTCGTCTTCCAGCGTGTAAATGTCCCTGGAAAGGTCCCTGGCTATCCGGTCTGCCTTCCATTCCTCCTCTCCAAGACCATCCAGCCACTGCAATACCCTTCTTGATTCGGCCCCGCTAAAGGAGACCTCTGCCAGATTCTGTAGCTCCACAGCAGCCGTGAGCAGGGTCCCTGTAACCTGAAATACCTGGTCCACCAGCTTGAAGAACTTGTCAATGAGGCTTGGATGCAATCTGGTGTTCCTAATGGTCAAAATTACTGAGAAATCCTCCGTGTAATCTGCAATCTTGTCCTGGCACCTCAAAAAATTCTCCAGGTCAATCTTGTCAACTGGAAGGAAAAGGCGCCTTGAAAGAAGCCCCCTTACCTCGTGTTTTATCCTGTCCGCCTCGTACTCCAGCTTTGACACCTTGTTGTGCAATTCCCTCAAAAGCAGATAGTTTTCGTGGGCGAGGGCCTCCATCAAGGGCTTTATCATTTCTACACACTCGTGGACCTTTTTTGTGTGCTCAACCATGGCTCCAAAGGGAGATTTGCCAAACAGATCCGATATGATGCTCATGAAGGCCTCCTTAAAGGGCGTTTTCTGATGAAGGCTGGAAAAAGTAAAAAGGGGGCCTGCACCCCCTTTTTAATCAGATGTAAGACTCTATGAGTTTTTCTGCTATCTGGACCGCATTGGTGGCAGCACCCTTACGGATGTTATCAGCCACGATCCACATGTCTATCCCGTTTTCCTGGGAAATGTCCTCTCTTATGCGCCCAACAAAGGTATCATCCTTGCCCTCTGCCTCTATGGCCATGGGATAGAGGGCCTTTGAAGGCTCATCGAGGACGGTTACCCCTGGTGCTTCCTCAAGAAGCTCCCTCACCTTTTCAGCACTCACGGGAGATTCAAACTGCACGTTTACGGATTCAGAGTGTCCGTAAAAAACTGGGACCCTCACGCATGTAGCAGACACCATGATAGAGTCATCTTCCAGTATTTTCCTTGTCTCGTTGACCATCTTCATCTCTTCCTTTGTATAGCCGTTTTCCTCAAAAACGTCTATGTGTGGAAGACAGTTAAAGGCGATCTGATGTGGATAGGCCTTGTATTCAAACTCCCCAACGTAGCCCTTTGACTTCCCGGGCTCGTTGCCGCAGCCCTTTATCACCCACTGTTTCACCTCCTCTTCAAGCTCGGTAATGGCCTTCTGGCCCGTACCGGATACGGCCTGATAGGTGGAAACCACTATCCTTCTTATCCTTGAATAGTCGTATAGAGGCTTTAGTGCCACCACCATCTGGATGGTGGAGCAGTTGGGATTGGCTATTATCCCCTTTTTCTTGTACTGGGAGATGGCATGGGAATTTACCTCGGGCACCACAAGCGGCACGTCTGGATCCATCCTCCAGGCACTGGAGTTATCTATGACAACGGCCCCTGACTTTGCCGCAGACGGGGCAAATTCCAGGCTCCTTGATGCCCCTGCGGAAAAAAGGGCTATATCCACGTCCTCAAAGGAGTCGTGGTCGAGTTTTTGAACCACCACGTCCTCTCCCTTAAAACGTATCTTTTTGCCCTCTGAGCGTTCGGACGCCAGGAACTTCACCTTTCCAATGGGGAAATCCCTCTCATCAAGGACCTTAATCATGGTCTTTCCAACGGCACCCGTGGCCCCCACCACCGCTACCGAATATTCTTCCTTCATGACACTCTCCCTTTTATCTAACCCTTTACGTAGTCTGCCACGAGGTCCCCTACTTCAGAGGTGGAGTAGCCCATTTTCCCAGCGGAAAGGCTCTTCAGATGCTTGCTGACAACGGTCTTCACCGCCTCTTCAACGGCCCTGGCCGCCTCTTCCTCTCCCAGATAATCGAGCATCATCTGACCTGCGCAGATGGCCGCCATGGGATTGATAACATTCTTTCCAGTGTACTTTGGAGCCGATCCTCCAATGGGCTCAAACATGGAGACCCCTTCCGGGTTGATGTTTCCGCCTGCTGCTATGCCCATGCCTCCCTGTATCATGGCTCCAAGGTCTGTAATGATGTCTCCGAACATGTTGTCAGTAACTATGACATCAAACCACTCCGGATTTTTCACCATCCACATACAGGTGGCATCCACGTGGGCGTACTCCTTCTTTATGTCCGGATACTCCTCTCCCACCTCATAGAAGGTGCGCTCCCAGAGATCAAAGGCGTAAGTAAGAACATTTGTCTTACCACAAAGGGTGACGGTCTTTTTCTTGTTCCTTTTACGGCAATAGTCGTAGGCATAGCGTATACAGCGCTCAACTCCCTTTCTGGTGTTTATGGACTCCTGGACTGCCACCTCATCCGGGGTGCCCTTCTTGAGGACTCCGCCCGCACCGGCATACAGGCCCTCTGTGTTTTCCCTTACAACCACGAAGTCAATATCCTCTGGACCCTTGTCCTTTAGCGGGGTTTCAACGCCAGGGTAGAGGATAACCGGCCTCAGGTTGATGTACTGGTCAAGAGCGAATCTAAGGGCAAGGAGTATGCCCTTTTCCAGTATTCCCGGCTTTACGTCCGGGTGCCCAATGGCACCAAGGTATATGGCCTTGTACTGCTTAAGATCCTCAACGGCCCCTTCTGGGAGGACCTCTCCTGTCTTAAGGTATCTGTCTCCGCCGTAATCGTACCACGTCATGTCAAGCTCAAAGCCAAACCTCTTGGCCGCTGCCTCAAGCACCTTTACGCCCTCCCTTACAACCTCAGGCCCGGTGCCGTCTCCTGGGATAACAGCTATCTTGTATTTGGTCATGTCCCTTTTCTCCTTGAATATTTTGGGCCTAATGGCCCTCAATTTTTTTCATAATGTGCGTAATGAGCCCACCATCCCTGATAAGCTCCTGCATAAAGGGAGGAATGGGCTGTGCCTTCATACGCTTTCCAGTGGTGAGATTTACTATCTCACCGCTGTCTGCATCCACCTCCACCTCGTGCCCCTCTTCTATCAGTTCTGGGGCCTCCTTGCATTCAAAGATTGGAAGACCCATGTTGAAGGCGTTTCTGTAGAAGATGCGAGCAAAACTTGGGGCAATAACGCATGCAACCCCTGCTGCCTTTAGGGCTATTGGGGCATGCTCACGGGAGGAGCCGCAGCCAAAGTTACTGTCTGCAACTATTATGTCCCCTTCCCTCACCTTGCTTGGGAAATCAGGGTCTGCATCCTCCATGCAGTGTTTTGCAAGCTCTTTAGGGTCAGACGTATTCAAGTACCTTGCAGGTATGATTGCATCGGTATCTATATTTTTTCCAAACTTCCAGACCTTTCCTCTTAGTTTCATGGAATGTTCCTCTTCTTTTTACAGTTCTGAAGGGCTTCCTATGCGCCCAAGCACTGCACTTGCAGCAGCTATGGCAGGACTTGCCAGATAGACCTCGCTCTCAGGATGTCCCATCCTTCCAACAAAGTTTCTGTTGGTTGTTGAAAGGGCCCTCTCTCCCTTTGCCAGGATACCCATATGGCCGCCAAGGCATGGCCCGCAAGTAGGTGGACCAATGACTGCGCCTGCATCGGCAAATATCTTCAGAAATCCACGATCAAGTGCCTCTGACCATATGGAAGGAGTTGCGGGAAGGACAATTAGACGAAGCCCCTTGGCCACCTTTTTGCCTTCAAGGATCCTTGCCGCCACTTCGAGGTCCTCTATCCTGCCGTTGGTACAGGAACCAATCACCACCTGATCCAGCTCAACAGTGCCTACCTCTGAAATGGAAACGGTATTTTCAGGAAGATGGGGGAAGGCTATCTGGGGCTCTATGGTAGAACAGTCATATTCGATGACCTTGGCATATCTTGCATCCTCGTCACTGGTGTAAAACTTGTAGGGCCTTGTTGCCCTCTTTTCCACATAGTCCCTTGTTGTATCATCAGGGTTGATGAGTCCAGCCTTGCCGCCTGCCTCAATGGCCATGTTTGACATGGTCATCCTTTCTGCCATGGACAGCCTTTCAATTACAGGGCCTGTAAATTCCATAGCCATGTAAAGGGCGCCGTCAACGCCAATATCGCCAATGGTGTAGAGGATGAGGTCCTTTCCACTTACCCATGGCTGAAGCTCTCCCTTGTAGACAATCTTCATGCTTTCAGGCACCTTGAACCAGGTACGGCCGGTTATCATGGCAGCTGCGAGATCCGTGCTTCCAACTCCCGTTGCAAAGGCCCCAAGGGCCCCGTAGGTGCAGGTATGGCTGTCCGCACCTATGACCACGTCTCCTGGAAGCACAATGCCTTTTTCAGGCAGCAGGCAATGTTCCACACCTACTTCCCCGCCTTCGTAAAAATGTACCAGGGCCTGATCCTCTGAAAACTCCCGAAGCATCCTCACCTGCTCGGCGCTCTTTATGTCCTTATTGGGAGTGAAGTGATCTGCCACCAGGGCAATCTTGGTGCGATCAAAGACATTTTTCACCCCTGCCTTTTTGAATATCTCAATGGCTATCGGTGCAGTTATATCGTTACCAAGGGCAACGTCCACCTTCACGTCAACCAATTGGCCAGGCTCAACAAACTCGCATCCGGCATGTTCAGCCAGTATCTTTTCTGCAATGGTCATGGGTCCACTCATAAGAAACCTCTTCTCTTTCGCTTTTTAATGGCCCTTAATACATCATTTAGCCTTATGTATGCAATTAATTATTTGTATGCAAGACGGTTAAGAGCGGTTAAGTAGGCCCTGACACTTGCGGTTATGATGTCAGGGTCTGCACCCTGGCCAGTGACAACCTTTTCACCCTCCTGGAGCCTCACAGTAACTTCCCCCTGGGCGTCAGTTCCCCCTGTAATGGAATTTACCGTAAATCTCAGAAGCTTGCTCTTTGTCTTTACTATCTTGGAAACCGCATTGAAGGCCGCATCTATGGGGCCGGCGCCAATTGAGACTGCCACCTCCTCCTTTCCATCAACCTCTATACCAACGGTGGCAGTAGGCCTTATCCCGCTTCCGCCAGCAACGTGGAGATAAGTTAGCCTAAACCTTTCAGGTATCCTGAGTATCTCCTCGGCAACTATTGCCTCGAGATCTTCCGGAAAGATCTCCTTCTTCTTGTCAGCAAGTACCTTGAAGCGTTCAAATACGCGACCTATCTCCTCTTCAGAAAGGTCATAGCCCATTTCCTGGAGCTTGGCCTTGATGGCATGCCTACCAGAATGCTTCCCAAGGACAAGACTTCCAGATGAAAGGCCAATATCCCTTGGATCCATTATCTCATAAGTAGTCCTCTCCTTTAGCACCCCGTCCTGGTGGATTCCAGACTCATGGGCAAAGGCGTTCGCCCCTACTATGGCCTTGTTGGGCTGAACCACCATTCCTGTAAGCATGCTTACCATTCGGCTAGTGGCTGCAATGTGCCTGGTGTTTATGTTTGTCTCATAGGGAAGGAGATCGTTACGGGTCTTGATGGCCATTACCACCTCTTCCATGGCGGTATTTCCTGCACGCTCCCCTATTCCGTTTATGGTGCATTCCACCTGACGTGCTCCGGAATTTATGGCAGAAAGCACGTTTGCCGTTGCAAGGCCAAGATCGTTGTGACAGTGCACGCTCAGGACCGCCTTGTGAATATTTGGCGTGTTTTCCATGACGTACTTTATCATCCTGCCAAAATCCCACGGAATGGCATATCCTACGGTATCAGGAAAGTTCACCGTGGTGGCCCCGCAGTCGATGACCCTTTCAAAGACCCTGCAAAGAAAATCCAGATCTGTCCTGCTTGCATCCTCGGCAGAAAACTCTATATTGGAGGTGTAGCGGGATGCATATTTTACCGCCTCACCAGCCATTTCCAGGACCTCTTCCCTGCTTTTTCTAAGCTTGTACTTTAAATGTATGTCAGAGGTGGCAAGAAAGGTGTGAATCCTCGGGTTTGCCCCCTCTTTTATTGCCTCCCAGGCAGTATCTATGTCCTTTTTTGTGGCTCTGGCAAGGGCGGTAACCTGAAGCCCCTGAAGCTCCCTGGCAAGGATTCTGACCCCTTCAAAGTCCCCTGGTGAAGCTATTGGAAAACCCGCCTCAAGGACGTCTACACCCAGTTTTTCAAGCTGCCTTCCTATCTGCAGCTTATCATCCATGTTCAAGGCGACACCCGGAGACTGCTCACCGTCCCTCAAGGTGGTGTCAAATATTATTATCTTGTTGTCCTGTTTTGTATCCTGCTTTTCTGAGGTGCTCATAAGACTGCCCCCTTCTTTTTTTCTACTCCTGTCTCAAAGATGCCTTGCCCCTTTCCTTACCACGCGAAAAAACCAGTGATACGGGATGTAGTAGAGGCCCAGACAGACAGTAGAACAGGAACAGTATGAACAGGGTGACCTTTGGCTCGATTGCAATAATCACCATTGTGAGGAGAACAGCCACCAGCCCCCTGAAGGGATGCTGATTTAGCCACTCTACCTCCTTGAAACTGAAGTAGCGGACGTTGCTGACCATGAGAAAGGAAAGGGCGTAGATCATGATAAGAAGCCCATAATGGTGCACAGGTCCACTTATACCAAAGTGATGACACATAAGTACGGTAGTTGCCACCATGGCCGCTGCAGAAGGGCAGGGAAGCCCGAGGAAAAACCTCTTGGAACCGGGGCCAGAAGACCCCAGGGTGTTGAACCTTGCAAGCCTCAGTGCCGTTGTGGCAACGTACAAAAAGGCAGCAAGCCAGCCAAGCCTTCCAAAACCCCTGAGGGCCCACGAAAAGCCAAGAACTCCCGGGGCCACTCCAAAGGCCACGAGATCGGCAAGGGAGTCATACTCAAGTCCAAATTTACTCGTGGTCCCTGTAATCCTTGCCACCCTGCCATCAAGCCCGTCAAATATCCCAGCTACCAGTATGGCCCAGGCAGCGGGAATGAATCTGCCGTCTATGCTGGAGACCAATGAGTAAAAACCCGCAAACAGGCTCATGCTGGTAAGCAGATTTGGCAGGATATACGCCCGCCTTTTGCGGCCCTTGAAATCCTTGCTTTGTTTGTTTTTCATTTAGGCACTCTCCATTTTGCCCAAAACGCTTTGCCCCGCCCTTACCCTCTGCCCCTTCTCGACTTTGACCTGGGTATTTAAGGGCAGATAGACATCGAGACGGGAACCGAATCTTATCATGCCGTAACGCTGGCCCCTTTTTAATAGGTCCCCAGGTTCGGCCCAGCAGACTATGCGCCTTGCAATGAGGCCAGCAACCTGAACAACAGTAAACTTTCGGCCCATTTCGTCTTCAAGGAGCATGGCCGCCCTTTCATTTTCTGCCATGGCCCTTTTCTTGTTGGCCGACAGGAAGCGGCCCTCTCTGTATTTTATGTCAATGACCCTTCCAGAAATGGGTGCTCGGTTAACATGGCAGTCAAATACGTTCATGAATATGCTAATGCGTCTTGTGCGTCCTGTTGAGAAAAAGGGCTCCTGCTGTTCCTCCTGGATATCTATCACCTTACCATCAGCGGGTGAAGTAATCAAACCCGCACCTACTGGTATTATCCTCTCGGGATCCCTGAAAAAGTAAAGGATAAAACCGGTTAGTAACAGGCAAAGTATTGCAGCAGCCTTAATTTGCAACAGTGCAAAAACAACTGTAGCCAAGGCTGACACTCCCAGAAAGGGTATGCCCTCCTTGGCCACGGGCACATTGACCTTGTGCATGGTTTATCTGATTACTTCTTGAGCCAGCTCATCATGTCTCTGAGCCTCTCTCCTACGCTCTCGAGCATGTGCTCGCGCTCCCTGCGCCTCAATGCGTTAAATACAGGACGGTTTACCCTGTTTTCAAGGAGCCATTCCTTGGCAAAGCTTCCGGACTGGATTTCATCCAGGATCCGTTTCATTTCCTGTCTGGTCTCCTGGGTGATGACCCTTTTACCACGGGTCAGATCCCCATACTCTGCGGTATCGCTAATGGAGTACCGCATCCTGGAAAGGCCGCCTTCATAGATGAGATCCACAATGAGCTTGAGCTCATGGCAGCACTCAAAATAGGCTATCTCAGGCTGATATCCTGCCTCTACCAGGGTCTCAAAGCCAGCCTTTATGAGCTCGCTTACCCCGCCGCAAAGCACGCACTGCTCACCGAAAAGGTCGGTTTCCGTCTCCTCCTGGAAGGTCGTCTCTATGACTCCTGCCCTGGTTCCCCCTATTCCCTGGGCATATCCAAGGGCAAGATCAAGGGCGTTTCCAGATGCATCCTGCTCCACGGCAACAAGACAGGGTACTCCTCTTCCTATCTCATACTCGCGCCTAACAAGGTGCCCTGGGCCCTTTGGGGCTACCATGGCCACGTCAACTTCCTTTGGAGCCACGATCTGGCCGAAATGAATGTTAAATCCATGGGAAAAGAGAAGCATGTTTCCAGGTTCTAGGTTGGGCTCAATGGCCTCCCTGTAAAGGTCAGCCTGCACATGGTCAGGCACAAGTATCATGATGAGATCTGCCTTTTTAGCTGCCTCGGCGGCTGAAACAGGCTCGAAACCATGCTTCACAGCCAGATCATAGTTTGCAGAACCTGGCCTCTGTCCAACTATCACATCAAGGCCACTGTCCCTGAGATTCTGGGCATGGGCATGCCCCTGGCTTCCGTAGCCGATTACGGCGATGGTTTTACCCTTTAAAATCCCCTCTTTAACATCCTTGTCGTAGTATATCTTCATTTCCTGGCTCCTGTATGAATTCAGACTGTCTTCTTCTCTCGCTGTATTGCAATGGTTCCTGTCCGGGTGATCTCTTTAATGCCAATGGGTTTCAGAAGCTCCATTACGGCCTTTAGCTTGGACTCGGGCCCGGTAACCTCTATGGTATACGTCTTGGGGCTAACGTCCACGACCTTGCACCTGAAGATGTCGCACATCCTCAAGACCTCGGCCCTGGTTTCATCCTCTGCCCTTACCTTTATGAGGGCCATCTCACGTTCCACGAACTCCCCTTCGCTTACGTCTACGACCTTGTAGACGTCCACCAAACGGTTGAGCTGCTTTATTATCTGCTCAATTATGTGCTCGTCTCCAGAGGTAACAAGGGTGAGATGAGACATGGTCTGATCCAAGGTGGGGGCAACACATAGACTCTCGATATTAAAACCCCTGCCGCTAAATAGCCCGGTAATTCGTGAGAGGGCTCCAGGTTCATTCTCTACCAGTACAGAAAGGGTATGTTTCATGGGTTAAAACTCCTGAATTGTTATTTTAAAGGCCTGTCACAGACAGGCCCTGTTGGTTACAAAGGTGTTATACCAGAAGCATCTCGGTAGTTGCCTTTCCAGCAGGCACCATGGGGAACACGCCCTCTTCCCTGGCAATGGCAAACTCCATTATGGTGAGGCAGTCCGTCTCAAGCCCCTTCTTCAAGGTATCTTCCACCTCCTCAGGCTTGGTGGCCCTGAACCCTTTGGCACCATAGGCCTCGGCAAGCTTTACGAAATCCGGAGTGACGCTAAACTCCGTGGCAGCATAACGCCTGTCGTAAAAGAGCTCCTGCCACTGACGAACCATTCCAAGGAACTGGTTGTTAAGTATTATGATCTTGACAGGAAGCTTCTGCTCCATGGCAGTTGCCATTTCCTGGATACACATCTGGATGCTTCCGTCTCCTGCAACATCCACAACCAGTTTGTTGGGGAAGGCCATTTGGGCGCCTATTGCAGCTGGGAAGCCGTATCCCATGGTCCCCAAGCCTCCAGAGGTTAGAAGGGTGCGAGGCTCGTCGAACTTGTAGAACTGGGCTGTCCACATCTGGTTCTGGCCTACCTCTGTTGTAATGATTGCCTTGCCCTTTGTAAGCTCATAAAGCTTTTCAATGACGTACTGGGGCTTTATTACACCCGGCTCCTTCTTGTAGGTAAGGGGGTGTCTTGCCTCCCAGGCGCGAATCTGATCCCACCAGGGCTGGAACTTCTCCTTCCAGACCTCCTGGGGACGTCCGTCTTCCTTTATGACCTTTACGAGCTTCTTTAGGGCCCTTCTGCAATCGCCCACTATGGGAACATCCACCTTCACATTCTTCTGGATGGAAGTGGGATCGATATCGATATGAATAATGGACGCATTGGGTGCAAATGCCTCAATCTTGCCTGTTACCCTGTCATCAAACCTTGCACCCACGGCAATTATCAGATCCGTGTTGGCCATGGCCATGTTGGCACAGTAGGTTCCGTGCATGCCCAGCATACCCAGGCTTTGTTCATGGGTGCCGGGAAAACCCCCAAGCCCCATCAAGGTCATGGTTACAGGTGCATAGATGGATTCTGCAAGCTTTCTGAGCTCCTTGTGGGCATTTGCAATGATAACGCCACCACCTGCGTAAATGATAGGCTGCTTTGACTTTTCAATAAGCTTGAAAGCACGCTCTATCTGCCTAGTGTGAGGCTCCACAACTGGATTGTAGGAGCGAAGATTGATCTTGTCTGGGTAGTCAAACTCCGCAACCTGATTTTGGATGTCCTTTGGAAGGTCTATGAGTACAGGCCCTGGCCTGCCAGAACTTGCAATATAGAAGGCCTCCTTCAATATTGTTGGAAGCTTGTGCACGTCCTTGACCAGATAGTTGTGTTTTGTACACGGCCTAGTAATACCAACGATATCCACTTCCTGAAAGGCATCGTTTCCTATAAGGCTGGTGGGGACCTGGCCTGTGAACACCACCATGGGAATGGAATCCATATAGGCGGTGGCAATACCGGTGACAGTGTTAGTTGCGCCTGGACCCGATGTTGCAATGCACACGCCTACCTTTCCCGTTGCCCTTGCATAACCGTCGGCGGCATGGGCAGCACCCTGTTCGTGCCTTACAAGCACGTGCTTTATGCTGCCATCCTTTTCCATGGCATCATATACATCAATGATTGCACCGCCTGGGAATCCAAAAACCACGTCAACGCCCTCTCGTTTGAGGGCCTCTACTACCATCTGTTTTCCTGGCAACTTTGTCATGTGATTCTACCTCAGAGCTAGAATTTTAAGTGAAATAGTAGCATATTCCCACTGAAATTGCTTGTCAATGGATAGAAAAGTGCATTTTTTCATTAATTTTGTACTGTTTAAATGGGAATTAAAATCAATTTTCTCTTCCTTTGCTATTTATAAACTTGAAAAAAACAGTTAATTATTTATGCCATGAAACCAGCCCCTAGATCCATACTGATAAGGACGCCTGCTCGACGAGCAGGCAGATGGTTGCTGCTTTGTATATCAGTGGGGTTGCTGGCCGGCCTGGGCGCCATAATCTTTCATTTCCTTTGTCACTTTGGCCATTTCTTCTTTTTGGACTACCTGGCTGGTTATAAGCCGAGCCATCCAGCTGGAGACCCACCCCTGTTCCACTTCCACGGTTCAAGTGAATTCAGGAGATGGGTCCTATGGATTGTACCGGCAATTGGCGGCCTCTTAAGCGGCCTATTGGTTGCCATCTTTTGCCCTGAGGCCCAGGGACACGGTACCGATGCTGCAATAGAGGCATATCACAAGAAAAATGGACTCATACAGCCAAAGGTTCCATTCGTCAAAATGATAGCCTCCTTTCTCACCCTTGGTTCAGGAGGCTCCGGAGGAAGCGAGGGCCCAATATGCCAGATAGGAGCAGGTCTTGGCTCGCTATTGGCACAAAAACTTAAGGTACCTCCCAGGGAGATGAGAATTCTAATGGCAGCAGGTCTTGGGGCAGGCATAGGGAGCATATTCAGGGCGCCCCTCACCGGAGCACTTTTCGCATCTGAAATACTTTACAAGGACCCAGAGTTTGAGGCAGACGTAATCATTCCCACTGCCATTGCCTCTACCATTGCCTATTCATTTTTTTGCACTGTTTATGGTTGGGGCTCCCTTTTCAGGGCTGAAGACTACCGTTTTTCAAATGTCCTGGCGCTTGGTCCTTATGCAGTTCTTGCCCTATGCCTGGCAGCAGGAGTCTTTCTGTTTGTAAATATCTTTTGGGGATTTCATGACTTCTTTCAGGAAAAAGTTAAGTTACCCCTGTGGGCAAAACCTGCCATCGGCGGAATCATGACAGGAACACTGGGGCTGTTCCTGCCCCAGGTACTGGGGTTCAGCTACGGCTTTATACAGGATGGTCTCTACAATAAGGTGGGGCTGGGCCTCTTTCTTGCGGTAGCCATTGGCAAAATTCTGGCTACAACGTTTTCAATTGGTTCTGGAGGAAGTGGAGGTGTTTTCGGGCCCTCAGTTGTCATAGGTGGCTCCATTGGCGGAGCCGTAGGGCTTTTTTTCCACAATGTGATGCCACAGGTAGTCCCCTCTGCCTCCCCGTTTATAATAGTCGGGATGGCAGGCTTTTTGGCAGGCAATTCCAACATTCCAATATCAGCAGTCATAGTGGTCAGCGAGATCACCAGCTCATATCACCTCCTGCTCCCAAGCATGATGGTCTGCTCCCTGAGCTACTTCTTGTGCAGGCGTTGGAACCTTTACAGGGCACAAGTCAAGAGCAAGATCGACAGTCCTGTCCACAAGGGGGATTTCTTGAACGACATCCTCGAAGGGATAACGGTACGTGACATATTCAATCCAGAGAAGGTATTCGCAGTGATACCGGAAGATATGACATTCTCCCAGTTCAGGCGATTTTTCAGGGCTACTGAACAACATTATTTTCCTGTAGTTGACAGAAATGGAAAACTTTCTGGAATATTTTCTATAAACGATATCAGGCACTTTATTTTTGACAGGGATCTTGGAGACATACTTTTGGTCAAGGATTTTGCCAGAAAAAATGTCATTACCACCACCCCTTCAGAAGATGTAAATACCTTATTGAGAAAATTCACCATAAGGAATATCGACATGATTCCGGTAGTGGATGACAAAGATCCAACAAAGTTCCTTGGCATGATCAGTCGCAGAGAGGTGATAGATTTCTACAACAGGACCCTTAATCAGCTCAAGGAGTCAAAGAAGGATATTGAGGAAATTCCCTTTTAGAAAATGGGGATGAATATCAAAAAAGACAAAAAAAACCCCGGCCATAAATAAAGAACCGGGGAAGAACCGATCTCCAACAACCCAACCACCATTTTTTCATAAAAAAAGCCCTTCCAATCCGATTGGAAGGGCTGCCATAGCCTCTTGTATCATTTTGATACAAACAAATTTGTTTTCTTACTAACTTTTTTTTCAAACAAAGTCAAGAAAATTTTTACTCTTTTTTCTCCCCTGTAAGATTTTCTTCGTCTACCTGGTCTTTTACCTCTGTTTCCACAGGGGCTTCCTCAGGTAAATCAAATTCGGTGGCCTCTGCTTCAGCCCTTTCAGGCTGCTTATCATCCTGTGCTACTTCCCCTTTTTCTGCTCCCAGGACCTCTTCTTCTGTATCCGACTCATTGATCTCTTGAGATGAAACATTCTCTTCCGTCTCGGCTGAAGTTTGGACGGCCTCTGTCTCCGCAGACAGATTCTCCTTGTCCTCTTTTTCTTGGGCCTCTGCCTCACTGGATGCCTCGGGAATAACCGTGGGGGCCACCTGCTCTGCCGTCTCCTCTTTCCTTTTTTTGGACCCGGGAACATTAAGGGATTCAGTGACAAGCTCTATGATACACATCATTGCCCCATCTCCTCTTCTGGGCCCAATTCGTACTATTCGGGTGTATCCTCCTCGTCTTTCAGCCATTTGAGGGGCTATTTCGGAAAAAAGCCTGCCCACAACGCCCTTATCCATAATAAAGGAAAGGGCCTGACGCCTGGAATGAAGACTTCCTTCCTTGGCAAGGCTTACGAGCTTGTCAGCAATACGCCTGAGCTCCTTGGCCCTTGTAACTGTAGTAGTAATCCGGCCGTGCCGGAAAAGGGAAGTGACCATATTCCTGAACATGGCCTTTCTGTGAGCCGTCTTAACACCAAAATATTTTGTTCTTCTTCTATGCCTCATTATTTCTTACCTTCCTTGTCCTCGTCGCTCTCTGGAGGAGTCCAACCTTCCAATTTCATGCCAAGGGTAAGGCCCATGGAATCAAGTATCCTGAGAATTTCCTCCAGGGACTTCCGGCCAAAATTCTTGGTCTTAAGCATCTCCTGCTCTGTCTTTTGAACCAGTTCCCCAATATAGTGGATATTGGCGTTTTTCAGACAGTTGGCCGAACGAACAGAAAACTCGAGTTCGTCAATACGTTTGTTGAGATCCTTGAGTTTATCCATGTAAGGAGGTCCTGCCGGCTTTTCCTCTGGCTCCTCAGTTTCATCAAAGTTGATAAAGACGCTCACCTGCTCCTTTAGAATCTTGGCTGCGTACGCCACCGCATCTTCCGGCACAACGCTCCCATCAGTCCATATCTCCATGGTGAGCTTGTCATAATCTGTTCTCTGGCCTACCCTCGCCTGAGACACCTTGAAATTCACCTTTTTGATTGGTGAAAAGAGGGAATCAATAGGAATGGTCCCTACAGGTTCGTCCTCAAGGGTCGCAGCGTTTTCCTCTGCAGGTACGTAACCCTTTCCCCATCTTACAAGCAACTCCATGGAAATTTCGCCGTCCTCTGTCAAGGTGGCTATCTTGTGATCGGGATTGAGGACCTCACATCCTCCCTGAGTATCCACAAGGTCTGCTGCCGTAAGCTCGCCAGGCCCCTTTTTCTTTACAAGGAGTCTCCTGTCCTCGTCATTAAATAGATGAAACCTCACACCCTTCAGGTTGAGAATTATGGCAGTAACATCCTCTATTACACCGGGTATGGTTGCAAGTTCATGCTCTACCCCTTCTATTCGTACAGCCACTATTGCCGCACCTTGAAGCGATGCAAGAAGGATTCGTCTAAGTGCATTACCAAGTGTTATTCCATAACCTCTTTCCAAGGGCTCACAGGAAAACTTGGCATAGTAATCTGTTCTTGTATCCTTCTTGACATCGATACGCTTTGGCTTGATCAGTTCACGCCAATTTCTATAAAATGGTTTCTGATTTGTATTAGCCATAATCTCTTTTGTTTTTTCCACCGCTTACTTGGAGTAGAACTCGACGATGTACTGTTCCTGGATGGGCATGGTTATATGGGACCGCTCAGGCATGGCCTTTACGACACCCTTTTTGTTTTCGGCATCGAGTTCAAGCCAATCTGGAACACCTCTCCTGGCAACTGCCTCAATGGCCTGGACTATTGGCACAAGATCCTTACTTTTCTCTCTAACAACTATTTCATCTCCCACTCTGACCTGATAAGAGGGAATGTCAACCCGCCTTCCATTCACAAGAAAATGTCCATGCTTGACAAGCTGACGTGCCTGGGACCGTGAATCAGCAAATCCGAGTCTGTAAACAACATTGTCCAGACGTCTTTCCAGAAGAACGAGCAAATTCGTACCAGTTACACCCTTCTGCCTGTCCGCAATCTCAAAATAACGCCTGAACTGGGATTCTTTAACACCATATATACGCCTGACCCTTTGTTTTTCCCTCAAACGTATACCGTAGTCAGAAACCTTGATTCTTCCCTTCCCATGTTGTCCAGGTGCATAACTTCTTCGCTCAAATGCACATTTCTCAGAAAAACACCTGTCCCCTTTCAGAAAGAGCTTACTGCCTTCCCTTCTGCACAACCTACACCTTGGTCCTGTATACCTTGCCACTATATTCCTCCGATCTTAATCAAAAACTATATTGCCATAAAAGCCTAGTAAGGGAACCTATACCCTCCGCCGTTTAGGAGGACGGCACCCGTTGTGAGGCAGTGGAGTAACATCTCTTATTACAGTTATCTGTAGACCGGCTGTCTGGAGGGCGCGCAAGGCAGCCTCTCTGCCACTTCCGGGTCCTTTGACCTCCACCTCAAGGGTACGCACACCGTGTTCAACGGCCTTTCTGGCGGCATTTTCTGCCGCGACCTGTGCAGCAAAGGGAGTACCCTTTCTGGAACCCTTGAAGCCATTGGCCCCTGCACTGGACCACGATATGGTGTTTCCCTGCTTGTCAGTGATTGTGACAATGGTATTATTGAAGGTGGCCTGTATGTGGGCAATGCCTTCTGGTATATTCTTTTTTACCTTTTTTCCGCCACGTCTCGGTGGTGACATTTAATCCTCCGTTAAACAGTTACTTCTTTTTCTTCTTCACGGCTGCACGCCTTGGGCCCTTCCTGGTTCTGGCATTGGTGCATGTACGCTGACCTCTTACGGGCAGGCCCCTTCTGTGTCTAAGTCCTCTGTAACAACCAAGATCCATGAGCCTCTTGATGTTCATGGACACTTCTCTGCGCAGATCACCCTCTACCTTGTATTCGGCATCTATGATCTTGCGGATGGCCGTAATGTCCTCGTCAGTCATCTCGTCTGTCTTTTTGTCCCAGGAAATTCCTGCCTTATCCAGTATCTTCTGGGCAGACGTACGACCTATTCCATAAATGTATGTTAGGGCGATCTCAAGTCGCTTGTTTTTGGGTAAGTCAACCCCTGCAATACGTGCCATTTTTCCCCCTAGTTCTAACCTTGACGCTGCTTATGCCTTGGGTTTTTGCAGATAACCCTTACAATTCCCTTGCGTCTGATAATCCTGCAATCCTTGCATCTTTTTTTTACAGAAGCCTGTACCTTCATTTTTCTTACCTTTTTACTTATTTTGACCGGTAAACTACCCGGCCCCTGGTCAAATCGTACGGAGAAAGCTCAACGGTAACCCTGTCCCCTGGAAGGATGCGAATGTAGTGCATACGCATTTTACCCGATATATGGGCTAATACCTTATGACCATTGTCAAGTTCTACCCGAAACATGGCGTTGGGCAGTGTTTCAATTACTTTACCTTCTACCTGTATTGCATCCTGTTTGGCCATGGTAATACCCTCTTAAACCCTCTAAATAAATCCGTCACTCAAGATATCAGGACCCTTGTCAGTTATTGCCACCGTATGTTCAAAATGGGCTGCTAGACTCCTGTCTCTGGTAACGGCCGTCCACCCGTCTTGCAATATTTCCACTTCGTATGATCCCATGGTCAACATGGGCTCTATAGCTATAACCATTCCTTTCTTTAGTACTGGCCCACTACCTCGAACACCAAAATTAGGCACCTCCGGCGGCTCATGCAATGCCTTTCCTATTCCGTGGCCCACAAATTTCCTGACTACACCAAAACCCTGGGACTCTGCCACATCCTGAACAGCGGCTGAAATATCACCCAATCTCTTTCTGGCCTTGGCCCTTCTGATTCCAGCGTAAAGGGCCTCTTTGGTTACATGTAGCAACCTTTGTGCCTGCTCTGTAGGGGCCTGCCCGGCAAAACAACTAAAGGCTGCATCGCCATAATAACCATCCAGAATAACACCCAAATCTATACTTACAAGGTCACCCTTGTTTATAATTTTCTTATCTGAAGGTATCCCGTGTACTATCTCTTCGTTTATGGATATGCATGTACATGCAGGATACCCATGATAGCCCTTAAAGGCAGGCCTTGCGCCCTTCTGGCTTATCCTGTCGCCGGCTATACGATCCAATTCTGCCGTAGTGACGCCATCTTTTACACTCTCCTTCAGCTCATGTAGGATTTCAGCAACAATCTGGTTTGCGGCTCTGAGTTTTTCAATTTCCCATGGCGCCTTTAGAATTATTCTTCGACTGCCCGGTCTCTTTTTCACTATTTCAAAAGGGGTTACCGGCCCTTTAATCTGGCTCCCTGAATCAAGCCTTCGTAGTTTCTTGTTATCAGATAGGACTCAATCTGTCCAAGCGTATCCATGGCAACTCCCACAACGATCAATAGGGCAGTGCCACCAAAATAAAATGGCACATTAAACTTGGAGATTAGGACGCTCGGCAACACACAGACAAAAGCCACATAGATTGCGCCAATCAAGGTGATACGTGACAAGACATTATCTATAAATTCCGCCGTTTTCTTGCCGGGCCTGATGCCAGGTATATAGCCTCCATTTTTCTGCAGATTCTCGGCTATATCTGAAGGATTAATGATAATGGCCGTATAAAAATAACAGAAGAATATTATTAACACTACGTAGATGGTCTCATAAATGAGGCTGCCAGGTCTCAAGGCCTGAGCCACCGATTGCATCCAGGGAACCCTCATGAAATTGGCTATGGTTGCAGGAAACATTATGATGGATGAGGCAAAAATGGGTGGTATAACACCTGCCGTATTGACCTTAAGAGGGAGATGGGTGCTTTGGCCCCCATAAACCTTACGACCCACTACTCTCCTGGCGTAATGGATCGGTATCCGCCTGTGAGCCTTTTCCATGAAGCATATAAAGGCCACAACCGCCACCATCAAGATAATGAGGATAAGCAGTAGAGCCGCATTTATCTCACCCGTCTTCATGAGCCTGAAGGTGTCAATTATGGCAGATGGCATCCTGGCAACAATACCAGCGAAAATGATTAGTGATATCCCGTTTCCTACTCCGCGTTCGGTAATCTGCTCACCAAGCCACATGAGGAAGACCGTACCAGACATAAGTGTCAGGGCAGTAAGCAGGCGAAAGGCCCATCCTGGGTGCGCAACAACAGGTATCCCGCCTGGGGCAACCATGCTTTCAAGGCCGATGGCGATTCCCAGGCCCTGGAGAACACTTAAGCCAACAGTCCCGTAACGGGTATATTGGCTCATTTTCTTCCGCCCTTCCTCACCCTCCTTTTTCAGTTCTTCCAGTTGAGGCACAGCCACCTGAAGAAGCTGAAGTATGATGGACGCGCTGATGTAAGGCATGATACCCAGGGCAAATATGGAAAATTTCCTGAGGGCTCCTCCGGAAAACATATCGAACATACCAAATAGCGTGCCCTGGGCCCTAGAGAAGAAAGAAGCCAAGGCCTGAGCGTCGATACCGGGCGTAGGTATCTGTACACCTATTCTGTAAACGGCAAGCATCAATAACGTAAAAATAATCCTGTTTCGCAGTTCAGGATAATTTCCTAGGCCTTCAGCTCCCTTTAGCACTTATAGCTCCTGCACGAGTTCCTTTTGTGATGCCTAAAAGAAGATAGACTATCCTATTTGACCCCGACAAGTTCTATAGAACCGCCAGAACCTTCAATCTTTTCCCTGGCTGTCTGACTTACTGCATGAACCTTGACCTTAATGGCCTTGTCAATATCGCCTTCACCAAGGATTTTTATATATTTTTCCCGCTTCTTAATCAGCCCCTTGCTCTTAAGAACCTCGATATCAATTACCCCATCGTATTCCATGGCTGATAGTGCACCTACATTTACAACACCGAAGGTTTTTCGAAAGGGATTTTTAAAGCCCCTTTTGGGCAACTGACGATATACAGGCATCTGACCGCCCTGAAATCCCGGGGGAATCGTCGCCCCGGAACGGGATTTTTGGCCCTTTGTGCCGCGACAGGCGGTCTTTCCGTGGCCACTTCCTGGGCCTCGACCAACCCTTTTCTTTTTCTTTAAAGACCTTACACTTGGCTTTAGGCTATCTAAGGTAATCATGGTTTCCACTCACTTAAAATTTTATGCAGCCCTTGTCTTGGCTTTGTCCGTCTTAACGCCTCTCAGACTTGCCCTGAATACTGAATCTCCAAGTTCCTGCAGGCCATCAAACGTGGCTCTCAAGACATTATGAGGATTATTGGTACCAATGCACTTTGTTAATACGTCGTGGATACCAGCTGCCTCCATAATGGCCCTGACTACAGCACCAGCTATAACTCCCGTACCTGGAGGGGCTGGCTTCAGCAACACTCTTCCTGCACCAAAGTGGCCGATCACCTCATGAGGGATAGTTGTACCCACCATAGGCACCTCTATCATTGCCTTCCTGGCCTTTTCAGTCGCCTTCCTTAAGGCATCAGGTACCTCCTTGGCTTTTCCCAGTCCGAAGCCTACCTTACCTGCACCGTCCCCAACGACGGCAAGTGCACTAAAGGAAAAACGCCTTCCGCCCTTAACAACCTTGGCCACCCGATTGATAAAGACAATCTTTTCAATGAATTCCAGTTCTTTGTTTTCTATATTGGTAAGCAACTTTTACCCCTCTTACTGATTTTAAAATTTAAGCCCTTCTTCCCTGGCTGCATCGGCCAAGGCCTTGACACGGCCATGAAATAGATAGCCGCTTCTGTCAAAGACTACCCGCTCAATACCTTGTGCCTTTGCCTTCTGAGCAATAAGAGCACCGACTTCCCTGGCCATGCCCTTCTTGCCACCCTCCACATCTTTTTCTCTCAGCTCTTTACTAAAAGACGAGGTAGCAACAAGAGTAACGCCCCTTTCGTCATCGATAAGCTGGGCAAATATGTGACGATTGCTCCTAAAAACAGAGAGCCTGGGCCTTTCAGCAGTGCCGCGGATCTTCTTTCTGATCCTTAACTTCCTCCTGAATCTTGCCTTTTCCTTTGGATTCGTACGCCTGTTCATATCTCTTTCTCAACTTCCTGTTAAAGAATAATCCTTACTTGGCAGCTGCCTTTCCTGCCTTCCTGATTATCACCTCATCGGCATACCTTACTCCCTTGCCCTTATAAGGCTCAGGTGGCCTGAACGCCCTTATCCTGCTGGCAGTGAGCCCTAAGAGGGCCTTATCATAGCCCTCTAGAACAATACGGGTTTCCTTTTGGGTATCAACCTTTGCACTTATTCCCTCAGGAAGCGGAAAATCTATAGGATGAGAGTAACCAAGATTGAGAACCAGGGTTTTGCCCTTGACCTCCACTTTATATCCGACTCCGGTTACAATCAGCTCCCTTTTAAATCCCTGGGTAACTCCGTGGACCATATTGGCAATAAGCGCCCTGGTAAGGCCATGCAACGCCCTGGTCGGCTTGGAATCATCACTTCTCGTCACTGTCAGAACATCCCCATCCTGTTGAATTTTTATCTTGGGATGTATAGACCTTTCCATTTTACCCTTGGGGCCCTGAACTGAAAATTTCTGTCCATCTATGGTAACCTTAGCCTCCTTGGGCAACTTTATTGGTAATCTTCCTATACGAGACATATTAAGCTCCGATCCTTACCAGACTTCACAAACTACTTCTCCGCCAACTCCGGCTTCCCGGGCAGCAGAGTCTGTCAAGACCCCCTTGGAGGTAGAGATTATGGCAATGCCCAATCCGCCACGGACCACGGGAAGCTCGTCCTTTGAGGCATAGATACGTCTGCCAGGCTTACTGACCCTCTTGATGTCCTTGAGTACGGGCATCTTTTTATGAAGCTTAGAGGTATGATAGCGTAACGTTATGCGTATTATTCCTTGCTTCCCATCCTTTATTATGCGGTAACTATTTATGTAGCCTTCGTTTTTTAATATCTGGGCTATATCCGCCTTTAAGCGTGAGGCCGGTATGTCCACCTTTTCATGTCCTGCCCTTACCGCATTTCTTATTCTTGTCAGCATATCAGCTATTGGATCAGTCATTGACATAGGAATACACCTTCAATCTTGTTAATTACTACCAGCTGGATTTGGTAACCCCTGGCAGCTGCCCAAAAGAGGCCTTTGTTCTGAAACATATCCTGCATAAGCCAAATTTTCTCAAATAGGCCCTGGGCCTTCCGCAAATGGGACACCTGTTGTACTTTCTGACCTTAAACTTGGGTTCCCTCTTTGCCTTTTCCATCAAAGCTTTTCTTGCCAAGACATCCTCCTATTTTCTGAATGGCATGCCTATTGCCTCAAGCAGGCATAGGGCCTCTTCATTTGTATCCGCGGTAGTTACAATCGTTACATTCATGCCCTTGATCTTGTCTATCTTATCATAGTCGACTTCAGGAAATATTATGTGTTCCCTTATTCCCAGACTGTAGTTTCCACGACCGTCAAAGGCCTTCCTGGAAATGCCCCTGAAATCACGAATGCGTGGTATGGCAATGTTTATCAGCTTGGTTAAGAAGTCATACATGCGTTTTTTTCTCAGGGTGACCATACAACCAATGGGCATACCGGCCCTGAGCTTAAAGGCGGCGATGGACTTGCGTGCACGAGTTATCACCGGCTTCTGACCAGCTATCTGCGCAAGTTCCTCTGAAGCAGAATCAAGAATCTTGGCATTCTGTATTGCCTCACCAAGCCCCATATTAAGTACCACCTTTTGAATCTTGGGTACCTGCATCCTATTCTTATATCCAAACTCCTTTATGAGCTTGGGCACGGCTTCCTGGTGATATCTCTCTTCAACACTTAACATTATCTAAATGCCTCCCAAAGGCTACTTGCTCTCGGTTGGTATAACTTCCCCACATTTCTTACAGATCCTCACCTTGGTACCGTCATCCAGGACCTTTTTGGAAATCCTGACAGGATCTGTACACTTGGGGCATATCAGCATCAAATTAGAAATATGTATTGGTGCCTCTTTCTCTATAATACCGCCAGAACTCCTGGGGCCAGGCTTGGTGTGTCTCTTTATAATCTGGGCACCTTCCACTATTGCCCTGTATTTTTGCAGGTCAATGAGCTTTATCCTGCCCACCTTACCCTTGTCCTTGCCGGCCATCACCATGACACGGTCATTTTTTCTAAGGTAGGTCCTTTTATTCTTTGTAACCTTCATCTGTTTTAAATCCCTTGATTCTATATTACCTCTGGGGCCAACGAGATTATCTTCATGAATCTCTTTGCCCTGAGTTCCCTGGCGACTGGCCCAAATATACGAGTACCTACAGGCTCTCCATACTGATTTATCAATACTGCGGCGTTTTCATCAAATCTTATGTAGGAACCGTCCGGCCTTGGGATCTCCTTTTTTGTACGGACTACCACGGCCCGTGCCACGTCGCCCTTTTTGACCTTGGAGTTAGGTATAGCCTCTTTTACAGACACCACTATGGTATCACCCACCCTTGCATACCGTCTCCTGGTACCTCCAAGAACCTTTATGCAAAGGACCTTCTTGGCTCCCGAATTGTCTGCTACGCTGAGCTTGGTTTCCTGCTGGATCATTTTACTAATACCTCACAATGATAATTAAACGGCCCGCTCCACAATCTCCCTGACAATCCAGCGTTTTTTTCTGCTTAAGGGCCGATGCTCCTCTATAGTTATCTTGTCTCCCACATTACACTCGTTCTTTGGATCGTGGGCCATATATTTCTTTCTCTTCTGGACGAACTTGCCATATATTGGGTGCCTGAATCTCCTTATAACAACAACCGTGACAGTTTTGTCGTTCTTGTCGCTAACCACCCTGCCGGTAAGCGTCCTGCGTAATCCCTTTGCCTTTTCCATCAGACCTCAGCACCCTCCAGCTGTTTCTCTCTAATTATTGTGTTTACCCTTGCAATTTCACGCCTTACCGTTTTCAGCCTGGCAGTATTTTCCAGCTGATGTGTTGCATGCTGAAAACGAAGATTAAAAAGCTCTTTACGAAGGTCTTGATCCTTCTTTCTGAGCTCCTCTATGGTCATTTCCCTAAACTTGTCTACCGAACTCATGCCATGGTACTCCTGCTGACGATTTTAGTGGGTATGGGAAGCTTGTGCGACGCTAGCCTAAGCGCTTCCCTGGCCGTCTTTTCATCTACACCCTCCATCTCATAGAGGATGCGTCCAGGCTTGACTGGAGCTACCCAGAATTCTACTCCGCCTTTACCTTTTCCCATTCTGGTTTCAGCAGGTTTTTTAGTGACAGGCTTATCGGGAAATATCCTTATCCAAATCTTGCCCTTCCTCTTCACATGCCTTGTTATGGCAATACGAGCCGCCTCTATCTGCTGGGCAGTAATCCTTCCTTTCCCAAGGGCCTTAAGGCCGAAATCGCCGAAATTCAACCGGTTACCCCTCTGGGCAACCCCTTTAATGCGGCCCTTTTGTTGCTTACGATACTTTATCTTCTTAGGTGCTAACATCTTCTTTCACCTGCTAAATATCTGCTGATACGTACTCTGCATCCTTGTCAGGCAGTACCTCACCCTTGAATATCCAAACCTTTACTCCGATTACACCATAAGTTGTAAGTGCCTCTGTAAATCCGTAATCGATATCTGCCCTCAAAGTGTGAAGGGGCACCCTGCCCTGAAGGTACCATTCACGCCTTGCCATCTCAGCGCCACCGAGCCTTCCAGAGCAGGCTATTCTTATTCCCTGGGCACCGAACTTAAGGGCAAGTCCTACGGCCCTTTTCATGGCCCGCCTGAACGAGACCCTCCTTTCCAGCTGGGCAGCAACATTTTCTGCCACAAGCTGTGCATCCAACTCAGGCCTTCTCACCTCGGTGATATCGATCAGTACCGGACCGGTTGCGATCTTTTCCAGGCCTTTCTTGAGCGCCTCTATTTCAACGCCTTTTTTTCCAATGACTATACCGGGACGCGCCGTATGAATTCTTACCCTGACCCTCTTGGCGGCCCTCTCAATCTCCACCTTTGAGATACCCGCATGAGCCATGCGTTTCTTTATATGCTTTCTTATGTTGTGATCCTCGTGAACCAACCTGGGATAATCCTTGTTGGCGAACCACTTTGAATCCCATGAGCGTGTTATCTTCAGTCTAAGTCCAATTGGATTTACTTTCTGACCCAAAATTGCCTCCCAGTACAGCGAACTAATATTCGTCCAAAACTATTGTGATGTGTGAAAGCCTGTGCTTTATGCAGTATGCCCGTCCCATGGCCCTCGGACGCCACCTCTTAAGCTGCGGACCCTGATCTACACATATCTTTTTGACATACAGGCTGTCCATATCGAGATTCATATTCTCCGTGGCGTTGGCCAGCGCAGATTCCAAGACCTTCTTGATGATGCGGGCCCCCTTCTTGGGAGACAGACTTACTATCTGCATGGCCTCGTCCACAGGCTTATTTCGAATAAGATCAGCCACCAGCCTGGCCTTCTGCGGAGAAATTCGCCTGAATTTGCCTATTGCCCTTGCCTCCATGATAAACCTTCCTATTTCTTCTTCACCTTAGATTTCTTATCTGCAGCGTGGCCGTAAAAGGTCCTGGTAGGCGCAAACTCACCAAGTTTGTGACCAACCATATTCTCAGTAATAAAGACAGGAATAAACTTTCTTCCATTATGAACTGCAAAGGTCAACCCTACCATGTCGGGAATTATCATTGAGCGCCTGGACCATGTCTTAATTACCTTGCGGTCGTTGGTCTCCACGGCCCTTCTGACCTTTTTCATCAAGTGTTCGTCTACAAACGGTCCTTTTTTAACTGATCTTGGCACTAGCCTGTTCTCCTTTTATAAAGCCAAATTACTTCTTATGCCTGCTACGCACGATAAACCTGTCGCTTGGCTTCTTGCCTCTTGTACGGTACCCCTTGGTAGGCCATCCCCACGGGCTGCATGGGTGCCGCCCTCCTGAGGATTTTCCTTCGCCTCCACCCATGGGATGATCCACTGGATTCATGGCAACGCCCCTTACCCTTGGCCTTCTGCCTAGCCAACGGCTTCTTCCGGCCTTGCCAATGGAGACATTTTCGTGATCCAGGTTTCCAACCTGGCCTATAGTGGCCCTGCATTCTTGAAGAAACATGCGCACTTCACCGCTTGGAAGGCGTATCTGCACATATTTGCCCTCCTTTGCCATGACCTGGGCTGCAGTTCCAGCACTTCTCACTACCTGCCCCCCCTTTCCTGGCCTCATCTCTATATTGTGAACCAGGGTACCGAGGGGAATATTCTTGAGTGGCATAGAGTTCCCCGGCTTGACATCGGTGACTTCATCAGAGATGACCTGATCGCCTGTTTTAAGGCCAAGAGGCGCGAGTATATACCTTTTTTCTCCATCTGCATAGTGAAGAAGTGCTATCCTCGAGCTCCTGTTTGGGTCATATTCGATGGCAGCGACCTTGGCAGGCACTCCAAACTTGTTCCTCTTAAAATCAATGATCCTGTATTTGCGCTTGTGGCCTCCGCCTCTATGCCTGCTTGTTATGCGACCGTAGGCATTTCTACCACCGCTTTTCTTAAGAGGCTCAAGCAGGGACTTTTCAGGTTCTTTTTTTGTAAGCTCTTCATCAACTATGACGCTCATGAAGCGTCTACCTGGAGAAGTAGGCTTGTACTTTTTAACTGGCATTACGCACCCTCAAAAAGATCAAATTTTTCATCAGGATATAAACGAACTATTGCCCTTTTGGTATCGGGCCTTTTCCCAACAAACCTGCCACTTCTTTTCTTCTTTCCTTTTCTGTTGAGGATCTGTACGGCAAGGACCTTTTTATTAAGCACCTTCTCTACCGCCTCTTTCACCTCGATCTTGTTGGCACGCCTGTCAACCTCGAGAAAAATCTGGTTGTATTTTTCATTATGTATAGTGGCCTTCTCCGTTAATATGGGAGACCTGATTATAGCGTAAATATCCTTCATTACTTTAGCCTCTCATCAAGATTCTGGACGGCCTTTTCCTCAATAAGGAGATATTCGTATTTGAGAAGATCGTATACGTTGATACCCTTTTCAACCAGGACCTTGACACCTGGAATATTTCTGGCAGAAAGCTCCACCTTTTCATCCCGGTCACTGGTAACGACAACGGCCTGATTGCAGCCAAAGGCCTTTAAAAGTTCGGCAACCTTTTTGGTCTTAATCTCCTCTATACCAAACTCCCTTAGCACAAAGATGCGATCAGAGGCAACCTTGTCACTAAGGGCCATCTTAAGTGCAAGCCTCCTCACCTTCTTTGGCAGACTGTAGGAATAGTCCCTGGGCTTGGGACCATGGGCCACTCCACCGTGTCTCCAGTGAGGTGCACGTATTGACCCTATCCTGGCCCTGCCGGTGCCTTTCTGCCGCCAAGGCTTCCGGCCACCACCACGCACCTCTGATCTGGTCTTGGTAGAAGCCGTTCCACTACGCCTCTTTGCAAGCTGCCATTTAACTACTTCATGAAGGACTCCAACCTTTGGCTCAATACCAAAAACGTCATCTGAGACGTCAATGTCCCCCACCTTTTCCTTTTGTGAACTATAAACTGCCAGGGTAGCCATAATTTGCCCTGTCTCCTGCATCTTATTTGAAGTAGACCAGAACCATCTGATTCATGGCCCCTGCTACTCCGCCCTTTACCAGTAGAAGGTTTTCCTCTGGCCGGACGTCTACGATTAGAGAATTCTTTACAGTCTTGCGCTTTCCACCCATACGGCCTGGCATCTTCTTGCCCTTTAGCACCCTGGATGGGTAAGCACTCATTCCCGTAGACCCCACTGCCCTATGGTGCTTGGAGCCATGCGCCATGGGCCCTCTGGAAAAGCCATGCCTTTTTACCGTTCCGGCAAATCCCCTTCCCTTGGTGACGCTGACTACATCAACAAGCTGACTCATATCCACGTCGGAAAGGGTAAGTTTCTGGCCGGGCTCAAAATCGTCAGGATTCTCCACGGGAATTTCGCGTATGAACCTGAACCCTGTTTCTGCCCCTGCCTTCTCTACATGCCCCCTTGCGGGCCTGTTAAGTCTCTTAAGAGGCTTTTCCCAATAACCTATCTGAAGGGCATTGTAGCCCTCCTTGTCGGTGGTCTTTTTCTGCAAGACGACACATGGGCCCACCTCGAGAACCGTAACCGGTATACTCGAGCCGTCTTCGCCAAAGACCCTTGTCATCCCTATTTTTTTACCCATAAGGGCACTAATACCAGCCATTACAGTAGTCCCCAATTATAGTTTTATTTCCACATCAACGCCTGCTGATAACTCAAGCTTCATCAACGCATCAATGGTCTGCTGTGTTGGCTCAAGTATGTCAACCAGCCTTTTATGGGTGCGCACCTCAAACTGTTCCCTTGACTTCTTGTCAATATGAGGTGACCTGAGCACTGTATAGCGGCTGATTCGAGTAGGAAGAGGGATGGGACCTGCTATCCTTGCCCCTGTCCTCCGCGCCGTATCCACTATTTCATTGAGCGACTTGTCAAGTTGCTTATGATCGTAGGCCTTGAGCCTTATTCTTATTCTCTGTGTAGGGACCATCATCCCAATCGCACTCCTTAAGCTAGAAAAACTTATTCAATAATCTTGCTGACAACGCCTGCACCAACAGTGCGTCCACCTTCCCTGATGGCAAACCTAAGACCCTCTTCCATGGCTATGGGCTGAATAAGCTCCGCCTTTATCTTCACATTGTCCCCAGGCATCA
>JALWNK010000079.1 GCA_026995935.1 Deltaproteobacteria bacterium
TCGAATCTCATAAGTTTGATCTCCTCCATTATATGTGCCCGGCTCATATGGATACCTCCTAAACTCCCATATAAATCCGGACAAGTTATGTGTTAAAATGGAGGACAATTTATTTGCTCGTAACATTTTTTGGGCCGCCAGGTTGACAAAAAAGGGGTAAAGTGGTTAGATTCTTCGCCGTTTCAGACAACTACCCTGTTTACTAAAGGGTAAAGGGTCAAACATGATCCTTTATGCCCATTTAGCTTGAACTGGTGCCGGCTACAGACAACTTTTAGACCTGGCCGAAAAGGAGGCTGCCTATGGCTACCGCAACCCCTGTACTTCAAAAAGACGTTGGTCAGACCAAACGGAAGGCAGAGATGCTTAACAGCTCCTTTGCATGCGGCCTCAGTACTCACCTGCTTGTGGAAATGTGGCAGGCCCCCTTTTCATCCCTGGCAAGTGCGGACGTAATAGGGTCGGTTCTGGAAAAGGCAGCCTCAAGCTGCAACGATTTTGATGGCTCCCATGATATCAAGGTAAACACCTACCAGTTTGACCCGTACGGGGTATCGGCCACGGTTTCAAATTCGGCACTCCACGTTCTCATTCACACATGGCCTGAAAAGGAATATGCTGCCCTTGACATATTCGCCAGGGATCAGGTCCAGGCCCACAAGATACTCGAGAGCCTTAAGTCCACCCTTAACCCTGGTCATGTTGCGGTGATAGAGCTGACCAGGGGCCAACTGCTTGAAATGGAGGACACTTGACTCGCTACTGGTGGTCTGAGAGGATCGGACCAGGTTTTACCCACGGTTATGAGATTGAGCCACTTTTTGAGCAGCGCACCCCCTTTCAACGTCTGCTGATTTTCGATAATCCCCAGTGGGGCAAAGGGCTCGTCCTTGACGGCATTGTCCAGACTACAGTGGGAGATGAGTTCGTCTACCACGAGATGATGACACACGTGCCCATCCTTGGCAGAAAGGAACCAACAGAGTCTGTCCTTATAATCGGGGGAGGCGATGGAGGGGTCCTCAGGGAGGTTCTCAAGTACGAATCCGTAAAGAGGGTTGTGCAGGTAGAACTTGATGAGGCGGTGATCGTTGCCTGCAGGAAGTACATTCCTGAAATATGCGGAGATTGGAAGGATCCAAGGGTTGAACTCATAATTGGCGACGGGGCAAAATATGTCAGAGAGGCCAGGGAAAGGAGAGAAAAATTCGATGTCATCATCCTTGACTCCACAGACCCCATAGGGCCGGCCATTGTCCTTTTCCAAAGGCCCTTTCACGAGGACCTTGCCGCATGCCTGACAGATACCGGGGTAGTAGTACGCCAGTCCGGACTTCCGGTAACCATGCCGGATGTAATGCCATTTATAAGGAAAAGATTCCAGGACGTTTTTGAAAATGTGGAGGTATATCTTGCCCCAATGCCCACCTATGGAGGGGAAATAGCCTTTGTGGCAGGTTCAAGGAACAAGGAGGAGTCAATCAATGTGCCTCAAAGGGATTATGAAGGCCGTTATTACAACCCCTCCATTCACAGGGCGTCCTTCTGTCTTCCAGGCTGGTGGAAAAAATTGATTGAAGAGTACGTAGATAACGGCACAATTCCCATTGAAACACCCTCTTACTGGTAAGTGAAAAGCCGCCCAATTATCGCCTTTCTTTCAGATTTCGGCCTGAAAGACCCCTATGTGGGTATATGTAAGGGCGTTGTCGCCTCTATTAATCCAGAGGCCGTTGTAACGGATATCACTCACCTTATCTCCCCTCAAAACGTCCTTCAGGCCGCCATCTATCTTGAGGCAAGTGTGCCCTACTTTCCCGAAAAGACAATCTTCTTGTGCGTTGTTGACCCGGGAGTAGGAAGCGAGCGTGCCTGCCTTGTCATTAAAGACGGCTCAAGGACCTTCGTGGGCCCGGATAACGGCCTGCTTTCACTTGCAACAGACAGCTCAAGAAAACTTCGCACATATGTAATAGAAAGAGGCCTTCTCAATGAGCTTCTTGCTGAAAGGGGCATAAAAACAGGGTCAAGCTCAACCTTTCACGGCAGAGACATCTTTTCTCCGGCAGCAGCCCTTCTTTCCCTGGGGATTGAGCCAGAAAGGTTCTGTTCAATTTTCACAAGAAGGCCCCTTACAATCAATATTCCAGAGCCAGACATATCCCCAAAAAGGGCAGAGGGTGCCATCCTCTATTTCGATCACTTTGGAAATGGTGCCACCAATATCAAATCAAGCCATCTTTCTCCTCTGTCATGTCCAAGGGAAGATCTGGTGGTTGAGCTTTGCTCCAGGGAAGGAAAGAGGCTCTCCATTCCCCTAAAGAAAACCTTCTCCATGGTTGAGCCAAAAGCTCCTGTTGCCTATATCAACAGTTTTGGGTTCCTTGAGATTGCAGTAAATATGGCAGATGCAAAGAAGAAACTTGGGCTTTTTGAGGGTCAAAAGGTCAAGGTCCTGTGCAAAGGGGAAAAGGCCTAAGAGAGAAAAAAACGCCCTTTCCCATATCTTTCCAAATTTCTTGAAAAAAAACCAGGTTCAGCCTAAGCTTTTTTCATAAAATATTTTTAAGAAAATGGCGCATCTAAAAAAGTCATGACGCAAAAAAATGAGGCCAAGGGCTTTGTCCAAAAGACAAAGATACTCCTTGACATGATAAAATTTGAACACACGGTCTTTGCCCTGCCCTTTGCCTATGTAGGGGCGTTTCTTGCAGCACGGGGCGTACCAGACTGGAAGACCAACTTCTGGATACTTGCTGCCATGGCTGGGGCAAGAACCGTTGCCATGGGTGTAAACAGGATCGTTGACTTTCACTTTGATGCCGCAAATCCCAGGACAAGCTCAAGGCCCCTAGTAAGTGGTCTGGTAAAACGCACAGAGGCCTGGATTATGGTTATTGTGGCAGCCCTTGTCTATTTTGTAGCATGCTGGAACCTAACTCCCCTGGCATTCAAGCTATCCCCCTTTATCCTATTTGTGCTCGTCTTTTACTCCTATACCAAGCGTTTTACACCCCTTTGCCACCTGTTCCTTGGCTTTGGCATAGGGCTTACCCCCACTGCAGGCTGGATAGCAATCCAAAATTCCGTAGGTATTGTGCCAATACTTTTGAGTACAGGGGTCATGTTCTGGATAGCAGGTTTTGACATACTCTACGCCTGCCAGGACGTGGAATTTGACAGGGCACACAACCTCCACTCAATACCGGCCTGGCTTGGGGTTGAAAGGGCCTTTAAGGTCTCAAGCATCTTCCATGTCATTGCCTTCATCTCATTTATGGCTGCAGGATTTGCTGCAAGACTCAACTGGATATACTTTCTTGGAATGGCCGTTGTGTTCGTCCTGCTCCTTCTTCAAAGGCGGGTGATTACCCCAAGGGACCTAAGCCGAATGAATCTGGCCTTTTTCAGGTTAAACGCCGCCATATCCCTCATCCTCTTTTCTACAACTGCCATATCCATCTTGACTGCAGGATAGCCATAAGAACATGGAAAACAGACGGATAAACAAGCAGGCCAAGATAGTGGGCAACGTGGAGATAAGACCTGGAATATTCGTGATGACCATCCTTTGCCCAGAAATCACCACATCCTCTTCAGCTGGTCAGTTTTGCATGATAAGGCCAGGAAATATCCAGGGCCTTGACCCCCTTTTGAGGCGCCCCCTGTCTATTCATCTTACAGACCAGGAAAAGGGGCATGTGCAATTTCTCTACAGGGTGGTTGGACGGGGTACAAGGGCCCTTTCGCGCCAGTTGGAAGGGGAATTTATTGAGGTTCTTGGGCCCCTTGGAAGGGGTTTTCAGGTGGGAGAAGACGAGATACCCATCCTTGTCGGAGGCGGCCTTGGGGTTGCACCCCTTCTCTTTCTTGCAAGACAGCTCGTTGGAAGAAGGGCAATTGTAATCCTTGGGGCAATTACAAAAAGTCAGCTCCTCAGGCTTGAACCCTTCAGGGAAACAGGGCTTGAGATCCTGGTCTCCACGGAGGACGGAAGCTTTGGAAACCAGGGGCTAGTCACAGAGGTGCTTGACAGGCTCCTTTCAAGGCTTGAAGATGAGGCAAAGGCCAATGTTACCATCTTTTCCTGCGGCCCCTACCCAATGCTTCGGGCTGTCTATCACCTTTGTTCGGTTCATGGAGTAAGATGTGAGGTATCCCTTGAAACCACCATGGCCTGCGGCAGTGGGCTTTGTCTTGGCTGTGCCGTAAAGGCAAAGGATGGCGGCTACTTGCATGTCTGCAAGGATGGCCCCTGTTTCAGGGCTGAGGAGCTCGCCTGGTAATAAAAATGACGAGTCACACTGAGAAAGAAAAAAAGGAGCCGGATCTCAAGGTAAAACTTGGCCCGCTCATTCTCAAGAACCCTGTCCTTTTGGCGTCCGGTACCTGTGGGTACGGAAAAGAACTTAAGGACCTTATTGACCTTAAAAGGCTTGGGGCAATAGTTGTAAAGGGCATATCCCTTGAGCCAAGGAAGGGGAATCCGCCACCACGGATCCATGAAACCCCATGCGGGCTCTTAAATGCCATAGGGCTGGAAAATGTTGGCCTTGAGGCCTTTAAGAACGAGAAGCTTCCATGGCTAAGGGAGCACAAGCTCCGGACCATAGTCAACATCCTTGGAAACTCTGTGGCAGAATACCAGAAGATGGCCGAGGGGCTGAGTGGCCTTGAGGGAGTGGATGCCATTGAGGTAAACATCTCCTGCCCAAATGTTAAAGAGGGAGGGGTGGCCTTTGGGACAGACCCAAGGGCGGCAAATGAGGTTACAAGAGCGGTGAAAGGGGCCTGTGACCTGCCTGTAATAGTTAAGCTTTCTCCAAATGTTACCGATATATGTGAGATAGCAAGGGCAGTAGAGGATGGTGGAGCAGATTGTGTCTCCCTCATAAATACCATCTTGGGTATGGCCATAGACATAGAAAAGCGCCGCCCTGTGCTTGGAAACGTATTTGGAGGCCTTTCAGGCCCTGCCATCAGGCCTGTTGCAGTGAGGATGGTGTGGCAGGTTGCACGGACGGTCAAGATACCTGTAATAGGAATTGGAGGCATCTCAAACTTTCAGGATGCCCTGGAGTTTCTCATGGCTGGGGCAAGCGCCATTCAGGTAGGTACTGCAACGCTTGTAGACCCTGGAGCTTCCGAGAAAATTTTGACTGGCATCGTTGACTTTATGGTCCGCAATAACTATTCATCTATTGGTGAACTGAAAATCAGAGATTAATAAACCCATATTTGACATAATTGGCCTTGACAAAAGGCCTTCAAGCAGTTAGATACGCAAGCCTCTAAAGACTTCCGACGCAAGAATTCTTTAGTCTATATCAAATTCACAGGTAAACATAGCTTTAGAGGGTGAGTGCAAGGGCCTTTTACAGGCCCACAGAAACAATTTTGTCTTATCTAGAGGTAAAGAAAAATGAAAAGAGATCCGCAGAAAGTCAGGAACATAGGTATCAGCGCGCATATCGACGCTGGAAAGACTACCCTTACGGAAAGAATCCTTTATTACACCAACAGGATTCACGCCATCCATGACGTAAAGGGCAAGGATGGTGTTGGCGCAACCATGGACTTCATGGAACTTGAAAAAGAGCGCGGCATCACCATCACCTCTGCTGCTACTTACTGCGAGTGGAACGATCACGAAATAAACATAATCGACACCCCTGGCCACGTGGACTTCACCATCGAGGTGGAAAGGGCCCTGAGGGTGCTTGACGGTGGCGTGCTGGTACTCTGCTCAGTTGGTGGAGTTCAGTCCCAGTCCATAACCGTTGACCGCCAGATGGCAAGGTACAAGGTCCCCTGTATTGCCTTTGTGAACAAGTGCGACAGGAGCGGCGCAAACCCCATGAAGGTGGTTGAACAGCTGAGAGAAAAACTCCATCACAACGCTGTGGCCATGCAGATACCCATTGGCCTTGAAAACGATTTCCAGGGCGTCGTGGACCTGGTTCAGATGAAGGCCGTCTACTTTGAGGGCCAGCAGGGTGAAAAGATCAGGATCGACGAGATACCTGCTGAGCTCAAGGATGAAGCAGAAAAGAAAAGGGAAGAGCTTATTGATGCCGCATCCATGTTTTCTGAGGAACTCATGGAGGCAGCCCTTGAGGGGGAAATTCCGGAAGATCTTCTCATTGACGCCATCAGGATCGGGACCCTTAAAAGGGAAATGACTCCCGTGTTCATGGGCTCTGCATACAAGAACAAAGGGGTTCAGCCCCTGCTGGATGCAGTTACCCGCTACCTACCGCATCCAGGAGAGGTGGAAAACATCGCCCTTGACCTTGAAAACGATGAAAAGGAAGTGGTTCTTTCCCCTGATCCTGAAAAGCCCCTTGTCTCCCTTGCCTTTAAGCTAGAGGAGGGAAGATACGGCCAGCTCACCTACATAAGGGTGTACCAGGGAACCCTAAGAAAGGGGGACTTCATTGTGAACTCCCGCACGGGCAAAAAGGTGAAGGTGGGCCGCGTGGTACGCATGCACGCAAACCAGATGGAAGACATCGAAGAGATACCAGCCGGCTACATCGGCGCCCTCTTCGGAATCGACTGCGCCTCTGGAGACACCTTCACATCCCCTGGAATCAGGTACTCCATGACCTCTATGCATGTGCCTGAACCGGTCATCTCCCTGGCCATTGTGCCTGAGGACAACAAGAGCCAGCAGAACATGTCCAAAGCCCTTTCAAGATTTTCCAAGGAGGATCCAACCTTCAGGGTAAGGGTGGACCATGAAACCGGTGATACCATCATCTCGGGCATGGGAGAACTGCACCTTGAGGTCTACATTGAGAGAATGAAGAGGGAGTACAACGCCATAGTTCATACTGGCGCGCCCCAGGTCGCCTACAGGGAGACCATTACCCAGCGGGCGGACTTCAACTACACCCACAAGAAACAGACAGGTGGCGCCGGTCAGTATGGACGGGTTGCAGGCTACATGGAGCCCTTTGACGGCGAGTTTGAATTTGTAAATAAGATAGTGGGTGGCGCAATCCCAACAGAGTTCATATCATCTGTGGAGAAGGGTTTTAAGAGCGCCCTTGAAAAAGGCCAGCTGCTTGGCTTTCCTGTTACAGGCATCAGGGTGGTGATCAACGACGGCCAGGCCCATTCTGTGGACTCCTCTGACACGGCCTTCCAGGCTGCTGCAAGGGGTGCCTTCAAGGAGGGTTTCAAAAAGGCAAAGCCCGCCATCCTGGAACCCATCATGAAGGTGGCAGTTGAGACACCCTCTGAGTTCCAGGGGGCCGTAATGGGCACCTTGAACCAGAGAAGGGGCATGATACTTGGCGCCCAGGACGAGGGTGACTCCTGCGTAATAGAGGCAGAAGTACCCCTCTCTGAGATGTTTGGCTACTCCACGGACCTTCGCTCCATCACACAGGGCAAGGCCCAATTTACCATGGAGTTCTCCTGCTATCGCCAAGTGCCGAAGGCCATTGCAGAGGAACTGGTGAAAAAGGCCCAGGAGAAAAACAAAAAGGCCGCATAGATGAATGGAGTCTGTGCAGAAAAGAAAAAACCCTGTCCAGGGCCTGAGGGGCAGGGACAACGTCGTATATCTTAGGGAAAGGTCCATTGCCATGTTGAAAAAAGAGCTCATTTTAAGAAACCCCTTGATGATACTGGGAAGCAAAGAACGGGAGCCAATAAAAGAAGGTGAATTTGGAGGTGTTCTAGCCAAGGCAGGTGTGGGCAAAACCGCCTTCCTTGTCCAGCTTGCCCTAAGTAACCTTTTAAGGGAAAGAAACGTACTCCATGTCAGCCTGACACAGCCTGTCAGGAAGGTGTGCCTCTGGTACGAGGAGGTTTTTCACAACATCTCCCAGGAGTACGAACTCAATAACACCTCAGAGCTGTGGGATACCATTCTTCCCCACCGCTTCATAATGACCTTCAACGTGGATGACTTTTCAGTTGCAAGGCTTGAAGAGCGGCTCAATGATCTTACAGAGCAGGGAATATTCTTTCCGCAGCTTATGATCATAGATGGGCTTCCCATAGGGGATGAGAGCAGGGAACCCCTGGCAGAGCTCAAAATACTTGCAAGGGAAATGGGCTTCCCCATATGGTTTGCCATAACCGTAAGCCCTGATGACGCCCTGGAACCCGGGAAGATCCCGGCATCCTTTGAACCCCTTTCAGACCTCTTTGAAGTCCTTATCGGGCTCAAGGCGGCAAAGGGCAAAATCAGCATCATGGTCATGAAGGGACAAAGGTCTGAGGACGCAGAGGACGTCTTTCTAGATCCGGCAACCCTTCTCATAAGAAACCGTGAATGAAAAAAGGAAACAATCCCATCCTTGAGGTTTCCAACCTCACTGTCACAATAAAGGATCCCAAACGCCCCTTGCGTCCAGTAAGGGGCGTTTCTTTTTGTGTGGAAAAGGCCCAGAGGGTGTGCCTGGTGGGAGAGTCTGGCTGCGGAAAGACCATGACTGCATTCAGCATCATGAGGCTCCTGCCAGAAGAACGTTTTGATATTACAGGGAACATTAAATTTGATGGCAAGGACATCCTCTCCCTGCCCCTGGATTCCATGAGGCCCTTAAGGGGCAGGGACATGGCCATGGTGTTTCAAGAACCTAT